>CAYWRZ010000001.1:0-409560 GCA_964460845.1 uncultured Weeksellaceae bacterium
CTCGAACCCCCGACCAGCTGATTACAAATCAGCTGCTCTACCAACTGAGCTACTCCGGCCACAAATGCTTTACCCCTTCCCCTACGTAATCAAGCGATACCGCTTAAAAACAAAACAGACCTTTCCGGAAAAAGGTCTGCAAATGTATAAAACATTTAGACGTGTACAAAAAAATCAACAGATATTTTTTGATAAAGAAAGAAGCCCGCAATACATTTTGGCACGAACTTGGCCGGGACGAGGTTATTTGACCTCCAGTTTTCCTTTATACTTACTAATCTGAGTACGCAGCGCCTCGCTGGAAAGATCCACCGCTTCTTCGAAAGAACGGCACTGTTTGCGGGCAAAAAGCTCCCTGCCAGGCAGTGAAAGCTTAATCTCCGCTATCTTGTTTTCATTTTCACGGGATTTATCCAAACGGAGAAAGACCTCCCCGCCGGTAATATTGTCATGAAACTGCCTGAGCTTGTCCACTTTATTGCGGATAAACTCAATAAGCTTACGGTCAGCATCGAAATGAATGGAATGAACCTGAATATTCATGGTAAATCCTCCGTTCGTTTAATGGGCTTTCTCCCCGTGTCTCGGGCCATGGGGTGATGCGCCCGGTGAATACTTTTTAATTTTTCAATGGTGTTGTGGGTGTAAACCTGTGTCGCCGATAAGCTGGAATGTCCGAGAAGCTCCTTTATCGCGTTCAGGTCGGCCCCCTTGTTAAGCAGATGAGTGGCAAAGGTATGCCGGAGTACATGCGGGCTCTTTTTACTCATGCTGGTGATTTGTGAAAGATACCAATTTACCTTGCGATATACAAATACGGGATACAGTTTTTTACCGCTGTCGGTCAACAGCAGCGCCGGATTGCCTTCGTAAGCAGGAACCTCTTCACGCAGTGCAAGATACCTGTCGATAGATGCCTGTAGCTCCGGATAAACGGGAATGAGACGTTCCTTATTGCGCTTTCCTTTTACCTTAATTTGCCCGGGCTGTACATCGCGTATCTCGAGCGCTATCAACTCGGCCCTCCGCATACCGGTACCGTAAAGCAGCTCCAGCATCAGCCGGTCGCGGTAACCTTCGAATCCTTTTTCAAATAAAGCTTCCGAAAAGAGCGAGTCCATGCGAGATTCTTCTACAAAAGAAGGGAGCTTCTTGCCCACTTTAGGTAAAATCACACGGCTTACTGGATTCAGCGCTATGACTCCGTGGCGGAGCAAAAAACGATAATACGCATTCAGGGAAGAAAGACGGCGGCGTACCGAGCGGGGGGTATCTCCTTTTTCGAGGAGGCTTAAGGCCCAGGAACGAACGGCCGTAAACCCGGCTTCGGAAAGCGATTGCTCATAAGTAGCGGCACAATACACTTCAAAAGTGCTCACATCGTCGGAATAAGCCCGGCAGGTATGGGGTGAGGCACGTTTTTCACGGACAAGATAGCGGAGGAAATCGCTGACGGACATAGACAAATGCGAAAAGGGAACCGAAATCAGTTCCCTTCTACGTATGCGGAATAAGAATAGTTTAGTTTTCTTCCAACTGCATTCTCAGCCTGTACCTGGCACGGATAATACCCTGACGGCGCTGGATAGAAGGCTTGGTAAAATGCTGGCGCTCGCGAAGCTGCTTCACAACTCCTACTTTCTCAAATTTCTTCTTGTACTTTTTGAGGGCCTTGTCGATGGATTCGCCTTCCTTTACGGGAATAATCAACATAATCTTGTTCTTTTTTTAATTGAATGGGCTGCAAAGATATGCAAATTTGACAATTTGCAAACTATGCCTTTAAAATTTCGCGGGCAATAACCAATTTCTGGATTTCGGAGGTTCCTTCCCCTATTGTGCAAAGCTTGGAATCGCGGTAAAATTTCTCTACCGGAAAATCTTTGGTATAGCCGTAACCACCGAAAATCTGCACGGCTTCAGTCGATGCCCTTACCGACACTTCAGAAGCGTAGTATTTGGCCATAGCCGACTCGCGGGTTACTTTTTGCTTGCGGTTTTTAAGGTCGGCAGCCTGAAGCAACAAGAGCTCTGCGGCTTCAATTTCGGCCGCCATGTCGGCCAATTTGAAAGCAATACCCTGAAAATTAGCGATGGGCTGACCAAACTGGTGACGCTCTTTGGCATATTTTACCGAAGCTTCCAAGGCTCCTTTGGCAATGCCAAGCGCTAATGAACCGATAGAGATACGGCCTCCGTCGAGGATTTTCATCGCCTGCACAAATCCTTCGCCGAGGTTACCAAGTATCTGGCTTTTGTGCACGCGGCAATTTTCAAAAATAAGTTCGGCGGTTTCACTGGCGCGCATACCGAGCTTGTTTTCTTTTTTGCCTCCGCTGAAACCGGGGGTGTCGCGCTCTACGATGAAAGCGGTAATTCCTCGTGAATCGAGCAGTTCGCCGGTACGTACAAGTACCACCGCTACTTCGCCAGAAATACCGTGTGTAATCCAGTTTTTGGTTCCGTTGATGACCCAATAATCGCCATCCTGCTTTGCCACGCATTGCATACGCATGGCATCGGAACCGGTATTGGCTTCGGTGAGCCCCCAGGCGCCGATCCACTCGCCGCTGGCCAGCTTGGGAAGGTATTTGCTTTTTTGTTCTTCGTTACCGAATTCGAGAATGTGACCGGTACAAAGGGAGTTGTGCGCTGCCACACTAAGTCCGATAGAGCCGCATACGCGGGAAATTTCGGAAATTACGGTCATGTACTCAAAATAGCCGAAGCCGGAACCGCCGTATTGTTCGGGAACCAGTACACCCATCAGGCCGAGATCGCCCAGCTTACGGAACACTTCACGGGGAAACTCCTGGGACTCATCCCAGATCATCACATTCGGGCGGATTTCCTTTTCACAGAAATCACGCACCATTTGCTGAATCATTTTTTGATTTTCGGGCTGCGTAAAATTCATCTTGGGGTCTTTTTAGAAGGCCACTAAATTAATAATATTCTCACTATATGTCGAAAGGCGATTGCGTCCCTCAAGAAACCCAAGCTCTACAAGAAATGCAAAACCGGCGACTTGCCCCTGTTGCATCTTCACCAATTCGGCGGCGGCGGCTGCAGTGCCTCCGGTAGCGAGCAAATCATCGTGTATAAGCACGTTCCAGCCCGGTTTGATGCTGTCCACATGCATTTCTACTTCTGCGCTTCCATATTCGAGCTCGTAGCTGTATGTATGGGTTCGGTAAGGCAGCTTTCCTTTTTTGCGAACGGTTACAAAGGGCTTGCCGAGCTTGATCGCCAAAGGCATACCAAACAAAAAACCGCGACTCTCGACACCTACAATGGCATCGATAGAATGATCCGACAATATTTTCGCAAAATGCGCTACAATATCGGCCGACAATACCGGGTCTTCCAGCACCGGGGTTATATCTTTAAAGAGTATGCCCGGACGGGGGAAATTTTCCACGTCGCGAATGGTCTCTTTTATCCGTTTTTCCAGCGTCATTCTGTCGTTAAATAGGGTGCAAGTTTACGGTATAATTCCTCATCCACCAAATCGGAAAAACGTATGTCGGCCACGTCAGCAAAGGGTTCACGCTGTTGCCGGTAAGCGATAAGCGCGCGTGCCAGCTCGGGAGTTATGTACGGATGCCGGGAAAGCTCTTCGTAAGCACAGGTATTCAGGTTGATTTTACGCACCGGCAACAAGGGTTCAAAACGGTGGAGATTCCGTTTTACCCACAAGCTATCGATACCATATACTTCACTGAGCTGCGCAAAATGGGTGAATCCGCCCAGCCAATCACGGTATCGCACTATACGGGAAGCCAAACGCGGCCCTATTCCATCAAGCTGTTGCAGGTACAGCGTATCGACGGTATTAAGCTGAATTTTTTTCTGGTGTGCTAAGCCGGCAATCTTTCTTTTTTTTGAACCATAGGCGCTGCGGGTGTTTTGAACAGATGAAGACGATGTCCGTCTCGGAGCGCGGATGTGGATCCAGGGCGCCAAACGCCTATAAAGCGAATCGTCCATTCCGTAAATTTTACGCAGATCGGCCGGGCGAGAAAAGCGACCGCCTTTTTCTCGAAAACGGATTATCCTGCGTCCCACCTCGCCCGAAACGCCCATCGAATCAAGCGCTTCGGCAGAAACGGTATTCGGATCAAACGCCTTCAGCGTTGGCGTTTCCCGCTCTTCGGCCTCTGCATAAAACCGGTTTACTTCTTCTTCAAAGGCAGAAAAATCGATCGGCGGAGGCGCAAAAAATATGGGTAAAAAGAAAAAAGCCGAGCAAAGCAATGCGTTCAGCACCAGCAACAAGGTGATGGCCCTGCGCTGCGGCCTTGAAAAATAAAGAAAATCCTGCCACACTCCCATCCGTTTTCTGCTCCTGACTTGTACAGTCACAAAGCTATGCGGCAGCACAGAGACAAAAAAACCTGTTTTGTGCGATTCTTACACTTCGCTCCCTGCTTTGAGCTGTGCGGTTATCAGTGCCAATCCCTCTTCAAACGAACGGGGTTCGTAACCCAACTCACGCCGGGCCTTATCGAGCACAAAACCGGTGCGTGGCGGGCGGGCGGCAGCCTGATTAAGCGAATCGGTAGTAATAGGCGTGACCAGGTTTTTATCCAGTCCGTAAAAGTCGGCCACGCGATACACCAGTTCTACGATGCTCATCATGTCTTTTCCCGAAAGGTGATAAATGCCAGAAGCTCCGTGCCGGGCAATAAGGATACATCCCTCTGCAAGATCTTCGGCCAGCGTAGGCATACGGAACTGATCCTTCACGATAGAAATCCGTTCTCCTTTCTCAAGCGCCGATTTGGCCCAAAGCACCACATTACTGCGACTCATCTGCTCGGCTACGCCATACACGATAATGGTTCGCGCTACCGCCCAATGCAGCTTGCTTTGCTTCAAAACCTGCTCAGAAGCGTATTTGGATTCGGCATAATAGCTCAAAGGGTGGGGTTGATCTTCTTCGCGATAAGGACCCTGTTGACCGTCAAACACAAAATCGGTCGAGAGGTGGATAAAATGCGGCTTATACGCCTCGTGCTGCTGTTGAAGCCGTTCGAGCGCGTTTACAAAAAAAGCGACAGAATCCACATTAATAGCCCAACATTCTTCCCGCTGCACTTCGCAGGCATCTACATTGGTCATGGCTGCGGTATTGATAATTACATCGGGGAGGTACTTGTCACAAACCGCTTGCACTGCTTTTTCATCGCAATTGTCGAGCATTTCGTACACATAGCCTGTTTGCCGTGTAATACGATTAGCCCCTCTCGATGTAGCGATAAGCTGCACACCTTCGATAGCTGACAGTCGATGTACCAGCTTTTGGCCCAGCAGCCCGTTAGAACCTGTAATTAATATTTTTTTATTCATCTCAGATGCGTCTCTTTTCGGAGAATAGTATGCCTTTTCAATTTTTCGAAACTACAAAAATACATACGGCTTTTTGTAAAAATACGGGGTATAAGTAAAAGAGCCGGATGCAACCTGACAGTAGAAAAGCCGTCTTTGTATATAGCTACTTGTTTTCCAAGGCTTTTTCCGGCAAGCACACCGATCCTTCAATTGAAAAGTAAAGAATGTGGTTCGTAAAGGTCAAAATTTTAAATTTGGACTGCTCGAATTTATTAAACACTGCGCTATGAAACGTTTTTCCGTGCTGCTTATCGGCGGTATCTTCCTGTTTTCTTCCCTATCGGGGCTTGCCCAACGCGGAAAAGACGGAGCAAGAACCATCAGCAGCGCCAATACAATAGTGAATGAATATACCACCTTATCGGCCAATGCCAGCGCAGGAGCTACCAGCATCAATGTCGCTGCCAGCGGGTTGAACGCCAATAACCGATTCAGCGCAACACTGGCTCCCGGCGACCTTGTACTCATTATCCAGCTACAAGGCGCAAGCATAGATGCCACACCTGATGGTGCGGGTATCTCGAGTTTGCCGAACTCGCCTGTCTGGGGTGCCGTCACCAACTATAACAACTGTGGCAACAACGAATTACGCGAGGTTGCTTCGGTACCCAATGCGACCACTATCACCTTTACGTGCGGACTGGAACACAACTATACCGCTTCGGGACGCACACAGGTTGTACGCATACCACGTTATACTACACTCACCGTGAACAGCGGCGGAGTGCTTACCGGTCAAGCCTGGGACGGCAGTACCGGCGGCGTAGTAAGCGTGGAAACGGAGCTAAGCACTGTACTTAACAGCGGCGGACAGATCAGCGCCAATGCACTCGGTTTCAGAGGCGGAACAAATTCCGATAACGTGACCACCTATGGCGCAGGATTTTATGCTGCACCCAACAACATAGAAGGTGCCGAAAAAGGGGAAAGCATTGCCGGTAACTGGTCGGACTACGACCTGTTTGACGGGCGCTATTGCATGGGAGCTCCCGCTAACGGAGGCGGAGGCGCTACATCACATAACGCAGGTGGCGGAGGCGGAGCCAATGGCGGTGTACCCGCCAACTGGACAGGCACCGGTAATCCAGATATTTCCCAACCAGGCTACATCACAGCCTGGAACCTTGAATCGCCCGGATTTGCCAATTCTACCTCCTCAGGTGGTGGACGTGGTGGATATACGTTCAGCGATGCCAACCAAAATCCTACTACTACCGCTCCGGGAAACGCCGCGTGGAGCGCTGACTTTCGCAGGGTTCGTGGGGGCTTAGGCGGCCGACCGCTCGATTACAGTACCGGTCGCATCTTTATGGGAGGTGGCGGTGGTGCCGGCGAGCAGAATGACGGAGACGGAGGTAACGGCGGCCGGGGCGGCGGAATCATCTACCTTATCAGCCACGGTACGGTAAGCGGTGCGGGAACGGTGACCGCCAACGGCCAAAACGGATTTAATTCAGACAATTCCAGTCCTCCGATCACGGGTTATTCAGGTATCGACGGTGCGGGAGGAGCAGGTGGCGGCGGAGCCATTTTGGTAAAATCTTCGGGCACTATATCGGGCATTAGCATTACGGCCAACGGCGGTAACGGCGGTAACCAAAACTTTGCAAGAGGCACATTTGCTTCTCCGCTCTACTACCCCTCTTATGGCCCAGGTGGTGGCGGCGGCGGCGGCTATATCGCCATCTCGAACGGAACCGTAACCCGCACTGCCAACGGAGGCGCTAACGGCACTACCAATTCAACAGGGTTTACAGGATTTCCTTCCAATGGCGCCACAAGTGGAGGTACAGGTACTACCAATGCCGTGATCACTGCCTATTCGCTGGCCATCGACAACGACACTATTTGTGCCAACCAAAGCGCTACACTTACCGCAGTAATAAACGGGACTCCTCCTCCATCGGGGACATTAAGCTGGTACACTTCTCCTTTCGGAAATACGGCCGCAGGTATGGGCACCACATTCACTACGCCTGTACTTACGACCAACACCACCTATTATGTAGGCTATTGTCCGAGCTTTTTCAGGGTGCCGGTTACCGTAGTGGTCAATCCCGAACCCATAGTGGATATTTCGGGAATCACTATTAGCGATGAAACCTGCGCAGGCAACGACGGAGGTATTTCCGGTATAAATGTGACGGGTGGCACCTTCACTTACGCATGGAACGGAAACTCTTCTATAGGTCCAAACCTGAGTGGAGTATCGACTGGAAGCTATACGCTTGTCGTTTCGGGCGGCGGAGGATGCAATGTGACTGTAGGACCGTTTAACGTCGGGTCAAGCGGAGGTCCTCTCATTGACGTAAGCAATATTTCGCTGACACACACCACCTGCAACGAGTCTAACGGCGAAATTTCAGGAATTACCGCCTCGGGAACAGGCACACTCACCTACAGTTGGAATGGAAATCCATCTACCGGTCCGGATATCACAGGACTTAGCGGAAACCCTTACACTCTTACCGTAACCGATGCCGCAGGCTGTAACTCCTCGGTAGGGCCATTTACCATTAACGGATCATCGGCACCGGTTATCAATACTTCGAACATCGTGATCACCCACGCTACCTGCGGTGCTTCTAACGGCAGCATTACCGGGATCACCGCCAGTGGCGGCACCGGCACGCTTACTTACGAATGGAACGGGACTCCTTCGTCGGATGCCGACACAAACGGGCTGGCAGCCGCAAACTACACACTTGAAGTAACCGATGCCGCAGGATGTACGGTCAGCGCCGGACCTTTTACCGTAAATCCCACCGGCGGCGCCACTATCGATGTAACAAACATGACCCTTACCCATACTTCCTGCGGAGAAGATAACGGAAGCATCACCGGTATTCAGGTAGGCGGAGGCACCTCACCTTATACTTACACCTGGAATGGAGCTCCTTCCTCAGGACCAAATGCCACAGACTTATCGGCCGACAGTTACACCCTTGAAGTAACTGATGGCGACGGGTGCATCACCACCTCGGGACCTCACATCGTCAATGCTTCGTCGGCACCTGTACTTACGCTTACTCCCGTAAATCCCACCTGTAACGGCTATACCGACGGAAGTGTCACTGCTTCGGCAAGTGCAGGAACAGGAGGCTATAGCTATCAATGGACGGGAGGGCCGGCCTCGGCACTTTACGACAATCTCGGTGGCGGAACCTACACCGTAACGGTTACCGACGGTGCTAACTGTACGGCTACTAACAGCATTTCGCTGACCGAACCACCGCCTCTCAACACCAGCCTTACCGGCACCAACAGCATTTGTGAAGGACAGTCCACTACCCTAACCGCTTCGGGAGGCAGCACTTACACCTGGAGCAACGGACAGTCGGGCGCTACCATTACCGTATCGCCCACTACTACGCAACCCTACAGCGTTATTATCTCGGACGGAACCTGCGATGCAACCGAAAGCATTACCATAAGCGTAACACCGCTGCCTGTAGCGGTAATCAGCGGTAACACCTTCCTTTGTGCGGGCGAAAGCACTACGCTCACCGCGAGCGGAGGCAGCAACTACCTCTGGAGCAGCGGTGAAACCACCGCAAGTATCAGCCTTACGCCTACGGGCACCACTCCCCTTTCGGTAAGCGTCAGCAACAGTTGCGGCAGCGATAATGCCTCGGTTGTCGTTACCGTCAACCCACTGCCGATAGCCCATGCCGGATCCGATGTAAGCATCAGCGTGGGGTCGGGTACTACACTTAGCGCCTCGGGAGGCACTTCCTATCACTGGTCTCCTTCTACCGGACTGAGCTGTGTGAATTGCGGCAGCCCTTACGCCTCTCCGTTAAACACCACCACTTACGTGGTGACCGTTACCGATGCCAATGGATGTCGCTCAAGCGACATTGTTACTGTCACGGTCGATGCCTTGTTTTCTTTCTTTGTGCCGGATGCTTTTTCTCCCAACGGCGACGGGCATAACGACATTCTTTTTGTAAGAGGTACCGGTATTCATTCTTTTGAATTTAAACTGTATGACCGCTGGGGCGAACTTATTTTCCATTCTTCCGATGCGCAACATGGATGGGACGGAACTTACAAAGGAAAAGCGCTGAACAACGGGGTATTCATCTACACGCTCGATGGAAGATACCTGAACGGAGATCCTTTCGAGCACAAAGGCAACGTAACGCTTTACCGTTAAGACCGGGCTATGAAAAAATTTGTATTGCTTCTGTTTCTTCTTCCTGCCACCACTATACAGGCACAGGATATTCACTTTTCTCAATACTGGGAATCGCCGCTTAACCTAAGTCCCGCCCTGGCCGGTACCGATGCATCTTACGCACGGGCCAACCTGAATTACCGGAGTCAATGGGGTTCTTTTGGGAAAGCCTTCCAAACCATGGGTGCTTCTTTCGATATGCCCTTTCAGAATCGGCGCGACAAAAACGTGTACCTCGGTGGCGGACTCAATGTGTATCACGATCGCGCGGGCGAGGCAGGTCTGGCAAAATTGAACATCGGCGGCAGTCTTTCGTCGGTGTTGAAAATTTCCCGCAATCAGCTTATCAGCATTGGCGTGCAAGGTGCCTTAAACCAGCGAAGCATCAACCTCAACGACGTAAGCTGGGACAGCCAGTTTAACGGCGTACGTTACGATGCCGCGCTTGCTTCGGGCGAAACGCATGGTTCGTTAAGCCGCTCTTTTGCCGATATAGGTGTAGGTGCCGCCTGGATTATCCGTGGCATTACGAATAATTTTACGCGTCAGGAAAGTTTCGGTATGACGCTCGGCGCCGGTGTGTTTCACCTTAACCGTCCTAATCAGGCTTTTCAGGGAAGCGACCCCACACGCATACGTTACAACGGTTTTCTGCGCATGAATTTAGCTACAGGCAAATCGAACGTATCTATACAGCCTTTATTTTCTTATTGGAGGCAAGGTTCTCTGCAAGAAATTAATGCGGGTGTAATGCTGCGTTACGGGTTAAAAAGCGAATCGCAGTTTACCGGCTATAAAAGGGGAATGGCTATTTCGGTGGGGGCACATTACCGTGTAAAAGATGCCATCTATCCGGTCATTCTGTACGAGTTTGCAGATTACGCCATCGGCGTATCGTACGATGTGAATATTTCTTCGCTTACGCCTTATTCACAGGCGCGCGGCGGATTTGAAATCTCGTTGCGCTATCGCGATCTCAACGGACTGCTGTTTAACCAGGGGGGCAAGCACGCCAAATTCCTGTAAGCAGCATACTCAACGCTTTTCGCGCAGCACGTTTTTAATCTGCCTTACTTCGCGTTGCAGATTGAGCACTACCGAAGTGAGGTCTTCCTTATCCACCTTCGAATCGGGCAGCTCGTTACTGATAAAGTTGACAAACTTCCAGATTTCGATCACATCGCGGATATCGACCTCATAAGGTTCGTACACCGGATTGGTCGATACCAATTGAAGTGATTTCTGCTCGCGGATTTTATTGTACACGATCTTAAAGACAATACCTTCGTCTTTGGTCACCAAAATATAGGGATACCCGCTTTTGAGCGTATTCCAGTTCTGCACGTATTCGCCGGTAACGTACGAGCCATGGGCTACAGGCGGCATAGAATCGCCCGAAATGGTGAAGGTGCGGTATTTTTTATCGCGCGAAAGAAAGGGGAGTCGAAAGGTAGGCAGCACTTTAATAAAATCGGGATCGGCATAGCCGGCCATGTAGCCCGCCCGTGCTTTTTCGGGCACCAGCTCGATATTTTCCACATCGTGCTCATCGACCGTGGTAGCCAGCACACGAAGCCGGTTGCCCGATATGTCAATATCGTAGCCCTTTTCGATTTCACTGAGCGGCCCTTCGGATAAGGTGGACAGGTCAAACTTCAGCAGCTTATCTATCGATACGTTGAAAAAATTGGAAATGCGGATAAGCGTCCCGAAGTTGGGCTCGGCCGTACCGTTTTCATATCCGCTGAGTGAAGAACGCGTGATCTCCAGCTTTCCGGAGAGCTCTTCCTGCGAAGATTCACGACGAAGGCGGAGCAATTTAAGATTAGAAGCAAAAAACATTGATTGAATTTTTGTCAGCTTCCGACTGAATTTCTGTCAAAATAACATTTATTTTCAATCAAAGTCAAGTATAGGAGCTATTTTTTGCGAAAAGAAAAAGTGATCCTACCTTTTTATCAATGTTTGATAAGTCGCCCGGTATTTACAAGCCGGCCCGATTCCACAGTGAGCCGATAAAAATACACGCCTTCGGGAAGACGTGATGCATCGAGCACAAGGCGATCGGCATAAAAAGTGGTATCCAGCACCTGCTGTCCGGTCGCGTTGACAAGTATCAGGTTGTAGCTTTGCATTTTTTCGGTGCGAATTTCAAAACGGTTGGTAAACGGATTGGGATACACGAGCACCTGCTGATCGGCACGAATTTCGTCGGTACTTACCGCGCAGGAAACCGCGCAAAATGTAACCGTTCCGGCGATGGTTCCCGAGTTGAGATCGATGCTACCTCCGGTTAAATCACAGATATCAAGCGTGCCCGAAATGGTGCCCGAATTCACCGTTTGCTGCCCTACACAAATCCGCCCGCTGCCATCGAGGGTACGGGAATTGTACAAATCCTGCGCGACTGACACGAGTCCGTCGTTGGTAAAATGCGCCGGACCTCCGGTACTGTCGCCGATGTAGAGCGAATGACCGATATGCAAATCGTGGTGATTCATAAAATCTTCCGCGTTATACAAATCGTTCGCTACGGAAAGTGGAGCATGGCTATGAAACACGCCGGCGTTATAGAGGTTGGTCGCCGCAAAAGTGCCTGAATTGTAATTTACCGTACCCGAAGTCCAGAAATAATCGGCATCGACGTTTCCGGTGCTGGTAAACGTTCCTGCATTGGCCGTCACCAATGCCTGAATAGTGCCACTGTTATTGAGCGTGGCTCCGCTGTTGATCAGCAGCGAATCGTTTACCGTAAGCATTCCCTGATTCTGCGCAACAGCAGCATTATCCACACCGAAATAGTTGGCGATAGTGATCACGCCTTCGTTGGTAAAACTGCCCGCTCCATGATACAGGTTTGCGACCTGCACCGTACCCCGATTCAGGAAAAAACCGCCGTTCACAGCCAAACCGCGCACCGAAGAATTGCCTGTTATAGAAGCACCGGCGTTCACAGTAATGGAGCCGCTGCTGTATGCAAAATCGTTGTCGAGCACCAATTGGTGATTGACTACAATCGTTTGCCCCGGTAAAGGAATGCAGGTACAATCCCAGGTAAGCGGATTGGTCGCATTGCCATTGGCAACGGTGGTTCGGGTTTGCGCTACGGCGCTGCTTACCAGTAGCCACACGAAAAAAGAAAGGTAGAAATGTTTCATTGAGGAGAAGGCTTACTGTAAAATTAAGCATTCGTCCTGTGCGAAAATGTTAAATCGAAAAAAATACCCGGGGGGTTAACACCGCTGTATTTTCTTTCTCAAACTTACCGGCAAAGCTCGCGTGTAAGCCCAGTCGCGGAAGGCATACTCAGGCTTTCGGCTTTTTCAAAATCGGCGGAAGCTTCAGCGTTTCAGGGCTGTGAGCTTTTTTCAATTTTGTAAATAGTCCGCGCCTCTAATATTCTTAAGCCCCCCAGTCTTTCGGCTTTTTCAAAATCAGCCCAGGCTTCGTCAGATTTCGACTGGTAGTAATAGCTTAATCCGCGCTTGTAATACCCCTGTGCATCGCCCTGACGAAGGGAAATATAACGGGTATAGTGCTGCACGGCTTCATCGTAGCGTTTCAGGGCGGCGAGCGCGTTTCCTTTTTGTAAAATGGCGGCTGCATCCGAAGCATTCAGTGCCAGCCAACGATCGACCAGCTTGAGGGCTTCTTCGGACTGATTTTGTGCCAGGTAAACCTCGGTGCCCAATTGGAACGCGCGGCTGTTTTTCGGCTGCGCTTTCAGCGCGGCCTGCACATCGAGCATAGCATCTCTGTACATCTTTAGCGCAGTATAATTTTCGGCACGTTGCAGCAGCAGGTTTACTTCGTCGGGGCGCTGACTCAGTTGATTCGTAAGCTCCACAATTTGTGCCGCATGTTTTTGTTCGGTCCGTTGGGCTGCTTTTTCGGCCGTAATCAGATCCATTTCCTGCAACAAATGACCTGCGCCCGCAAATTTATCGATGATAAAAAGAATGTAACGCATATCGACCGCGATATTGCGGCATTGCTCCGGATCGAACATGATGTCGCTCATGGTGCTTTCCCAGGTACGGTCAAAATTTATCCCGATAAGATAGCCGTTGGCATCTATCACCGGACTGCCCGAGTTGCCTCCCGTAGTGTGGTTCGAAGCGGTAAAGCAGACACGAAGCTCGCCGTCGGTTCCGTAAATACCGTAGTCTTTATTTTGCTCCAGCTCAATTAGCCGGGCCGGAAGATCAAATTCTTCGTCGCCGGGGACATATTTCTCCAATACACCCGAAAGGGTCGTGTAATAGGTATAAGTCATTCCGTCGCGGGGCACCGAACCTTCGGCTTTTCCGTAAGTAAGACGCAGCGTACTGTTGGCATCAAACCAGTACCGTTTGTCGGGCATAAGGGTCATCATCCCTTCGACATAAGCGGTCATCAAAGCGGTAGCCTGTCGGGTAAGCGCGAGGTAACGGCTATTTACTTTGCTGCGGTACCCTTCGTACACACCCTTCATAAACAGGTAAGCCGGATCTTTTTTCAGGGCCGACACCAATGCGCTACCCGATTTGGAGAGCAACTGATCGGCGCGTTTCGGATCAGTGAGCCACGATTTTTCAAAAATCACATCGGCCAGCAGCTTCCAGTTGCCTTTGTATTTCTTCTGAAGCTCGCTCAGGTAATCGGGACGCAAGTTTTCGGGAGTGCCTTCGAGGTAAAGCGGAAAAAGCGTGGCAAAAAGCTTACGGTCGGTAGCAGGATTATAGTTTTTAAAATAAGAAGCCGTCGAAGATTTTAACTTATCAATGGCGGCCTGCTCTTTTTTGTCTTTCGACAAGGCGCTGAAATTATCGACTAAATTTTCGAACGACTGCGCATAACGAATAAACTCGGGGCCCGAATAAATAAATTCGGTGAAATAATCGTGTGCCAATCCGTAGGAAGCTAATTCGTCATAAATACGTGCAAATGTGGCTGGCAGATCGGCGTATTTCTCTTTGGTTTCGGGGGTATTGGCCGCAAGGCGTACGTACTCTTTTTCGAGTGCCTCCTTTTTTTCGATAGCGTTGAGCCGTTTTAATCCGCGGGTTTCGCCGATCCATTTTTTCCAGGCATTGCTGATACGTGCCTGCTTGGCGGCGTACTGAATACGGATCTTATCCGACGAACGCATATCGGCATCAATAATGGAAAGAGCCGTTTCGCGCATCTTGATTTTCGCCGGATTGGATTGGTTAACGATATAATTTACCGCCGCCGAAGAGAGAAACTGCTCGGTGCGTCCGGGAAAGCCGAACACCATGGTAAAATCGTTTTCGTTGACATCAACCAGCGATACGGGCAGCGAATAACGGGGCGTAAAAGGCACATTGTCGGGCGAATAATCGGCCGGGTTATTGTTTTTATCCGCATAAATACGAAACAGGCTGAAATCGCCGGTATGGCGGGGCCACATCCAGTTGTCGGTATCGCCCCCAAATTTGCCGATGGCAGAGGGTGGAGCACCTACCAGCCTTACATCGCGAAAGGTTTCGGTGACCAGCAGAAAAAAGCTGTTGCCATAATTAAAGGGTTTTACTTCCGCTTTGTAATGGGTACCTTTTTCTGCCTCGGCAATCAATTCGGCAATGCGCGCCTGTTGCTGCGCCGGCCCGGTCGATTTGACGTGTTGGGTCACGTCTTCCATACGAATGATAAACGTAGCGGTAAGCCCGGGATTAGCCAGCTCTTCGCCACGGTTCATGGCCCAAAATCCGTTTTTGAGGTAGTCTTTTTCGACCGAGCTGTGCGCCTGAATTTGACCGTATCCGCAATGGTGATTGGTAAGAATCAATCCTTCGTAAGAAATCACCTCGGCGGTACAACCGCCGCCAAAATGCACAATGGCGTCTTTCAGGCTGGAACGGTTCACCGAATAGATGTCTTCTACGCTTATTTTCAATCCTTTTGTCTGTAAATCAGATTCATTCAATTTTTTGAGTAATGAAGGAATCCACATACCTTCGTCGGCGCGAACCGAAAAAACGGTAAAGCAGCAAAAAAGAAACAGCACTATTTTTTTCATACACTAATGTTAACTGTGAGCGTCAGACAAAGTTGGCTTTTTTGGAAGGATTACGCAAACCGTTCGTCCTATTCGCAAGTCTTTTGCCTGTAAAACCGATTTTTATGCGCACGCTTCGTTTCTATCTGCTTTTACTTTTGTGTGGCTTCAGTCCTTTTCTCTCGCTGCAAGCCGCCGATACTACGCTCGTATTGAAAACCGTGATTCGCGGTAAGCTGAGTCCCAAGTCGGTAGTACACAACGGCAAGGGTTTGTTTTTTGCACAAAACATGATGTACAACCACAGCATCACGGTGTACGACAGCGACTACAAGCTGGTAAACACCATTCCCGACAAAGTGGATCTGAGCCGTTACGGATTTAAAGAATACAGCGGCAGCTATCGCGGTGCCCCGGTAGAATGTGCGTTTTCGCACGACGGACAATACGCCTGGGTAAGCAATTACCAAATGGAAGGCGAAGGCTTTACCAACCCCGGTTGCGACGACTGCAGCGGCAATACTTACGACGAAAGCTTTGTCTATAAGATCAACACCCGCACTTTTGCCATCGAAAAAGTGATCCGTACCGGTAGCGTACCGAAATACCTGGCCGTAAGTCCGGACGACCGTTACCTCCTGGTAAGCAACTGGAGCAGCGCCAACCTCAGCATTATCGATCTGCACACAGAAAAAGAAATAAAACGGGTACCTGCGGGTCGTTTTCCGAGAGGTATTGCTATCGATTCGCGCAGCCGTTATGCGTATATAGCACTGATGGGCGATTCGCGCATACTACGTCTCGACCTGCACGATTTTACAGTTTCTTCGCTGCTTTCGGTAGGTCGTGCGCCCCGCCATCTTTGTCTCGACACGCGCGACTCCTTGCTGTATGTATCGCTGAATCAGGAAAACAAGCTGGCACAGGTCAATCTGCATACGCTCGAAATCCGAAAAATAGAAGCGGGCGGCACACCGCGAAGCATGGTGCTTTCGAACGATAATCAATTTTTATACACCGTAAACTATCATTCGGGCACCGTATCGAAAATCAGACTGCCCGAGTTCAGGCTTGTCGAAACAGTAAAAACCTCTTCGCGGCCTATCGGAATTACTTTTGCGGCGCATTCGGGCGAAATATGGGTAGCTTGCTATTCGGGCGATTTGATGGTTTTTGAGGACAACTATTACCGCGAAAGATTTTTCGCAGGCAGTATCCGCATTTTACAGCAGAAATTTCAGGAAATGGCGGATGTTTGGTCTCGGCATCTTTCGCTATGGGAAAAAACACTGACTTTATCCGGACAAGGATACACCGAACCGAGGGTACAAAAACCTGTCGAAGAACAAAATATATTTACCGAAAAGACTGAAATCCCTTCTGCTTCGGATCGATTTTATGTAGTAACGGGCAGCTTCCGCGAGCGTCAAAATGCGGAAAAGCAAGCACAGGATTTATCGAAAAAAGGGTATAAAAGTGAGGTAATAGAAAACCAAAACAGCTCTTTTTATTATGCGGTAGCAGGCGCTTTTACACATAAAGAAGAAGCTTTATCGCTTAGCGCTGCACTAAAAACGCTATATAGCGACAATTGGGTTTGGGAAAAAAAATAAAAACCCGAAGCTATTTTTTACCGGTAAAAAGCACCAGCGATGCCGTGCAGAAATTGAGCACCAGCGCAGGGAAAAGCAGCCATGCCGGAATCGGAGAAGCGCATACTACCGCTACGGTAACTCCGAAAGCGACAACCGTAAAAAGTATATGCAGGAAACGGAAAAAGTCGTGGCTCCGCTTCAGCTCAAACAAAATGGCAAGCTGAGCGGCAAAAAGTCCGGCCACAAACACACTATTCACTACTGTCCACCCCTTATGTGCGGGTATCCATTCATAAATCATGAGTACCCCGGCGAGCGCAGCCAACAACACAAACCAGCCAATAGCCCTGAACAAGGTCGGCAGCGGCTTGCGCTGATTGCGTGTACATTGCACAAAGACAAAAGCGGCTACCGCTATCGTAAGGCAGGTAAGCCATAGCTTGATCTGTCCATAACCCGCTTTTTGGAGATAGAAAAGCAACAGGATAGCGATAAATCCGGCAAGGGCCAGGTACCCGGTAAAACGAAACAATCGGTTCAGCACGCACACAGTTTTTAGTCCGATAAAGCTAACACTAAAAAGAGAATCACGGCAGCGAAACGAAAAAAACAGAAATACCTTTTCGCTTATTTTATGGAAAAAGCTTTGGCTCCACCCCTTTAGGACTAAAGCATCGCTATGCGTTACGCCATCTATTCACGCCTCTTGTTAGGGATTGTATTGCTGCTAAGCACTTTGCAAACCCGGGCTACTATTCCCTGTTTCGAGGGCTGCATAAAGAAAGAAAACCGGGTGAATGTGGTAGTGGGTATGCACCAGGGCAACTATTCATTTTTCGAGGCCGGCATTTCGCTGAGTCGCGAAAACAATCCCAACGGCTGTGCATTTAGCGCTTCGTACCAATCCCTTTCGGCGGGGGTAGAATACAACCCTTTCCAACAACGCAGCGGTTTTACACTCACTGCAACCAGCAGCGCCGGTACGTTCTTTACAATGGGCATTTCGGCACTGAGCTATACCGATTTTAACCGGTATAACCTGGGAATAAGACCTATGCTGGGTATCGGTCCGGGCTGGTTTTCGCTGACTTATGGTTATACATTCCGCTTGATACAGCCTATCGAGCCTATTCCTGCCAACCGGCATACCGTATCGCTGCGATTTCATATCCCGATCTACCGTTCCGAGAAAATGGTCATGCCGCCGTATTGAGCGAAGTAGAGCCCAAACAAAACGATTTAGCCAGAAAGCGTTGCTGCTTTTTACATTTCTGAAAAATAAAATCCGGCTTTATAGCGGTTTGATTAGTTTTGTAAAAACCTCCTTTCGTAATGCGTTACCTATTTCTTTTACTGGCAGGTGTATTCGCACTTGTTTCTTGCGAAAATGAAAAGCCCCGGTTGGTAAACCCGCCCTCTGTCATTCAAAGCACTTCGCTGAGCTATATTCGTCAGCCGGTCGGTGGACAAGCAATCAGAGCCGGAGACAGCCTGCGCATAGAGGTGGCTCTGCGCGAAACGCCTTCCGAATTTGAGTCGGTACGCATACTGGTAGATGGTAACCTTGTGTTTACCGCTACCGAGCAGCAGGACTCCTATTCTTTCCTGTGGCAGGATCTGCAGGCAAAAATGGGTACACACACTATCCGCGCCGAAGTAAAAGTAAACGGGAAAACCGAGCAGCAACACTCTTCTTTCATTGTCATTGCCGCGCAAGCGCCCGCACGTTACAGCTATCAGGTAGTAAGCCGTATCCCGCACGATCGGCAGGCTTATACCCAGGGATTGGTTATCGAAAACGGTATTCTTTACGAAGGCACGGGGCTTGAGGGTAAATCGGAGCTGCGTATGCTGAACCTTTTTAACGGACAGGTAATTCGTAAAATCGCGCTCGAGAACCGCTATTTCGGCGAAGGTGTCACCATTCTCGACGATAAAATTTACCAGCTTACGTACCGTTCCAACAAAGGATTTGTGTACCAAAAAGACAAGTTCGAGAAAATTGCGGAATTTACTTATCCTACCGAAGGATGGGGCATTACCCACAACGGGAAGGAACTTATTATGAGCGACGGCACGCATCGCTTGTTTTTTATCGACCCGCAAACTTTTCGTTTTACCGATACCCTCGAAGTGTATGATCATCGTGGAACGGTGAGTCTGCTCAACGAACTGGAATATATTAACGGTGAAATATGGGCCAACCTGTACCAATCCGATTACATTGCACGAATTGATCCGGGCAGCGGAAAGCTCAACGGACTGGTCGATATGCGCGGGCTGCTCAATCCCAGCGACCGACATCCTACGATAGACGTGCTTAACGGTATTGCGTGGGACGAAAAGACAAAACGGCTGTTTGTGACCGGCAAAAACTGGCCCTGGCTGTATCAGATCAGCGTGACCGAACAAAGCAGCCTCACTCCCTAATTATGCGGGTACTGGTACAACGGGTAAGCAGCGCTTCGGTGATTGCCGACGGAACACCTACCGGAAGCATCGGCTCGGGCCTACTCGTGCTGGTCGGTTTTGAAGAGCCCGACACTTTTGAAGATATAGAATGGATTTGCGGTAAGCTGATCAGGCTGCGCATCTTTAACGACGAAAACGGAGTAATGAACCTTTCACTGGCCGATACCGGAGGCGATATTTTAGTCGTAAGTCAATTTACCCTTCATGCCAGCACGCGCAAAGGCAACCGTCCTTCGTATATCCGTGCGGCGCGTCCCGAACAGGCGGTACCGCTTTATGAGAATTTTTTGGAACAGCTTGAAAAAGAATTAGGTAAGCCCGTTGCCAAAGGTGTTTTCGGTGCCGATATGCAGGTGAACCTCGTCAACAACGGACCCGTCACTCTGTTTATCGACAGCCGGAATAGGGAGTAAAACACTGAAGGTCAAAGCCATTATCAAACACGCAAAGATTTTATCGTTATAAAAACGATCATTATATGTTTTAATATAAACTAGAATATAAACTATTATGAAAAATGCACTCAGTATTGAAATAAAAATTCCGATTATTCCTCTTTATAAGCCGGAAAAACAATGGGCGAAATATTTCAGGAATGGGATCAAAGAAATTCTAAGTTTAGACGGAAAAATAGAATTTGATTTCCCTGTTATAGGAAAGCTTAAACCTAAAATTTCCTTAACAAAAGACTTTCATCCAAAGATAGAAAAACATCATTTACCTTTAGATGCATTAGTGTTTCATGTAGTTATTCCAAACAGATATAAAGAGTTCTTCGCAGAATCTGAAGACAACCTTCGTTTAACAAGCGAAGAACAAGAACAACTCTTCAAAATGAACTTCATCGCTGAATTGCGATCAAAAATCTATTATTTTCTGGTACTTACAAATATTGCAAAGCCAGGAATAATAAAAACAAGTACAGGCGAGATATGGGTAAATAAAAAAATAGAAAGTTATTTTCATCCTATCATCAGTATTCATAGGGAAAGTTTAGACGATGTTCTAGAAATGAAATGGCCAAAATATTCCAATTTAAAATTCACCGATGTTTGGAATTGGTTCAATAAATATAACTTCAGTTTTGAACGACATAGCCAAAACCCTACTGAAAGAGCGTTGAACGCATTTACGCATCTATTCAAAGAAAACTCTTTGGGAATTACATTCGATTTGTTTTGGTCTCTAATAGGGATTGAAGCTCTTTTTTGCAAAGGTAAAGAAGGGTTATCTAATCAGATTTTCAATAAGACGCAAGTTTTATTGGGCGAGATTTCTGATTATAAAAAGAAATTGACAAAGATGTATGAGTTTCGTTCAAGACTTATACATGGCGATTTAGAAATCCCACCAAATCATTACGAATTTGAGGACGAAAATGAAGAAGAGTATCAAGAAAATCTTTATCAAGCCGCTTTTCTGGCTGTAGCTATTTTGACAGCCACTTTTCAAAAAATGGTCGAGCTGGACAAGAACGAAATTGATTTTAAATATCGATTAAAAGAATAGATGTTTTGACATAAAAGCGCTTATACAAAAAAGTCATTCTATCTTTTTTTAAGCGTTGAAGATCTATATCCGTTTAGCCATTCTTACTTTACAACTCAAAATGCCCGATGATTTTTTCGGCCAGATAAGAAGAGAGCTTGTAATACGATTCGTAAGTCCAGCCGGCGATATGCGGCGATAACATCACCTTATCCGATTCGAGCAGGTAAGTAAACGCCTCCGGAAGCTGTGTAGGATCGAGGTGTTCAAAGGAATGATTTTCATATTCGAGCACGTCGAGACAGGCTCCTCTTATCTTGCCCGATTTCAACCCTTCGACCAGCGAAAGGGTATGTACATGCTGGCCGCGGGCGGTATTGACCAAATAAAAGGGCTTTTTCATACGGTCAATAAAAGCGTTGTCCACATAAAAACGGGTCTCTTCGGTAAGCGGCAAATGAAGGCTTACGATATCGGCCTCGTCTTGCAACTGTGCTAAATCGGCCTCTTCGACCACCGAAGTGGCAAAACCGCTTTTGTACTTGTCGTACGCCAAAATACGGCACCCGAAACCCGTAAGCTTGGCCGCCAAGGCGCTGCCCATGTATCCGAAACCGATAATGCCTACGGTTTTGCCCGATAGCTCGAAACCCCGGTTGTGCTCCCGATCCCAAATGCCTTGCCGCACCTGCCTATCGGCGCGCTGCAGATTGTTGAACAGCCCGAGCAACATTCCGATAACCTGCTCGCCCACCGCATCGCGGTTGCCTTCGGGCGAATTGAAACAAGCAATACCACGCTGCCGGCAATACTCCAGATCGATGTTTTCCATGCCGGCACCCGAACGCGCAATAAATTTCAGCGAAGACGCTTTGGAAAGAAAGTGTTTGTCGAGCCGAATGCGGCTGCGGATCACGATACCGTCGTAATTGTGAATAAGCTGCTCGATCTCGCGGGGAGTGGTCGTATGGTGCATGACACAACGCAGACCTCGCGCCTCTAACATTTCCCTCAGCACAGGATGAACGGTATCGATGAACATTACTTTCATACGCTTCATGTTAACGTAGTCGGAAAACCCTTATTTCGCTCAATGATAGAGCATGTGTCCTACGGTAAAATAAATAAAAGCACCGAGAATATCGTTGGTCGTGGTAATAAACGGCCCGGTCGCCAAAGCCGGATCGATCTTGTATTTATGGAGCAGCAAAGGCACAAAGGTGCCAAACACGGCCGCAAAAATAATTACCGTAAGCAGCGACAGGCTCACGGTCAGACTCAGGTTAATCGAATCGCTCACCAGAATATTGTAGCCTAATATCACCGATGCGCAGATAAGTCCGTTCACGAGTCCTACCAATAATTCTTTAAACAAGCGGCTGGCCATACCGGGTCTAAAGCCCGAGCTACCGGCCAATCCTTGCACCACGATAGCCGACGACTGGATACCTACGTTACCTCCCATTGCCGCAATGAGCGGAATAAAAATCGCCATCTCGGGGAAAAGTTGAATCTGATATTCAAAATTGGCGATCACCCGCGATCCTAAAATTCCGCCCAACATGGCTATCAGCAGCCAGGGCAGCCGTGCGCGGGAGATGACCCATACCGAGTCGTCGGATTCTACTTTCTCCGAAAGCCCCGAAGCAAGCTGGTAATCGCGTTCGGCTTCTTCTTTAATGACATCTACCACATCGTCGATGGTGATACGTCCGAGCAAGTGTCCTTCCTCATCGACCACAGGCAGCACCACCAGGTCGTATTTTTCCATGAGCTTGGCTGCCTCTTCTTTAGGCTGCGTAGCCCTTACATATTTTACATTGGAAGTATAGAGATCGCGAATCAGTGTCTTGGGCGAAGCCACCAGCAGCGATTTGAGCGAGAGCAATCCTACGAGCTTCCCTTCGTCGTCCACCACATAAATAGTATATACGTGCTCCACCTCCTGCGCTTGCCTACGAAGCTCTACAATGCAACGATCAACGGGCCAGTTGATCCCGGCTTTGATGTATTCGCGGGCCATAAGGGCTCCGGCGGTCTCTTCGTCGTAATTGAGCAGGTATTCGATATCGCTTACCTGCTCTTTATCGGTAATCTGTGAAATTACCTCGCGTTGCTTTTCTTCGGGAAGCTCGGCTACCACGTCGGCCGCATCGTCCGAATCCATTTGGTCGAGGTGAGCGGCAATCTCTTTGGTGGTAAGCGATTCTAACAGCGCTTCGCGCACATCTTCGTCAAGTTCCAGCAGCGTATCGGCGGCTTGTTCCTGCTCGAGCAGCTTAAAAAGATATTTGCCGTCGTCGAGACTGAGCCGATGTATAATTTCAGCAATATCCACCGGATACAGGTCGGCCAGCACCGTGGTAATAAATCCGTCGTTGCCACGATCAATGGCTTCGCGAATCTGTTGGATGGTCTCTTTAGTAAGCTCCTGCATACGGGATAAGTGCTGCCGGGCAAAGGTAAAAAATTGTATGGCACCAGCCTATTTTGCTACCGGCGAAAGTGTTTCCAGCCAGGAGGTAAGCGCGGCAAACTCTTCGACACCTAATTGTTCGGGTCGTTTCTCAAACAGCGGATGCACGGCGCCCGAAGGATTCAGCGAGCGAATCGAATTGCGTATCGTTTTACGCCGCTGGTTAAAGCAGGTTTTGACCACCCGAAAAAACAAAGCCTCGTTGCAGGGCAGCGTATAATCGGTACGACGCTGGAGCCGTATCACGGCCGATTTGACCTTGGGCGGAGGCAGGAACACCGTTTCGGCTACCGTAAAAAGGTATTCGACCCGGTAAAAAGCCTGTGTCAATACGCTCAAAATTCCGTAGGTGCGCGAACCGGGTTTTTCGGCGATACGCAAGGCCACTTCGCGCTGAAACATTCCCGTCATTTCGGGAATCCTGTCGCGGTTTTCGAGTACTTTGAATACGATTTGTGAAGAAATATTGTAGGGAAAATTACCGGTCACGGCAAAAGGCTCGTCGAACAATTCGTGGAGCGGCGTATGCAAAAAATCGCGGAAATAAATGCGTTCGCCCAATTGCGGGAAATGCGCTTGCAGGTATTCGACCGATTCGGAATCCACTTCTATTACGGAAGTTTCCACATCCTTTCTTTCCAGCAAAAAACGGGTCAGTGCTCCGGTACCCGGTCCTATTTCGAGCACTTTTTTATACCCTCCGTAACCGGTAAGCGTTTCGGCTACTTTCTGCGCAATGTTTTTATCGTGCAAAAAATGCTGACCTAAATGTTTCTTGGGACGGACACTCATCGGAACAGGGTTTTCGGGAGTTTACAATACTTCGAGCAGGGTACGGAAAGCGACAAATTTTCCTTCGTAGCGATCGCTGTGTTTTTTCTGCAAGGCAGGGGCAAATACACTTTGGTACAGATCATAAGTATCGCGGTCTTTACAGAAATATTGGATGGAGTACGAAGCACCGCCCTGTTCTTCGGCCAAAATACGGCAGAACTTGTGTTCGGTAAAAAGTCCCGTAGCCATCACTTCGGGAATATGCACTTCGCGCATCCAGCGCAGCCATTCGTCTTGCACTTCGTAGTCGATATTGACGGTTACATTGTAGAGAATCATGGAATAGAGTTCACATTAAATTAAAAAAAAGAAAGACCTTTTCAGTAATGATAACGACAGGCATAAATCAGCAGATCGGAACCGGAAACCTGATACACCAAACGGTGTTCACGATCAATACGCCGCGACCACATTCCGCTCAATTCGTACTTCAAGGGTTCGGGCTTACCCTTGCCTTCGAAAGGCGTACGCTGAATTTCAGCGAGCAGCTCATTGATTTTGCGCAGCATTTTTTTATCCTCATTCAGCCACGAAGTGTAATCTTCCCAGGCATTTTTAGAAAACACGATACGCATCACTCTTCACCTAAGCGCTGTACTTCAATCTGACCGGCTTTCATTTGCGCGATCGATTCACGCAGGCGATCCGCATTGGCTTTTGAACCCAGCAGATGCACCGTTTCGAGCAAAGAATTGTATTCCTCGAGCGAAATAAGTACGGTGCCTTTACCCGTACTCCGCTTGATGATGAGCGTCTCATTATCATGCTCCACCCTGTCGAGAAATTTTTTCAATCCCGCTCTGAATTCACTGTAATTGGTCGCCAACATAAAAACTTGTTTAAGTACTTAAATACGTACAAAAATACGAATTTAATCGACCTGTTCCAAAAAAATACCGGGGTATCGGCCGATCCCCGGTATCTGATCGGTGTATTGGAGTTATTTCAGGCTGCCCACCATGTCGCCGGGGCGTACCCATTCGGTAAACTGCGCATCGTTGAGCAGTCCGAGTTCGATAGCGGCTTCGCGAAGGGTTTTATTTTCTTTGTGGGCTTTCTTTGCAATTTTAGCGGCATTTTCATAGCCGATATGCGGGTTAAGCGCGGTCACGAGCATGAGCGAATTTTCGAGATGCTGTGTGATCACGTCGTGATTGGGTTCAATGCCTTCGGCACATTTATCGTTAAACGACACGCAGGCATCACCAATAAGACGAGCCGACTGCAGCACGTTGGCCGCAATCACAGGTTTGAACACATTCAGCTCGAAATGACCGTTCGATCCACCTATCGATACCGCCACGTCGTTACCGATCACCTGTGCGGCAACCATGGTAAGCGCTTCGGGCTGGGTAGGATTCACTTTTCCGGGCATGATAGAAGAGCCGGGCTCGTTATCGGGAATGATGATCTCGCCGATGCCGCAACGAGGGCCTGAACTCAGCAAACGAATGTCGTTGGCAATTTTCATGAGCGATACGGCCACACGCTTAAAAGCACCCGAAAGCTCGACCATCGCATCGTGCGCAGCCAGGGCTTCAAATTTGTTAGGTGCCGTTACGAAGGGAAGTTTGGTAAACTCCGCTATCTTTTTCGCCACCAGCACATCGTAACCGGCAGGAGTGTTGAGTCCGGTACCTACTGCCGTGCCGCCGAGGGCCAGCTCACGCACCATTTCCAACGCGTTTTTAATGGAGCGGATGCCGTTGTCGATCTGCTGCACGTAACCCGAAAACTCCTGTCCGAGTGTAAGCGGGGTAGCGTCCATCAGGTGCGTACGACCGGTTTTGACGATAGTGCGGTATTCTTCCGATTTGCGCTGCAAGGTATTGCGTAGCTTTTCGAGTCCGGGAATCGTTACTTCTACTGCCGCTTTATAGGCTGCAATGTGCATAGCCGTAGGGAAAGTATCGTTAGACGATTGCGACTTGTTCACGTCGTCGTTAGGGTGCAGCACTTTTTTTTCGTCGCTCAGCTTTCCACCTTGCAGCACATGCGCACGGTAAGCCACCACTTCGTTCACGTTCATGTTGGACTGCGTACCCGAGCCGGTTTGCCAGATCACTAACGGAAACTGATCGTCGAGCTTTTGAGCCAGAATTTCGTCGCAGGCCTGTGCAATCAGATCGCGTTTTTCGGCACTCAGCACACCCAAATCGGCATTGGTGTATGCGGCTGCTTTTTTGAGGTAGGCAAACGCGTAGATAATTTCTTTGGGCATAGAAGCCTCGGGACCGATACGAAAGTTGTTGCGCGAACGTTCGGTCTGGGCACCCCAATACTTATCGGCCGGTACTTTTACCTCGCCCATGGTGTCGTGTTCAATCCTGTATTCCATAGTGTAAGAAATGTGGTGGTTTATGAATTAGGTGTATGCTCGGGGTAAATTCGTTTGTCGGGTCAAAGCAGCTCAAGCACATTTTCGGGCGGACGACCCAACACCGCTTTGTGTCCTTTGACCACGATAGGCCGTTCTATCAGCGAAGGGTTTTCGACCATCACCCTGATCCATTCTTCGTCGGTAAGCTTAAGTCCTTTGAGCTTCTGCTTATACAGCGCTTCGCCGGTGCGGAGAATGTCGGTCGGACGCAGGTGCAGCTTCATCAGCAGCTTGCGCAGCTCTTCCTCGTCGGGTGTATCTTTGAGATACTCCACAATTTGAGGTTCTATCCCGTTATCGCGTAGCAGTTGCAGCGTTTCGCGGCTTTTGGAGCAGCGCGGGTTATGGTAAATGGTGATTGTTTTTTTCATCTTAACGACCTCCGAATTCCATCAGATAGGCTTTGATAAACTCATCGAGCTTACCGTCGAGCACCGCTTCGGTATCTGACGTTTCGTGATCGGTGCGCATATCTTTGATGAGCTTGTAAGGGTGCAGCACGTAGCTGCGGATTTGCGATCCCCACTCGATTTTTTTCTTTCCGGCTTCGATCTTATCGACCGCTTCGCGGCGTTTGCGCATTTCTATTTCATAGAGCTGCGACTTAAGCAGTTGCAGAGCTTTAGCGCGGTTATCGTGCTGCGAGCGCGACTCCTGGTTTTTGATGATGATACCGGTAGGCTTGTGGTGTACGCGTACGGCCGTTTCGACCTTGTTCACGTTTTGCCCGCCGGCACCACCCGAACGGAACGTATCCCATTCGAGGTCGGAGGGATTGACGTGTATGTCGATATTGTCTTCGACCAGCGGATAAACATAGACCGATACGAAAGAAGTATGGCGTTTGGCGTTGGAATCGAACGGAGAGATGCGTACTAAGCGGTGCACCCCGTTTTCGCCTTTGAGGTTACCGAACGCGTAATCGCCTTCTATCTCGATAGTAGCCTGTTTTACACCGGCCACGTCACCTTCCTGAAAATCGATTTCTTTGAGCTTATAGCCCTGTTTCTGCGCCCACATCTGATACATACGCAGCAGCATGGAAGCCCAGTCGCAGCTTTCGGTACCACCGGCGCCGGCGGTAATCTGAAGCACTGCGCTGCTCTTGTCTTCGGGGGCGCTGAGCATATTGCGGAACTCAAGCTCTTCGAGCGTACCGGCTAACAAGGCATATTGCTGATCCAGCTCCTGTTCGGTAGCGCCGCCTTCTTTAAAGAAATCGAGCAGTACCAGCAGGTCATCGAGCTCCGAACGACCACGGAGATATCCGTCGGTCCATGATTTTTTTTCACGTATTTTTTTGAGAACGGCTTCGGCTTTTTCGGGATCGTCCCAAAAAGAGGGATCCTGCGTGCGAAGCTCTTCTTCTGAAATTTCGACTAACTTTTTGTCGATGTCAAAGATACCCCCTTAACGCTTCCAGGCGCTCACTAACTTTCTGTACTTGTTCTGCGGTAATCATTTCGGATAAAATTATTGGAGTAAAACGGGTATGAACTTTCGGAACGGAGCAGACAATTTATTTGATACGCTCCATATAATCGCCGGTACGGGTATCTATTTTCACCTTATCGCCGATATTGATAAAGAGGGGTACACGTACTTCGGCGCCGGTCTCTACAGTGGCACGCTTGAGCGTGTTGTTCACCGTATCGCCTTTGATGCCGGGTTCGGTATAGGTAATTTCGAGCTCTACGAAAGGTTTCAGCTCTACGCTGATCACGCGGTCTTCGTCGGTATCGAAGGTGATTTCGGCTTCGTTGCCGTCTTTGAGAAACTGCGGAGAGTTGATTTGAAACTCATTGACAAACACCTGCTCGTAGTCGTCGGTATTCATAAAATGGTAACCCAGCTCGTCTTTGAATAAAAACTGATAATTGCGACGTTCTACACGCACCACGTCTATTTTTACGCCCGAGTTGAACGTTACGTCGTACGATTTACCGGTATTGAGGCTCTTGAGCTTGGTACGCACAAAAGCGGGACCTTTACCGGGTTTTACGTGGAGAAATTCGATGATGGTCACCAAATCGTTATTGTAACGAAAACAGAGACCGTTTTTAAAATCTGCGGTACTTGCCATATTCTCTAAAATTAAAGCCGGGCAAAATTAGCCGAATTGGCCGAATAATCAAACCTTTTCACCCAAAGTGAGACGCCTGTGGACAAGTGCGGGGAAAAATCGGCGGTAGAGAGTCGTAACGGTTGAAACGCGATTGCGTATCTTTAAACAATGAAAAAGATTCTGGTGGTAATTGTGCTGGCCTTGCTGGCACTTTCTTCGGCGGCGCAGCCCATCTACAGTCAGCGGAGGGCTCTGGTACCGTTCGACGGGCGGGTTAAGCTGAGCGGCTGGTACATTGGCCCGGGGCTGAGCTATACCTTTACCCGGCCGTTCAATACCGAAGAAGACATTTTCAAGGGCAACGATACCCTTTACCGGGCTACCACCGACCCTTCGGGGCGGGTTGGGCTGTATTTCGAAGCCGGGCGTTACCATATCTTCAGGTACGGCGTGCTCTTCAACTACATAGATTACGGGCTGGCTTTTAAGCAAATTCGCGGGCGCGAATCTTATACCGGGCGGGTAATGGCCGAAAGCAATTCGGCCCTGCTGCTGCGTACCGAAGGAGAGGGGACTTACAGCCACAGCTTTGTGACCGCTCACCTTAATTTCAACAACATCATTCAGTTAGGTGATTATTCTTTTCTGCAAAGCACCCTGGGACTCAATCTCGATTACCGTGTAATCAGTGGGCAAAGTTATAGCCACAACAGCGCGTTGGGTGCCCTGCATACGCCATACAATCCTTCTGCTTTTATGGCTCAGCTTCATTTCAAGCTGGGTTTCGGCTATAAGCTCAGCGATCACCTTTTTGTCATTCCCGCGTTGGAAACGCCTATACTCTCTTTTTACGAATGGGAAAACGGACGCTCTTCCTATCCTATGTTCGGCAGCCGTTACCGCCCGGTATTCCTTAGTTTACGTTTCGCCTGGCTGCGAAAACCCAAAAACGACTGTCCGCCGGTATACGGCAATCCCGACGACAAGCGCAAGCAGCAGCAATATCTGCAGGAACGCTGAGTTGCCGCTTCCTAAATCGCTTGTAGAGGATATAAGTGAATTGTGTATCTTCGGTCAACGACTTTTACACTGTGTTCCGCATTCTTCTACTTATCGCCGCTTTGGCGGCCCTCTTGGGGGGCTGCCGTAAGCAAGACACTTCCTGGGATATGGACATCCGGGGTCCGGTGCTGCGCAGCTCGCTGGGGCTGGAGAATTTGCTACCCGACAGTCTGCTTCAGGTCAATCCCGACGGATCGGTTACCCTGGTATTCGACGAAACGCTTTACCGCCTCGACCTCGACTCGCTTATCCACCTGCCCGACACCACCGTAGCCGATACCTTCCAGCTTCCTTCCATCGTTCCTTACCTCGACATGAATCCTGGGCAAATTATTTTTTCACGCAGTGAAGAAAACAACTTTGCCGTACCCGATGTGGAGCTTACGCAGGCACTGCTCGATGCCGGACAATGCGTAGTAACCCTGTCGAGCACCATTCCCGAAAAAACCGTGCTTACCTACACGCTGACCAAAGCTACACGCAACGGACAGCCTTTTACCGCTTCGCTCACCCTGCCGCCGGGCAGCCCCTCTGCCCCAAGTACCGTAACCGTAAATTTCGACCTTTCGGGCTACCTGCTTAACCTGCGAGGTACAAACCGCCCTTACAATTCTTACAGCACCCATTTCACCATTGCCCTCGCCCCTGATGCCAATCCTACGCGCGTGTACAGCAGCGATTTTATCATTCTGGGTTCGACCTTTACCGGACTGGTGCCCGCATTTGCCAAAGGGTATTTCGGCTCACGCAGCTTTAGCGTTCCTTCAGAAAGTGCCGATTTCAGCATCTTCCGGAAAATACGATCGGGTACCCTTGATATAGATCGTATCAATGTGGATCTCACGCTTCGCAATACCGTGGGGGCAGAAGCGCGCATTACCCTTAACCAGTTCGAGTCGGAGAACAGCCATTCGGGCCTGTCGGTCGCGCTCAACCATTCTTCGATAGGAAACCCCATCAACCTCAACCGGGCTACGCACAACGGCTTTGGCACGATAAACCCGGCCGTGCATACCATTCGTCTCGACGAGAGCAATTCCAACATCGATCAGATCGTCGAAAACCTTCCCAATCGGTTTACAGTAGGCTTGGATATGCAGATAAATCCTATGGGAAATATCTCGGCACATAACGATTTTGTGTACCGCAGCTCCACTTTCGAAGCCGCATTACGTATGGAATTGCCGCTTTCTTTTATCGCCAACCAGCTTACCCTGGTCGATACCCTTTCCATCAATGCCGGAAGCACCGAAAACGGGCATATCCGCGAAGGCACATTTACCATCGAAGCCGACAACGGCTTTCCGCTTCGGGCACAATTACAGTTGTATATGCTCGACCAATACGGCAATTTAGGCGACTCGGTGGTGTCGCAGGGTTTGCTGGAGGCCGCTTATACAAATGCATCCCACATCGTAACTGCACCCCGCCGTTCTTCGGTGGTGGCCAAACTCAACGCTTCGCAAATGGAAAGCCTTTACCGAAGCAGCCGGATCCTAATGAAAGTGGTGTTCGAAACTTCTTCTTCGACCACACACGTTCAGCTCTACGACCACTACCGCATCAAACTGCTTTTGACCGGCGACTTTAACTACCATGTGGTGATCAAATGATGAAGCCGACTACTTTTTTTCTTTTTCTGTTCGGATGGCTTTGCGGCGTTTCAGCAGCCAACGCACAGCGTTTGGTGGAGACCATGCGTGTTCCCGACTCGGCCCGCTATATGCTGCGTATCTATGGCGAAGGATTTTATCATTCGGGTGCGGTAAGCAATAATTTTATCGATCCTTTTATTCGCGGCGGACATATCGATTCTACGCTTAAAACTTCGGTACTGAACCGACTGAAAAAAGAGAACCGCGCCGGAGCCGAACTGAATGCGGGAATGGCTTTGTTTCTGCCGGGCACTTCTTTTTTCGGGCACGAAAACTGGGGCTGGTGGTTTGGCCTTTCGCAGCACGAATACCTCAACACCCGATTTAGCCCTGAGCTTTTCCAGCTCGGATTTTTTGGAAATCGGGACTTTGGTTCCGAAACTATCGACCTGGGCAAGCCGCAGGTATCGAGCCTTAGCTTTCGCAAATTGCAAACCGGTATTTTTCATAAAAAAACCGGTTCGTATATCGGCATAGGATTGGTGCAGGGCAACCGTTTTTTCGAGCTGCAAGGACATCGTGCTACCTTGCAATCGGGCGCTCAAAATGAATTTATCGACCTTTCGTTCAGTCATGATTTTCGTCGTTCCGATACCACTTCCAGCCGTTTGACCGACTTTAACGGATGGGGCATTGCCACCGATGTAGTATGGAACATTGAGCTGTTCCGCGACCGCCCGAAAGAAACGCAAAAAACAGTACGTATCAGTCTCGAAAACCTGGGCTTTATTCGCTGGAACGGGCGCAGTCTTCACCAGCAGCAGGACACCAGTCTGCGATATTCGGGCTTCGAGGTCAACGATTTTATAGGTGGCAGCGGCACAGGTTTTTCCGATTTTTCGCTCAACGATACCTTGGGATTAAAGTACCGTTCCGGCGGGCATACCCGTCTGCTACCCTTTACACTGAGCATCGCCAAAACGATCAATCCCTTCGATACCCGCAACTGGCAATCATTTTACGGTGCCCGTTTCAGGCTGCTTTCGAACTACCGACCTTTGCTTTTCGCGGGGGTACACTATCGCGTTTCGGCCGTATTTGCAGCACAGGCCATGCTTTCGTACGGCGGTTACGGCGGCTTACGCGGCGGTTTGCAAGTGGAAACACAACCCTGGCCTTTTCTTAAAATAGCCCTAAGCAGCAGCGATGTCGGCGGATGGATTTCAGGCCGGCTCTACGGACGAGACGCCGCGCTTTCGGTATATGCCTTATTCTGATGACGAAGTATTTTTTGACATACCTGCTCTGCTGCTGTTCGCTGATGGCGCCTGCACAAATCGCTTTTCAGCATATTTTCGGGAATGCCAATACGACCTACACCCGCGACATCATACAGACCAGCGATACCGGTTATGTGATCGCGGGCTCGAGCAGCGGCTACGGCGATTTTTCGGCCAACGCTTTTTTGATGAAGCTCGATTCGACCGGAAAACGTGAGTGGACGCGTTATTACGGTGGTGCTGACGTGGAATGGGCGCATCAGGTACTTGAAAACCCTGATAAATCAATCATTTTTGCTGGATACACGAACAGCTCAGGCAATGGCGGTTACGATATTCTGCTCGTAAAAACCGACTCGGCCGGTAACCCGATTTGGGAAAAAACCTACGGCGGTACCGATTGGGATTTTGCCTATTCTGTAGTGCGTACACCCGAAGGAGACTACCTGATAGCGGGCGAAACATTCAGCTTCGGGCAGGGCTCGAACGACGCGTTTTTACTTAAAGTAAACAGTCAGGGTGATTCGTTGTGGATGCGTACTTACGGCGGCATATACGCCGACAAAGCCGAAAAAGTAATCGTCACTTCATACGGAAAATACGTGTTTACCGGCACTACATGGGCAGCCGATGGCTTATCGGATGCCTGGGCGGTAATGACCGATACCGCGGGTAATGTACATTGGGAAAATACTTACGGCGTACTACAGGATGATTTCGGAATGAGCCTTAAAGAATCACAAACCAACGGCGAGCTGCTGTTTATCGGCTCGGCCGACTCGGTACCTGCATTACAACGCGATATGATCGTATGGCGCACCGACAGCTTGGGAAACTTACTTTGCAACTGGCTGTACGGCGGAAATCTTAACGACTACGGATACGATATAGATGAAATGACCGACGGGCGGCTTTTGCTGGTGGGACAATCGTACAGTTTCGGTTATGGCAACGGCGATATGATGAGCTACTACGGCTATCCGAACTGCTATTGGGCGGGGGGAGAATTTTTCGGCAACGAAGCCCGCGAAGAAGCACGAGCCGTAAAAAAGACCGGCGACGGAGGCTATGTGGTAGCTGGTTCGTCTGAAACGGGATCGGGCCTTTCCAACATTTACGTAGTAAAAGTAGGCCCTTCGCTCGCTTTTCCTCCTGCGGTAGTTGTCTATTTTGACCCCACTCCCGTACTTACACCCGAATTGGCGGAACTAAAATGGAACGCTTATCCCAATCCGGTCTCGCACGAGCTGCATATTAGAGCCGAAACAGAGGGGTATGAAGTGATCACAGCCATCCTTACCGACGCTACGGGGCGTGAAATACAAAGGCTAAAATTGCCCTCGGGCACGGGCACTATGCGTATGGAAAACTACCCTCAGGGAATGTATATCCTGCGGCTCGAAGCCGGACACCGGGCTGCTTACCGGAAAATAGTGGTTACGGGTGAGCGATAAAATAGTAGTTCAGCGCTTCTTCGTATTGCCGGATAAACGCTTCGCGTGTAAGCGCCGGTTTTTCTTCCAGAAAAGTGTCCAGCAGCGACACCTTTAGGCCACATTCGGTAAAAAAATCAAACAAATCGGCGGGTGTAGTGCCATAAAACTCAGACGCGCCTTTGCCATGCTCAAACACTATACAGGGGCGTTGGCGCATAATCAGCTTACGCGCTCCTTTGAGCACCGGAAATTCCCCACCTTCGACATCTATTTTGATGAACGAAACCGGAGTTTCTTCGGGCAAAATATCATCGAGCCGGGCAGTGCGCACCTTTATCTCACGAATGGTTTCTTTGCCCCGGTACAAACGGCGGCGAATGCCACTGTATGCCGGATTGCTTACCACGTACTGAAAACCGGTTTCTCCGCCGGAATCGGAAAGTGCCAGCTCGTAAATTTTTGCCTCGGGAAAATTCCGACGCAACTTTTCGGCAAAAACGGGGATGGGTTCAAAACAGTAATGCGTGCCTTGCGGAGCGTGACGCAGCAGACAACGAAGAATATCGCCTTCGTGTGCGCCCACATCGATCGCAGAAGAATCGGAACGAAGCACCTTACGAATAATTTTCAGCGTCAACGCATCGTATTGCTGGTTTTTCGAGAAGGTAACAGGCAGGTGTTTCAGAACGGCCTTGGCCAGTTTTTTTATCGTTCGCTTCAATTGTTCCTCGTTAGAAATAAGAACTCTACTGCTTGGGGCGGCTAAAATACCAAAACATTTGATTATGCGGGGTAAAGTCTGTGCCGAGGCTATTTACAAAAAATTAATATTCTGAAAATCATTTATTTAAATCAAAAAAATAATCCTCAAAAATTAATTTTTAGCTCTTCATTTTTTTAATCCGGCAACGGACCGATAATTTTTTCGACCCTTCTTCGCCCAAGATACATCGCTATCAGAAAACGATAATCGGCGCCTATACCGGTATATTTTATGAAAAGATCAAACTCTTCGGGCGAATCCACCTGCTGTGCCGCAGGAAAATACCCCCAGCCCACCTGGTCGGTACTGACACGAATTACGGTACGGGTAAAACGGTCGGGGCCTTTATCAATGATGTAGCACAATCCCGAAGCCAGCGGTTTGGGCGTACCCTGAAGCGAACGGCGGCGCATCCGGCGATTGTATATGGGCTTAAGCCGGTTCATTTCGGAGGCTTCGATGAGCAGCGAAAGCAACTCGCTACCGGTCACCTCAAAGCTCACTTCGGCAATCGAATTACGCAGCTCGAAAGAGATACGCGTACGGTATTTGGTAAGGTGATGCAGCACCTTTTTGCGGATATTGGTGCCACTGCCCACATAAATGACATCGTTGTTACGATCGTGCAGGTAATAGACTCCCGTGCTTTCGGGAACGTTACGGAGGAGTCCGTCGGTATGCGGATCGCCGGTAAAACGCGGGGCTCCTTCTTCTATCATATTCAGCAGCGAATCGCGGTTATCTTCCCAAAGCCGTCTGAACAGCTCGAAGGTAGCCTCTGCATCGCCTAAGGCACGGTGGCGCTGACTTATTTCGATGCCCAACTCCCGACAAAAGGTACCCAGCGAATAGGATTTATGCCCGGGAATAAGCCTTCGCGACGATTTGACCGTACACAACAACTGCCGGTAAAAATCCATACCCAGCTCAAGGTATTCGTTGCGCAGCATCCCGTAGTCGAAAGCCACATTGTGCGCCACAAAAATGCAGTCTTTGGTCAGCTTGCTGACGATCGGGGCAATTTCGTGAAAAGTGGGTGCCGTGCTCACCATTTCGTTGGTGATTCCGGTAAGCCGGGTAATAAACAAGGGAATATCCTGCTCGGGGTTAACCAGCGTGTGAAACATATCGATAAGCTGCTCACCGTCAGTCAGCAGAATAGCTATTTCGGTAATCCTTGATTGTTGAGGACTGCCTCCTGTGGTTTCTATATCGACAATGGCGAAGAGCAAAAGCAAACGAACTTGCAGGTGGGAAGGTAGGATTTTTTTACATTCACACCCGAATCAAGTTATGCTGATAAGAATTGTAAAGCTTTCGTTCCGGACCGAAGCGGTACCGGATTTTTTAGCGCTATTTGAAGAATACCGCGAGCGTATCCGTCACCAGCCGGGCTGCACACACCTGGAACTGTGGCAGGACAGGCACGAGCCTTCCGTTTTTTTCACCTACAGCCATTGGGAAGAAGAACAAGATTTGGAGCGCTACCGGCATTCGGAGCTGTTCCGGGAAGTATGGGGCACCACCCGTTCGTTTTTCGCAGCCAAACCCGAAGCCTGGTCGGTAAACCGTCGCTGAATATTTAGGCGGCCAACACGTCGCGCACGAGTACCCTTACGGTGTGCCGGCTTTTCTGTACCACCAGTTGTTCCTTACCCTCCGTAAGCCTGTCGAGCGTAGCCTGATCGTAATGGCGTATGGTAACCAGCTCCACGTTTTTGTTGTACCTCACCTTATACGTCTCTTTAAGTCGTGCTAAAAGTTCGGGGAATTTGTCCTCGTTGTAATCGACCGACACGGAAAAGCTGACCGCCGAATTTTGCATCAGGTTGATACGTACGCCAAGTGTGGCAAAAACTTCAAAAATATCGCGCAGGTTATGTTCTACGATAAAAGAGAAATCGCGGGGAATAATGGAAATAAGCACCTGATTTCCTTTAAAAATAAAAGAGGGAATAAGGTGATCACAGTCTTCGGAAGCCTGTATTTCGGTTCCTTTTTCGGCAGGGTGGATAAACGATTTCACGTACAGGGGTATTCCTTTGTTTTGTAAGGGTTTGATGGTTTTGGGGTGAATCACACTGGCCCCGTAATAGCTCAGTTCGATAGCTTCCATGAATGAAATTTTATCCAGCTTCACTGCTTCGGGATAACGGCGCGGATCGGCGTTCATCACGCCGGCTACGTCTTTCCATATCGTTACATCGCGAGCATCGAGCAGGTAGGCTAAAATAGCCGCCGTATAATCGGAACCTTCGCGACCCAAAGTAGTGGTAAGCCCAATAGGTGTCGAAGCAATAAAACCCTGCGTAACAGCTACGGCCGCAGCGGGAGAATCGAGGTAAAAGGGGATAAGCTGCCGGTTAGCTAATTTCTGGCTGGCTTCCCAATCGACCTGTCCTTCGCGAAAAGTGCTATCGGTGCGAATAAGCTGGCGGGCATCAAACCATTGATTGGCAATACCTTTGTCGCGCAGGTAGTGGCTCACAATTTTGGACGACATGATCTCACCCTGCGATACGATTTGATCATATACCAAATCATAGTTGGCCGAAGGCGTCACTTCAAAACGTTTTTGAATTTCGGAGAATACCGAATCCACATCGTTGTAAGCCGGGTGTTCGCGTGTATCAAAAAGCCTGTCCATTTCTGCGAAATGGTATTCTCGGATATTTGCCAAAATTTCGTCTTTATCGCCTTTTCCTTTGGCGTAAGCCCTTGTGAGCTCTTCGAGCGCATTGGTGGTTTTGCCCATAGCAGATACGACTACCGCCAGGTTTTCTTTGGGAAACAGCCGCATAATTTCGGCTACGTTACGTATCCCTTCCGCATCGCGCACCGAGGCGCCTCCGAATTTGAATATTTTCATTTGCTTGCCTGCCGGCCCTGCCGACTATTGTAGTTGTAGTTGTTCGTACACAAGCTTCCCGTTGATCCATTCGGGGTCGAGCTGCGCATCGTAAGTCTGGTAAAAACGGATAGCAGGTTCGTTCCATTCGAGCACCTGCCATTCCATTCGCCTCACTTTTTCTTTCCGGGCAATCGCTTTCACCGCGTTAAACAGTTGCGAACCTATTCCTTTGCGGCGAAAAGCCTGCGTAATCACAATGTCTTCAAGAAAAAGGCAGCGTCCTTTCCAGGTAGAATATTTGTAATAATAAATAGCTACCCCCACTACCTGCGTTTCGAGCTCCGCGACCAGCATCCCAAAAGCAGGATCGGTACCGAAACCGTCGCGCCGCATCTCTTCCTCTGTGGTCTCTACTTCCGGCAGCGCGCGCTCGTACTCAGCCAGTTCCCTGACCAGGGCCAGCGCGGCGGGCACGTCTTCTGCGGTAGCTACACGGATTATTACGCTCATCGGGTACAAAGGTAATTTTTCCGAAGGTACGCGCATTGGAGAAAACGATAGTTTCACAAAAGTTTAAATTTTAGTATAAAATGTGAAAATAAAAGAAAAACCCGCCACAAGGGCGGGTCGGAATAGAGAATGAGAACTGGAACGTGGAATTACTCTTGAGGGGCTTCTTTCTGCGGAGCACGCTCGCCTTTTTTGCCGTGTTTTTCGTGTTTTCCGTGCTTACCATGTTTGCCGTATTTCCCGTGCTTTCCTTTATGATCACGGCCTTCGGTCATTTTTGCCTTGCGCTCCTGCTGTTCTTTTTCCCATTTGGCATATTGCTCATCGTTGAGAATGGAACGCATGGTTTTACTATGCTCTTCGTACAGGGCCTGATGTTGCGCTTTTGCCGCTTCACGCTGCTGAGCACGCAGGGTTTCGGATTTTTGGCGCATTTCCAAACGGGCTTCATACACTTTGGTACGCTGCTCGTCAGATAGTCCGTATTCTTTCTGCATTCTTTCGGCACCTTTACGGGCTCTTTCTTCCTTACCGGGGCGCTGCGTATTATCTTGTGCGCCGGCTGTAGTCATCATGGCGAGGGCAGCCATTACAAAAATCATCTTTTTCATAGGTGTGCGGGTTTTAAAAAATTAAACTCCTTTTTGCGTTTTACAGGGATAAGACCCGGCAAAAAGAAAAAGGTTTAAAACTATGCCGACAAAAAGCGATATTTGCAGCTCAATCCTACGATTCATGAGCAAAATCAAAACACTGGGCGAGTTTATTATCGAAAAACAAAGTGATTTTCCTTTTGCCACCGGCGAGCTGACCCGACTCCTGAGCTCTATCAGGCTGGCCGCCAAAATTGTGAATCGCGAGGTCAATAAAGCCGGACTGGTCAATGAAATATTAGGCGCCGCCGGTACTGAAAACATACAGGGCGAAGCCCAGCAGAAACTGGACGTGTATGCCGATAACCAGTTCATTAACGCCCTGCGTGCACGCGGAGAAGTCTGCGCCATTGCCTCCGAAGAGAATGATGAATTTGTCATTTTCAACGATGATCGGTCAAGCAAGGGCAAATACGTGGTGTTGTTCGATCCGCTCGACGGTTCCTCCAATATTGATGTAAACGTATCTATCGGGACTATTTTTTCAATCTACCGCCGCCTCGACGATAACAAAGCCGTGTGTGCAGACGATTTTCTGCAAAAAGGCCGTAATCAGGTAGCCGCCGGCTATATCATATACGGTTCCTCCACCATGCTGGTCTATACCACAGGCCATGGCGTAAACGGGTTCACGCTCGATCCTTCTATAGGCACCTTCTGCCTTTCGCATCCCAATATCCGGATTCCGGAGCAGGGTAAAATTTATTCGGTGAACGAGGGGAATTTTAACCAAATGAACGCGCCCGTGCAAGATTACATCCGGTACTGTCAGGAAGACGATACAGCCACACAGCGCCCTTACTCTTCGAGATATATCGGTTCGTTAGTCGCCGATTTTCACCGCAACCTGCTCAAAGGCGGTATTTACATTTACCCCGGTACCCGCAAAGCTCCCGAGGGCAAGCTACGCCTGCTGTACGAGTGTAATCCACTGGCATTCATCGCCGAACAGGCCGGAGGGAAAGCCTCTGACGGACGTACAGCTATCCTCGACATCGAGCCGCAACGCCTGCACCAGCGCGTTCCCCTGTTTATCGGCTCGAAAGGAATGGTCGAAACGGCCGAATCTTTCCTGTCCAAAGCCTAATTTACACTGCACGCAAAGCCGTAAGAAGTTCGTAACTTTGCATCCGCTTTACCCGCAAATTCCTCCGAAAGGCGTTTGCGGATAAGTCCGTTTGCAGCTATGACACTTTCCGAACTTCAATCCCTGTACCGGCAACATCCTCAGGTACGACTCCTTTCCGACGAACTTGTAAAAGGGCGTATCCGTGCACAGCTAAGCGGCACTTCGGGATCGGCCGACGCGTTTGCCGCATGGGGCGTTTTTGAAAACACAGGCGGTACACACCTGTTTGTATTTAACGAAAAAGAAGACGCCATTTATTTTCAGAACGATCTCGAAAGTTTATCGGGTACGGGCGATAACGTATTGTTTTTTCCTTCGTCGAGCCGTGTGCCATACCGCCACGAAGAAGTGGACAATGCCAATGTGCTGATGCGCGCCGAAGTGCTGAACCGGCTTAGCAAAGATGCGCGGGGAACACTTATCGTAACCTATCCTGCCGCACTGGCCGAAAAAGTGGTGACGCGAAAACATTTACAAAAAAACACGCTCGATCTCGAAGAAGGAAAACACTATTCGTTGGCCTTTATCGACGAAGTGCTGCTCGAATACGAATTTGAAAAAACAGATTTTGTCTATGAACCGGGACAGTTTTCGATTCGGGGTGGTATTGTCGATGTGTTTTCTTTTTCGAACGAAGACCCCTATCGGATAGAATTTTTCGGTGATCAGGTCGAATCTATCCGCAGCTTCGATACCCTTAGCCAGCTCTCGAAACAGAAGATGGCACGTATTTCGATATTGCCCAACGTGCAGGACAAATTGCTGCGCGAAAGCCGGGAGTCTTTTCTCGACTACATTCCCAAAGGAAGCACCTTATGGGTACAGAACCCTTCGGTGATCCGCGAAAAAATAGAAAAAGAATACGCACAGGCCCTAAGCGCTTTTGAGAAAAACACCACTACCATCCGTCAGTTGCCTCCCGAAGAGCTTTACGTTCAGGGCGAAGATTTCGGTCGTAAAATGCTGGATTTTTCTCTGATCGAAACCGGCACACCCGCCGAATTAAATCCCGAACTGCGGATACAATTTAATTGTACGCCGCAACCTGCCTTTCACAAAAATTTCGATCTGCTCAGCCAAAACCTCAACGAAAATTCGCGTAAGAATTACCGCAACCTGATCTTCGCCGAACAAACCCGACAGGTGGAACGCCTGCATGCCATTTTCGAAGACCGGCAAAAAGAGGTTAAGCTTTCGCCGTTGAAGCTGCCCATTCGCGAAGGTTTTATCGATCATACGCTCAAGCTGGCCTGCTACACCGATCACCAGGTATTTGACCGGTACCACCGTTTCAAGCTGAAAGAAGGTTTTCACAAAACACGCGAAGCCCTCACGCTCAAAGATCTGCTCAGTCTGCAAAAAGGCGATTTTGTAACCCATATCGACCACGGTATCGGGCAGTATTCGGGTCTCGAGAAAATCGAAGTGAACGGCAAGCAACAGGAAGCCATACGCCTTATCTACAAAGGTGGAGACGTGCTTTATGTAAGCATCCACAGCCTGCACCGCATTTCCAAATATACCGGCAAAGAGGGTACTTCGCCTGTGCTGAACAAGCTGGGCACGCAGACCTGGCAAACCCTGAAAGCCAAGACCAAGAAGAAGGTCAAAGAAATTGCCTACGACCTGATACAACTGTACGCCAAACGCAAAGCGCAGAAAGGAACGGCCTTTTCGCCCGACACCTATCTGCAAACTGAGCTGGAAGCTTCTTTCATGTACGAAGACACGCCCGATCAGCTTAAAGCGACCGTAGCGGTAAAAAAAGACATGGAGCAGGAATTCCCCATGGATCGGCTGGTGTGCGGCGATGTAGGCTTCGGGAAAACGGAAATCGCCATGCGCGCTGCTTTCAAAGCGGTAACCGACAGCAAGCAGGTAGCCATACTGGCACCCACCACGATTCTATCGCTCCAGCATTTTAAAAGCTTTAGCGAACGCTTCCGCGATTTCCCCTGCAAGGTGGACTATATCAACCGTTTCAAATCGGCCAAAAGCCGTAAAGAAACGCTCGAAAAAGTGGCACGCGGCGAAGTCGATGTGCTGATAGGCACCCATGCGCTGGTGGGCAAAGACGTGAAGTTTAAAGATCTCGGGCTGCTGATTATCGACGAGGAACAGAAATTCGGCGTAAGTGTAAAAGACAAGCTGAAGCTGCTCAAAACGAATGTGGACACCCTGACGCTAACCGCCACCCCCATTCCGCGCACACTGCAATTTTCGCTCATGGGCGCCCGCGACCTTTCGGTGATTCATACACCACCACCCAACCGCCATCCGGTACAAACCGAGATTCATCCGTTTAATGAAGAGGTAATCCGCGACCGGATTTATTACGAGCTTTCGCGCGGCGGACAAGTCTATTTCGTGCACAATCGCGTGCAGAACATTAACGAGGTGGCGGGAATGCTGCAACGTATCTGCCCCGAAGCCCGCATCGGTGTAGGGCACGGACAGATGGACGGCGACAAGCTCGAAAACCTGATGATCGATTTTATCGAAGGCAATTACGACATCCTGGTAGCCACCACCATTATCGAATCGGGGATCGACATTCCGAATGCCAATACCATTTTCATCAACGATGCGCACAACTTCGGGCTGAGCGACCTGCATCAGTTACGTGGAAGAGTAGGTCGAAGCAATAAAAAAGCGTTTTGTGTACTGCTCACCCAGCCTACCCATACCCTGAGTCAGGAAGCCCGCAAGCGCCTGCATGCCATCGAACAGTTTTCGGATCTGGGCAGCGGCTTCGGCATCGCCATGCGCGACCTCGACATACGCGGAGCCGGTAACCTCCTGGGCGGCGAGCAAAGCGGCTTTATCAGCGACATCGGTTACGAAACCTATCAGAAAATTCTCGACGAAGCGATCAGCGAATTAAAAGAAACGGAATTTCGTGAGCTGTACGCGATCGACGAAGACGAAAATTACGAGTTTGTCAGGGAATGCAGCATCGAAACCGATTTGGAAATTCTGCTACCCGACAGCTACGTCAACAATGTCAACGAAAGGCTTATCCTTTATAGAGAACTCGATGAGCTACAAACCGAAAACGATCTGCAACATTACCGCACCCGCCTGCACGACCGTTTCGGCCCCCTGCCCCATCAAACCGAAGAATTGCTCGAAACCATTCGCCTACGCCGTTTAGCGAAAGCCATCGGACTGGAAAAAGTAATGCTCAAAAACCATAAGCTGACGGGCTATTTCATCGCGCAGGAAAATTCGCCTTATTACCAAAGCGAACGTTTTACCCGCGTGCTGAAATTTATCCAGCATAACCGGCAGGTAAAAATGGAAGAGCGCAACGGAAAACTACAGATTTCATTTACCGGGATCGGTTCCGTAAAAGAAGCGATCGAAGCGCTGGCGCCGCTGGGGATAAAAGAAACGGCCTGAAAAAAAGTTCAGCTTTTTTCGGCGACATACGCCCGCCATTTTTGCAGAATGGCTTCAAATCCTTCGGGAAGAGAAGAATCGAACTGCATCCACTCATTGCGCGAAGGATGCAAAAAACCGAGCGATTTGGCATGAAGCGCCTGCCCGGGAATCAGCGTAAAAAGATTTTCTACAAACTGGCGGTATTTTGCAAAAGTAGTACCGCGCAGAATGGCATTGCCGCCGTATTCCAAATCGTTAAATAAAGGATGCCCGAGGTGCTTCAGGTGCACCCTTATCTGATGCGTACGACCCGTTTCGAGCTTGCATTTCACCAACGTCACATACCCGAGTCGTTCGAGCACTTCGTAATGCGTAACCGCATGTTTACCCTGCGACCCGTCTTCGTACACCTGAAACACTTTCCGGTCTTTAAGCGAACGGCCTATATGCCCTGTTATGGTGCCTTTGTCTTCTTTCACTTCGCCCCATACCAAAGCGTAGTAGGTGCGTTCGGTGCTGCGCTCAAAAAACTGACGGGCTAAGTGCGAAAGCGCATCCTCATGTTTGGCCACCACCATAATACCCGAAGTATGTTTGTCGAGCCGATGCACCAAGCCGGGGCGTACCTCTTCGGGATTTTTTCGCCGTTCGTGCAGTTCGGAAAAAGCCTGAAAATGAAAAAGCAGCGCATTAACCAACGTACCCGAATAATTGCCGTAACCGGGATGCGTGACTAATCCGGCGGGTTTATTCACTACCAGCAGGTGCTCGTCTTCGTAATGCACCTCAATGGGAATATCCTGCGGAATAAGCTCAATTTCCCGCACGGGGTAAGGCAGCACTACCGATATTTCGTCGAAGGGCTTTACGCGGTAATTGGGTTTTGCCGGTTTACCGTTCACCAATATATTACCGTTGCGTGCCGCTACCTGTATGCGGTTGCGCGAATTGCCCGGCAAGCGATCAAACAGGAATTTATCTAAACGCAGTAACGACTGACCCTTATCGGCCTTTAGGTGATGATGCTCGTACAGCTCTTCGCCTTCTGTTTCGTCGGGACTTACGTCTTCTTCCGCTTCGCGCATAACCCGGGTTAACGCTGAATAATGAGTTTCTTCACCCCGCGAACCTGACGTTGTTCGTCACTCAGTTCCAGCAAGTAAATGCCCTGTTGCATGGCTGAGAGGTCAATCGTCGTGCCGGTGTAAGGTCCCTGATGCACAAGGCGACCGCTCAAATCATATACCCTAACGGTGTAATGGGCCGAAAAAGGATCGTCTATACGAATATGCACTGTTCCGGCAGAGGGATTGGGATAGGCTTCAAAATGGGGCATCACCGCTTCGGGCTCATCGACCGACACGACATAATCGCCGGGATAGGCAAACACCGGGCGTATCATAAGCGCGCCTTCAAAACCGGTATTGAGCCAGGTGCCACTGGTATTGTAATAAATGGCAGAGCGGGCATTGGTATTCAAATCAAAGCCCACGTTGAGGCGATCGGGATCGAGCTGGCGCATGCCTACGTAAAAGGTACCGTTCACCAACAGCTTCGCATCGAGCGGATATTCGTAAAAGCCATTGTTTTCGCGCACGTATTGCGGAAAATGAAAGGTCAGGTTTTGGTACAATAGCGTACCGGGGGTTCCGCCCGATCCGTCGTTGCGCCACACGCTCAGGATAAACGCCTTATTAGACACATTGTTCACCGAAGGACTGAAATGAATACGCACGGCACGAAGTGTATCGGCATAAGGAATCGTGAAACGGTAAGCCAGCCGGCCTCCTGCGCCCTGCACGCCATAAGCGGCTTCTGCGGTACCGTCGTCGTAAGCGTAATAGTTCTCAAAAACCTGCTCAAACCTGACGGTGTCGTTTTCACGGCAAAAATCGGGGGTAGTATTATGCCTGAATTCCACTTCAAATCGCGCATCGGGATTACGCCCGGTGGTATCGAATACGTAAGGCTGCAGCCCTACATCGTAAAGGGTAGTGAAATTGGTATAGGCGTTGATAGAAGGTGTATTCGGGTGATTAAAGCTTGCCTCTGTATTTCCTTCGTAAAATACCGACATATTACTTCCCCCTATCAGCTTGGCAGTGTTGCTGTTGTTGCGTTGAAATACAGAGAGGGTATCGCGCATGAACGACACGGGATCATGACGAAAATGCGCCCAGGGCATAGCGGTATAATTGCGGAGCAGGGTGTTGGGATCGTACACAAAAGCCACATCGTCGCGAACGGTATCGGCAAGGGTCCGGAAACTGTTCAGATACACGTAATCGATATGCCAGTGATCGAGGCTGCCCGAGAGGTGTCCGTAATTTTTGAAGCGAAACTGAAAGCCGTCTTTCAGAAAATAAAACGCATTGATCGGCACCATGACCTGCCTGAATGCATTGGCCGGCACACCGGGAGTTTTCCAAATAGTGTACCACTTGAGCGAATCGGGTGCCCAAAATTCAAGGATAAGCGAGTCCTGACTCTGAGGCTCGTTACCCCTTCCGGTGGACTGGTAAAAAAAGCTCAGGTAAAGCGAATCGGCCGCCGTATAAGGTGAATTGTTGGGCTTGGTTCCCAAATAAAGCGGTTTGGAGGTGAGGTGATCCGCAATTCCTCTCAGTGTAGGACTTCCGAATTGATAAGGATAACCTTCTTCGTTCAACCCGTCGAAAGTGGCTACTCCTATCGTAGGCGGGTTGATCGCATAACGATTATTGCGGTAAGCGTAGCTATCCACCCAAAGTGAATTATCGCCGGTCGAAGGCACACGATAGACATAAACCGAATCCTGTATCCAATCGGGCAAAGGAATCCAAACGGTATCCGACACATCGCCGGAGATCCAAAGCGTATCGATAATATGATAACGCGGCCATACTTTCTCTACGGTTCCCGAAATGGGGTATTCCGACAAATCGTTCCGCGTCACCAACATACTGTCGAGCCGATGCTGCCGCTGCACCAATTGTCCGTCGATACTGTCGTACTCGATTCGGAACGAAGGTGTCGCCATAAATTTAACGGTATCATGAAGCGGAACCAAACCGGCTTCGTCGAGCAGGTGGTAAAAGGTTTGGCGTGTTACCCCGGGATCGTCGGGGTTGGCCTTATATTTTTTAAATCGATCGCGCGAGAACTCATCTAAGAAAGGCAGGTGCACCGTATCTATGTCATAGATAAAAATAGCGGGAGCCATACGCTGCCCGGCCTGCTGCTGACGGGTCAGCTCAAAATTGCTCACCAGGGGCGAAAGGGCTTCGGGCTGCGCCCAAACTTTCACCGCAGGCAGGCACAAAAGAAGAAAAAGTACAATCCGGCGCATACGCAAATTCGTTTTTATTCGTCGTCGCTGCTGTATCGGCTAACATCGGTGGTAAGCCAAACCGACACCTCCGACCCTGCGGTAGCTTCGCCGCCCGAGGCCGGCCATTGCCGGTAAATCCTGGCATTGAGCGAATCCCGTTGACTCACACAGCCTTCGCAGGAAGCCACATACAGACTCAGCGATACGGTATTTAAACTCGAATTTGCCTCTTCTATTGTTTTACCGGTAAGCACAGGTACCATTTCAAGTCCTGCATTACGCCCCATACCCAACACCAGCTCTACGGTATGCCCTTTTTCTATTCGCTCGCCAGTAGCTATAGGTCGGTTATTATAGCGCTGTTCTATCACACAATCTTTACAATCGGCATACGGCTTATAGGTGTAGCGCGCTTTAAGCCCTACAATCCGCAAAATCCCTTCGGCATGTTTCTTCGACTTATAAACGAGGTTAGGCATATTGATCATCTTGGGCGAACGAGATACTACCGTAAGGTAAATCATACGGCCTTCTTTGGCGAACTGCCCGGTCGAGTCGGTCGGACCCGGCGACTGCAACAGTACCGTACCTTTGGGATGCTTATCAGAAAATACCGAATCGACAATTACATAGCGGAGCCCGAGATGGCTCAGGCGCAGATCAAGCTCATCAGACTGGGTGCCCACAAGATTAGGTACCGAGATATAATTATCTTCTCCGAAACGCGTATAGCTTTTCAGGTACCATTGTATGCCGGTAATGAGCAGCAGCACCGTCACAATAGCCAGCACCAGGTGAATTAAAAATTGCCGGCTTATCAGAAACCGGCCTGTAAGTCTGAGGTTTTTGAACATCGGACGCAAGGTTGGGAAGCAAAGATATAAATTTCGACGGGGCAAGCCCTGCTCAGGCTAACGTACGGGAATCTTCTTTATTTTTACTCCTTCAAAACCACCTCCATGAAAAAGAACATTGCCGTACTGATGGGCGGCTATTCGCACGAAGCGCAGATTTCGCTCAAAAGCGGCGAAACCGTATTGAAACATATCGACAAAGCGCATTACAACCTTTACAAGGTGGTTATCGACGAAAATGGCTGGCTGCTACACCTCGGCGAGCAAACTTTCCCGCTGGATAAAGGCGATTTTTCGGTCACTACCCCCGATGGGAAACTAAATTTCGACGCCGTATTTATCGTCATCCACGGTACACCCGGCGAAGACGGAAAGCTACAGGCGTATTTCGATATGCTCGGCATTCCTTATACTACGGCCGGCATATTGCCTTTGGCCCTTACTTTCAACAAGTTTGCCTGTAATTCGCTGCTCAAATACCACGGTGTACACTGTGCCCCTTCGGTGCTGATCCGCAAGGACGACCCGGTAGAAGTCGAGGCCCTGGCGCGTGGATTCGGGTTCCCGATGTTTATCAAACCCTGCGACGGAGGCTCCAGCTTCGGGGTATCGAAAGTGAAAAAAACCGATGAAATAGCCCCTGCCATTGCGCACGCGCTCGAGCACGGCACCGAAGTAATCATCGAAGCTTTTGTGGAAGGTACCGAAGTATCCTGCGGTATTTTTAAGCTACAGGGCGAAACGCGGGTACTGCCTCCTACCGAGATCGTATCTAAAAACGAGTTTTTTGATTTCAACGCCAAATACAAAGGCGATTCGCAGGAAATTACCCCCGCCCGCCTGAGCGAAGAACTCACCCGAAAAGTACAGGAAATTACCGCCAACGCATTCCGGGCGCTGGGCTTGCGCGGACTGGCACGTATCGACTTTATTATCCGTAACGGGCAACCGGTGCTTATCGAGGTCAATACCGTACCCGGCCTTTCCGAGCAAAGCATTATTCCTCAACAATTAGCGCATATCGGCCTTTCCCTTTCGGAAATTTTCGGCCGCATGATAGAAGAGGCTTTCGAGCGTTGATCAGGCTGGGTTACGAAGAAAATGAATGAGGCGCGACAAGGCCAAAGCGCGATGGCTGATCCGGTTTTTTTCGGCCGGTTCCATCTCGGCAAAGGTTTGCGAATAGCCTTCGGGCACAAATACCGGATCGTAGCCGAACCCTCCTGTTCCACGCTTTTCAGGGATAATCTCTCCGTCTATTCTTCCTTCAAAAAAACGAATGCCCGACGTGTCGGCCAGGGCTATCACCGTTTTAAAACAGGCTCGGCGCGAGGTATGTTTTTGCAGCTCGAAGAGCAGCTTGTCCATATTTTGCCCCGAATCTTTTTCCGGACCTGCATAGCGGGCCGAATACACACCCGGCGCTCCGCCAAGCGCTTCCACTTCCAGACCCGAATCGTCGGCAAAGCAAGCCTGCCCGAATTTGTCAAAGAAAAAACGCGCCTTCTGTGCCGCGTTTTCGGTCAGCGTAGCGCCCGTCTCGGGAATGTCGTCGGTAAAAGAAAAATCGGCCGGGGTGAGAAGTTGATAGTCTTCTCCCAGCATCTGCTTAATTTCTTTAACTTTATTCTGATTTTGGGTAGCAAACACAAGTTTCTTCATCATACAGCAATTGACGCGTGCTAAAATTAACGAATCCTACCGTTACCGGTAAAGAAAAAAAATACCTCGAAGAGGTTTTCCAACATCGACAGTTTGCCGGAGGAGACGGATTCTTCACCCGCCAATGCCAAACCAGGCTCGAACAGCTTACGGGATGCCGCAAAGCACTACTCACCCCTTCCTGTACCGACGCGCTCGAAATGTGCGCCCTGCTGGCCGGGATTGAACCCGGCGACGAAGTAATCGTGCCCGCTTACGCCTTCGTATCAACGGTCAATGCCTTTGTGCTGTTCGGTGCCATACCCGTGCTTGCCGACATAAGGCCCGACACCATGACTATCGACGATACGCTGGTCGAAAAGCTGATCACACCCCGTACCAAAGCGATTGTAGCCATGCACTACGGCGGATACGCCTGCCATCTCGAAGCCCTGAAAGCAATCGCCACCCGGCACGACATTTTTCTCATCGAAGATGCCGCCCATACCATCGGCGGGTTTCACCAGGGCAAACACCTCGGCACCTGGGGCGACTGGGGCTGCCTGAGCTTTCACGAAACGAAAAACATTCACTGTGGCGAAGGTGGAGCCCTGCTAATCAACGACGAGCGCTGGATAGAAAAAGCCGAAACCATTCAATACCTCGGTACCGACAAGGCGCGTTTCCTGAGGGGCGAATCGCCCGGCTATAACTGGCAGGGAAAAGGAGCCAGCTACCTACTGTCCGAGCTCAATGCCGCTTTTCTGCTGGCGCAGCTCGAAGAGCTGGAAACCCTTACCGCACAAAGGCTACGCTACTGGAATGCGCTGTACGATGCGCTGCTTCCGTTGGCCGAAAAAGGAGAAATCACACTTCCACCAAGGCAAGGCGAAGGACAAAATGCGCATATTTTTCACTTTAAGCTGCCCAATGGCTCTGAGATAGAGCGAATGATGCGTTTTTTGAAAGAAAAAGAAATTGAATCGGCACGGCATTACCTGCCACTGAACGAGAGTAAAGGCGGGTTGCAGGCAGGTATAAGAGGCGTCACGCCGGTCGCTGATCGCGAATGGAGTCGCCTGCTTCGTATTCCCATCCCCACAGATACAGAAACGGTTAAAAGAATTTCCGTTACTTTGCAGCACTATTTTAACGCATGAAATCATTGGTAACCGGGGGAGCCGGTTTTATCGGATCGCACGTGGCGCGTGAATTGCTCGCTGCCGGACATGAAGTGCTTATACTCGACGACCTGAGCGGAGGTTTTGAAGAAAATATCCCGCAAGGCGCATCCTTCATCAAAGGATCGATAACCGATACCGCGCTCATCGAAAAGCTTTTTGCCGAACATCGCTTCGACTATGTGTATCACCTGGCAGCTTACGCGGCCGAAGGATTGAGCCATTTTATCAAACATTTCAACTACACCAATAATCTCATTGGCAGTGTCAACCTGATCAACCAGTCGGTGCTGCACAAAGTGAAATGTTTTGTGTTTACTTCTTCGATAGCCGTGTATGGAGCCAACCAGCTTCCGATGCACGAAGATCTGATTCCGCAGCCCGAAGATCCTTACGGTATCGCGAAATACGCCGTAGAACAGGATCTGAAAGTAACGCACGAAATGTTTGGCCTCGATTACGTGATTTTCCGTCCGCATAACGTGTATGGCGAATTTCAGAACATTGGCGATCGCTACCGCAACGTGGTAGGCATTTTTATGAATCAACTCATGCAGGGGCTTCCGCTCACGCTTTTCGGCGACGGTAACCAAACCCGTGCATTTAGCTATATCGGCGATGTGGCACCTTACATTGCACGCTGCGTCGATGTACCCGGAGCCCGCAACCGCGTGTTCAACATCGGTGGCGATACCGACTATTCGGTCAATCACCTCGCAAAAGCCGTGATCGAGGCTATGGGCAAAGACAGCCCGCTGCGTTACCTCCCCGCTCGCAACGAGGTGCAGCACGCTTACGCCGATCACAGCCGTATTCGCGAAACCTTCGGCATCGATCCTCAAAGCTACACCCTGCTCGAAGAGGGACTTCGCCGCATGGCCGAATGGGCACTGAAAAACGGCGCTAAAAAGAGCGAAAAATTTTCTGCCATCGAAATCACTGAAAAACTACCGGCCGTTTGGCTCGAAGACTGAGCCTCGCAAAGCCATGAAACGCTTTTTTGATTTACCCGAAAAGCCTGCCTGCCTCTCCTTCCCATGAAAGAATCGCCCGAATATGAAATAAAACCCGCCGGAACCTTCAGGTTGGGCTTGCGCGAACTGTCGGAGTTTTCCGAGCTGTTTTACTTTTTCACCTGGCGCGACCTGAAAGTGAAATACAAGCAAACTGCGCTCGGTATAATTTGGGTACTGCTGCAACCCCTGCTGATGATGCTCATTTTTTCGTTTTTCTTCGGACGCGCGCTGAGCATCTCGACCGATGGAGTGCCTTATCCGCTCTTCGCCCTATCGGGATTAGTGCTGTGGAATATCTTTGCCACGGGCATTAACAGTGCGGGTAACAGTCTGGTACAAAATGTGAACATCATCAAAAAAATTTATTTCCCCCGGCTTATCATCCCGATCTCGGCCGTATTAGCTGCGCTGGTCGATTTTTTCGCCGGACTGATACTGCTCACCGCATTTTTTATCGCTTACGGCCAGGGCATCGCATTTGCCACTTTCCTGGTGTTTTTTCCACTGAGCATCCTGCTGGCTTTTATCGGTACTACCGGTTGCGGATTGCTGCTCGGTGCGCTGAACGTGAAGTACCGCGATTTCAGGTACGTCATTCCCTTTCTCTTGCAAATCATGCTTTTCCTATCGCCGGTCATTTATCCTTTTTCGCTGCTGCCCCAAAAGCTGCAATACATCGCCGCGCTGAACCCGGCTTATGCCCCTATAGAATTGTTCAGACACAGCTTGCTGCAAACGCCTATAGAAACATTGCCCGTACTGCTCAGCACCGGTTCTTCCCTCCTGCTGCTCATTACCGGATTTTGGTATTTCCGTAAAACCGAAGCTTACTTTGCCGATATAGCCTGATGAAGCCCATACTGGAAATACAGCACGTCTCCAAAACATTCCGCCTGCACGGAAATGCTTCGCCCTACCTGAGTTTACGCGACAGACTGGGGCAGCTCATAAAACCGCGCTCGCGTTACGAAGAATTTAAAGCGCTCGACGACGTAAGCTTTACGGTCTATCCCGGCGACACACTGGGCATTGTCGGGCATAACGGTGCCGGAAAATCGACCCTGCTCAAAATTCTTTCCCGTATCACGCCACCTACCTCGGGGCGTATCGTAGGTCGTGGAAGAATTGCCAGCCTGCTCGAAGTGGGCACCGGCTTTCACCCCGAGCTTACCGGTCGCGAAAATATTTTCCTGAACGGTTCCATTCTCGGCATGAAACGGGAAGAAATACGCCGCAAGTTCGACGAAATCGTCGATTTTTCGGGCGTAGAACGTTTTCTCGACACGCCCTTAAAACATTATTCGAGCGGAATGCAATTGCGACTCGCCTTTTCGGTAGCCGCTTTCCTCGAACCCGAAATATTAGTAGTCGATGAAGTATTGGCCGTAGGCGATGCCGAATTTCAACGCAAATGCCTGCGCAAAATGGAAAGCGTATCGCGCAACGGACGTACTATTTTGTTCGTCAGTCATAATATGGATGCGCTGCAATCACTTTGCCAGCAAGGACTTTGGCTTTCGGGTGGTAAAATCAAATTTGCAGGCAGCTCGGCCGAAACCGTAAGCCGTTACCTCGAACATGCCGTAGGCAATACCGCTGCAAAAGAAGCCCGTCACCGGCCCGACAAAGGCGTGTGGATAAACCGGATCAGCATCGAAAATACAGTTTCAGAAAATACTACCCACGAAATTGCGGCAGACAAGCCCGTCATTGTAAAGCTCCATGTCAGGGCCGAAAAAGAATGGCTCGGTCGCCCGCAAATCGTAGCCGGAATAGGAATCGATTCGAGCGACGGACGACGACTGCTCTCCTGCTCCTCGCTTTGGATAAGCCGTACCTTTTCGCTCGATACTTCCGAAATGGTCTTTGCCTGCCGAATCCCGCAGCTTCCGCTCATTGCCGGCACCTACTTTGTTAGCGCCGTGATCAGCGAGGGTAGCCATACTTTCGATTTTCTGGAACACGGAGTAGCATTTCGCGTGGCGCAACAAGGCCATTCTTACGGATTAGGAAGAGAAAAAATACACGGCGAAATTTTCACCGAATACGAATTTGAGCAGCTTTAACAGGAGAAAACACGGATGAAACAAAGAGCCCTGAGATGGATAGCCCGTAACCTGCTGTCGCGCGACATGGTCGAAGCCGTGCTCGAAACGCGGGTGTCGGATGTCTATCAAAATATCCCCGACAAGGAAAAATACCTGGTCATTCCCACTCACCTGCTCAGCTACAAACAGGATCTGCTTTTCACGCTCCATCATGCCGGGTTTCGCGAAGACCCGCGTTTTATGGAAGCTTACCGGCTTGGGAAAGAAACCGACGGTGGACTTCTACTCCGCAATTACGACATCGACTGGCGTATTCATGTGCTTTGCTGGGCCGCTTCCCATGCCGCGCACCTCGAAGGCGATTTTGCCGACTGCGGCGTAAGTACCGGAATTTTTTCGCGTGCCATCATGCACTACACCGATTTTAAAACACTCGGTAAAACCTACTGGCTGCTCGATACCTTCGCCGGACTCGACCCCCGTTACAGCTCCGAAAACGAAATGCAACGCAACAAAAAGCTCGGCTATAGCGCGCAGGAAAACGTGTACGAAAATGTAAAACGCACCTTCGAAGGCTGGCCCGTAGCTATCATCAAAGGCGCCATTCCGGATACGCTGACACAGGTTACCGCTTCAAAATTCGCTTTCGTATCGATCGATATGAATTCTGTGCAACCCGAACGCGCCGCCATTCGTTTTTTTTGGGATCGACTGGTAAGCGGCGGAATCATTGTATTAGACGATTACGCTTACCCCGGCTGCGAAGCACAGCGACACGCGCACGACGAATTTGCCGCTTCGCGCGGTGTTAAAATACTCAACCTGCCCACCTGCCAGGGGCTGCTGATAAAACCCTGAACCCATGAAAATTTCTGCTCTTCTGCGCCGCCTTACCGGACGTGTGGCCCCACAGGAAGCCGAACCCGAATTCGGAATCCTTGAAGGCAAAGGCGAACGTGTGGATATCAACCTCAACGAGCGCGTCGATTTTGAAACGCTCAATATGTACCAAAAATCGCACTGGAAACGCTACGAGTTTGCATTAAGCAAGCTTCCCGAAAAAGGCGTTTTCGGTGATTTTGCCTGCGGAACGGGCTACGGCTCCGTTATCCTGAGCGAAAAAGCCGAAAAAGTGATTGGTGCCGATCTCAACGCAGAAGTGATCGAAGCCGTGCGTGAACGCTACCAACACAATACCCGGGTCGAATACCACACCCTGAACCTGCTCGAAATGGATTACGAAAACCACTTCGATGCTATCGTGTCGTTCGAAACCATCGAGCACCTCGAAGAAAACGACATTGCACGCGTGCTTCGCAGCTATCACAAAGCGCTGAAACCCGGTGGCACCCTTCTTTTCTCGACTCCTTATATGCAGGAAAAAAGCGAAAAAGCCGTGAAAATGGGCTTTCACCTGACCTTTTGGATCAACGAAGAAAAAATACGCCAATGGCTTTCCACAGCAGGATTTGAATCCAACGGATTTTATTATCAGAATTACGAAAGTCACGAAGTAGTTGCTGCGTTAGCCAAAAAAGATTTCATCCTTTGTCACGCGCTGAAAGCTACGGCACACTAAGGCCATGCAGGTTCCTTTGGTTTCGATATGTATCCCGGCTTATGGCCAGCCCGCTTACCTGGCCCGTACACTCAACGCGTTGCAGCAGCAGTCTTTCAGCGATTTTGAAATTATCCTGAGCGACGACAGTCCCAACGATGAAGTGCAAAAGCTACTGGAATCATACACCTTCACGCAGCCTGTTTTTTATGTAAAAAATGAAAAGCCATTGGGTTCTCCTGCCAACTGGAACAAGGCCGTATCTTATGCCCGAGGGAAATACCTCAAGATTCTGCACCACGACGACTGGTTTCCGTCGCCCGAAAGTTTGGCCGATGGTGTAAGTCTGCTCGAAGAAAATCCGCAAGCCGATTTGGCCTTTTCAGCCACAGCGGTATTTGACGAAAAAAAGCAAAGCACGTGGATCTACCGCCGTAGCGAAAAGCTGCACGCCGAGGTAAGCCGTAACCCTTCGCGACTGATTCGCGGCAACAGCATCGGGGCGCCCAGCGTGGTACTGCTGCGCCGCAAAGCCTGGCAAGCTTTCGACGAAAACCTGCGCTGGCTGGTCGATATAGAATGGTACATCAGGCTGCTGCGCAAAAATCCGCACCTTGCCTACACGCCCGAACCGCTCATTACCACGCTTCACAACGCTCCCGGAACCGTAACGCTCGAAACCCAAGGTAACCGTGAGGTAGAAATAGGCGAAACGCTTTACCTTTATCACAAGCTTATCCGCAAAGGGCATGGGCTCTATCTTTGGGAATTGCTGGGGCATTTCGGCATAAAAAATGCAGCACAGATTCGCGCAAGCGGCTACCGCGAAAAATTTCCCCTCGCCGTGCGGACTTACCTGTTCGCAGCCGGCATAAGCTTACCTTTTGCCCGCTGGTTAACCCGGATGGGTGTAAGAATACGCTGGCGACTGTACGATAAAAAACTGAATTGAAAAAAACGGAACGATAATGTGGGGATTTGTACTAAAAGGTGGATTGGGCAACCAATTGTTTATCTACGCCCGGGCAAGAGCACTGCACCGCAAAACCGGCGTGCGCTATTACCTTACCCACCTCGGCCAACTCTCTGCTTTCAAGCTTAATCCGCAAGAACGCTGGTGGCATCTTTTCAAAAAAACATTTTTTGTACTGTTTCTCCGTGCGCGTGCCTCGACCCGTAAGCTCGACATGGAAAGCTGCTGGGAAGATTACAGCGCCCTGATTCCCGATAAAAAAGAAAACCTGCTCATCGAAGGGTATTTTCAGGGACTGCATTATTTTGAAGAAATACAGGACGATATCCGGAAAGAATTGCGTTTGCGCAAACGCTACATCCGCGCTTATCAGGAAAAAATCGGGCAACAGGTGCATGCCGCACAGGTATCGATAGCCGTGCACATACGCCGTACCGATTATCAAAATGCGTTTACCGACCCGGAGCTTCGAGGCCCTGATCTTACGCTTCCCTTGAGCTATTACCATTCGCTGATACAGGAATTACAAGACATTCCGGGGGCGGTGTTTTTTTTCCTGAGCGACGATCCGGAGTTTGCCCAAAAGGAATTTGCTTACGTAGCTAATGCAGTCTATTGTCGCTTCGATCCCTACACCGATTTGCAGGTAATTATGCACGCCGATATCTGTGTAATTGCGAACAGCACCTTTAGCTGGTGGGGCGCCTGGCTAAATGCCAAGCCACATAAAAAGATTTACGCGCCTGCACATTTTCTGGGTTTTAAAGCCGGAAAAGATTTTCCCGTACGTATCTTACCCGCAGAATGGATCACTCGTCATGTCGGATAAAGCCCCTCTTCTGAGCGTATTGATGCCGGTTTACAACTGCGCACCTTTCCTGCAGGAATCGGTGAGCAGCGTGTTAAATCAGGATTTCCGCGATTTCGAGCTGATCCTCGTCAACGACGGATCTACCGACACTTCGGCCGAAGTACTTTCCGCTTTCAGCGATAGCCGTATCCGCATTGTGACACATCCTGAAAACCGAGGACTCATCCCCGCTTTGCTGACAGGACTGGCACAGTGCCGGGGCCGTTTCATTGCGCGTATGGATTGCGACGATTACTGTTTGCCACAGCGTTTCTCCACCCAGTTGAATTTCCTGCAACAGCATCCCGAGGTGGGAGTTTGCGGCAGCGCCATGCAGCTTTTCCCTAAAAAAGGAAAATGGCTTTACCCCGAAACACACGAGGAAATAAAAGCACAACTACTGTTTAGTTGTTGTATGGGCCATCCTTCGGTAATGATGCGCCGCGAGGTATTTGACACCCATACTTACGATATGCGTTACCTCTATGCCGAAGATTACGGACTTTGGTTTGAGCTGGCACCGCATACACGCCTGCACAACCTGCCCGAAGTGCTTATCAATTACCGTATCCACCCGCAGCAGATTTCTTCGCATATAAGAAGCGAACAGCAGAAAACCTGTGACCGGATTCGGGAAGAAATGCTTTCGCGTTATTTCCCGGAATGCACCGTTTCCCAAAAAGCCATTCACCAAAAGCTGGCCCGGCTCGATTATCCGCTACACGAAAAATTCTTGCACGAAGCCACGCAGTGGCTCGAATACCTTTGGCAGGAAAACCTGCGGAACCGACAGTTTGAAAACAGCGCCCTGCAAAAAGTCTTATCGAATAAATTTACCGACCTTTGCCTGACGCTGGCACCGCTCGGAAAAACGGTATGGCGTACCTTTAACCGCAGCGCCTTTTCGAAGCTACAGCCCTTGCAGACAAGAACCAAACTGGCGTTAAAATGCCTTTTGCGCCGCTGAACATGACCAAAATCAGCCTTCTCATACCCAGCATGAACCGCGACGGAATCCTCGAAGACACCTTGCATCATGCAATTGACGCCTGCCGCGAAACGGATGCCGAGATACTGGTAATCGACGATTCGCCCGAAAAAAAAATCGCCCTTCAATACGCCCATCTTTCCGTAACCGTGTTGCAAAATCCGAAAGCGGGTGCAGCAGCGGCACGTAACTTCGGAGCCCGCCACGCCAAAGGCGATCTGCTTTTGTTTATCGACGACGATATTCGCGTTAGCGCCGAAAATCTGCGTCACACCCTGTCCCTTCACGCACGTTATCCCGATTCGTGCTTTAACTTCAACTGGGTTTACCCTCGCGAATTAAAAGAATCGCTGCCCCGAAGCAGTTTCGGACGTTTTTTGCTGCACACCGGACTCTTCGATTACAAAGGCTGGGTACCGCACAACAACTGGAATGATCAGGAACTTTTCCCGGTCGATAAGCTGGCTGCATTTTACTTCTCCATTTCGCGAAAAGCATTTCTCGACACCGGTGGTTTTGATGAAAATTTTAGTCGTCAGGGGGTCGAAGACGACGAGTTTTCGCTGCGTTTGCGGCAAGCCGGCTACACTCTTTATATCGATCCTACACAAACCGTTTACCACAACGAAAAAGACAAGGTCAATCTTCGCAACCGACTTAACCGACTCAAAGCGGGTGCGCTCAACAAACGAAAAGCCTTAGATAAGGGCATGGAAGAATATCGAATTGCCTATTCTCCGGCGAAACGTTTTTTTTACCGCCTGCTTTCTATCGTTAAAAAACCGCTGCTGGTATTGGCCGAAAGCTTCCCTAATGCGAAATGGATCGACCCCTTGTACCGGAAAATCACACACCTGCTTATCGGCACCGTCATCTACGAAGGATACTGGCGGCAGGATAACCGCATGATACGCTAAGCATGGAACACCCTCACCACCGGGATATTCTCATTTATACGTACAACAGCTTTCGCGATCCGCTGTTTTATGGCACCGTGCTGGTGTACCTCAAAGCGATCAACGCCGATCGCAGATACCGTTTTCACATCATAAGCTACGAACAGCCCGAATACACGATCAGCGCCGCAGAAGCCCACACGCTCGACGAAGAGCTGAACCGCTACGGCATTATCCGTTACCCACTGCAATGGTCTTCGGGTTCGTGGAAGCTGCTCAAAAAAGCGAACGATCTCTACAAAGGCTATAAGCTGGTCAAACGCCTGAAAAAACAATACGGCTCGCGCGCCATTTTCGCATTAGCCAATATTGCCGGAGCTTTCAGCTACCTTATGGCAAGACGTTTACGCTTAAAAACAATTCTTTTTACCTACGAGCCGCATAGCGAATTTATGGTCGAATGTGGTGTGTGGAGCAAAAACAGCCTGCAATACCGCCTGCTGCATTACCTTGAACGAAAAATGGGAGTGAACGCCGATTACATCGCTACCGGCACCGTACACATGGTAGAACGCTTGCAACAATGGCACACAAAAGCCAGGGTATATCGCGTACCGAGCTGTATAGATACCCGCCTTTTTCGTTTCGATCCCGAAGCACGCGAAAGCATACGAAAGCAGCTTGGTAGTACGCATAAAACGGTTTTTGTATATGTCGGGAAATTCGGTGATTTATACTACAAAGAAGAAATTGCGGTGCTCTGCCGAGGACTGCGGACACATTTTCCCGATGTGTTTTTTCTGGTGCTGACCCCACAACCCGAATCCGAAATACGTGCGCTTTTTGCGCGTCAGGGAATCACTTCGTCCGACGAACTTTTTATTGGCCGTTGCACGCTTGAAGAAGTACCTGCTTACCTTTCGGCAGGCGATATGGGTATTGTCGCCGTACCGCCGCTGCCGTCCCAACGTTTTCGATCGCCGATAAAAGTGGGCGAATACCTTTCCTGCGGATTGCCCTACCTCGTGTGCCGGGGGGTATCAGAAGACGATATGTATGCCGATCAATACCGGGTGGGCGTGGTGCTGGAAAAATTTTCGGAGACAGAAGTCCAAAAAAATCATCCGCAAATTGCGGCCTTGCTTTCGGAAAATAAAGAGCTGCTTCGCTCCCGTTGTCGGGAAACAGGCATCGCTTATCGCGATCAGCAGATTGCCATTGACGCGTTTACCGAAATTTTTAGTGAAATTTACCCGCAATGAATCCTTTGGTTTCGATCGTCACTCCGGCCTACAATGCCGCACCTTATATCGGTGAAACGGCAGAAAGCGTATTTTCCCAAACCTGGAAAAACTGGGAATGGATCATTGTCAACGACGGTTCGACCGACCAAACCGCTGCACTTATCGAAGGGCTGGCACAAGAAAACCCACAAGTACGCGTCATTCATCAGCCTAACAGCGGTGTATCGGTAAGTCGTAACCGGGGCATTGCCGAAGCACGCGGAACCTTTATCGCGTTTCTCGATGCCGACGACCTTTGGCATGCCGACAACCTGAGGCTGAAAATGCAAGCCCTCGAAAGTTCCGGAGCCGGATGGGCCTATTCCAATATGCAACGGTTAATGCAGGAAAGCGGAACGCTGGTTCCTTCAGAACCCGGTAAAAGCGAAGATGTGCTTAACAACCTGCTGCGCTGGAACGGAGAAGTGATACCGGGCATCAGCAGCAATGTGGTAGTGCGACGGGAAGCGCTTGGTGAAACCCTTCGTTTTGACCCTCAGCTCTCTACCGCAGCCGATCAGGATTTCGCCTTTTATCTCGCCGCCGCACAACCCTCCGTGTTTCTGCCCGACGTATTGTTGACCTATCGTATTTTAGGACAGAGCATGAGCCGCAACCTTGCCAAACTGGAATCGGATCACCTGTATGCCTTCCGGAAAGCAGCCCGCAACGGGATTTTTGAAAGCGATACTTTTCGCCGGAAATGCTTTGCCAATCTCTATCTGATTCTTGCAGGCAACTGGTGGGTGAACGGAAACAATAAAAAGCGTGGATTAAAATTTATCGCCAAAGCCGTTGCCGTATATCCTCCGGTATTGTGGAAGCTGATTACCAAAGGCTGGCGCAGGATTACCGGAAAAAACCGTTCATAAACGCGAACGGTATTTCTTACCCGAAAGAGAATACAGCAAAATAAGCGAACAGGCCAACTGCGGCAAAAACGCAATTTTGAACCTTACCAGCGCACCGAAATTGGAAGTGGAGAGTCCGACGATAAGCGAAAAAAGAACCGCGTACGAAATACAAAACAAAATAAGCGGCTGATTAAAAAGCAGGCGTAGCGTACGTCTCCGCCACACTAATATGGCCGTAAGCAGCAGGTAGAAAAAGTTTTCGACGCCGGCCAGCAACATCACCGCACTATTGGTTTCCCACACAAACGGACGGTACAAGCCTGCCGTCATTGCGGCCGGTGCCACACCGAGCGCACCCTCGACCGTAGGCTCGAAGGTACCGATATTAAAGGCCGTACCCCGGTATTCGTCCCGCTGCAAATCAAGCTGTTTCACCCTTGCCTCCTGAATTAGCTGCTCCACATCAAACTCGGTAATGACCGTCAGCAAGCCGTAGCCCACTACCGCACAACACGCGTACATAAGGGGAATCGCAGACCAGCGCAGCCAGCGGTTAGGGATACGACGAATGTAATCGTGGAAAAACCAAACCACCGCACCCGGTATAAGCGCCATTACAATATAAGACTTGATAGCCAGCACCACATACAGGCTCAGCAACATCGAAGGCAGGTAACGCAACCAGCGTTTGCGATCGATAAAGACATAATAAAACGAATAAATATACCAGCAGCTTGCCGCTAAGGTAACCGTATCTTTGAGCATACCCGAACCCCAAAAAAGCACCGAGGGCAGAAAAAGCGTAGCGATGGCAATACGTGATTCGAGCCCGGGATAATGCCTTGCAAAAAGCAGGTACAGACGCCAGGTACCCATGTACGACAGCCAGGCCAGCAACAAGGTGGCTACCAAATAACTGTTAAACGACACATACAGCAGCGGCACCAGCATTTTGGAGAAAAACAGCGTTTTAGGGTCGAAGTACAGGTGCCACCAGGGATAGCCGGTCGCCGACGAAAAGAGGTAATAATTTTCGAGCGAAGGCCCTGAAAAATACATCTGGAAAAAATCGGAGGGATTGCGTTCAAACAGGTTGACCATAGCCCGACCCGTTTCGTAGTAACAAATCGTATCGCCCCCCGGGTAATAGTAGATGTAAATCAGGCAAAAAGCCAATCCGCTGCCCAGCTTAGCTGCCATTCCGGCGGTGTAATACCGATAAGCGGGTTCCATCCGGCTACGGCGTATCTGCCAAAAAAACGAACATAAAAGGATAACTGACATCCAAAGGAAAAAGGCGGACCATTCGACAAAATCGATCCGACTGATAATTCCTGCGTTGTCGGTATTAAACATGGATCAGGGATGATGGTATTTTTCTCCGCGAAGTATGGTATAAGCGCGGTAAAGCTGTTCCACGAAAAACAACCTTACCATCTGATGCGAGAAAGTCATCCGCGAAAGCGAAACCTGTGCATTGGCTCGCGAATAGACCGCTTCGGAAAATCCGAAAGCGCCTCCTACTACAAAAACCGCCTGTCTTACCCCTGCATTCATCTTTTTTTGCAAAAAAACGGAAAAACCTTCCGAATCGAACTCCTGCCCTTTTTCGTCGAGCAGCACAAGGTAATCGGAAGGTTCGATTTTAGCCAACAATTGTTCTCCTTCCTTCATGCGCAGCTCTTCGTGCGAGAGCACAGCCGCATTTTTTACAGCATTAAGATCCTGAATATCAAACGACACATAGCGTTTTAAACGTTTTTCATATTCTTTTATCCCCTGTATCAGGTAAGATTCGGAAGTAAGGCCGGTTGTTATTAACTTTATGCGCATGCAAGGGTTTATCGGGCTTAAATTTATAAATTTGTTACGGCTTGGTGACCTGCAATTTTTGCGGTTAATCTTTGGCAAGGAATTTGCACCTTTACATTTCAGTTAAAAAGTATTACCATGAAAACTACCTTTTTAGCCTTCTTGATGCTGTTTACCACCAGCGTTTTCGCCCAGACCGACATCACCGATCAGGTTACCGGACACGTGAAAACAGCCAATACGAAGGAGTTAGCCAAGCTTTTTCTGGATGACATCGATTTGGCCGTAGAAGATACGGACGATATCGTAAGCCGTGCACAGGCGGAGCAAATCCTGAAGAAATTTTTTGACAAAAATCAGCCTAAAAACTTCTCTATCAAGCACAAAGGCAAATCTCAGGTCGGAGTGGACTACCGCATTGGCGACCTCGAAACTTCAGGCGGCAACTACCGTGTTACCTTCAGCCTGAAAATCGTGGGCGATGCCTATCGGGTATCGAGCTTCCGCGTCGAAAAACAGGATTAAGCGCTTTGCACACAAAATCCGTAGCTTTGTGCTATGGAACTCACCGCACTGATTGATCAGGCCATTAGAGAAGATGCCGGAGACGGCGATCATACCTCGCTGGCCTGTATTCCCGAAGGGCAACAAAGCCGCGCCAGGCTGCTGGTCAAAGAACCCGGCATAATAGCCGGCATGGAAGTAGCCCGCAAGGTGTTCGAACGCATCGATCCTTCGCTCAAAATCGAGCTGCTAAAATACGATGGCGACCTCGTCTCTCCAGGCGATGTCGCCTTTTTTGTATCCGGCTCGGCCCACTCCATCCTGTTAGCCGAAAGACTGGTACTCAACCTCATGCAACGCATGAGCGGCATAGCTACCCTGTCGCGGCAAATCGCCGACCAGCTCGAAGGACTGCATACCCGCATACTGGATACCCGCAAAACCACCCCGCTGCTGAGGCCCCTCGAAAAAGAAGCCGTACGCATTGGCGGGGGGCATAACCACCGCTTCGGGCTTTTCGACATGATCCTTATAAAAGACAACCACGTAGATTATGCCGGCGGAATACCACAGGCCCTGCAAGCAGCACGTAACTACCTGCAACGCACCGGCCGCAAGCTCGATATAGAAATCGAAACCCGCAACCTTATCGAGCTGCAAGAAGTACTGGCCGAAGAAGGTGTACGGCGCGTAATGCTCGATAATTTTTCGATACCCGACCTGTACGAAGCCGTAAAGCTGGTCAATGGCCGGATCGAAACGGAAGCTTCGGGGGGTATAACCCCGTTAAATGTGCGCGATTATGCGCTTAGTGGAGTCGATTTTATTTCAATGGGATGCCTGACACATTCGGTAAAAAGCCTCGATCTAAGCCTAAAGGCCTGCTAATAAAGCTCCGCCGACTCGGTGTGCGGCTGCTGGCACCAACCCGCAGAATCGTATTACCCGGGTTTGAAGGACAAAGCCTTTATCAGGTAGGAAAGCTCTTTGTGGAAGGGCTTACCAATAATTCGGCAGCTACCCGTGCGGCCTCGGTCACTTTTCGGTTTTTGCTGGCCATGTTCCCGCTGATAATCTGTATTTTCTCGCTTATCCCCTTTGTGCCTATCGAAAATTTTCAGGCTAACATCCTGATTTCCATTCAGCAGTTTTTCCCTCCCGAAGTCTATAGCTTTTTCGAAGATTTTCTCGTCGATCTAATCGCCCGAAAACGAAGCATCATCGTATCGATCGGTTTCCTGTTCACCCTCTATTTTGCTTCAAATGGAATTAACGCCCTGCTTTGGGCTTTTACCTCTTCTACCAATCTGAGAGAGAAACGTCCGGCGCTCAAGCAGCAACTTTGGGCCGTAGGACTGCTCTTTGTCTTTTTCACTTTCAGCATTCTTATCACGCTTATTTCAGGCTTCGGGCAGATGATCCTCAATTACCTTTTCGAACAAGAAATCATCAGTGGCGGAATTTCCTATTTCCTGCTCACGCTGCTGAAAATGGGAATGAGCGTAGCACTTTATTATTGTTCTATCGCGCTGATGTACAACATCGGCAACACGGATCGCAAAAAATGGAGGCTGTTCAGTGCCGGTGCCACCATGGCAACCCTATTCATTCTGCTACTACAGGAGGGCTTCTCGCTGTACCTGACGTATTTCGGGAAGTTCGACAAAGTATATGGCCACCTCGGTGCGGCACTGGCTTTTCTGCTGTTCTTCTATTACCTGTTTTTATCGCTCATCATCGGCTTCGAGCTCAATACAAGTATTCAGGGCGCCCGAAGATTAAGAGAAAAAACATAGGCGGCACAAGGGTTTTTGTAACTTAGTAAACGCTAATTACAAGCCTGTATGAAAAAGTACCTGATTTTTTTACTTCTGTGGGGAAGTACGGCTGCGCTGGCTCAGCCTTTTAACCCTGAAGTAGCCAATACCTATCCAACCAAAAGCAATCCATACTACTGGAAAAACAGACCTCCTCATCCCGGGTACTGGCAGCAGGACGTACATTATATCATAAAAGCATATATCGACGAAACCAAGGATCAGATACAGGGTAGCCTGCGGCTGACCTACACCAACAATTCGCCCGATGCGCTCGATCACCTTTTTTTCCACCTTTATCAGGAAGCTTTTCAGCCCGATTCTTATTTCGATAAGCTGAGCAAGGCCAATCGTACCCAACCCCGTTACGGACGTTATGAGAAAGACGGATTGGGCACCAAAGTAAACACAATAAGCGCGCAGGGAAAAGAGCTGCGCACCGAGCAAGACAATACTATCCTTAAAGTTTTTCTCGACCAACCGCTCGAAAGCGGGGCCTCGCTCAGCATAGACATTACCTTCGATACCTATTTCGGCTCAGGCGGAGTGAGAAGAAGAATGAAAAAATTCCGCACGGCAGGCACCACGCATTACGACGGTGTACACTGGTACCCGCGAATGGCCGTATATGACCGGAAATTCGGCTGGTGCACCGATCAGCACCTCGGCAAAGAATTTTACGGCAACTTCGGCTGCTACGACGTAGAGCTTAACTTTGCTTCCAATTATGTGGTAGAAGCCACCGGAACCCTGCTTAACCGCAACGAGGTATTACCCGCCGAGCTGCGGCAGAAGCTCGACATCGGCAATTTTACACGCCCCATCCCTGAAGACTCCATTTCCATCATCACCCCTTACGTAAAAGGCGAACGAAAAACCTGGAAATACCACGCCATCAACGTACACGATTTTGCCTTTACCGCCGACCCGAGCTACCGCATCGGAGAAGTAACCTGGAACGGCATACAGTGCGTATCGGTAGCACAGGAACACCACGCCCACCGCTGGCAAAATGCAGCGCAATATACCGCCGATGTAATCCGCGTATTTTCGGAAGATTTCGGCATGTACTGCTATCCTAAAATGGTAGTAGCCGATGCGCGCGACGGTATGGAATACCCCATGCTCACCCTCGACGGCGGCTTCGATCCTGATTACCGCGGCTTGTTAGCCCACGAAATAGGACACAATTGGTTTTTCGGACAGGTCGGTAGCAACGAAACCTACCGCGCCTCGCTCGACGAAGGATTTACACAGTTCCTTACCGCCTGGGCATTGGAGCGCATCGACGGAGATACGCTGATCAAATCCAAGCCCCGTTCGTGGTACGAAGCCCGGTTTAAAAAACCGGAGATAGTACGCGAAACCACCGTTTACGGACCTTACCTGCGCGATGCCATACAGGGAAAAGACCCCGTGCTGGAAACGCATTCTGACGATTTCGGCAGCGCACTCGGACACGGAGGCGGATACCGGCACGTATATTACAAAACCGGCACGATGCTCTATAACCTTGAATATGTATTGGGCGAAGAGCTCTTTCAAAAGGCCATGCAGCATTATTTCGAGCAATGGAAAATGGCACATCCTTATACCGAAGATTTCCGCAACTCGATTATCCAATACACCAAAGTGGACCTCAACTGGTTTTTCGATCAGTGGCTTACCACACAAAAAACGATCGACTACGCCGTAAAAAGTGTACGCCGTGGGAAAGAAGAGAACCAGTATAAAATACGGTTCAAGCGCAAAGGCGAAATGCAGATGCCGCTCGATTTTGCCGTACTGGGCGAAAACGATTCGCTGTATCATTTCCACATTCCGAATAACTGGTTTGTCAAAAAAACCGAAGCTACAGTGTTGCCGCGCTGGATAGGATGGGGCAAGCTCAACCCGAAATACGAAGCGATAGTGAACGTGCCCGTTCCCGTAAAAGAGGTAATCATCGACCCTTCGCAACGCTTGGCCGACATCGATCGGCTGAATAACCGCAGCACCCCGCCCGTATCGTACCAGTTCGATTCGCGCATTTTTAACCAGCCCGACTTTAAGAATTACGAAGTGCTCGTCAGACCCGAGCTGTGGTACAACGGATACGACGGTTTCAAAGCCGGATTCCATGTAGAAGGCGGATACCTGAACTACAAGCATATTTTCGAACTGACGGCCTGGCTCAATACCGGTGTAGCCCAGCGTATCCCCGATTACGTCGCGCAATACGATGGGGTGAACAACGAATTTAATCCCGTATCGCTACGTTTTAGCTACAAAACCGGTTTGAACAAACTTTGGGGGAAATCCAATTTTTTCGTCTCAGGACAAAGTCTCGACGGTTTAAAAGGTGGAAGAATAGGTCTGGAAAAATGGTCACACAAAGAAGACCTGCGTGTATATGGCTATTTTAAAACCATGTACCGAAAAGATTCGGCCGACCTCTACTACCTGCTCTACCCCCGCGAGTGGATCGAAGACCGATTTAACAATACCCTTAACGTAGGACTCGACAAGCAGTATTCGGGGCGTAAAACCGAAGGTTTGCTGAATATCCATTTGCGTTCTTCCTCCTTAGGCAGCGACTATTCTTTTGCGCAGCTCAGCCTTACGCACATTAACCGCTGGACCATAGGACGCACACGCCTTTCGACCCGGATCTTCGCACAATACGGCACCGGCTCTTCCCTGCCGCGCGAGTCGGCATTATTCCTTGCCGGAGCCAATCCCGAAGAAATGATGGACAGCAAATACAACCGCGCTATCGGGTTTTACGACTATGCCTGGACAGGCGATTACGGGGCTTCGCTGAACCATTTTCAGGCCGGAGGCGGACTCAATATCAGAGCTTACGCCGGATACCTCGCTCCCGAAGAAGATGCCAACGGAAATATCACCTATCACTACGCCGGCAATACCGGTGCTTCCATAAGTGCCGAGCTCGACCTGCGCGATTTGGTGCGCTGGAAACCCCGTAACCTGAGCCGTTATTTCCGCTGGGATTTTTACCTTTTCGGCGATGCCGGAGTGATGAATAAAAACATCAACGGAAAAGCCTTCGATTTTGCTACGCTGCGCGCCGACGCCGGATTAGGAACGGCATTGACGATCAAAAAATTCGGTCCGCTACAAAAAGTGAAGCCGCTTACCCTGCGTTTCGATATGCCTTTCTTTGTAAACGCCATTCCCGCTAACGAAACAAATTACTTCGCGTTCCGCTGGCTGGTAGGTGTAAGTCGTTCGTTTTAACTGAAAAAATTTTGCTCCCACTGGTTATGAAAAAAATCCTGCTGCTTTTTGCGCTTTCTCTTTTTAATGTAACGTTCGCCTGGCCGCAGGTAAAAAAACCAAAGTTGGTAATAGGTATTGTCGTCGATCAGATGCGCGAAGATTACCTTTACGCCTACTGGGATAAATACGGAGAAAACGGATTTAAAAAGCTGGTCCGCAAAGGGTTTCATTGCCGCAATACCCATTACAACTATGTACCTACCTACACCGGTCCGGGACACGCCTCGATCTATACCGGAGCCACACCCGCAGTACACGGCATTGTAGGCAATCATTGGTTCGACCGTCAGGAAAACAAACGCGTGTATTGCGCCCAGGACAGCACCGTATCGACCATAGGAGCCGAAGGAAAAGCAGGACAAATGTCGCCCCACCGTATGCGAAGCAGCACCGTGGGCGACGAGCTGAAAATAGCAAGCGGCACCCGTTCGAAAGTAATAGGCATTGCGCTCAAAGACCGGGGCTCTATTTTACCCGCCGGACATGCAGCTAACGCCGCGTACTGGTTCGACGACCAAAGCGGAAATTTCATTAGCAGCAGCTATTACCTGAGCGATTTGCCCGAATGGGTGAAGGCTTTCAATGCGCGAAAACGCGCCGAAATCCTGCTCTCCGAACCCTGGACGACGCTGCTCCCTATAGATCGTTATACCGAAAGTCTGCCCGACGATACCCCTTACGAAAAACCGTTTAAAGGCGAAGAAAAACCCGTGTTTCCGCATAACCTCCCGGCCATCAGAGCTGCAAGAGGTGGCGATTTTGCCCTTATCAAAAGTACGCCGGCTGGGAATACGCTTACCAAAGAGTTTGCCCTGGCAGCCTTAATCGGCGAAAATCTGGGGCGTAACGGCAGCACCGATATGCTTTGCCTAAGCTTCTCCTCGACCGATTATATCGGTCACCAGTTTGGCCCCAAAGCCATCGAAACGGAAGACACCTACCTGCGCCTCGATAGGGATTTGGCAGAGATTATCAGCTACCTCGAAAAGCACATCGGTAAAGAAAATTTCATTTTGTTCCTCACGGCCGACCATGCCGCTTCCGAAGTGCCTGCTCACCTAAGCGATATGCGTATCCCTTCGGGTTATACCGATTTGGAAAAGTATGTGCCTGCGCTGGAAAACACGCTCCGCAAAGCATTTCCCTTGCAGGATACTGCACAACGTTTTGTGAAATACCTCATCAACCAGCAGGTGTACCTCGATCATACGCTGCTCGAAAAACAAGGATTCGAACTGGAAAAAGTCACCGAAAAAACGGCTGCTTTTTTTAGGGAGCTGCCCAGCGTAGCCGAAGTGCTTACAGCTCCGCTCCTGCTCCAGCACGAATACACAGTAGGCATACGCCGCCTCATGTACCTCGGTTTTCAGAGCACCCGTTCGGGCGATGTGCTCATTAATCTGCAACCCGGATGGGTAGAATATTACACTACCGGCACCACGCACGGGTCGCCATACAGCTACGACACCCACATACCACTGCTTTGGTACGGTGCCATACCTAAAGGATTTAGCGTGCGAAAAATGGAAATCACTCAAATTGCGCCCACATTAAGTCAACTGCTGAGCATTCCGTTTCCCAATAGCAGCGACGGACGTGTTATTGAAGAATTGTTCCGGAAATAGAGCGTTTATCGGAATTATACCTTAGGCTTTAGCACCACAAAAGGAATCAGCATTTCTTCGAGCGAAATGCCGCCGTGCTGGAACGTGCCCTGGTAAAAATTCACGAAGTGATTGTAATTATTGGGATACACGAAAAACTTGTATTCCTTCGCAAACACATACGTAGTACTCACATTCACGCGCGGCAGAAATACTTCGGCCGGGTTTTTCACCTCAAAGACATCTTTAGGCTGGTAATTGAGATTTTTTCCCTGCTTATAACGCAAGTTGGTATTGGTATTGCGATCGCCTACAATCTTGCTCGGCTCTTTGACGTGCACCGTGCCGTGATCGGTGGTGATTACTACACGAGCGCCTTTCTCGGCAATTTTCCGGAAAATATCGAAGAGCGGCGAATGTTCGAACCAGGAACGGGTCAGCGAGCGGTAAGCCGTTTCGTTATCGGCCAGCTCGCGTATCACTTCCATGTCGGTACGCGCGTGCGAGAGCATATCCACAAAATTATAGACAATCACATTGAGTGAATTACCCATCAGGTTGTTGAGCTGATCCGATAATTTTTTACCGGCATTCAGGTTGGTGATTTTATGGTAAGAAAAACGCGTATTCGGCTTACCCCACATTTTAAGCTGTGCTTCTAACAGCTCTTTTTCAAAATTATTTTTGCTGCCCTCCTCGTCTTCGTTGACCCAATAAGCCGGGTGTTTTTTCTGAATTTCGGAAGGCATGAGTCCGGCGAAAATAGAATTACGCGCATACTGCGTAGCCGTAGGTAAAATGCTGTAATACACCTCTTCCTGCTCTTCTGTAAAAAGTCCGTGCAGCAGGGGTTGTATCACCTTCCACTGATCGTAGCGCAGGTTGTCGATAAGGATAAAAAACAAAGGCTCCTCATTGAGCAGCGGCATCAGCTTACGTTTGAGCAGGGTATGCGACATGAGCGGTATATCGCTACCCTTGCCGTTCACCCAGTCGATGTAATTGTCTGACACAAATCTCGAAAACAGGCTGTTGGCCTCATTTTTCTGCATCTGCAAAATTTGGTGCAAGCCCTGATCGCTGATTTTTTCGAGCTCCAGCTCCCAATAGATCAGCTTGCGGTGCATATCGGCCCAGTCGCCCGTACTGCGCAGATCACCGAGCTGCATCCCTATCTGCCGAAACTCCTGCTGATAGTTCATGCTGGTTTTTTCGGTAACCAGGCGTTTCGATTCAAGGTTTTTTTTGAGCGAAAGTAAAATCTGATTGGGATTGACGGGCTTGATCAGATAATCAGAGATTTTCCCGCCGATAGCGCTGTCCATAATGGCTTCTTCTTCGCTTTTAGTGATCATCACCACCGGTACCGAAGGCTGCATCGCTTTGATGCGCTCGAGCGTTTCGAGTCCGGTAAGACCAGGCATATTTTCGTCTAAAAAAACGATATCGAAATAGGTTTCACGTGCTTTATCAATTGCTTCATCGCCACTGTTTACCGGAGTAATGGCATAGCCTTTCGATTCGAGAAACAAGATGTGCGGGCGCAGTAAATCAATTTCGTCGTCGGCCCAAAGAATGGATACTTTATCGCTCATAGAGTGTGGTATAGCTTACAGGATAAAGGTACGGCAATCCCGGCGATTTATTGTACACGATTTTCGTTATATCTTTGTCGGTGCAGCGACCGGATAAACGGTAACTACCTATGACTAACTCCAACAAACGCAAAATATTCAACGATCCGGTTTACGGCTTTATCTCTATTCCGTTCGACCTTGCGCTCGATGTGATCGATCACCCCTGGTTCCAGCGTCTGCGCCGGATCAAGCAACTGGGTATGTCGCACATGGTTTACCCCGGCGCCCTGCATACACGTTTCCACCACGCCATTGGCGCCATGCATCTCATGGGCCAGGCCATCGAGGTATTGCGCTACAAAGGGCACGAGATTACCGACTCCGAAGCCGAAGCCGTAACCCTGGCTATACTACTGCACGATATAGGGCATGGCCCTTTTTCGCACGCTCTTGAAAACAGCATTGTACACGGCATTCGGCACGAAGATTTGAGCCTGCGTTTTATGGAAGCGCTCAATACTGAATTTGACGGAAAGCTCAGCCTGGCCATCGAAATTTTCACCAACCGTTATCCGAAAAAATTCCTGCACCAGCTCGTATCGGGTCAGCTCGATATGGATCGCCTCGACTACCTGAACCGCGACAGCTTCTTTACAGGCGTATCGGAAGGAGTAGTAGGCAGCGAGCGTATTATAAAAATGCTGGAAATACACGGCGATGAGCTGGTGGTCGAAGTAAAAGGCATTTACAGCGTCGAGAAGTTTATCGTGGCCCGCCGACTGATGTACTGGCAGGTGTACCTGCACAAAACCGTGCTGGCCGCCGAAATGATGCTGATCCGTATTCTCAAGCGCGCCAAAGAGCTGGCGCTAAAAGGCGAAAAGCTGTTCTGCTCCCCCGCATTGGAAACCTTTCTGTACCATACCTACGGCGCAGAAGATTTTTCGCGCGACCCTTCACTTTTGCATACTTTCGCCCGACTCGACGATTTCGACATCATGTCGGCCATCAAAGTATGGGCCGATCACAGCGACAAAGTGCTGGCTTTGCTATCAGACAGCTTTCTAAACCGTCTGCTTTTCCGTATCACCCTCGAAAAAAGCCCTTATCCCGAGTCGCTTATCCGCGATAAAAAACAAGAATTTTGCCAAAAGCACGGCTTTACGCCCGAAGAAGCCGAATACTTCGTATTGACCGACCACATCAGCAACAATGCGTACAATCCCGACAGCGACAAAATCCACATCCTGTTTCGCGACAAAACCGTAGCCGATATTGCCGAAGCCTCCGACAACCTTAACATTTCGGCCCTTTCCAAACCCGTCAAAAAATACGTGCTGGCCGTAGCGAGATAAAACCTGCCTGAAAACGCGGGAGCAAGGCTTAATTCGTATATTCGTATCGTCAGTAATTTTCAATCCGAAACCGCCCCTCACTTATGGAGTTTAGTGCCGCGCAGATTGCAGCCCTGCTTAATGGAACGGTAGAAGGCGATCCCGCGCAGGCCGTCCGTAATCTTTCCAAAATAGAAGAAGGAGAACCGGGTACGCTCACCTTTTTGGCCAATCCGAAATACACGCCTTACCTCTACACCACCGGCGCTTCGATTGCCATTGTAGCAAGCGATTTTACGCCGGAAAAAGCCCTGCCTCCAACCCTGACCCTGATCCGGGTGGAGGATCCCTATGCCTGTTTTGCCAAGCTACTGGCACATTACAACCAAATTAAAGGCGACAAAAAAGGAATCGAACAGCCCAGCTTTATCGATCCTTCGGCACAGCTTGGCGAGCATGTCTATGTGGGCGCTTTTGCCTATATCGGGAAAAATGTGGAGATCGGCGAAGGCAGCAAAATATACCCGCAGGCTTACATCGGCGACAATGTGAAAATAGGCGCGCACAGCACTATTTATGCAGGTGTGAAAATTTATTCAGACTGTGTAATCGGTAATCATTGCACGGTACACGCTTCGTCTGTAATCGGAGCCGATGGCTTCGGCTTTGCGCCCAACAGCGAAAACAACTACGAAAAAGTGCCGCAAATCGGCAATGTCATACTCGAAGACCATGTCGAAATTGGTGCCAACAGCGCCATCGACCGGGCTACCCTGGGTTCTACCCTAATCCGGAAAGGTGTCAAAATAGACAACCTTGTACAGGTAGCACACAATGTAGAAATCGGAGAAAATACGGTCATCGCTTCGCAAAGCGGCATAGCCGGTTCTACCCGTTTGGGTAAAAACATGATGATCGGCGGACAGGTAGGAGTGGTAGGTCACCTGCGTTTGGCCGACGGCGTAAAGATAGCCGCGCAATCGGGCGTAGGGCAAAATGTAGAAACCCCGGGCGAAATCATACAAGGCTCTCCGGCTTTTGCGATAGGTCAGTACAAACGCTCTTACGTTCTTTTCCGTTCGCTGCCCCAACTTAAAGAACAAATGAATAAATTAGCGCAGGAAATAGAAGCCTTGAAAAAAGGGCGCGAAAAGCCAACAGAATGAAAGAATATCAGCGTACGCTCAAAGCACCGGTAAATTTTTCGGGTGTAGGACTCCATACCGGCGCCAAAGTGAATGTCACTATCCTGCCCGCCCCTGAGAATCACGGTTATAAGTTCCAGCGTACCGACCTCGAAGGTCAGCCCGTCATCAAAGCCGATGCCGATTTGGTCGTATCGACCGAGCGGGGTACCACCCTCGAAGAAAAAGGGAATCGCGTACACACCACCGAGCACATTTTGGCTGCGCTGTACGGCTTGCAGGTGGACAATGCGCTGATCCAGCTCGACGGCCCCGAAGTGCCCATTATGGACGGCAGCTCCAAACCTTTCGTAGAAGCTATCGACGCAAGCGGCTATACCGAACAAAGCGCGGAACGCGAATATTTCGAACTCAGCCATAACATTCCCTGGGAAGATCTCGACAAAGGCATCGAAATGCTGGCCGTACCCGCAAGCGATTTCAGACTTACCGTCATGGTGGACTACAACTCGCCCGTGCTGGGCACCCAGCATGCCACCATGTACAACATCAACGAATTTAAAACCGAAATAGCCAGTTGCCGTACCTTTGTTTTTCTCGGCGAACTGGAGCAGTTAGCGCGACGCGGCCTTATCAAAGGCGGCGATCCCGATAATGCTATCGTACTGGTAGAGCGTGAAGAAGTTTCCGAAAAAGAGCTGAAAGAGCTGGCGCAACTGTTGGGCAAAGAAGACCTTCAGGTACAAATCAAAGGCATAGGCGTGCTCAACAATACCAAAATGAAATTCCAGAACGAGCCGGCACGCCACAAGCTGCTCGACATCGTAGGCGACCTCGCGCTGGTAGGCAAACCCATTCGCGGACATATCCTCGCCGCACGTCCGGGGCATTCGGGCAACGTGTCTTTTGCCAAAATCATCAAAGACATTATCCGCAACGAGAAAAAGAATCCGGTTAAGCATTTTAACCTCGATAAAGAACCCCTGCACGACATCAACACCATCGAAAAGATGTTGCCCCACCGCTACCCTTTCCTGCTGGTGGACAAGATCATGGAGATGACCGAAGAAGGTATTATCGGCGTAAAAAACATAACGCGTAACGAACCGTTTTTTCAGGGACATTTTCCCGGAAACCCTGTGTTCCCCGGCGTATTACAGGTCGAAGCCATGGCACAATGCGGCGGAATATTCGCCCTGAGCAGCGTACCCGACCCCGAAAATTACATGACCTATTTCCTGAAAATAGACAGCGTAAAATTCAAGCGAAAAGTAATCCCCGGCGATACGTTGGTGATGGATTTGGAACTTGTCACTCCCATAAGACGCGGTATTGTACACATGAGAGGAGCCTGTTACGTAAACGGACAGGTAGTCTCCGAGGCCGAAATGCTCGCACAAATAGTTAAAGAGAAAAACGTATGAGCATCTCGTCTGCCAATATCGATCCCCGCGCCCGCATCGGCAAAGGGACCGTTATAGAACCTTTTGCTACTATCTACGGCGATGTGGAAATCGGTGAAAATTGTTGGATAGGACCAAATGTGGTCATCTTCGACGGCTCTCGCATCGGAAACAACGTAAAAATTTATCCCGGTGCGGTAATCGGCCCCGAATCGCAGGATCTGAAATACGCAGGCGAGTACACCACCACCGAAATCGGTGACTATACCGTGATACGCGAATACGTAACCATTCACCGTGGCACCAAAGACCGTATGAAAACCACCGTAGGCAGCCATTGCCTGCTGATGGCTTATGTACACGTAGCGCACGATTGTGAAGTGGGCAACCATGTCATACTCGCCAACAGCGTAGGACTGTCGGGTCACGTGCAGGTCGATGATTATGCTATAATCGAAGGAATGGTGGGCGTACAGCAATTTATCCGCATAGGCGCACACGCCTTCGTAGGGGGCGGATCGCTGGTGCGAAAAAACGTGCCTCCTTTCGTAAAAGCCGCCCGCGAACCCCTTTCCTATATTGGTGTCAACACGGTAGGACTACGCCGACGCGGATATACCGATCAGCAAATCACATTGATAGAAGACATCTACCGCGTGATATATGTACAGAACAGTAACCTTACGGTGGCGCTTAACATCGTGAACCTGGAGCTGCCCGTATCGCCCGAAAAAGAGCAAATCATCGAGTTTATCCGCAACTCCACCAACAAGGGTATCATGCGCGGTATCTCCTAAAACCGCATGACCATCACCTTCGAAAATACCGGCCGACGCTTTAACCGGGAATGGATTTTCCGCCATGTCTCGCGTTCGTTTTCGGCAGGAAATGCATACGCCGTGTTAGGTTCCAACGGCTCAGGCAAATCGACCCTGCTGCAAGTGTTAGCCGGATTTCTCCAGCCTTCCGAAGGCCAGGTAACTTACCATATCGCCACGCAGCAACTGCCCGTTGAACAGCTTTACCGGCAGGTAGCCATCGCCTCTCCTTTTCTCGAACTTTACGACGATCTGAGCCTCGAAGAAGCCCTGGCTTTTCACCGTCAGCTCAAACCGTTCAGACCCAGTATTACAGCCCGCGAAATCGTGGCCATCACCGGGCTGGAACGCGCCCGGCACAAAACCCTGCGCGATTTTTCTTCGGGAATGCGTCAACGTGTAAAACTGGCATTGGCTATTCTGAGCGATGTGCCGCTGCTGCTACTCGACGAACCTTGTAGTAACCTCGATGCACAAGGCATAAGCTGGTACCGCGATCTGCTTGCGCAACATGCCGAAGGCAGATTAATCGTAGTAGCTTCCAATCACCTCGAAGATGAAATTTTTCTGTGCGGCGAAAGGCTGGTGATGGAAAATCTGAAATAAGCCCTAATGCTTATCTTTAGCCTGTATCTACGTTTGCAGACATGGCTTCTTCACTTAAATACGGCTTTGCTCAGGCTTTTGAAAAAATAAAATCGTACTGCGCTTACCAGGAAAGAAGCCATTACGAAGTGAAAGAAAAGCTTTACGGCTACGGACTCCGGAAAGAAGAAGTGGACCGTATTCTCGCCGCGCTTATCACCGAAAACTACCTCAACGAACAGCGTTTTGCCGAAGCCTATGCCAGCGGAAAATTTCGTATCAAACACTGGGGTCGGTATAAAATCAAACAGGGGCTCCTGGCAAAAAGAGTGTCTGAATACTGCATCCGAAAAGCCTTATCTCAAATCGGAGAAGAAGAATATTACGAAACCTTGCGGAAAATAATCGAGAAAAAATCGCTCTCGCTAAGGGAGAAAAACCCGCTGCTTAAAAAGCAAAAACTGCTGAATTACGCCGTATCAAAAGGTTTTGAAAGCGATCTGGCGCACGAAATACTTCGCGATCTCAGGGGATAATTCCGAGACAAATTTTAAAACGCAGAATTTTTTTGACCGACGCATAGACCTGTTCCCTGAACGCTTCGTTCACTTTCATTTCGGCTAAAATATCGCGGTGCACCTCGTCTTCGTTTTTCGGCATAAGGATAATATCGCAACCCGCCATCGCCGCTTTTAATCCGCATTGCGGCACGTTAGCCACACCGCCCATTCCCATCGCATCGGTCACCACTATGCCTTTAAAGCCCATCTCATTTTTGAGCAAATCGGTCACAATCACACGCGATACCGAAGCCGGCAATCCGTCGGTCTGATAACGTGCGTTGTTCTTCACAGCGATATGCCCTATCATCACCGAAACGACTCCGTTTTCAATCAGCGGCTTATACACATCCACCTCTTTCATTTCACCGTCGATAAAAACCAACTGCTTGTGCGTATCGCCCGTCACATAACCGTGCCCGGGAAAATGTTTTACGGTAGCGGCAATATTATCCTGTTGCGAAGTGGTAATAAAGGCATTGCTGTAGCGGATAATGGTGTCTTTACTTAACCCGAAGCTGCGAAAGCTCACCGTGCGATTGGGCGACAAATCGACCACAGGAGCAAAGTTCCAGGTTACACGCATGTGCCTTAATTCCTCGTCAATTTTACGGGTTTCCTGTTCCACCTCAGCTACCGAAGTAATCTTATTGGCATATTTCACCAAACGGGTGCCTTTTATCTTCATGTTGATAAGGCTAAGCTCGGCATCGGCGGCAAACAGCAACGGCAATCCGCCCTGCACGGCCGAAAGACTGTCGAACTGCTCGCCCAGCTTTTTGAGTGCATCGCGTTGCCCGGTAAGCAAAATCATACCCCCAATTTTCTGTTCACGCACCAGCCGCGTCACACGCGGTACGGGTTGACCGTTATCGCCGGCCGAAGTCATAATCATCTGTCCTACCCTTTGTTCGTCGCTGAGCGATTCAAATAAAAGATTCACTTTCGCATCGAGCGAAGGAATGGGTAGAAAAAAATCACTAAGAGTATAACGTGCCGGAATAGAATCCTGGGCATGAGCCGGAACAAGCTGTATGATCCAGCAAAAAAGCAGAAGACAAAAAATTCTCATCGTAAAAAAGGTATTGCAATCATCGCACCACAATCAGAAATTGCGCAAACGGTTTACAATTGCGGTGCGCAAAACGCGTGCCCGTTGTCCGGCTTCGGTTCTGATAAAACGCTGAAAACGGCGGTATGCGGTAAATTTGAGGAAAGTACGCTGCCACCAAAGCGCCACATCGGCCGTAAGCGGCGACAGCAGGAAAAAAGCCAGGGTAAGCCATCCCTTGCCGGTAAGCAGGTAAAAAATCAGTGTCCAGCCCGCATGAAAAAGCGGAAAAATAAGCATGGAAACGGCCGTTTTAATAGAACTGCGAAATCCGGGGTCTTTGATGTAACGGCGGGTAATCCACAAAGGAATACGGAAAGGCAGGTAATACTGCAAGACCCCTGTCAGGTAAACCGGCAACAGCAGCACCAGACTCAGCAGGTACAAAAAAGAAGGTGCTTTATAACCGGGCGCCAGCACCTTATCGCGCAGGCTCGCCTGTTCGAGCAGTTTGCTGTATTCGCCCACTTCGTGACGAAGCTGCACGGCCTCTTCAGGATGTTGTGCGATAAACGTTTCGGCACGGGCGATAAGCGCCTTGGAATTATGAAACTCTTCTTCTACGTCGCGAATCTCTTTTTCGGAAGCGTCAATAGGACGCAGCCTTTCGATCAGCTCGTAATATTCTTCGTTGCGGATGTCGATCATCAACGCACGCAAACGCGTTTCCAGCTCCGATTTGATACGGTTATGCGCTTTCGCAGGACTTTCGCGGTAAAGCGCTTCGTAATCTTTGACCCGTATCGGATCGCCGGTAAGCACCAGCACATTGCTGCCAAATTCGCTGGGTGCCGAATAGTTGATACCCACCGGCACAATCAGCACATCAAGGGTAAAATTGTGCCGTTCTTCGGCGCTGAAGGCGATGCGGGTAATTCCTTTTTTAAGGGGCAGCATTCTTCGTTTAACATGATGTGTGCCTTCGGGAAACAATACCAGCCTGCGGCGGTTCGCCATCAGATAGACGCAATTTTCGAATACCTCTTCGTTCTTATCGATATTTTCAACCCCGTCCACATCTTTGCGATATACGGGAAGCATATTTATCTTATGCAGGAAATAGCTCGCCAGGCGATTGTTAAAAATAGAAGCCCTTACCAAATAGCTGAGCTGATGATTCCAGCCGCTGGGTTCAAGCAGCACCAGCGCATCCATAAACGCGTTTTGGTGATTGGGTGCAAACAGCACCGGATGCTGAGCCGGTACTTTTTCAAATCCTTTGACCTTAAACTGCCGGTAAAAACGGCGTACAAAAAACACCGTATGCGGCCATAATATCCGAAAAAGTGTAGTGTTACCCGTTACCCGCATATTATCGTAATTGTGCACCGAGCTTTTCTTCGAGCGCCGTGCGGATGCGTTCCATCGCTTTGTCGATTGCCGTATCGGTAAGGGTTTGCGACTCGTCGCCCAGCACAAAGCTCACGGCATATGATTTTTTCCCTTCGGCCAGGTTTTTCCCTTCGTACACATCGAAAAGATTGACTTCGCGAAGCAATTTTTTTTCGGTCTGCCGCGAAAGCGATTCGATTTCTGAAAATTTCACCTCACGACCGATAAGCAACGAAAGATCGCGGCGTACAAACGGAAAACGCGATACTTCACGGTAGCTCACTTTCACACGACGCAGCAAAAGCAGCAAATTATCCCACTGAAAATCGGCGTAATACACCGGCTTTCGGATATCGAAGCGATCCACAAGCGTACTTTTTACACGGCCAAATTCTACCAAAGGCTTGCCTCCGGCTGTATAGGAAAGTCCTTCTTCAAAAACGGATTCGCCGACCGAGGCTACTTGTACGGAAGTTGATAGTCCGAGGCGATCGAGTACCAAATGCACCATTGCTTTTAAGGTATAAAAGCTCACGTCGGCAGTAGTCGCATTCCAGCTCTCTCGTTCACGACGACCGGTCAGGCAAATAGAAAGATGCGCGCTTTCTTCGTAACGGTTTTCGTAGAATCTGTAGGTTTTTCCAAATTCGTAAAAACGCAGATCATTCTGCTGCCGGTTGCGGTTATACGCCACTGCTTCGAGCGCACCGAACAGCATCGATTGGCGCATCACATCGAGCGCAGTGCTCAAGGGGTTAAGCAGCTTCACGTTTTCTTCTTCGCGCAAGGCAGGCGTATCGGCCCATTTCACATAGTGGGAGCTGGTCAGTGAGTTGCAAAAAATTTCATAGCAGCCGTTACTGCTCAGCAATTCGGATACTGTGAGCTGCACCTTGTCGCGATCGGGCACGGGTACCTGATTGACCGAGAGCGAAAAACGCGTGGGAATTTCGACCCGGTTGTATCCGTATATACGCAGCACTTCTTCTATCACATCCACTTCGCGCTGCACATCGACGCGGTAGGCGGGTACTTCCAGCTCGAGCGCACCTTCCTCTTCGGCCAACACGCGAATTTCGAGCGAAGCCAAAATTTCTTTTAGGGTATGCGGAAAAATTTCTATTCCCGCCAGTTGTTGCACACGTGCGTAACGCAGCTTCAGCCGGAATGGCGTTATCGGAACAGGATAAATATCGCCTGCTTCACCCTGAATTTCTCCACCTGCAACTTCAAGGATCAGTTGCGCAGCTCTGCGTAAAGCCACAGGTACCATTTCGGGATCGGCTCCGCGTTCAAAACGGAAAGAAGAATCGGTATTGATGCCGTGCCTGCGTGCCGATTTGCGCACCGAGGCCGGATCAAAATACGCACTTTCGAGAAAGAGAGAAACGGTGTTTTCACGCACTCCCGAATCGGCACCACCCAGCACACCGGCCAAACAAAGCGCTTTCTCGGTATCGGCTATCAGCAAATCTTCGGGATCGAGCTTTCTTTCTATCCCGTCGAGCGTGGTAAGCAATTCTCCTGCCTTCGCACGACGCACCACAATTTCGCCACCGGCCAACCGATCGGCATCGAAGGCGTGCAAAGGTTGTCCGAGTTCGTGCAGCACAAAATTGGTCACATCGACCACATTATTTAAAGGCTTAATGCCGACAGCACGTAAGCGATCCTGCAACCATACCGGCGAAGGCGCTACGGTAATGCCCGAAATAAAAAGCGAGCTGTACCGCAGGCAGGATTCGGGTTCGGCCACCTTTACCCTTATCGGCGAATGGCCTATCGTTTGAGGCAAGGGAGAAACCTCAGGCTTATGAAATACAGCGGCCACACCACGCTGCAGGCAGGCAGCGTAAAGATCGCGCGCCACCCCGTAATGCGAAGCGGCATCGACACGGTTGGGCGTAAGCCCTATAGAAATGCAATAATCACTTTTTACCTGAAAAAAATCGGCCGCCGGAGTGCCCGTAACCACATCCGGGTCGAGCACCATAATGCCCTCGTGGCTTTTACCGAGTCCTATCTCGTCTTCGGCACAAATCATTCCGTTCGATTCTACCCCGCGTATCTTGCTTTTTTTGATGCGGAAACTTTCGCCTTCGGAAGGATAAAGCACCGCACCCGGAAGCGCTACCACTACTTTTTGTCCGGCATCCACATTGGGAGCGCCACACACTATCTGCAATGGCTCGCCCTGTGCCACATCGACCAGCGTCACGCTCAGCCGATCGGCATCGGGATGCTTTTCTTTGCGAAGCACCTGACCGATAACGATGCCTTCGAGTCCGCCTTTGAGGGTTTCGGTTTTTTCGACGCCTTCCACCTCAAGGCCGATATCGGTAAGCAACGCGGCCATACTTTCGGGATCGAGATCCGTTTCAAGAAAATGCCGTAGCCAGTTGTAAGAAATGTTCATGCAGGGGAATTTCCACAAAAATATAAATTTCGGCAGGGCTTCGGCCGTTTTTACACGAGTTTCTCCACTCCGGCGCAGCACAAGCCGAAACAAGCGTTTTTAAACGCCTCAAAAAGGAGAAAATGAGCCCGGTTTAGATAAATTGTTCGCCCTTTTCGACGCGGATATCGTTCACAAACTGTTTGATTTTCTGCTCTTCCGACTTCGGACAAATCAATAGTACCTGATCCGATTCGACCACAATATAATCGTCGAGGCCCTGAATCACCACCAGCTTATTTTTGGGCACGCTAATCATGCAGTTAGACGAATCGTACAGCCTGACCTGCTTACCTACTACCGCATTCTCTTGTGCATCGTGCGCCACGTGTGTATAGAGCGAACCCCAGGTACCGAGATCAGACCATCCGAAATCGGACAGTACCACATACACGTTGGGGGCTTTTTCCATCACACCATAGTCGATCGAAATATTCTTACACTGCCCGTAGATACGGCGAATAAACTCATCTTCGGCTTCGGTATGATAAATGCCCCGGCCTTCGGAAAAAAGTCCGTACGTATGCGGCATGTGTTTGGCTAAGGCTTTCATAATACTGGAAAGACTCCAGACAAAAATGCCCGAATTCCAGTAAAAATCGCCGCTGTCGATAAACTGACGCGCCAGCTCAAGACCGGGTTTTTCGGTAAAGGTTTTGACTTTTTTCACGTGTGTATCGACCGTATCAGAATCGTCGATAAACTGGATATAGCCGTAACCGGTATCGGGTCTTCCGGGTTTGATACCAAGCGTAATGAGGCAATCGGAAGCGGAAGCCTGCTCAAAAGCAAGACGAATGGTTTCTTTGAATTTTTCTTCCTGTAAGATCAAGTGGTCTGACGAAGCCACCACGATAGAAGCTTCGGGATCGAGGGCTTCTATTTTGAAGCAGGCATAAGCGATGCAGGGTGCGGTATTACGGCGATCGGGCTCGCAGAGAATGCGGCTGTCGTCGATTCCGGGCAGTTGTTGCTGCACCAGTGTTCGATACTCTTCGTTGGTGACGATAAAAATATTTTCTTTCGGACAGATGCCTTCAAAGCGATCGTAGGTTTGCTGAATCAGTGTACGGCCTACGCCCAGCACATCGTGAAACTGCTTGGGGTTAGCGGTACGGCTCATCGGCCACAGACGGCTGCCTACCCCTCCGGCCATAATCACGCAATAGTGGTGTGGATTCATGCGTTCAGGAAAGTTTGGATAAGGCTTCACGCAATGCCGAATAGACCGCTTCCACATCGTTGGGCGAAGAAGTGCCTACCGAAAGGCGATACCAGTCTGACCCGGCCGAAGCGCCGAAAGCATAAAAAGGCACCAGTGCTATTTTCGCTTCATTCAGAATATACGCCGTGGTTTTAGCGCTGCTGTCGAGCAATTCTCCGGAAGGTGTTTTTTTACCGGCTAGATTAATGCGTACCGTCAGGTAAATGGCTGCTTGCGGCGCAATGGCATCTACCGCGAATCCTTCTTCTTTAAGGCGTGTAAACACCTGATAAAACCCTTCGAGGCGTTGATTAAGCTGTGCTTTAAACTGCCCGAGGTAAGTATCTACTGCCGTCTTATCCGAAAGGTATTCGGCCGTAGCAATCTGTTCGGCTTTGGGCGACCAGGCTCCTACGTGCGAGAGGATAGATTTCATTTTATCGATCAGGTGCTGCGGCCCGAAAGCCCAGCCTACACGCACACCGGTAGCGGCGAAAGACTTGGATATTCCGTCGATAAACACCGTGTATTTACGCATTTCGGGGCGCAGGCTTACCGGGTCGAAATGACGGGTTCGCCCGTAAGTAAGCACCCAGTAAATTTGGTCGTACATCAGGTAAAGCGGTTTTTCTCCGGGGCCGCGACGAGCGTTTTCTTCGAGCACCAGATCACAGATAGCTTCGAGTCCTTCGCGCGAAAACACCGTGCCGGTAGGATTCAGCGGCGAGCACAGGGCCAACAACGACACGTCTTTCAGGTGCGGACGTAGCTCTTCGGCCAGCGGCATAAAATCGTTTTCGGGCTGTGTTTCGACCAGCACCGATTGTGCCGACGAGAGGTGCGTATAGTGATTGTTATTCCAGGAAGGAACGGGAAAAAGAATTTTATCGCCGGGATCGACCACAGTGCGGTACAGCGCGTAAATGATGGGGCGTGCGCCGCCGGAGATAAGCACTTCATTATCGGCATAGTTCAAGCCCATCCTTTCGGAAATAAATTGCTGTACTACTTTCCGCAGCGCAGGCATTCCGTTCGCATCGGGGTAATTCGTTTCGTCGTTTTCGTAGGCGCTGACAATGGCTTTTTTCAGTTCCGAAGGAATAGGGAAAATGTGGGGATTAAAATCACCAATAGTAAAATTATAGATGCGTTCGCCCTTTGCTATTTTCTCACGTATTTCGGCAGCAAGCTTTATAATTTCAGAGCCTATAAGATTTTCGGCCATGTGGGACACGCGCGGCGTCTGTGCTTTTTCGAGAGCTGTATCCATCCTGTATGCTTAATTACGGACGAAGTTAGTAAAATTTGACAGGGAGCGGAGTACCGTTTATCAATTCAGCGGCTGAATTTCGGCGGTCGGTCCGATGAGGTAATGCTGGTTGGTATCGACCTCGCGGCACTTATAGCGCGTACGTTGGCGCGGACCTTTCACAAACATTCGTTCGTTAAAGATAAAGTGGCTGTTTTCGGGAATTTCTTCCAAAAAAACGGCCTGTTCCCGGTCGTACTTTTTGAGTGTTTTCATAAGCCGGGTATCGGTGCAGCTCGAAGCCTGCGGATTTTGCATATACTGCCGCAAGGCAAGCGTTACATCTTCGGGGAATACAGCTTCTTTGAGGAAAGGCTCCATCAGCAGTTGAAAAGCCTGTTTCCATTCGGAGCCATGCGGTTTTACCCGGTTTTGCCATTCTTCCCAAACGTTAAGATGTGCAAATTCGTGGACCATGGTCACGAGGAAAGCAAATTGGTTAAGATTGCCGTTGATGCTGATGCGATGGCCTTTGCCCTGCCAGGGGTGCATATAATCGCCGTAGCGCGAATTGCGGGGCATAGTGATCCGTAGGTGTACACCGCTTTGTACCACCCAGCGCGCAATTACCAACGGTGTGCCTGCCGGGAGGTATTTCTCCAGGCGACGGGCCAGTTCCCCTTCAGTGATCAAAACCTTACTTAAGAATGAATGGCCTGTGCTTCGGGTACGGGTGTCGCCATCCCCCAGGTGGGACAGGTCATACACCTGTTTTTCTTTCTGAAAAGCCCGCAACCGGAAAAGGTTGTGACAGCAATGGCCAGTATAATCAGATACAGGAAGTTCCGGAATTTCATAAATCGCCCTCCGCTTAACCTTTCAAAATTAATAAATATTGGCCGTATTTTCGTAATTTATTCCGTAATTTCGGAGCCTTGGAGGTAATTTGCTGAAAGGATTTTTATTCGATACGGGTAGGTACTTCATTTTTCTCCGCGCGATATTTCGCAGGCCTGAGAAAATGCGTATTTTCTACCAACGTTTTATAGACGAATGCGTAACGTTAGGTATCAACTCCCTGATCATCGTATCGATCATGTCTTTGTTTATCGGTGCGGTTATCACGCTGCAAACTTCCTATAACATCGACTCTCCTTATATTCCGCTCTACACGGTCGGATTTACGGCGCGGCAGTCCATTATTCTTGAGTTTTCTCCCACTATCATTTCACTCATTTTGGCGGGAATTGTGGGTTCGAATATTTCTTCCGAAATAGGCTCGATGCGGGTTACCGAGCAAATCGATGCGCTGGATATCATGGGCATCAACTCTGCCAATTACCTGGTGCTGCCAAAGATTCTTGCGGCCATGTTCATGTTTCCTTTTCTGATTATAATTTCCATGTTCCTCGGTATTTTCGGAGGTTGGCTCTTCGGTATGCTTACGGCACAAGTCAGTACGCACGAGTATGTGTATGGCATTCAATATTATTTCGACCCGTATTCGGTGCAATACGCCCTGACCAAAACAGTGGTATTCGCCTTTCTGATTACCAGCATTTCTTCGTATTTCGGCTACCACACCAGCGGGGGCTCGGTCGAAGTGGGACAATCGGGTACACGTTCGGTAATTGTGAGTAGTATTTTTATCCTGCTGGGCAACTATCTGCTCACTCAATGGTTGTTGGTATGATAGAAATAAAAAACCTCTCCAAGTCTTTTAACGGCCGACCGGTACTCGACGACGTAAACGTCAGGTTTACAGCCGGGACCATCAACATGATTATCGGCGAAAGCGGTTCGGGAAAATCGGTATTGGCCAAATGCGCGGTGGGCTTGCTCGAAGCCGACTCGGGTGCCATTCTGTACGACGGAAAAGATTTTGCCCGGATGAGTCAGAAGCAACGTATGGAAATACGTCAGGAAATCGGTTTTCTTTTTCAATATAGTGCACTTTTCGACTCGCTCACGGTAGAACAAAATGTGATGTTTCCCTTAAAAATGTTTACCCGTATGAGTAAAGGGGAAATGTTGGATCGGGTAAACTTTTGTCTGAAACGGGTGAATATGGAAAATAAAAACCATCTTTTCCCGGCCGAGATCAGCGGAGGAATGAAAAAACGGGTGGGCATTGCACGAGCCATTGCCATGAATCCCAAGTATTTATTTTGCGACGAACCCAACTCCGGTCTTGATCCGCAAACTTCTATCGTGATTGACAACCTCATCGAAGAGATTACGCACGAATATAACATCACCACCGTTGTCATTACGCACGACATGAATTCGGTGATTGAAATCGGTCAGCACATTGCCTTTCTGTATAAGGGTAAAAAATGGTGGGAGGGCGATAGTCAGGCGATTATTCGTACCGATAACGAAGAGGTAAATAACTTTGTGTACGCCGCCAAGTTCATGAAGAACCTTAAAGAAAAGCTGACCAACGATACTTAAATGAAAAACCTCTTCGGTTCCGGCAAGTAGGTACCGGAACGCAAAGAGGCTTACCCACAAAATTCAAACTACTCTTTTTCCACTGCCACAAGGATGGGTGCTTAACTGTATTGTATAATTACACCCTAAGCTTCCCTTAAAAAAGGGTTGTGTGCACAAGGAATTAAAACAGCCAGCCTCTCTATACTGCCTGTTCCCACTCCCGTACCTCACAACCCCCTTCTTGTTAAGGTAGATTAAAAATAAGGCCTTTTTTACCTGATTACCGACCTATTTAGTGTACGGTATCCTGTATCTAACAAAAGGAAGATACCGGTCAGGCAACGGTTAACTGACAAAAAAGCCCCGACGAATGTCGGGGCTTTTTCGAGGAGAATAGTATCCGTAAATTAGTGAGTAACTACCATTTTACGGGTAATCTTCTGTGAACCGGCAGTCAGTGAGTAATAGTACACACCGGCTGCAAGCTGAGATCCATTGATAGTGTACTGGTGATTACCTGAAGAACGTGCGCCCAGGTTTTCGCTCAATACAATCTTACCGGTAAGATCCACTATGTCAAGTGTTACGTTAGTCGGCTTGTTGAGTGAAAAATTCACCACAGAAGTCAGATCAAAGGGGTTAGGAATGTTCTGAGCTACCTGAAGGTTGTTTTGCTCAAGCTCGCTGATGTTCGAAGGAACCGAAGGATCAGAGAGACCCATACGAATCATAGGAACAGTAGTCATATAGTACCATGTAGTACCGTCAAGCACAAATACGGTTTGGTTTTCGGCTACGGGACCACCGGCCATAATTACCAAAGCTTCGGGACCACCCGAGTGCTTCACTGCGGCCAGGTATTCTTTACCGGCTTCCAAAATGTAGGGAGTAGGGAAAATACTCTTCACCCAGGTAATCACACCTCCGCTGGAGATATCAGCAGCAGTAACGGTTCTTTCTTCGGGAGTATCGCAGTTTTCAGCAACCAGCGTAAAGTCAGCAGCGATTTCGTAAAGCTGTACGCAAAGGATAGCGCCTTCGTCGGTGTTACCGCTTAAAGCGAGGTCGATAGAATACAGGGGCTTATTGGCCTGAATCTGGAAAGCGTTCCCCATTACAAAAGCATCGCTGAGTCCGCCGGTTTCACCGTTCCAAAGTCCTGAACCGGTATATACGTTGCGATCGCGAGCGTATTGTGTGTCATCAATCCAAAAGCGGAGTGTATCCACGTTGTCGGCAGGAGTAGCATCAGTAGCAAGATTGTCATAGTTCGCTGTAAATACCGCTCTGTACACACCTTCAGCAGCAGCAGGAGTATAACCGCTTACGGTATCGTTGCGGTTTGCACCGGCATTCAGGGTAGCTGAAGTTGCATCACCGCTGAATTCGTTGGAAGCAGAAGCATTGATCACCTCTACAGAAAGACGGCTGTTCGCTTGGTTAACCGCACCCTGGTTGTTCAAATTACCAGTGAATAGCATCGGGCTAATTTCCGATGTAGGAATTATGGTGTAATTGCTGCGGTAGCCTGTAGCTACAGAAGGTGTAGCCGAAAAAAGGCGAACAGTAGAGAGGATCAACTCATCTTCAGGAGTTTCAACTACTTCTACATCATCGACAGCCCAAAACCAGTCCCAGGCACCCTGGTAACGGAAACGGATAGTTACGTTTGCTTCGTTACCGGCGGCAGCCGTAATATTTACCTGTACAGTTTCTGCGTTAGGACTGTTTGTGTTGGTCAGGTATGTCGTATTCACAGGGTAAGTAGTCCAGGTAGCTCCTCCATCGTTACTTACTTCCACAGAGTGGCTTTCCATATAACGGCGGTGGAAGTTCTGAAAAGTGAGCGATACATGAGGATTGGCGGAGCAGTCAATCGCATTGACCGTAGTCAGCAATGAGTTCTGCGTACCACCGGGAGCTCCGTCAGAATCGATCCAGGCAAAGTTGCCACCCGAAGTAGAGTTGATAGCAGCCGCAAAACCCTGACTAGTAATGTTAGAAGGAAGGCTGGTGCTAATCACCCAGTCTCTTGCAGGCGCACTGGTATTAGACATAGCCCAGTTAGCAGGCGTTGAAAAATCATCAGACCAAATTACTGCACGATTGTTAGCAGCCTGTGCAGGAGCGTGTACATCTTGCTTTTCAGTAAGCGCGCCCCTGTAGTTCACCGCAGCGGGCGATTTCATCGGCACATCCGAACGCTGGGCATGTACCAGGCCTCCGGCGAGCAACACGAAAACCAAAGTAGAGAGTTTTTTCATGAGAGTTTTGTTTAAAATGAGATAACTGAAACAAATACATTTCGCTTATCCGGCACACAACTGCCTGATAAACGGTAATGCAAAATACTAACAATAATTTAAAAAAAAAACTGTCCTCAAAGACAAGAACAAAATCCATAAAAAAAGGGGGGCGATATCGCCCCCCCTTTTTACCTTTATAGAAGGTAGTGTCGAATATGATTATTCAGTCACAACCATACGCTTGCTGATTCTTTCAGCACCGGTAGTCATTGTGTAGAAATACACACCCGGAGCAAATTCTGAAGAATTCAGGGTCAGGTTATAGTCACCTGCAGCCTTACGACCGAGGTTCATGGTTTTCACTACTTTACCTGTGATGTCAACTACTTCAAAAGTTACATTGGCCTCTTTAGTGAGTGAGTAAGAAACCAAAGAAGTTCCGTTGAAAGGGTTGGGTACGTTCTGACCCAGGTTGAGACCTTTGGCTTCGTTTTCTGTTACCGAAATGTCGCAAGCACCAGTCAGGAAACGTACTTTAGGCACGTTTACAGTATAGTACCAGGTGTTGTCGCCACCGTCGAAGAGGTAGTTACTACGGTTGGGGCTTCCTGAAGAGGGACCGGGATCGTCATAGCCAGCCTGAGGAGCAACAACGCCGCCAGACATTACCTGTACAGTTTCGGTACCACCGGCAGTTTTCACTGCAACCAGATAGAACTCACCAGCTTGCAACTGAGCACAAAGCAGGAAATCTACCCAACGAACGGTACCACCGCTGGAAATCTGATCGGAGGTGAGCGAAAGCTCATAGGGAGTATCGCAGTTTTCAGCGAGCAGTTCGAAATCGGTAGTGATGTGGTAAATCTGAGCACACACAAGCGCACCTTCTTCGGTCTGAGGACCAAATGCTACGCGAACGCGGTTCACATTGAGATTTTCTTTGGCTTCGTAAATAGGTCCTGTCACAAAAGCATTGGCAAGCCCACCTGTCTCACCTGCCCAAATGCTGCTGGCAGTGTAAACGTCGTTATCACGGCCAAACTCGTTGGCAGTAACCTGAAAGGTACGGGTAGCTACATTGTTAGCAGGCGTTTCGTCTGAGCCAGTGCTGTCTGAAACCGCCTCGAAATTAGCAGTGTATGTTTCTACGCTGCCCGCAGGGGTAAAAGTAATGGCAGTACTATCGCGGTGGATACCGAGCGATGCCAGGTTGGTAGAAGTACCTGCTCCTGAAAACGCAGCGGGGTTAGCGGCACCGTCAACCTCTACGCTCAGGTGCGTGTTGTCTTGTGTATAGAAACCTACGTTCTCGATTTTACCTACAAAACGGGTAGCATGTACGCTACCGGTACCAATGCGGGTATAACGAATGGGCGCACCCCAGGTCGTGGGACTTGAAGCATCATGATAATCAGGCATGGTAAGCACCAGGTCATTCAAGGCCGCATCGCTGATTTTGAAATCATCGATCATCCAGGCATAACCGCTACCATATTGGTCGTTATCTGTGGGGTTCACCCAACGGAAACGGACGAGTGCCTGAGCAGCACCACCAAGAGCAGTGGTTACGTTACGTGATACGGTGTTTTGCATCACCGGACCATTAGTAGGATACTCGGCAGTGTTGTTCACACGGTAGTTGGTCCAGGTCGCACCGTTGTCGGCCGACACTTCCAGCCAGCACTCATCAGAGTTAAAACGGCGGTAGCGTTGTTCAAACTCCACGAGTACCGCGGGGTTAGCGCTCAAATCTATCGAGTTGGCCAATGTAACAGTAGTGTTCTGCGGATCCACGTTGGCGGCCAGCAGGAATTGGATACCATTAAATACGGCAAAACCGTTAACTGCAGTAGTAGAAGCCATAGCCCCGATATACTGAGTGATATCAGCAGGAGTGGTGGTCACAATCTGCCAGGTACCCTGACCGGTAGTAGCAATGTTCCAGTCAGCGGGTGTAGAGAAATCGTTCGTGTATATTACTGCACGGTTTCCTGAAGCAGAAGCAGGCTCACGAACTTCTTCAAAACGGTTGTCAACCGCCAACCTGTGCATCGGCGCCGACAATGAAGCTCTCTGTGCGGAAACGGTTCCTCCCGCCAGTAGCAATCCGCTCAATAAAAAGTAAATCTTTTTCATCGGTTGCAAGGGATTAGTTAAAATATTGTTTAGTTTAATTAATACGGCACCTAAATTAATAAAGATTTTTACATTCTCACGCAACAGTTGCATTTAATTAGGCAATGGTTGTTTTTTTAACAGAAAGGGAAAGTACTGTGCACCGGAAAATGAAAAACCCCGGTTTCAGCCTCCTATTCAGAAAAGCATAAAACCGGGGAAAAACAAAGCTTGTCTGCGATCAGACTTCGGCTGTTTCGTAGTTTTCTATCGGCGGACAGCTACAAATCAGGTTACGGTCTCCATAGGCGTTATCTACCCGGCTCACCGAAGGCCAAAATTTTGCTTCGCGAATGTAAGACAAGGGGAAAGCCGCTTTTTCACGCGAATAGCTATATGTCCATTTATCAGAAGTACATACGGCGGCGGTGTGCGGTGCGTTTTTTATCACGTTATCTACCGCATCGGCTTCTCCGCGAATCACCTCTTCTATCTCGGTACGGATGGAAATCATGGCATCGCAAAAACGATCAAGCTCTGCTTTCGATTCGCTCTCGGTCGGCTCAATCATTAAGGTATCTACCACCGGGAAAGCTACCGTAGGAGCATGGAACCCGTAATCGATCAGGCGCTTGGCAATATCTGCCACCTCAATATGAGCCTGACGCTTGAATTCCTTGCCGTCGAGAATCATCTCATGTGCCACACGACCATTTCTACCCACATAAAGAATAGGATAATGATGACGGAGGCGCTCTTTGATATAATTGGCATTCAAAATAGCATATCGGGTCGCTTCGGTAAGCCCTTCTCCACCCAACATACGGATATACCCGTAAGAAATCAGCAGAATAAGCGCGCTGCCCCAAGGAGCGGCCGATACCACCTGACCGGATTCCCCACCGGTAACTACCAACGGATGCGAAGGCAGGAAAGGTGCCAGGTGAGCGGCTACGCCAATGGGGCCCATACCGGGCCCACCACCTCCGTGCGGAATAGCAAATGTTTTGTGCAGGTTAAGGTGACATACGTCGGCACCGATACGTCCCGGGCTGGTCAATCCGACCTGGGCGTTCATATTGGCTCCGTCCATATATACCTGTCCGCCGTTATCGTGAATAATCTTTGTAATCTCCATAATGCCTTCCTCATACACACCGTGTGTGGAAGGATAGGTCACCATCAGACAGGAAAGGCGTTCGCGGTGCTTTTCCGCTTTTTCACGAAGATCCTGAATGTCGATATTGCCGTTCTCATCACATTTTACCACCACTATATCCATTCCGGCCATAGCCGCGCTGGCAGGATTGGTACCGTGCGCCGAAGACGGGATAAGCGCCAGGTTGCGGTGTGCGTCGCCGCGACTGATATGATAAGCCCGGATAACCATAAGTCCGGCATACTCACCTTGCGCCCCGGAATTGGGCTGGAAGCTCATTGCGGCAAAACCGGTTATCTCACACAAATCACGTTCAAGACGGTGAAAAATTTCCTGATAGCCTTCGGTCTGATCAAGGGGCACAAAGGGATGCACATTGGCAAATTCGGGCCATGTAATGGGATAAAGCTCCGAAGCCGCATTCAGCTTCATGGTGCAGGACCCCAATGAAATCATAGAATGTACGAGCGAAAGGTCGCGGTTCTCAAGACGTTTGAGGTAGCGCATCATTTCCGACTCGGAATGGTAAGTATTGAACACAGGATGTTGCAGGTATTCCGAACGGCGGGCGTGTTGCTCTTCTATCACAGAAGGAGCCTGCTCGCTGTATGCAGAAGTCAATTCTTTGAACTCCACACCATTCACTGCGGCGAAAACCGCCAGTATGGCATTAAGATCATCGACAGATACGGTTTGATCGAGTGAAAGGCAAATCCGGTTTTCTTCATAACGGAAATTGATTCCGCGTTTAAGCGCCTCTTTACGTACAGCTTCGCTGTCTTCGACCTGCACTGCGAGCGTATCGAAATATACTTTCGACTCCACCCGAAGACCCAAATCGCGTAACGCACCGGCCAGGGCAGAAGTAGCGGTATGCACTTGCTGCGCGATGCTCCTGATCCCTTCGGGACCGTGATATACGGCATACATCCCGGCCATAATAGCCAAGAGAGCTTGTGCTGTGCAAATATTGGAAGTGGCTTTTTCACGGCGGATATGCTGCTCCCTCGTTTGAAGCGCCATACGCAAGGCACGGTTACCCTGTGCATCGACCGATACCCCGATAATACGTCCCGGAATAAGCCGCTTATACGTTTCGCGACAGGCAAAAAATGCAGCATGCGGGCCTCCGTAACCCATAGGCACACCGAAACGCTGGGTGGAGCCCACCACGGCATCGGCACCCCATTCTCCCGGAGGAGTAAGCAAGGCTAAACTCAGAATATCGGCTGCTACGGCTACCTGCGTACCGTTGGCTTTGGCCTGTGCGGTAAATTCGCGGTAATCGTGCACCTCTCCGTCGCGCGCAGGGTATTGCAGCAGTGCGCCAAAAACCTGGTCATTCCAGGAAAGCGTACGGAAATTACCGACCTGCAGCTCGATTCCCAAAGGCAGAGCACGGGTTTTTAATACTTCTATGGTTTGCGGGAAACATTCGTCCGACACAAAAAACACATTTGCACCGCGCTTAACCGCCTCGCGATCACGGTTGTTGAAAAACATGGCCATCGCCTCGGCAGCCGAGGTAGCCTCGTCCAGCAACGAAGCGTTAGCTATCTCCATCGCGGTCAGATCCATTACCATGGTCTGAAAGTTCAGAATAGCCTCCAAACGACCCTGCGCAATCTCGGCCTGATAGGGCGTATAGGCGGTGTACCATCCCGGATTTTCCAGCACGTTACGCTGAATAACCGCCGGCACAATCGTACCGTAATAACCCAAGCCTATGTAAGTGCGAAACGACTTGTTGCGTCCGGCTAACTCTTTGAGGTGTTGCTGGTATTCAAATTCCGAAAGTCCTTTTTCGACCTGAAGCGGCTTTTCAAGACGGATGGCCGAAGGAATGGTCTGTGCAATAAGCTCATCGACAGAGCTTACACCCACCTGTTGCAGCATCAGGGCGGTCTCCTCCGCAGAAGGACCGATATGGCGGCGTACGAAGCGATCTTTTTTCATGGAAAACCTGTTCGGATTAAGGTAAAAATGAGAGCGCAAATATAGTGAAAAAACCGCCTGCTTTTGTCCCTCGGAAAGACGGAAGGAAAAGAAAAAAAGAAGACCGCAAATCGGCGTATCTTTACCCTGTGGCGCTCGACACTATCGATACTTCCTTTTTGTGCGGCTCCACACTTTTTTTTGAATAAACACCAAGCCCATAGTACCCTCCTTCAGCGCTTCATGCTTGTGTTTCGTGCGCTGGTTTTCCTGAATGTTTGGGTAGCCGCCGGTGCGGCGCTGCTTAGCCTGCAAACTACGGTGCTGCTTGAGCTGCCGCCACAGCCCGGCATAATGACTTTTGTATTTTTCGCCACCTGTTTTCTCTATAATTTCCAACGCTTAAAACGCAGCCGCTTTTCTCCCCCCCAGCGCGCACTATGGCTGAGCCGGAATCGCCGGTTACAGCGCGCCGTTACCCTGCTGAGCGGTACCGGAATGCTACTTACCGCTTTCTTCCTCAATAGTTACACGCTGGTATTCCTGATAGGCTGCGGATTAATTTCGTGGCGTTATGCGCTGAGTTTCCCCTGGCCACAAGGCCGTAAAAAAACGCTGCGCGAATTGCCCTATCTCAAGCTTTGGCTTATTGCGCTGATTTGGGCTGCGGTAACCGTAATTGTACCGGTAATACACGTCAGAAAAATCACCTTTTCCGACAGCGGACTTTTCCTGCTTTGCTTCCTGTTCATCGCCGCCATCACTATTCCCTTCGATATACGCGACCGGTACAGCGACTCCCCCTCGATGAAAACGCTGCCTCAGCAATTAGGCGTAAAAGGCGCGCTTAAAGTAAGTCTGTTGCTGCTCGCCCTGGCAATGCTGCTGACGCTTTGGATTTTTCCTTCTTCGACAGGTGTCGCCTTACTGATTTCGTTCGCAATAAGCGGCGGGATAATATGGAGCGCGCGAAAACCGCAACCCGAGCTTTTTTATTCGGGATTAATCGACGGACTCCTGCTTTTGCAACCCTTGCTGATACTGCTGTTCGCGCAGTGTTAGTTTTCGGAAAAAACGACAGGCAATGCTGCTGCAAATGCTTCGGCGGTACGATCCAAATCCTCTGTGCTATGCGCTTCGCCGACAAAACCCACTTCATAACCCGAAGGGCCAAAGTAAATTCCGCGTTCGAGCAAAGCCGCATGAAGCACCTTGAAATGACGCATCGATCCGGGGTCGATCGCCTCGGCCGACTGTATTTTATCGGCTTCTGAAAAAGCTATCCAAAAAATGCTGCCAATGGAAAATATACGACAGGGATAGCCTTTGGCCGCATCACGCATACGCCCGGTAAGGTATTCGGTTTTGCGCTGCAACGCTTCGTAAAAACCGGGCTGCAAACAACGGCTAAGCTGTGCAATACCTGCGGCCATCGCCACTGGATTTCCCGACAGGGTACCCGCCTGATAGACATTACCCTCGGGCGAAATATGCCCCATCAGTGCCGCACTGCCTCCATAAGCGCCAACCGGTAAGCCTCCTCCTATAATTTTACCGTACGTAAGAATATCGGGCTGTATGCCGTAGTAACCCGCCGCGCCCGAAAAGCCGAGCCGGAAACCCGAAATTACTTCGTCAAAAAGAAGCAATGCCCCATGCTTTGTGCATTGTTCGCGAAGAAAGAGGAGAAATTCCCGGTCCTGCAAAAGCAGCCCGTTATTGGCCGGCACCGGCTCAATGATCACACAGGCTATCTGCTTGTCGAATTGCGCAAAGGCTTCTTCAAGGGCTTCGCGGTTATTTAGCGGCAACACCAAAGTTTCGTCAACCACAGCCTGCGGCACACCGGCCGAAGAAGTATTACCGAAAGTGACCAGTCCCGAGCCGGCCTTTACCAGCAGCGAATCGCTGTGACCGTGGTAGCAGCCTTCAAATTTTATGAGCTTGTTCCTTCCGGTATAGCCCCTCGCCAGGCGGATAGCGCTCATCACCGCTTCGGTTCCGGAGCTTACAAAACGCAGTTTTTCCAAAAAAGGATTGTGCGAAAGAATCAGTTCGGCTAACTCGTTTTCAAGAGCGGTAGGTGCACCGAAAGAGCTTCCTTTTTCGACGGTTCGGCGAATGGCTTCGACCACCGAATCGGGTGCGTGACCCGAAATCATTGGCCCCCAGGACGCACAATAATCAATAAATTCGTTGCCATCGGCATCCCAGATACGGCTTCCCTTACCTCTTTCGATAAACAGCGGTGTGCCACCTACCGAACGGAATGCTCGCACAGGCGAATTGACGCCTCCGGGAAAATAGGTTTGGGCTTTTTCGTACAATGCCGCCGACTTCTCTCGCTTCATACCGTTTCGTTTTGACGGGCAAAGGTAGCGGATATATTTCCATTTCGGAAAGGTGCATTAGGCATGGATTTTAGGTACCTTTGAAAGGTGTTAAATGCCTGTTGCTATGAAAAAAACAAGCGAATTTTTATTGCTTTTAGTAGTGATTATCGGTCTGTCGGCCTGTAAAAAAACGCCCGAAGAAACCGGTATTCCAACACTTCGCATCACGCTTACGCACGGTATTTCCTGGGACAAAAAGAAGAAATGCACGATCCACTACCTCGACGGTCGCGACAGTGTGCTGCTCGAAGCAAAAATAAAACCACGCGGTGCCTCTTCGAGCAAATACGACAAGCATTCTTACGCGCTGGAACTCAAGAAAAAAGTAGCATTGGCAGGACTTCCGGCCGAAGACGACTGGGTGCTCAACGCCAGCTATATCGACAAAACGTTCATGCGCCATAAACTCAGCTTCGACCTGTTTCGTGAAATGGATCCGGAAAATGTAGCGCCGCAATGTGCGTATATCAACGTCTATCTCGACACCACATACCACGGTCTTTACGTGCTAATGCAACGCGTCGATGCAAAGCTGACAGGTCTTGATAAAAAAGATCCGATGGCCATGCTGTTTAAGGAACCTCCTGTTTTTTTTGAAGAAAAGCTAAGCTATGTACAGGATTCGCTCGATTATTACCAGCAAAAATTTCCTAAAAAAGAAGAAGAAGATAAAAGCGCTTACCTCGACAGCTTGCACCGTTTTCTGTTCTATGCCGACGATGCGACTTTCCGTGCCGAAGTGGAAAATTGGTTCGATCTGAAAAATATTGCCGATTGGCACCTGTTGCTTCTCTTTACCAACAACGGCGACGGTGTGCTCAAAAATTTCTACCTCTACAAAAAAGATCGGCATACGCCGCTGCGCATTGCCCTTTGGGACTACGACCATTCTTTTGGGCGCGACGGCGATAATGAGCTGAACCTGATGGAACGGGAAGCGGCTCCCGAACGCGCAGTGCTGATAAAAAGACTGCTGGAAACCGATGCAGGCAATTACCGCGATCGGCTACAGAAAAGGTGGAAAGACCTGCAGCAAAAAAACATCCTTACCGTCGAAAACGTAAACCGCCATCTTACAGCCAATGATAAAATTATTGCCAGCGAAGTAAGCCGTAATTTTGAACGCTGGCCCACAAACAGCCCTTTTTACCACGATCACAACGGCTACGAGGCCGAGCTGGAAATTATACGCCGCTACACCGAAATGCGGATCCCTTATCTCGATCGCCTGCTCGACACGCTTGGCGCCAACCCAACAGCCGAACATTCCGCAAATACACGTTGAGCTATTCTCTCCATTAAGCTGTAAACAAGCCTGTTAAAAATCGCGTTCCGGATAAGTCGGGCATTTTGTTAATTTAGAGCCCGATCTGTGAAAAACGGAAAACGCAGCGCTTTTTGCGTATCTCCGACTATATGTAACGCATTGCATGAATTACCAATACACTCTCGATTTTGCGCAGGAAGCCGACCGGCAGGATGTCCTGAAAGAATTCCGTAAGCGCTTTCTGTTTCCGCAGCACGAAGGAAAAGACGTGCTCTATTTCACGGGCAACTCGCTCGGATTACAGCCCGCTTCGGTACGCGATCACATTTTACAGGAACTCGACGACTGGGCGCGTTATGGTGTAGAAGGTCATTTTGAGGCCCGCCGCCCCTGGTTTTCGTACCACGAAATCCTAACCGAATCGTCGGCACGACTCGTGGGCGCGCTTCCCATAGAAGTGGTGTGCATGAACCAGCTCACCGTAAACCTTCAACTGCTGATGGTATCGTTTTACCGGCCCACGGCACAACGCTATCGTATAATCTGCGAGGCCAAAGCTTTTCCTTCAGATCAATACGCTCTCGAATCGCTGGTACGGGTAGCCGGACTTGATCCTGCCCAGGTGATTGTGGAAGTAGCACCCCGCGAGGGCGAGTATCTGATCCGCACCGAAGACCTGCTCGAAGCCATTGACCAACACAAAGACAGCCTCGCAATGGTCATGATAGGCGGGGTGAACTATTACAGCGGTCAACTGTTCGACATGGCCCGCATCACCGAAGCCACGCACAAAGCCGGAGCCATCGCCGGGTGGGATCTCGCCCATGCCGCAGGCAATGTGCCGCTGAAGCTACACGATTGGAATGTGGATTTTGCCGTATGGTGCAGCTATAAATACCTCAACTCGGGTCCCGGAAGCGTAGCCGGAGCCTTTGTGCACGAACGCCATGCCCACAGCAACCTGCCCCGTTTGGCCGGCTGGTGGGGACACGACAAAAAAACACGTTTCCTGACCAATAAAGCGTTTAATCCCCTGCCCGGAGCCGAAGGCTGGCAACTGAGCAACGCACCCGTATTTTCGATGGCGGCCCATAAAGCTTCGCTCGAAATATTTGACGAAGCAGGTATAGACAGGCTCCATGAAAAAAGCCGAAAGCTGACCGGCTACCTGGAATTTGTAATTCGTGACATTAACCGCCGCCTTAGCGGAACGGCAAACGCACCGCTGGAAATCATCACACCCGCCGCACCCGAAGAGCGCGGTGCACAGCTTTCGCTGGTCGCACAGGGACAGGGACGCTCACTTTTTGACAAGCTTACTGCCGAAGGGGTGGTAGCCGACTGGCGTGATCCTAACGTGATACGCGTAGCTCCGGTGCCCCTGTACAACCGTTTCGAAGACATATTCAGGTTCGGGCAAATACTCGAAAAACACCTGGCATAAGCCTTCGGTAATAAAGACATTGCTGTATTATGACTAAAAAAATAACCCTTATCGGAGCCGGACTTGTCGGCTCACTTTTATCGATTTATTTGTCCAAACGCGGGCATCAGGTAACCGTTTACGAACGTCGCCCCGATTTGCGCAGCAATCGTATTTCGGCCGGCCGCTCTATCAATATGGCCCTAAGCGACAGAGGCTGGAGAGCACTGGAAGAAGTCGGCATAGCCGAAGAGGTGCGCAAAGTAGCCATTCCGATGAAAGGCCGTATGATGCACGATCGCTCCGGACAGCTTTCTTTTCAGCCTTACGGCAAAGACAATCAGGCTATTTACTCCATATCGCGGGGCGGACTCAACTGCGTGCTGATGGATTTGGCCGAAGACCACGATGTCAACATTCACTACCAGCAACGTTGCGAAGAAATTGATCTCCCCAGCGCTACTGCCGTGCTGGAGGATACCCGCACCGGCATTGTACAGCGCGTCTCTTCCGACCTGATTTTTGCCACCGACGGCGCGTATTCGGCCGGACGGCTACAATTGCAAACCTCGACCGACCGCTTTGAATATTCGCAGCATTACCTCGATCACGGCTACAAAGAATTTAGTATTCCACCTACCGCCGCAGGCGATTTTGCGCTGGAACCGCACGCACTTCACATTTGGCCGCGCGGGCATTTTATGATGATCGCCCTGCCCAATACCGACAAAAGCTTTACCTGTACCCTGTTCTTCCCCTTCGAGGGCGATCCTTCTTTCGCGTCGATCGATACGCCCGAAAAAATGCGGGCATTCTTTAACGAAACCTTCCCCGATGCCTCGCCACTGATGACCACTCTCGAAGAAGATATGGTGCAGAATCCTGCCTCTTCGCTGGTTACGGTAAAATGTTTCCCCTGGAGCTATCAGGATAAGCTTTTATTGCTCGGCGACGCTGCACATGCGATTGTACCTTTCTACGGACAAGGCATGAATTGCGGATTCGAAGACTGCGTAGTGCTGGAAAAGCTTATGGAAGCGCATGGCAACGACTGGCACACGATTTTCCGCACGTTCGAGCAGGAGCGCAAGCCCGATGCCGATGCCATTGCCGATTTGGCGGTGATGAATTTTATAGAAATGCGCGACAGAACCGCCGATCCGAGTTTTCTCTTACAGAAAAAAATAGAAGCCCGTTTTAGCAGCAAATACCCGGATAAATGGGTGCCGCTGTATTCGATGGTGACCTACAGCCCTGACATTCGTTACTCTACCGCGCTCAAAGAGGGTCTGCGTCAGGAAGAAATCATGGCAGAGGTAATGGCTATGCCCGACATCGAAAGCCAATGGGACAGCGAAGAAGTGGAGAAAAAAATCCTTTCGCTGCTGGAAACGATTCCCCACAGTACTTTTATAGTCCTTTAATCGGGTGGATGCTTTCAGAGTTCAGACAAATTTTTTATTTTTGGAACAAAATCAGACTTGCCATGAGCCACGATACACACGAACACGATTCTTCACACGGCCACGATCATTCTCACCATGAGGCACCCAAGCACGACTTTTTCGACGGAGGCGGTGTAGCGGCAGTAGGCTGGATTTGGATGCTCTTCGCGCTGGGTGTAATTACCTGGCTGCTGGTTTGGGGCTGATACGCCGAAACTCTCGCACTATATCTTATTTACCCCATAGCCCTAAAGGCCGTGGGGTTTTCTTTTTTAAAACACGAGCTATTATTTCCCTTCCGCCAGTATGGAAAGCAGCGTAGAAGTCCATTTTTCGGGAGAAACTTCAGACGCTTTTACAGTGCTATGAGCTGCCATTCGGGACAACGCTTCGTCGGGCAACTCCATCATTCGCCGCATAGCCGTTTTCAATGACGCTTTATGTGCCGGAGGCACGATAAAACCGTTCTGCCCCTCGTCCACAAACGTAGCCGCCGAACCTACCGCCGTGGTAGCAATAATCGGAAAACCACTGGCAGCAAACTCATGCACCACCACCGCCCAGGGATCATAACGCGAAGGCAGTATGAAGACTCCTGTTTGGCTTAAATAATTTTCAATTTCTGAAGGGGCTACAAATCCCAGGTGACGAATAGCGGGATGTTCCGTTTTTTTGTCCCAAAGGCTCCCTGTACCCAAACACCAAAGTTCCCATTCGTTGGGTGTTTCCTGTTGTAATTCGACAAAAGCCTCCCACATTTCTACCAGCCCTTTGTACCCCATATACCGCCCGGCATAAATAAAACGCCGTGGAAATTTCGCGGCTTTTTGAGCGCTGTAGTTTTCATATATCTTACTGAAATGCCTTACATCGGCCGAATAAAGTCCTTCGTGTATCCGCGATTCGGCAAAGCCGAGGTGACGCGCATAAGCGCGCTGCGCAGGACCGGGAATCCAGGCGTGTGTAAAATACGGGCGAATCAGCCAGCGGCGAAACCAGCCTGCCATACGTTGTGCCACACTTCCGTTCCAGGGAGCGGTGATACCCACCACCACCGGTATTTTCGACGCAAAATGACGGCATACCGCCCGGTAAGCTTTGTCCTCGCGGCTGTGGCAATAAATCAGATCCGGATCGACCGTTTTTATCAGCTCGACCAGCGATTTGGCTTTGTATGCTTTTCGTTCATATACCTTGATCCCTTCCGGAATACGAACGTCGAAAGGAGCCTCAGGATGCAGCGGCCAGCGTACCAAATGCAGCTCGGCTCCCGATACACCTTGCAGCATATCCAAACAGGAAAGAAAATAAGAAGCCGGTTCTGTGTAGAGAAAAACAATGCGGGGAGAAACAGAAGCCACGAAATATCAGGTATTGGTAAAAATAAGCTGCCGAAACAGGCCGCAAAGGTAAGTCAAATCTGACTATACCCAAACCGAAGCGGCACCCAAAGGACATAAGGTATCAATCCTCGAAAGGTATTCTGCATACGGGAACAAAATACAATCCCTGATTTGTCAGACTTTCGGGATTGCGGTTGAGGCTGAAAATTAATGGTTTTTGAACGCGGATTAATAAAACCAGCAACGTATATTTGCACGCTGTGTCACAATACAATTCAAAATGAGCAAAATACTGGTTACCGGTGGAGCCGGATTCATAGGAAGTCACCTGGTAAAACGATTATTAGCAGAAGGACATGAGGTAGTGGTAGCCGATATCATGCTGCGTGGTAACAAAATTGATCCCGAAACATTCAAGCAAATTGAATTTCACAAAGCCGATGTGCGCGACCGCGAAACGATGATACGCATTTCCAAAGGCTGTTCGCTGGTGTACCATTTCGCGGCGGTATTGGGTGTCGATGTGGTAGCCGACAACCCCGTAGAAACGATGGAAACCGAAGTGCTTGGCATGATGAACATCTGCGAGGCCGCACAGATAAACGGAATCCGTCACATCATGTATGCTTCGACCAGCGGCATATACGGCCACACCGCCATCAACCAAACCGTTACCGAAAACATCGTGGTCGATCCGCGTACCAGCTACGCTATGGCCAAACGGTACAACGAAATTTACCTCGCTTCGCAATACCAGGAGAAAGGACTGGAATCGATTTCACTCCGTTTCTTCAACATCTACGGACAAAGTCAGGACAACCGCATGGTGATTCCGCGTTTTATCGAGCAGGCACAGCGTAACGAAGCGCTCACCGTCTATGGCAACGGGCAGCAAACCCGCGATTTCACCTACATCGACGATACCATCGAAGCCTGTATCAAGCTAAGTCAGAAAATTAAAGGAGCGGAAATCTACAATATTGCGCACGAGAAAGAAATCAGCATTTTGGAACTGGCCAATACCATCATTTCCATTACCGGCTCTTCTTCGCCTATCGAATTTCTTGAAGCGCCCAGCAAACGGTACGACTATGAAGTAGGCCGCCGCTGGGGAAGCTCCGAAAAATTATTTCAGGCCACCGCTTTCAAACCGCACACCAGCCTCGAAGACGGACTGAAGCATATCTTCTGATTTCTTTTTTCCCGCTACTCTTACTCTTCCCTTCTTTTTTTGCCTGAAAAAAGACAGAAAAATTCGCCCTGCTTTTACTTTTGCACATTGCCCCGCCAGACCTTACATTTGTGAACAACCTTTTTCCCCAATTCACCATGAAAAGAGACGAACGCATCTTTGAACTTATCGGCGAAGAAAAAGAACGCCAGCTACGCGGACTGGAACTGATTGCTTCCGAAAACTTCGTAAGCGAACAGGTTATGCAAGCCATGGGCTCGGTGCTTACCAACAAATATGCCGAAGGATTACCGGGTAAACGCTACTACGGCGGATGCGAAGTGGTGGATAAAGTAGAACAACTGGCCATAGACAGGCTCAAATCGCTCTTCGGTGCCGAATGGGTGAACGTGCAGCCTCACTCGGGCGCACAAGCCAATGCCGCCGTAATGCTGGCTACCCTGCAACCCGGCGACACCATTCTCGGTTTCGACCTGTCGCACGGCGGACACCTTACCCACGGCTCGCCCGTCAACTTCTCCGGAAAGCTTTACAACCCCGTATTTTACGGTGTGGAACAAGAAACCGGACTCATCGACTACGACAAGGTAGAAGCCAAAGCCCTCGAAAGTCGCCCGAAACTGATCATCTGCGGTGCCTCGGCTTACTCCCGCGATTGGGATTATGCACGCCTGCGCGCCATTGCCGATAAAACCGGCAGCCTGCTGATGGCCGATATAGCCCACCCCGCCGGACTGATTGCCGCCAAGCTGCTCAACGACCCTATGCCGCATTGCCATATCGTGACTTCTACCACGCACAAAACCCTTCGTGGACCGCGCGGTGGAATCATCATGCTCGGCCGCGATTTTGAAAACCCCTGGGGACTGAAAACGCCTAAAGGCGAAATCCGGAAAATGTCGGCTTTGCTCGACGGCGCGGTATTCCCGGGTACACAAGGCGGCCCGCTGGAGCACGTGATTGCTTCCAAAGCAGTAGCTTTCGGAGAAGCGCTTTCGCCCGAATTTAAAGCCTATTCGCAGCAGGTAATGAAAAATGCGGCGCTGATGGCCGAAGAGTTTATCAAAAAAGGCTATAAAGTTATCTCGGGTGGTACGTCTAACCACAGCATGCTTATCGACCTGCGTTCGAAAAACGTGACGGGCAAAGCTGCCGAAAACGCGCTGGTGCTGGCCGATATCACCGTCAACAAAAACATGGTACCCTTCGACGACAAATCACCCTTTGTTACTTCGGGCATACGCGTAGGCACTCCGGCGCTTACTACCCGTGGCGTAAAAGAAGCGGAAATACCCGAAATAGTTATACTGATCGACAAAGTGCTGACCCATATCGACGATGAAAAAGTAATCGGCGAAGTACGCGGGGCAGTAAATGAAATGATGCAGCCTCGTCCCTTGTTTGCCTGGTAAATTCAGCGCTCTTCAAGAAGTTCGAGCAATAGCGCATTGAACGCTTCCGCATGGGTTTCCATAGGATTGTGTCCGGCTCCCTCTATCCGGTAAAGCCTTGCTTCGGGGTTTTCCTTTACAAACCCTGCGGCTATGGAAAGCGGAATCCAGGTATCTTCAGTGCCCCAAATCAGCGATTTGGGAATCGGGCTTAATTTCTCCCTGTCGATCTGCGCATACCCCCGGCGTGAAGCCATTTCCAAAATAGCCGCCGCACTGCGAGGCTGAAAAAAAGGCTGCATATATCCTTTTACGGCTTCAGAAGAAGGTTTTTCGCCATAAGCCGAAGCGAGCAAACGGGTAAATTTTTCTTCATTCAAAAAATAATAGTCCAACCCCACTTCGGCCCAGCGCTGCATAAATCCCATCCGTAAAAAACAGGCCTGCATACGGGTACGAAAGCTACGCCGGCCGCTTTGCGGCAAATAGGCACCATCTACCAGCAGCAGGGCTTTTGTCTTTTCGGGAAATGCAGTAGCCAGGGCACCCGCTGTCAGCGCTCCCATCGAATGCCCCGCCACGTTCCAGCGCTGCACGGATACTTGCGGTTTTTCGCGCTCCGCTTCTTCCATGAGTCGATACAAGGCCAGCGTAAACAACGTATCACTCAGATTGGCCGAAACGCGCTTATCGCTGTATCCAAAAGCCGGCATATCGACGGCCAATACCTGATAACCCGATTTTACAAGTGTATCAAACTGATTTCGCCAGGAAAACGTAGAGCCCGAAAAACCATGTAAGAGCAACACCCTTCCGCGGAGCGAATCACGCGCAGGTGTAAAAAGCCGGTAATGCACACGCGTACCTTCGATCGTAGCAAAACGGCTTTCGGGAAAAGGAGACGAAGAAAGTAAGGAAGAATGATCGCGCAGCGGGAAACAATAAGGCAAGACCAGCAGCAGCAGTAAAAGTCCGCCCGACACGAATGCCAGCACCCGCATTATTTTGCGAAACCGTTGACGTATTTTTGCATACATGATACATCCCCCTCGTTTACCCGAATCGCTCGAGAAGTCGCTGCAGGTGCCCAGTCCTTGGCAGCCACTGTTTCATCCGTTGGCGGCACACAAAGGTATTGAACTCTTTGTGAAACGCGACGATCTGATTCACCCGCATATTTCGGGTAACAAATGGCGGAAGCTGCGTTACAACCTTTCGCAAGCGCTGCTTCAACGGCACGATACGCTGCTCACTTTCGGTGGAGCTTTTTCGAACCACATTGCCGCCACCGCCTTTTCCGCCAAAGCCTGCGAACTAAAAAGCATAGGCATCATTCGCGGCGAAGAAGCCGACCTGCGCAATCCTACCCTTTCTTTTGCAACGGCGCAAGGCATGAAAATCGTGCCTGTGAGTCGTGCCGATTACGCCCGCAAAACCGAGCCACTATATCAGGAAAACCTGCGCGATGCCTACGGCGGTTTTTACCTGATTCCCGAAGGTGGAGCCAACTATTACGGTGTAAACGGCTGCATGGAAATAAGTCATGAAATCGGGAAGCATACCGATGTGCTCATCTGCGCCTGCGGCACTGGCACTACTGCGGCAGGCATTGCCTTAGGGTTACAACAGGGGCAAAAGCTGATCGGCATACCCGTGCTCAAGGGGGCTTCCTTTTTAGAAAAAGATATATGGCAGCATATTTTCAGCGTATTGGGCGACGAAGCGCTAACCGCAGAAGTGTACGAAAGATGTGAGCTTGTGCACGATTACCATTTCGGCGGATACGCCAAGGTCAACGACACGCTCCTGCATTTTATCCAACAATTAGAAAAAGAAAGCGGGATACTTACCGATCCTGTCTATACAGGAAAACTTTTTTACGCGGTGTTTGATCTTATCCAAAAAGATTTTTTCGCACCCGGAACCCGTGTAAGCGTAGTGCATACCGGCGGACTACAAGGTATCCGTGGAATGGAAGAAAAGCGCAAAAGACAGAACCCTGCCTGATACTTATAAATAACGGGACGAAGAAAGGTAATTCTTCACGTAATCGTCGATGCCTTCTTCGAGCGTGTGAAAAGGAGTAGCATAACCGATAGCTTTCAGCTTGTCCATATCGGCTTCGGTAAAATATTGGTACTTGTCGCGAATATCGGCGGGTGTATCGACAAACTCGATCTGCTCGGGTACGCCAAGTGCACGGAAAGTAGTACGTGCCAAATCAAGAAACGTACGGGCTTTACCCGACCCGAGATTATAAATCCCCGAATCTTTTCGATGCTGCATCAGGAACATACACACGTTGACCACATCTTTCACATACACAAAATCGCGCAGTTGTTCACCGTCGCGGTACTCAGGATTGTGTGAACGAAACAGCTTCATCTGACTCTGGTTCCGAATCTGACCGAAGGCATGGAAAATGACCGATGCCATCCGGCTTTTGTGATACTCGTTGGGACCATACACATTAAAAAACTTGAGTCCGGCCCAGAAATACGGCTGTTCGGGCTGAGCCAGCGCCCATTTATCAAAGTCGTTTTTTGAGTCTCCGTAAGGATTAAGCGGTTTAAGCAGCGGAATACGAGCGTGATCGTCTTTATAACCCTGCTCGCCGAGTCCGTAAGTAGCGGCCGAAGAAGCATACACCAGCGCAATGCCGTAACGCACACAACGTTCCCACACGGCTTTGGAGTAATCGACGTTGAGCTCGTCGAATATTTTTTTGTCAAACTCGGTAGTATCGGTTCTTGCGCCGATATGAAAAATAAACTGTACAAGCTTTTCGTTCGCATCGAGCCAGGTGAAAAAATCGCGCCGATCGACTTTTTGCGAAAGCGTTTTCCCTTCGAGGTTTTTATTTTTTTCGGGCCTGGAAAAATCATCTACCGCTACCACGTCGAAAAAACCTTCGGCATTGAGCTTGCTCACAAGACAGCTTCCTATAAATCCGGCTGCACCGGTAACCACTATCATAATTCGATTTTTTTCAAAAGTACGGTTAAAATTTTTTCTGTCGCACCTTTATGCCGGCTTACAAATTCCCGGGCCTGCTGTGCATGCGTAAGTAAAAGTTCTTTATCGCCGAGCAACAGCTCAAGCAAGTGTGAAAAAGAAGCGACATCACGAACTACAAACGCGCCACCGGCATCCTGTAGCTGCTGCGCTTCGTGAAAACGCCGATGCTCGGGACCAAACAGCACTACGGCGCCAAAGGCGGCCGGTTCGAGGATATTGTGCAGGCGTCCGCTAAATCCACCGCCTACAAGGGCAATGTCGGCATAACGGTACACCGAGGCGAGCAGCCCGATATTATCGATAAGCAATACAGGCTGCGCGGGTTGTGCCTGAGCAGAAAATTGCGAGTAGCGCAACGTGAGTCCGGGCAGCTTTTGCTCAATCGCACGGAGGTGCGCTTCGGAAATATCGTGCGGGGCAATAAGGACGCGCATCGCGCGGGGCGCATCGCTCAGGTAACGCGCCAAAATTTTCTCTTCGGGCTCCCAGGTGCTCCCTGCTACCAGCAGCGGAGCGGTACCGGCAAATACTTGTATCGCGGGTAAATCGCGGGCTTGAGCCGCGCGGGAGGCCACCCTATCGAAACGGGTATCGCCGGCCCTTACAGACGATATTCCTTCTTGCGCCAAGAGCAGGCGGGAAGCTTCATCCTGCACAAAAATCAACGTAAAACAACGCAGTGCACGCCTGAAAAAAGCGCCGTAAAACCGGAAAAAGCGCTGTCCCGGGCGAAATACTGCCGATACGGCATACACCGGAATATCCTGTTTTTTGAGCGTATGCAAGTAATGGTGCCAAAAGTCGTATTTGGCAAATACCGCCATGCGGGGCTTGAACAGCTTTACCAGGCGCCGGGCGTTACGTGGCGTATCGGCCGGGAGGTAAAATACCGCATCGGCTTTTTCATAATTTTTACGCACCTCGTATCCCGAAGGCGAGAAAAAAGTAAGCACCACCGGTACGGAGGGTCTTTTTTCGCGCAGTGTTTCGATAAGCGGGCGCACCATTTCAAACTCACCCAGCGAAGCGCAATGAAACCAAACGGGGCGATCCATATCCCGGCACTGCTGTTCGATCTGAGAAAATATGCCGCGCCTACCCCTTATCCAAAGGCGGGCTTTGGCATTAAAAGGAGCAGCAAGCCACACGGCAAGCGTATAGCAGAAAATCCCTATGTCGTACAGAAAACGCAGAAACAGCGGCTTAATCGTAGTAAAATTCTTTCGGCGGACGCGCATAAATCGGCAGGATCCACCCTACGCGGATACCGTAGAGAAAATCGGTGCGACGGGTATTGTCGGGCGCTACCTGATCGTAGTTAAATCCGCGACGGCCGGTCGTAAAACCCTGAAAAAACTCGACGCCACCAAAAAAGTTGACCAAACGGCGATTGGAAAGATATTGGTAGCCGACAAATTGAGACAGCATAAAGCCGTTGCTCAGCCTGTCGTATCCTTTTTTGTAGTCGCCTTTGAGCTGGGGCACGTCGTTGCGGTTGGCTTCGAGCCTGATTTTGTGCTGCATCAATCCGCCCCCGAGCTTAAAAAGAATACCCGAATTGGGATTGGGCCCCCATACCGGCAGGAGGTAACCCACGGTTCCGGTAACGGTAAATCCGCGTTCGAGCATAAGCACGTCGGCAAATTCGCCGTTCATGTCGATGATTTCGCCTTCGGGCGTACGCAGCGGATCGAGCACCGAGCGTTCTTTCACCTTGTTGCCGAAGAAAAAGGTGCCCTCAAGTCCAAACATCCAGTTGCTTTGGGTTTTCAGGTTCACAAACAGCCCCACGCCCGAGTTGAAACCGAAGCGCTTCGCCATATCGCCCCCCGGCAGTTGCACCGCGTACGACATTTTGACCTCAGTGATGAAGATCGAAGAATCGCGAATACTGGCCTGACTTTTTACCAACACAGGAAAAAGCAGCGGCAGCAGCATGAGAAAAAGAAACCTGATTTTCATTGGCGTAAAGATAAGGCTTAGCTTTTGTTTACCCTACACCGGAAGTACGGGGAAAAATACCGTTCGTAAAGTAATTATTGAAAATTCCTTTTTTAAATAATTAATTATCTGTATATCAATATATAAATTGATTTTTATTCAAATTAAAAAATCCTTTTTTACAAAAAGTAAGCTTTAGAGATGCAGGAAAGAGGGCAACTTTGTCGCAGATCATACAAGCGTTTCGACACCTACCCTTTTTGTGATGAAAACTTATACATTCTCTCCCGATTACGGCCAGCGATTTTACGCTTCCCTGCAACATGCTGTGCGTACCAGCTTTCGGAAGCGAGGCTGCAACGGACTGGCCGACCGCCGTTTTTTCCTGAAAGCGCTGTTTTATTACAGCGGTTTTGCGGGGTCTTACCTGCTGCTGCTTAGCCCGTATAGCGAAAATTTATCCGTGCTTTTCGGTGCCTTTCTGCTCTGTGGACTATTTACGCTCGGATTAGTGTTCAATGTAGCGCACGATGCCGCGCACCAGACCCTGTTCCGGCGAGCAAGTTGGAACCGGATTGCTTACCTGTGCAGCTTTCCGCTTCTGGGCAACAATCCATACATTTGGCGTACTTATCACCTGCGTTCGCACCATGTCTATACCAACATCAAAGACAGCGATATCGATGTGGTGAAAAATGCCTTGCTCCGTTTGCATCCCGATCAGCCTTTGCGACCCTGGCATCGTTTCCAGCACCTTTACGCCCCGCTGCTTTATCTGTTTTACACGCTGAATTTTGTCCTTTTCCGGGATTTGCTGGCTTTATTCAACCGCTCTGATCGCACCGTAACGGTAGCATTTCCGTTGAGGCAGAAAGTACTTTACGCCCTGGGCAAATTGTTTTATTTCGGGCTGATGGCGGGCCTGCCTTTCCTGCTGCATACGCATACCTTCGGATGGATACTGCTCGCTTTTATCGGGATGCACTTTTTAATGTCGATCGTTATTATCCTGGTGCTGGCCTGCAACCATCAGGTAGATTTGGTCGCCCATATTCAGCCGCAAGACGAAGAAGCCCTTCCGCACAGTTGGGTACACCTGCAACTGATTACCAACCTCGATTACAATGCCGGGAGTAGAATGTGCAACTTTCTGCTCGGCGGCTTTAATGCACATACCGTGCATCACCTGTTTCCTTCGGTATGTCATGTGCATTATCCGAAGATGGTGCGTATTCTTCGCAAAGTAGCGGCCGACTACGGACTGCGTTACAACGAGACAACTTACGGAAAAGCCTTGCGCTCGCACTTTCGCTTTTTGAAAAAAATGGGCCATGAAGCAGCCTAAGCCTTCGTTTGCACCTGCGGCAGAAAATGATTTTTTTGCCGAGCTGCTGACCGAAAGTCATGCCCTGCTCGCCCGTAAAAAAAGGGGTAAGCTGGCCGACTATCGTTTTTTTGTACGCGGGGTGCTGGCTCTGAGCGCTGTAGTACTCTCCTACACCTGGCTCTTTGCTTCTACCGGATTTGCGGGATTGATTCTGCGTTACCTCTTGTTCGGCTGTTGCTGTCTGTGGCTGGCTTTTTGCGTAGCGCACGATGCCGCGCACCACACCGTATTTCACAAAAAAAGAGACAATCACCTGCTGTATATGCTGGTGTTTAACCTGCTGGGCGTGTCGGCCCGCTTGTGGAAAAAAAGACACCTCGAATCGCATCATCCGTATCCCAATATCGACGGACACGATGCCGATTTGGAAGACGTACGTTTCCTGCGTTTTTCGGCAGCTATGCCTTTACAGCCTCACCATCGTTTTCAGGTGTTTTACGCGCCTTTTTTATACCTGAGCTATACCCTTTACTGGATGTGGATCAAAGATTTCACCTTTCTGTTCAGGCATGGTAAAGGCCGTAGAATACGCTTTGTACTGCGGCTGGTGCTGCTCAAATCGGTGTACTTGTTTGCAGTACTCATAGGACCGGGCTTCTACCACGAAAATTCTTTTTCGGAGCGGCTTATCGCTTTCCTGCTTATGCACGCCCTGCTTTCCTGGTTGCTGCTTTTCACCTTTCTCATTACCCATTACACCCTGCATACCGCCGACGCCGTTTCGTTTACCGAAGAACCGGAAATCAGGCATTCGGCAGCCTTACATCAGGTACGCAGCTCGGTCGATTTCCATCCCGGAAACCGGCTCGTTACGCATCTTGTCGGCGGATTTAACTGCCATACGCTGCACCACCTGTTGCCGGGGGTCAACAGCATTCATTACCCGGCACTGGAAAAGGTGTTGACACGGGTACTTAACAAACACGGAATCAAGCGAAACCAAACCGGTTACTGGAGTGGAATCCTTTCGCACCTGCGTTTTTTGAAGAAGAGGGGACAATGCTGATTATCTGCCTTGAGCTGTCCTTAACTCAGGGCTTTTGGCTATATTCGCAGATATTTTTGAGGCATGAAAAAAATCCAGATGGTTGACCTGATCAGCCAATATGAAAAAGTGCAGCCCGAAATCGACGCGGCGGTGCTGAATGTGATACGTTCCTCTGCATACATCAACGGTCCCGAGGTAAAAGATTTCCAGAAAGAGCTTGAACAGTACCTCGGCGTAAACCATGTCATTCCCTGCGCCAACGGCACAGACGCGTTACAAATAGCCATGATGGCACTGGGTCTCGAACCCGGCGATGAAATAATTACCGCCTCATTTACCTACGTGGCCACTGCCGAAATAATTGCCCTGTTGCGGCTCAAACCCGTGCTGGTCGATGTCGATCCCGATAACTTTAATATCGATCCCGAAGCCATTCGGAAAGCCATTACACCGCGTACCAAAGCCATTGTGCCGGTACACCTGTTCGGGCAATGCGCCGATATGGAAGCCATTATGCAGATTGCCCGCGAGCACAACCTGTTTGTGGTCGAAGATACCGCACAGGCTATCGGCGCCGATTACACCTTCAGCGACGGTACGGTAAAAAAAGCGGGCACGATAGGTACGATTGGCTGTACTTCTTTTTTCCCTTCGAAAAACCTGGGCTGCTTTGGCGACGGCGGGGCCATTTTCACCCAAGACGAAAGCCTTGCGAAAAAGCTTCGGATGATTGCCAACCACGGTCAGTCGGTGCAATACGTGCACGATTCGATAGGCGTCAACTCGCGGCTCGACAGCATACAGGCCGCCATTCTGCGTATAAAATTACGCCGGCTCGATGAATATGCGGCGGCGCGTAACCGGGCGGCAGCCTATTACGACAAAGCCTTTGCAGAAAACGCAGCGCTTCGCGTTCCGGCACGTGCAGCCAATTCCACGCACGTATTTCACCAATACACCTTACAGCTCGAAGGCGTGGATCGTCAGGCATTACGCGATTTTCTGTCCACAAAAGAAATTCCGGCTATGATTTACTACCCCATACCGCTTCACTTGCAAAAGGCTTATCGCGACGATCGGTATAAAGAAGGAGACTTTCCGGTTACCGAAAAGCTTTGCGCGCAGGTAATTTCGCTGCCCATGCACACCGAATTGAGCGACGAACAACTGGCCTTCATCACCGATGCCGTGCTGGAATATGTGAACCGATAAAAAAATTTGTAATACCTCCCTTTCTATGAAAATTGCAGTTGTTGGTACAGGCTACGTAGGACTGGTTACGGGAACCTGCTTTGCAGAAACAGGTAACTCCGTGATTTGTGTAGATATCGATAAAGAAAAAATCGAAAAGATGCGCAACGGTCACGTGCCTATCTACGAACCGCATCTCGACGTACTGTTCGAACGCAACATCAAGCAGGGTCGCCTGCAATTCACTACCGATTTAAAAGAAGCCGTTTCGGCCGCACAGCTTATTTTTCTGGCTTTACCTACGCCTCCGGGCGAAGACGGTTCGGCCGACCTTTCTTATGTGCTGGGCGTAGCCGAGCAATTGGGCCGTATCATTACCGAATACAAGGTTATCATCGACAAAAGTACCGTACCGGTAGGAACGGCCGAAAGAGTAAAAGAAGCCGTAGCTAAAAACGCTTCGGTCGATTTTGACGTGGTATCGAATCCGGAGTTTTTGCGTGAAGGCTATGCGGTCGATGATTTTCTGAAACCCGATCGCGTGGTGGTAGGCACCAGTTCGGCCAAGGCACGCGCGCTGATGGAAGAGTTGTACAAACCTTTTGTACGCTCGGGAAATCCTATCATTTTTATGGACGAAAAATCGGCCGAGCTGACCAAGTATGCCGCGAATGCCTTTTTGGCTACCAAGATCACGTTCATGAATGAAATCGCTAATTTCTGCGAACACGTAGGTGCCGATGTGGATATGGTGCGCATCGGAATTGGATCCGATTCGCGTATCGGCAAACGTTTTCTTTTTCCCGGTATCGGTTACGGCGGAAGCTGCTTCCCGAAAGATGTCAAAGCGCTTGCGCTTTCGGGCAAAGAGGCCGGGTATAATTTCCGTATCATCGATTCGGTGATGGACGTAAACGAAGATCAGAAGCTGAAGCTGATCGAAAAAGTAAAAGCACATTTCGGCGCCGACCTGCGCGGCAAAACCTTTACGCTTTGGGGGCTCGCATTTAAACCCGATACCGACGATATTCGCGAAGCGCCTGCGCTATATATGATCAACGAGCTGCTCGAAGCGGGCGCGCAAGTGACCGCTTTCGATCCCGAAGCGATGGATAACGTACGGAAAATCTACGGCGAAAAAATCACCTATTCGAACGACAAGTACGAGGCGCTCGAAAATGCCGATGCCCTGCTTATTGCCACAGAATGGGCAGAGTTTCGCACGCCCGATTTTGAAAAAATGGGGAAAACCATGAAAGCGAAAGTGATTTTCGACGGACGTAACCTCTACGATTTACCCCAAATGCGCAAGCTGGGCTTTCATTACGAAAGCATTGGCCGGGAAATTATCAGCTAATCGCCCTCAACTCTTTCTTCGAAGCAGCACCCGATTAATGTGCTGCTTTTTTATTGGCAATTTCGGCTTCTATTTCACGACGCAGGCCCTGCATTCTTTCCCTAAGCTCGTCTGATATTTTCCAGGGATTATCGTGCAATTTTTTAAGTCGCAGTGAAAGGTAAATACCCGAAATACCAATGGCAACAAATGCCAGAGCAGTCCAATATACCAGCGAAAGACCTGCGAATAAGGGATTCCAAAGCAAAATAAAAGCGAAGAGCGTACCGAGTATGCCGAGTGCCATGAGCAGTCCCCAGTCGGGAACGCCGTAATTTTTCATATCGACCGAAAAGCTGATAAGCAGCACCGAGCGTGTCAGAATCACCACGGCCACATACAGCGAGAGCGTGAGGGCCGAGATTTCAGGATTCGCCAGGAGCAGGATTCCTGCCAACACACCTATAATTCCGAAGAGCAGCGTCCAACCCCAGTTGTCCATTTCATTGCGGTTCGACAGCGAAAAAATAATTTCGAGCACACCGCTAATGAGAAACGACAAACTGAACAGGAAGGCCAGGGTAAAATACGATTCGAGCGGGGTGGCAAAAACCCAGATTCCGATAGCGACAAAAGCCAGTCCGATAAGCAGCGGAATGTACCAGTACCTTACGGCGCGGGTAACGGATTTCATAAAATAGTTGGGCATAATACAGCGGTATTGGTTATACATTTAAAAAATAGGGAACCGCAAGTGAAAGCGGCTCTGCCTTACTAAAGCATATCTATTATCCGGAATAACGGCAAACTCTATATAGTCAAGTTACAAAAAAAACCACGAAAGACTTACAAACTTTTGCTGTTTTGGAGCGATAAACGACATGAAGCCTTGTGCAACGGCACGGAGTTACTCTCATTTAGCGCGTTTTGTCGGTTATTGCCGGGTAAGGGGGACAAAATGATGCGCATTATAATAGATAAATACCATTGTATCTCCACTACCTACGTCCATGTGATCGAGTTCAGCAGAATAGGGATTCTGAAAAATTATTCTCACGGTAAGATTTACTCCCGCATCGTGTCCAATCTGTGCTACGATTGTATTCATGACCTCCGAATGCGTTTCTATCATGTCTCCTTCAGGACGGATTCCAAGCTGATCGAGACTTTGCGAAATAGTCGTTACCAGCCGTCTGTCCATTCCTCCTACCTGCAAAATAGAATCTATGAAACAGTTCATATTAGCTCCCGTCGCTTCTCCCATACGAAGGCGGAGACCGCCATATTCCAATATATTATTATACGCAGGATTAAAAGGATTTAAGCCTGAACCGCCAAATACTTTAGTAAAGGACTTTTCTAAAGGCTCCTTTTTGCTTTTACTGGTTTCGAGAGACGACGACATCAGAAGCGACATATTCATACCGTGGCTTCCGCGGCCTTTGTCTATTACCTCTTTATCAGAAGGCATATCCGCACCGAAAACTCCTCCAAAAAAGGTATGCATACCCATGGGCGGAGAGCTGCTGCGCAGGAATCCCTCTCCACGTTGACTCAGGCATTTCTGGTTAGAAGTCATCAGTGCTCGGAGCAGGTTTTTCACTGCCGTACTGCCGATGGGCTGGTTCAGGTAAATTACCACATCATCGGGACCTTTCAACAGATTAGAGAGTCCCATAATTTTAAAGTTAAGTATTACCTCATGCGTATGCATAAGGTAAGAAAGCGTCTGTACAAGCTCTTTGAGCAGCCCCGGATTTATCGTAAGCGTAAGACGGGAAAGGCAGGATGCCTTATTCTCTTTTCTTCGCAACACACGAATAGCGGCAGCTTCCTGAAGTATTTTCTGACTCTCTTCATTTCCTTTTATAGCCGCTTCGTAATGCCCTCGAAAAGATTCCTTCTCACGCCCCTGAGGCGCAAAACGGAAATTCTTTTCATATTCGTTGGCTGAGACCATCAATGCCCCGAAGAAATCTTTCGGTTTCATCACTACTTTGGAGACAAACGGGCTAAAAGATTTTCGGTAATATTCGTTATAAAGATGCTGCGGATGACTGTTAAGGGAGCTCCCCATACCCGACAACAGGGATAAGCGGGGCTGAGATTGCGGGAAGCTGACTTCCCCGTGTCTTACTTTGCGAAAACGGAGGGCCATGTCCCACACATATTGTTTTGCCTGCTCCATTTCTCCATTAGAAAACGAATGGATAACGTGGTAAATGATTTTGGTGTAGTCGCCCGAAGAAGCCGAAACCCCGAGCGCTTGTAATATCGTCTCAAGCGTGCGCAGATTCTCTTCGCTCATTCTGTCATCGCTGGAGTGGGATAATTCCTCTTCTATCATGGGTTCGGGAGCCAACGGGCGAATACGTCTGTTGGTCACATCATCAAAAATTTCTCCTTCTACCGGATCGGAAGGCAGGGCATACGTACCCACTTTTTCCGGGTCGGCGATCTTGCTCCATTTCTTCTCTTCATATTTCCAAACTACCCGTTGTATAACCGGCTGGCGATTGTCCGTAAACCGATGTGTCCCCGAAGAAACAGCAGGGGCTTCGCTTACTGAAGAAGAGGCAGCACTACTTTCTGAAGCGGTTTTCTTTTGAGAAGCATACATAGCACGATAATAAGCTGAATATTCAGGGATACAGACCTACACCCTTAATGTACAACTTATTTTACCTGCCCTGATGCGGATCTAAAAATTTATGGCCTTCCGGGCCTGCACCATGTGGCGTTGGTTATGGTAAACGACCACACGAAAGGTATCGCCCAGCTTTAACGTTATCCATTTGGAAATGCTGATTCCGGTGCGGGTACGGTTCAAATCGATTTTCCGGGCGCGATCGAGCAGCTCGAGCATCTGCTGCTGCTGTTGGATAAAACGATCGAGCGCTTCGGACGTAAGCTTGCTACCCGCCGGGTTTTTATCCTTAAACGTTTTCATCTTATTGAGCTTTTCTTTGGGCAACATACTGTTTGCAAAATAATTGCCCAGCCAGCCGCTTTTGAACACCTTGGCCGATTGCGGATAAGCCGTCTGCGCCATACGACGCGTAATTTCGGGAAGGTAAAAATCGCCGTAAAGATTCAGGTGCGCAATACATTCGAGTGCGCTCCATGATTCCGCATTTTGCTTGTGGTTCAATCGCTTAAAATCGAGCTGTTTGAGCTCTTCGGCCTCGTGAATCAGTTGTCGGGTTCTTGCGACCAAATCAGTAATAAGCGTTTCAGAATTAATTTTCATACCTCTCATTTTGCTGCAAATTTCCCGCAATACAAGCAGAAAAAACTTGATTGGAATCAAGATTTTTTGAGCCGGGATAACGTTTCGGGGCTCATTCGCAGGTACGAAGCGATGTATTTATGAGGTACTTCCTGAAACAACTGCGGACTCCTTTTCAATACACGCTGATAGCGTTCCAGCGGAGAAGAAGTAAGAATATCTACCTCGCGTTCGAGCTGTTGCGCCACTAACTCCATCAGTAATTGCTGCCAAATAAGCGAATGGCCGGGATCGGTTTCTATAAAACGAATAAAGCTTGTCTTAGAAATTTTTTTGAGCATCGTTTTTTTAAGCGCCTGTATATAAAAAGCGGTCGGCTTACCGGTAATATAAGTATCGAGCGCAGAAAAAAAAGAATTTTTATACGCAAAGCGAATACTATGTTCTTCGTGCGCATCGAGGATAAAAATGCGAAGGCTGCCTTCCACCACAAAATACAGACTGCTATCGGTGCTACCTTTTACCGCGAGGTATTCCTGCCGATTCAGGGTAAGTTCCGATTCCCACAAACCGGCCTTTTCAATATGCTGTTGTAATTGCACTAGCGGGTTCATCGAAGTTTCAGATTAAATGAAAAAAGAGTAAATCGGGCTTATCTTCTGACTGCGATCATCTGTTATCTTCCTTGTAATTTAAATGTAATTCCTTTCCGCTTCAGGATTGAGGTATTGTTTTCTCTTTCCACCACAAGGCTGCCGCACCTAACACTGCGGCGTCACTTTCTTTAAGACGCGAAGGAAGAATCTCAATTTTATGGCGGTAAATACGAAGCAGGTTACGGGAAAAACTTTCGCGTACAGGTTGAAAAATAAGCTCACCGGCACGTGCCAATCCACCGAAGAGAAATACGGCCTGCGGGCTTGTATAAGCCACGCTGTTGGCCAGCCACAAACCGAGCAGCTCGCCTGTTTTACGAAATGCTTCGAGGGCCTGTGGTTCTCCTGCAGCGGCTTTTTCGGCGAGGTAACGTGCATCGGCATTCGCAGGCGCAGAAGGATAAAGTTCCCGGTAGGTATGCACGATTCCGGTGGCGCTGCAATACATTTCGAGGCAACCGCGACGCCCGCAGCCACAGGGTCTTCCGCCGGGTTCGATAATGACATGACCGAGCTCACCTGCAAAACCGTCGTGACCGTGCACCAGCTCGCCGTTTACGACAATACCGCTCCCCAAACCGGTACCCAGCGTGATAAAGAGAAAATTTTTCATTCCCTGTGCGCCACCAAATACCATTTCGCCCACCGCTGCCGCATTGGCATCGTTGGTCAGCACCGCTTTTACGCCAAGGTGCTGTTCAAAATACTGCACAAAAGGAATAACTTCTTTCCAGGGCAGGTTGGGCGCATTTTCGACAGTCCCCGTATAAAATCCGGCATTGGGTGCGCCTATGCCCACGCCTTCAATATGAAACGCCACAGGGTTATCCTGAAGGTTCGAAAGCAGGTGGCGAAGTTCGGCACAAACGGCTATTACAAATTCTTCGGAGGTTTTATACGCGGTAGTAGGCAAACTGCCCCAGGCGAGGATATGTCCTTTGGCATTGACCAGACCGAAGGCGGTATTGGTTCCTCCTATATCTACTCCTGCTATCAGCGCTTCTGCCATGGTTCAGTTATTGTGCGTCGTAATCAATTCCCTGTCGGCGCAGCAGCGTGCTGACGCGCAAAGCATAAAAAAGCAGGTAAGCAAAACAGACTGCGCCTATAAGATACGAAAAACGAATGTCGGTATAATCGGCCAGTGTGCCCTGTACGACCGGAATCAATGCTCCGCCCAGGATCATCATAATCAGCAGCGAAGAACCCTGATTGGTGTACTTGCCCAATCCGGCGATAGAAAGGGAAAAAATACAGGGCCACATGATAGAGCAGAACAATCCTCCGGCAATAAAAGCATAGAGAGAAGCAGGCCCTTCGAGCAGCATCCCGGCCAGCATCAGCAGCAATCCTGCGGCAGCAAAGATCCACAAGGTACGGGCAGGTTTTTCGCGCCCTATAAAAAACGCGACTATCAGTAAAAGGATATAAGGAAAATACACGTAAAGATCAGCGAGCGGGCTGCCCATCAACGCATTTACGGCAAGAATCACTCCAAAAGCGGCGATTGGAACAAGCACGGTAAGCCAATGCCTGAGCGCTTTACTAAGACGGAATACGGATACGGCTTGTGTCCATCGTCCTATCATCAGGCTTCCCCAATACAGCGAAAGAAAATGCCCTGAACTTTCTTTATCGAGTCCGGCGATATACGGCTGGCGGATAAGTTCCTGCAAATTTCCGGCTATGCTCACCTCTACCCCTACATAAGCGAAGATAGCCAGCATACCTAAGCGTAATTGTGGAAAACGGAGCGCACCCAAATCGCGTTCCATTTTTTCGGAGTTGGTCACGGCGGGCAGCTTCGACCAGGCGATAAGCAGTGCAAACACCAAAAATGCAATGGCCAGTATCAGATAGGGTTGCTGCAATACCGCCATATTCAGGTTAAGAGCGATTTCTTTTTTCTGTACTTCGTCTATCGTTCCGTAAATAGCAAAGCTGATCAGCAAAGGCGCTATCATCGTGGCAAAAGAGTTAACCCCTCCGGCCAAACTGATGCGATGCGGTCCTTTTTCCGGATTTCCTAAGGCTATCAGATAAGGATTAGCCACAATTTGCAAAAGGGCAAAGCCGAGTCCCATGACAAACAAGGCGGTCAGCATCAAGCCGAACGATTCAAAGCCCGAGGCGGGGACAAAACCGAAGGCGCCTATCGCTGCGATAAGTAGTCCCAGCACCAGCCCGTTTTTATAACCGATGCGGTTAAGCGGATCGCCGGTGGCAAAAGAGAGCAGGAAGTACAGCAAGGAACCGACAAAATAAGCGGCATAAAAGGCCAGATCCACATATAGGCTTTGCGCCTGCGTAAGATCGAATTTTTGACGGAAGACCAATATCAGCACGGAGTTAGCGGCTGCTACAAATCCCCAGAAGAAAAAAACCGAGATTAAAATAAGAAGCGGTCGGTGGGTACGCATGGCAAAAAATGTATGGGTTCTAATGTAAAAAAGATTTACCGTGACTGCGCTATTTTTTTTCGGAGAAAAGCCTGTAAGGGTGGCTTAATTTGTACCTTCGCACACACAAGCCCAGCGTATGAAACGTGTACTCATTACCGGCGCCGCCGGATTTCTCGGTTCGCACCTTTGCGACAGGTTTATCAGAGAAGGATGCCATGTGATTGGTATGGACAACCTTATTACAGGTGATCTCCGCAATATTGAGCATCTTTTTAAGCTGGAACAGTTTGAGTTTTACCACCACGACGTGTCCAAGTTCGTGCACGTACCCGGTAAGCTCGATTATATTCTGCATTTCGCTTCTCCGGCCAGTCCGATCGACTACCTGAAAATTCCGATTCAGACCCTAAAAGTTAGTTCCTTAGGAACGCATAACTTACTCGGTCTCGCCAAAGCGAAACAAGCGCGCATACTGGTCGCTTCTACCTCTGAAGTATATGGCGATCCGCTGGTGCATCCGCAAACGGAAGCGTATTGGGGTAATGTCAATCCTATCGGTCCGCGTGGTGTGTACGACGAAGCCAAACGTTTTATGGAAGCTATGACTATGGCCTACCATACTTATCACGGAGTAGAAACGCGCATTGTACGCATATTCAACACCTACGGCCCGCGTATGCGGCTCAACGACGGACGTGTGCTGCCCGCTTTTATCGGACAGGCTTTGCGCGGCGAGGATCTGACTATGTTTGGCGATGGTTCGCAAACGCGTTCGTTTTGTTATGTGGACGATTTGGTAGAAGGCATTTATCGCCTGCTGCTGAGCGAACATGTACAGCCGGTGAATATTGGTAATCCGGACGAGATTACAATTCGTGAGTTTGGCGAAGAAATTATAAAGCTCACCGGCACTTCACAGAAGCTGATTTCGCTGCCTTTGCCACAGGACGATCCGAAACAGCGTCGCCCCGACATTAGCAAAGCACGTGAGCTACTGGGTTGGGAGCCCCGCATCAGGCGGGCCGAAGGCTTACGCATTACCTACGATTATTTCAAATCTTTACCGCACGAAGAGCTTTTCAAAAAAGAGCATCGCTTCGCCTGAGCTAAAAAGAAAAACAGCAGGGATTTCAGAGGATGAGCGGGTGGTTCGGTGTGTGTGATGGCGGCTGATTATGGTTATCGTTTCCCTGCCCCAAAAAAATCTGTTTCCAAGCAAAAACCCTCCGCCCACCCAATTCAATTTACGCCCCCGGATTCATTTTTCCAAACCTGATTTTTGCTTCGCTTACAGTTCGAACATTGCACAAATGGTACGTATAGCTTAGCCACTGTTCTGTTTGTGAATGTTTTCTTATTCCATAAAATTGGTTGAAATAGAAGCCGAGTGAGCGGTGGCGAACGTGGCTTCGTAACGAAGCTTCAGTTTCCGCTAAAATTAACTTGGAGAGATGCGGCGTTTTCAGTAGGGAATTCCCACAACTATCCCCTTCCCGGAGCAATATACCCGATACGAAGCAATCCCGCAAACCACATTTCTCCGACAATAAAACTTCGAAACGAAAATGAAAAAAATCCTTTACTGCCTTCGCAAAAACGAGACTTAAAGCTCCGCATTCCGCATGCCCGAAGCCACCGCTTTATGAAAATAAGGAAGCTGTGCCACGCGCTCCATACGGTCAAGATGCCTTATGTGGTGACAGTCGCTGCCCAGCATATCGATTTGCTTATCGTCGATAAGCCGCTCTGCCAGCTTGCGTACCGCCGGCGAATAATAACCGCCAATCGAATTGATGTTCAGTTGCAGCAAGACCCCCTTTTCGCGCAGCGCAAGTATGCGATCGTAACGCGAATGATAGAAAAAATAACGCTCTACGTGCGCCAGTACCGGCCGGTAGCCTGCCGTTTGCAGTTCAAACACTACCCTATCGAGCATAGGGGGTTCGGCAATAAACGGAAGCTCGAACAAGACATAAGCATCGCCGAAAGTGAGTAGGCTTTTTGCCTTCACCTGCGCTTCAAATTCATGATCGAGGTAATATTCAGCAGCCGCATCCAGTTCGAGGGCAATATTTTCTTTGGCTATAATTTCCCTCAGCGCATCGCGGCCACGCAGAATAATTTCGGGAGTATTGCGGTAATGATCGCTCATTACGTGTGGCGTGGTGATCACTTTTTTATATCCCAATTGCTGCATCCGTTGCAACAAAGCGATCGATTCTTCGGGAGTCTGCGCCCCGTCGTCGATACCCGGAATAAAATGAGAATGTATATCAGTACCCAGTGCTGTAAAGCCACCCGAAAGAGCTTGCGGTTCTTTTTTTCCGAAAAGGGATTGCAGCCAGCCCATAGCAAACGCAGGGCTTAGCGCCGCGAATATTGCGCTTCGTAATAGTTGCGGTATTCGCCCGAAGTGACGTGCGCCAGCCAGCTTTCGTTGCGTAGGTACCAATCGACTGTTTTTTCGAGACCCTCTTCAAAACTGACCGAGGGTTTCCAACCCAGTTCCTGTCTGATTTTGGAAGAATCAATGGCGTAACGCAAATCGTGTCCGGCACGATCTTTTACAAACGTGATGAGGCGTTCGGAAGTACCTATTTCACGGCTCAGCTTCACGTCCATCACCTTACAGAGAAAACGGATCAGGTCGATGTTTTTCCATTCGTTACCTCCGCCGATGTTGTAGGTTTCGCCGCTGGTTCCGCGATGAAAGACCAAATCGATAGCCTTTGCATGATCGTCCACAAAAAGCCAGTCGCGCACATTTTCGCCACTGCCATATACAGGCACGGGCTTATGGTGACGGATATTGTGAATAGCAAGCGGAATCAGCTTTTCCGGGAAATGATGTGTGCCGTAATTATTCGAGCAGTTCGACAATACCACATCAAGCCCGTAGGTATGATGATAGGCACGTACAAAATGATCGGAACTGGCTTTCGAAGCCGAATAAGGAGAGCGCGGATCGTAACGCGTCTCTTCCGTAAAAAGCCCGGTATCACCCAGCGATCCGTACACCTCGTCGGTCGATACATGATAAAAGCGCCGCGGCTTGCCATCGGTTTTCGACAACCAATAGGTACGTGCTGCATTCAGCAGATTTACGGTACCGACCACATTGGTCAGTACAAATTCGAGCGGATTGGAAATGGATCGATCCACGTGCGACTCGGCGGCCAGGTGAATCACCCCATCGAACTCATTTTCTGCAAAAAGGCGGTCTATAAATGTGCTATCGGTGATGTTGCCTTTGAGGAATGTATAGTTGGATTTCCCTTCGAGATCTTTCAGGTTCTCAAGATTCCCCGCATAAGTCAGGGCATCGAGATTGTAAATATGATAGTCGGGATAACGTTTTACCAACAGGCGTACAAGGTGTGATCCGATAAATCCTGCTCCTCCGGTAATTAGCAACTTCTTACTCATAGCCTTGATCAATTCGTGAAACGCGCTGCTTCTTTTTGCTTAAAGACTCCAATACGTGAGCTTGCTCAGTTTGTTACGATAGATCCCTTTTACATCCGTCAGCACTCCGTTGGAAGAGAGGATGGAAAGAAAATATTTTTCGTCGAGATCAAGGTACTCGCGGTGGTTTACCGCCACGATTACGCCGTCGTAACCCTTGCCTATTTTGCTGAGTCCGAAGCCGTATTCATGCTCCAGCTCGGCCGAATCGGCATGGGGATCGGTCACGTCCACTTTTACGCCGAAAGAACGCAGCTCTTTGACAATATCGGCCACTTTCGAATTGCGGATGTCGCTCACGTCTTCTTTAAACGTAGCGCCCATAACCAGCACTTTCGATTTGGAAATATTTTTGCCCGAGGCAATGATTTTCTTCACGGTATTTTTGGCCACGTAAAAACCCATCGAGTCGTTGATGTAACGCCCCGAGTTGATCACACGGGCGTGGTAGCCCAGCGCTTCGGCCTTGTGCGTAAGGTAATAAGGGTCCACTCCAATGCAATGTCCGCCAACGAGCCCCGGGAAAAAACGGAGAAAATTCCACTTGGTACCGGCCGCTTCGAGCACATCGTAGGTATTGATACCCATTTTATTGAAAATGATCGAAAGCTCGTTCATCAGGGCGATGTTCACATCACGCTGCGTGTTTTCAATGATCTTCGCCGCTTCGGCTACTTTGATGGTAGAGGCACGGTGCACACCGGGTTCCACAATCAGCTCATACACTTTGGCGATTACATCGAGCGAAGTTTTATCACAACCCGATACCACTTTCAGAATACGGGTAATGGTATGCTCATGGTCGCCGGGATTGATCCGTTCGGGCGAGTAGCCTACTTTAAAATCTTTCTTGAATTTGAGTCCCGACTCGCGCTCCAGCACAGGAATACAATCTTCTTCGGTACAGCCGGGATATACGGTCGATTCGTACACCACATAATCTCCTTTTTTCAGCACTTTACCCACAGTCGAAGAGGCGCCCAACAGCGGTTTCAAATCAGGCAGGTTATGCTCGTCGATAGGTGTCGGTACGGCTACAATAAAAAAGGTAGCTTCTTTCAGATCGTCGAGCGAAGCGGTAAATTTTATATCACATCCTTTGAAAGCTTCCTTCGGCAATTCCTTACTCGGATCGATCCCTTTTTTCATCATATCTACCCTTTTCTGGTTGATATCAAAGCCGATAACCCGAAGTTTTTTAGCAAATTCCAGCGCAATAGGAAGGCCCACATAACCCAGTCCGATGACGGCGATTGTGGCTTCTTTCTGGACAAGTTTTTTGTAAATCATTGTATGCGAATTCGTAAGGAGGTGCGAAATTACGACTTTTGCGTGGTTTTCAAAGCATAGATACGCTCGATAATGTCCACTACTTTCAAGCCCTCCAGCGCATTGGTGGTCATGGTAGTACCGCCTTTAAGAGTATCTACTACATTCTGAATAATATAGTGATGGTTGTTGGCCGATCCTTTGTAAGCCCCGTAATCGTTCGCCGGATTGGTAGGAGGCAGGTCGGGTAGCTGGTAATCCTGAATATGGCAGTACTCGACCTCGTTCATGTATTGCCCGCCGATTTTCACGCTGCCTTTGCTGCCGATCACGGTCAATGAGCTTTCGAGGTTGGTATCCCATACCGCGGTCGAATAGTTGATGCTACCCATTCCTCCGTTCACAAAATTGAAGCTCACAAAACCCGAATCTTCAAACTCGGTAAGTTCCTGATGCCGAAAATCGTTGAATTTGGCCTGGATATTCGTGATGTCGCCAAAAAGCCAGTACATGATATCGATGAAATGCGAAAACTGTGTGAAGAGCGTACCGCCGTCGAGCGCCTGGGTTCCTTTCCAGTTGTCTTTTTTGTAATAACGCTCGTCGCGGTTCCAGTAGCAGTTGAGCTGTACCATGTAAATATCGCCCAGCAGCCCGGTTTCGACCGCATTTTTTATCCATTGTGAGGGCGGCGAATAACGATTTTGCATCACGCTAAAAATATGCTTGTGCACCTGTAGCGATTTGTAAATGATATTCTCACAGTCTCTCTTGGTGAGCGCCATCGGTTTTTCGCACACCACGTGCTTGTTGTATTCGAGCGCCAGCAGGCAATGCGTAGCATGTAACCCGTTGGGACTACAGATGCTGACCACCTCTATCTCCGGATGCTTTTCCAGCATCTCACGCGGATCGGAATAAAACGGCTCCTCAATCTCCGAAAGCCCCAATACTTCGGGCTGGCGCACATCGCATACCGCTACTAAGCGGCAGTCGGCATTGCGGCGTACCATTTCGGCATGACGCTTGCCAATATGGCCCTGGCCGATTACGGCAAAATGAACTGGTTTAGACATAGTATCTACTGAATAAAGAGGGTGAAATTTACCCGATTTTACTGACTTTTCCGCCTTCGAGCCTGTATTTTTCTCCGCTTTCGGGACAGGTGGCCCATCCTTCCGCATCAAATTTCAGCTTGTGTCCGTATTCGCTCATCCAACCGGTTTGACGCGCGGGATTCCCGATCACCAGTGCATAAGCGGGTACGTCTTTCGTTACCACAGCCCCTGCACCAATAAAGGCAAACTCCCCTATATCATGTCCGCACACGATAGTGGCATTGGCGCCTATCGAAGCACCCCGCTTTACCAGCGTACGGGCATATTCATTGCGGCGGTTCACCGCACTCCGCGGATTGATCACGTTTGTAAATACCATCGAAGGACCTAAAAACACATCGTCTTCACATTCTACGCCCGTATAAATGCTCACGTTATTTTGAATCTTCACATTATTGCCCAGCACCACACCCGGCGATATGACCACATTCTGACCGATATTGCAATTACGGCCTATACGACAATCGGGCATAATATGCGAGAAATGCCAAATACGTGTGCCCTCACCGATTTGAGAACCCTCATCGATCACAGCCGAAGGATGCGCAGAATAAGAAACAGCCATACATGATTTTTTGCAAATATAGGCAGCGTCAGGCAACCGTCACGAATTTATTTTATCCCCGGTTTCGATCCCAAAGTACGGCTGGTAAACGCATCTTGGGTCTGATTGGTGTAGGTACAAGAATTAAATGTAACTTTAGGCATTAAAATCTGATACTTATGAAAAAAAATGCATTCTGTATTCTTGCAGCGTTTGCGATAAGCGCCCTTAGCTTTTCCGATTCGGCTGCACAATCCGTTAATTTTCCACCTCCCAGTCCTTCACAAACCGTGAAGCAGCAATTTGCCACCTCTTTTATTGAAATCAGCTACGCCCGCCCCGGTGTAAAAGACCGTAACGTTTTCGGCGATCTCGTTCCCTACGGAAAAGTGTGGAGAACCGGCGCCAATGCAGCTACTACCCTTAAATTCGGAGAAGAAGTAAACGTAAACGGCACGAAGCTTCCTGCCGGCAAATACGGCCTGCTCTCTATCCCCGGCGAAAAAGAATGGACCATTATCCTTTCCAAAGATACGACCGTAACCAGTCCTTCGGCTTACAAGCAGGAAAACGACGCGGTACGCTTTACCGTAAAACCGTCTTCTCTTTCGCAAGCGGTAGAGTCGTTCACCATCGATGTGCAAAACCTCAAAGCGAACGCGGCCGAAATTCGCATTAGCTGGGATAAAACACAGGTAAGCTTTACGGTAAGCGCCGATATCGAAGGTAAAATCATGGCGCAAATTGACGAGGCCATGAAAGGCGAGAAGAAACCTTATTTCCAATCGGCAGCCTACTATTACGAAAACGGCAAAGACCTGAACAAAGCGCACGAATGGATTACCGAAGCGGTAAAAGCCCAGCCCGATGCCTTTTGGGTGCTGCACCTGAAAGCGAAAATCGAATACAAGCAAAACCGTTACGACGAAGCTATCGCTACCGCAAAACTTTCGGCCGATAAAGCCAAAGCCGCGCAAAACGATGATTACGTGAAGATGAACGAGAAGCTGATCAACGACGCGCAAAAGCACAAAACACCGAAGAAATAAGCCGTACCGATTACGGTGAAGAGGGGCCTGAATAAGGTCCCTCTTTTTTTATGCCCTCCGCCGTCAATCTATTACTTGTGCCTGTTCACCGGCTTGTGGCGGCAGCTTAAGAAAACGCTGAAACAGGAAGGCGAAAAACATGACCAATCCGCAGCCAATCGGATTCAGCCATAGAAAAGCTACCGCATCGGTGGCATAAAGCGTAAAAATGATCGCCTCGGTAATCAGCGCCGCAATAAATACTGCGGTACCTCCGATTTTTTTCATCCAAAAAGCGACCAGGAAAATACCAAGTATGGTACCGTAAAAAAGTGATCCCAACACATTGATCGCCTCGATCAGACTGCCCATGCGGTTGGCAAACATGGCCACCCCAATCGCGATGCAGCCCCAGAGCACGGTAGCCCATTTGGAAGCCAAAAGCTCGTGCTTTGCGGTAGAGGGTTTGCGCCGGTGTCGTTTGTAAAAATCGACTATCGAGGTCGATGCCAGGGCATTAAGCTCTGAAGAGGTAGAGCTCCACGAAGCTGAAAAAATCACGGCAATAAGCAAGCCTATCAAACCTGCCGGAAGAAATGTGATTACAAAATGTAGAAAAATATAATTTGTATCGTTGTTATCGGCGCCCAGCTTACCCGGACCAATCAGCACTTTGGCAGAATCACGCAATACTTCGGTTTGTTTTTCCAGCACGTTCAGCTCGCTCGTCAAACGCCGGGTTTCCACTTCGTTTTCGGCATGGAGCGCATCGACCAACTGAAAAACCCGGTCATTTTTCTGCGCATGCACCTGCGCGTGTTCCGCTTCTATTCCTTCAAATGCTTCGGCATACGGCGATGTTCGAATCTGCTCGGTGACGGCCTTATTGAAAAATACGGGCGGTGTATGAAACTGGTAAAAAGCAAATAACAAGGCTCCGATAAGCAGAATCAAAAATTGCATGGGTATTTTGACCATGCCGTTCATCAGCATACCTACCCTACTTTGCGCCACCGATTTGCCCGAGAGGTAGCGCCCTACCTGCGACTGGTCGGTTCCAAAATAAGACAGGGCCAGAAAAAATCCGCCGATGAGGCCGCTCCACAAGGTGTATTTATCATCCGGATCAAAACGCGGATCGACCACATTGAGCTTGCCCATCTTACCCGCTACGTGCAAAGCATCCGAAAAACCTACGCCTTCGGGCAGCATCTGCACCACCATATACCCTGCTACAAACATTCCCACAATAATGATGGCCATTTGCTGCAACTGCGTATAGGATACCGCCTTGCTACCACCTGCTACGGTATAGACTATCACCAGGGCACCCATAAAAAAGTTCGTAATGTAAATGTTCCAACCCAGCAGCGAAGAAAGTATCAAGGCTGGTGCATAAATGGTGATCCCTGCGGCAATGCCGCGCTGTATAAGAAAAAGAAAGGCCGTAAGGGTGCGGGTTTTCAGGTCGAAACGCTGCTCTAAAAATTGATAGGCAGTATATACTTTGAGCCGGTGAAAAATAGGAAGAAACACTACGCTGATCACAATCATAGCCAGCGGAAGACCGAAGTAATACTGCACAAAACGCATCCCGTCGGTATAAGCCTGCCCAGGCGCCGACAAAAACGTAATGGCACTGGCCTGCGTAGCCATCACCGAAAACATGACATGATACCAGGGCAAAGACTGATCACCTAACAGGTAGCCTTCAATATTTTTTTGTCCACGGCTTTTCCAGATTCCGTAAACCACAATACACAGCAGGGTGCCGCACAGCACAAGCCAATCGGGCCAACTCATGAATAGTGAAGGGTAAAAAGGTAATACAAAAGTATCTGCACAAGCAGCCAGCCCGCTACCACGAGGTAAAAACGGGGCCAGGTTTTAAACAGCGGCGGATCTTTTTTTTCTTTCATTTTTTCTCTTTACGAATCGCTTCGCTTTTACCCGTTTCCATTTCAGGAGCATCCTGATGCGAAATCATGTTCACAAAAAGACGAATCGCGCCCGGCACACCGGCGGGCAGTTCCCTGAAAAACGAGAGTCCGGTGTAAATGTAATGCCCCTTACCGACACGTGCATATAACAAAGCTTTATCCAAAGGCTCGCCTCCCTGATCGTGCATACGAAACAAACGTTCGTAAGCGGCGTCGGCCTGTCCGGGAAAATACAAGCCACGTTCCTGTACCCAACCTTCGAAATCGGCGGCATCGATCCGGTTCGGATAGCGAAGCAAAGGATGATCGGGCAAAAGGAAAACAACCTCTGAATTTTCTTCGGTTACCCTGTCGCGCGAAAGTTGCAAGGGATAAGGTCCCCACACGGGCGATAACAGTCCTCTGTCGGTGTTGTACTGCACCACCACTATCCCGCCGTTTTCTACAAAACGCTGAAATTTATCCTGCGCAAACTGCAGCCAGCTCAAGGTATTAAACGCTCTTACACCGGTAATGATGACTTCGTAATGGGCAAAATTTCCGCTCGAAAAATCATTTTCACCCAACAAGCTCACCTCATAGCCCAATTCGCGGAGCAAAGCCGGAATTTTGTCGCCCGCACCGGCAATATATCCTATACGGGTGGTGGTGCGCTTTACGTCGGTCACCACCGCCCTGAGGGTAGAAGGCGGGAACAGCAATTGCGCCGGAATATGCTCGTATTGAAGTGTTTTCCATCCGTATTCGTAGGTCTGTGCTCCGCATTCGGTCACTATCCGCAGCGAAGTCACACGGTTTACGGTCGATTCGGGTGCTGTAAGCTGAAAAGTCACTTCTTTTTCATCGCCCTGTGCCAAAAAGGTAAGGGTATGAAAAGCCGGTTCGCTCTTCCATCCTTCGGGAAGCTGTAAACGTACCCGCGCTTCCGTTGCGGTACCGAAATTTTTGACCTGCACTTTCAACGTACGGGCCACACCGGGGAAAAATACTAGCGCTTCGCCTTCGGCACGAGCCGCCACAGGTGGAGCGACCACTACCGGCTGATATACTTCTCCGCGCGAAGGATCGACATACTTGTAAGCCAGCGGACGGGTATAACGAAACGTTTCTCCGGCAATCTTTACGCTAAAATGAACCTTCGTTTCTTCACGGTATTCGGGATACGCGTGCAAAGGTGCCTCCGCATTTTCTCTAAATCCGAGTGCTTCCGGATCAAGGCTTCCATACGGCATGGATACGGGCGTAGCCACAGGAAGCAAAAAGGGCAACTTCTTTTGCAAAAGCACATTAGATGCTGCCGGCCTTACCGTATTTTCGGCAAATTCGCCAAAATCGGTTTGTGTCCATTCTACCGTCAATCCGCTGCGGTTAATCAGCGAAAGCTGTAGCACGGTCGAATCGCCGGGTGTAAGATAAGGCAAGGGTGAAAGGGCTTCTATGTAAAGTCCGGCACATTGCGCCACCAGCTCGCGGATAGCTTCCAGCTTTAAGCTTTTCCATGTCGAAAAACCGGGTTCGGGCGAAGTCGTTTTCTGTAAGCTGCGGTACAGCTTTATCAACGCAGGCACCGATTGGGAAGGGTTTTCGTCGCTGAATGCAGCCTGTATTTTTTCTATTTCTTTCCCTACAAAAGCGCTTTGTGAAAAACGTGTCCAACCGGTACGGATGCCGTCGGTAAGCTGATGTACAGGTGCTTTACCTTCGAGTGTGGTAAAATATTCGAGCTGCGATCCGCGACGGCGTTCGGTGCCGAATGCCTGACTACGGTGTTGCGAACGACTTTCGGCTGCCGTTTCTCCATAACTTTTTCCGCTAAGCGGATCGTAACCGCCTACGTCTATTTTGAACTGATCTTCGGAGATGGTGTTGGCCGAACCGAAATTAAACGTATTCCACAGCAAACGCTCCGTTTTCCAAAGAGGCACCCATTGCAACTGATCCGGATATTTTGCCGGATCGGCCGCCGCATGAAAAGCCTCACGAGCCAATATGGCCGAAGCGGTATGATGCCCGTGTCCCCCTTCGCCGGTAGTGGGGAAACGGCAGATAATAATATCGGGCTGAAACTTACGAATCACCCACACCACGTCGCGCAGCACCTCTTCTTTGTTCCATTCGCGAAACGTTTCGGCAGGATTTTTGGAATAGCCGAAGTCGAAGGCCCGGGTAAAAAATTGTTCGGCCCCGTCGATACGACGCGCCGCTAACAGTTCCTGCGTGCGGATAATGCCCAGGTCGCGTCCCTGTTCTTCACCGATAAGGTTCTGTCCGCCGTCGCCGCGGGTCAGCGAAAGGTAGCCCGTGCGGTAATGCAGCGCTCCGGTAAGATAGCTGATAAGCCTTGTGTTCTCGTCGTCGGGATGCGCGGCAATGTACAGCACACTGCCTACGGTGTTCAGCTTTTTGAGGCCGTTGCGAATATCGGCCGCGCTATATGTACGGGGTTGGGCCTGAACTTGTGTAAACAGCAGCAAAAAGAAAAGCAGCGCAATTTTTTTCATGGGCAGACGGTGTATCGTTCAAAAATAAGGATTATGCCGAATAATTGTAGGTACAATTAACAAGCGGTAAACAGAGCGGGTCATCGGTGAACAGACGCAGAAAACGCTGGAAATTTTTCTTTTCCTTTGTAGAACAAGAAATGGATATAAAAAACTTCTTAATACGGCTTAGTATGAAACGATATTGGATACTACCGCTCTTGCTGCTTTGCGCCTACGGGTGTCGCTCAAAAGCGCCTACGATAGCAGAAACGGAGCCTACGGTGCAGGAAGAAAAAGCGCCTCCCCTGTTTTCAGCAAAGGGCACACAGCACGAACTGAGCACAGAACAGGAAACCGAATCGGAGATCGACCCCAAAAATCAAATCACATTGGATAAAGTAATCGTCTCTTCTTCTTTTTGTTTTGGGAACTGCCCGGTGCACGACATACTGCTTACCCGACAGGGAGAACTGCTGTTTTACGGCGAACAACACAATACACACAACGGTTATCGGCACCTGAAACTGTCTGCCGAACTATGGGAAAAAATAGAAGCACTGTTTTTGGCGGCAAATTACGCCACGCTCGACGATAACTATACGGCCGACATCAGCGATAACCAAACCATTACCGTTACATTCGTTCAGGGAACTAAAATCGTGAAAACCATTACTGATTATGCGAGTCGGTCGCCGAAAAGCTTTCAGGATGCCTACACGGCTGTGCGCCATATTCCCGAACAGCAGGCCACCGACACACTCGCTGCTTTACCGTTTTACCTCAACCTGCATCATATTGCTATAAAGCAGGAATCAGACATTTGTGATCTGACCCGCTCCGAAAGTTTTTACCTCTGGAGTCTCTTACGCGATGCGAAAAAAACCACGCAGACCCACGAAGGGAAATACTTACTGCGTTATTCCGGAGCACCCGAAGTAGCAGCGATCAAAAGTGATGGGCGATATTTCACTTTTCGTTTCAAGAAAGGAACGCCCGAAACCCTTACGCTGGATATAGGATTCAATTTTATGGAATCGAATGCCGAGCTGCTGCAAAAAAGATGGCGCGAAAAGACCCAATATGAATAGCACTGACAAAAAGAGGCTGCTCCTTCCGGGCAGCCTCTTTTTTTACAACTAATAATAGCGTAACCGATTTATACCGCACTTTTCGCTTCTACTTCGGGTGCGATTTTCTTCACTAATCCCTGCAATACTTTACCGGGTCCTGCTTCTATAAATACGCTGGCTCCGTCGGCCACCATCTGCCTGACCGATTGTGTCCATTTCACCGGCGCGGTAAGCTGTGCCACCAGATTGGTCTGAATGCGTTCCGGGTCACTCACTGCCGCAGCCGTCACGTTTTGGTACACCGGACAAAGCGGTTTTTCAAAACGGGCCGCACGAATAGCGGCTTCGAGCTCGACACGTGCGGGCTCCATCAGCGGCGAATGAAAAGCTCCCCCCACCGGCAATACCAGCGCGCGTTTGGCACCTGCCGCTTTTAAGGCTTCGCAGGCTTTGTTCACCGCCTCGACCGAACCGGAAATAACCAGTTGCCCCGGGCAATTGTAATTGGCCGGCACTACTACACCTTCTATCCCGGCGCATATTTCTTCCACTTTCGCATCGTCGAGTCCCAGCACTGCTGCCATGGTCGAAGGGGTAGCCTCGCAGGCTTTCTGCATGGCCAGCGCTCGTTTAGAGACCAGCGTAAGTCCTTCCTGGAATGAAAGCGCACCATTAGCCACCAGCGCCGAAAATTCACCCAACGAATGACCGGCCACCATGTCGGGACGAAACTGATCGCCCAGGGTTTTGACCAGCACCACCGAATGCAGAAAAATAGCGGGTTGGGTTACTTTGGTTTGTTTGAGTTCTTCGTCGCTACCGGTAAACATCACATCGGTGATGCGAAAACCGAGTATCTCGTTTGCCTGTTCAAAAAGTGACTTGGCCAGCGCCGATCCTTCATAAAGATCTTTTCCCATTCCGGAAAATTGCGAACCCTGACCGGGGAATACGTATGCGTTCATGTATCGGATGTTTTTTGATATTCCGAATTTACACAAAAACCCACCGGAACAGCTTTTCCGGAAAAAAAATTCGGCATAAAAAAACGCCCTGCCGGTAAAGACAGAGCGTTTCAAATTCAGTTTCGTTCGCTTATTCGCGGTTACCCATAAAGCGCAGGATAGACAGGAAAAGGTTGATGAACAGAATGTAAAGCTTCAGTCCGCCGATGAGCGCGAGCTTGGAACGCGAAGCGCCGTCGAGCTCAGGGTCGTTAGAAATGTGCTTCAGGCGTTGCATTTCGTAAGCAGTCAATCCGGTAAATACGAACAGACCGAGGAAAGAAATGATATAGCCCATCGTATCGCTGCCGATAAAGAAGTTCACCATGCTGGCAATAAACATTCCGATAAACACCATGTAAAGCAGGCTTCCGAATTTGGTCAGGTCGGTTTTGGTGAAGTAGCCCAGTAGTGCCATGGCACCGAATGCACCGGCTGTAGTGAAGAAAGTAGCGACAATCGAGCCCATGCTGTACACAAGGAAAATAAAGCTAAGGCTCATGCCAAGCAGCACCGAATAGGCGAGGAACAGCAATACCAGCGCTATCATGGGTAAGCGTTGGAAACCGGCCTGAATGATCAGCACCAGCACCAGCGGAGCAAACATAATGACGTAACCCAGCGGCGACATTCCGGTTTCTGTAAACATAGAATAGATGAACGCTTCATTCTGAGAAAGCACATAAGCTACCAATCCGGTAATGGTGAGCGCGGCAAACATGTACGAATACACGTTGGCGAAAAATTCTTTGGTAGCGGTACCGGTGCTACCTTTTTGCTGTTGACGGTCAAGAATCTGATCGAACATGGACATATCTTTAGTTATTTTGGTTTTTAAACGTGGGGGGACAAAAATTCAACTTCAAATATACGATTTTTAGCGCGCTGCGCCAAGCTCTCAATTACGATTGCGGTTGAGTAACGAAATATAATACAACAAAGTTACAAGCGAAGCCATAGCCGCTACCACATAGGTCATTGCCGCCCAAAACAGGGCCTCGCGAGAGCGGGTATATTCGGCTTTGGAAGCTACTCCCGAAGCGGTAATCCAGTTAAGCGCCCTGCGGCTGGCGTCAAATTCGACCGGAAGCGTAACCAGGCTGAAAAGCGTCATGATACCGTAAGCGATAATGATCACCCAAAGCACGCTTTCCATCGGGAAGGCATCATAAAGCACGGCGCCACCGATAAAAGCCGCAAGAAACACAAAGTTCAGAATGGTTCCGCTGATGTGCTGCAAAGGCACTAAGGCCGAACGAAACTGCAGCATCGAATAGCCTTTGGCATGCTGTACGGCGTGACCACATTCGTGCGCCGCCACTGCTGCTGCAGCCGCATTGCGACCGTTATACACATCGCGGCTCAGGTTCACGGTGCGGTTGGCAGGATTGTAATGATCGGTCAGCTCACCCTCGACACTCATCACCCTTACGTTCGAAACGCCGTTGTCACGCAGCATTTTTTCCGCTATCTCCTTACCCGAAAGGTTAGAAGAAATAGGTGTCTGAGAATACGCCGCAAACTTGGAACGCAACACCATTCCTACCAGCGTGCCTATTGCCATAAACACCAGTCCGATAATCATCACCGGACCGAAGTACAAGTCACTTATATTCATATCAGCTCAGTTTTGCACCAATAAGGGAGATAAACTCCGAGCGCGTAGTATCTTTCAAAAACTCGCCGGTAAATGCCGAAGTGGTCGTTACCGAATTTTGTTTTTGCACACCACGCATCTGCATGCACATGTGACTGGCCTCTATCACTACGGCTACTCCGAGCGGTTGTAAAGTGCGCTGAATACAGTCGCGGATATCGGTGGTCAGTCTCTCCTGCACCTGCAATCTCCGTGCAAAAGTCTCTACCACACGCGGAATCTTGCTGAGTCCGACAATATGTCCGTTTGGGATATAAGCCACATGCGCCTTACCGAAAAAGGGCAGCAGGTGATGTTCGCAGAGCGAATACACTTCTATATCCTTCACTATCACCATCTGGCTATAGTCTTCGGCAAACATGGCCGAACGCAGAATCGCCTCCGGATCGAGCGTATAGCCGTGGGTAAGGAAATGCAGAGCTTTGGCTACACGCTCAGGCGTTTTTACCAATCCCTCGCGCGAAGGATCCTCACCAATGGCCTCTAATACTTTGTGGTAAATATCGCTGATGGCTTTAATTCCGGCAGCCGAATCGGGTGTCAGCTTATCCTCATTCCCGGCCGGATCTTCTGAATTTATGTCAGGTTTGCTCATGCGCTTTCTCCGTAGTATTCTGCAAAATTATTTTCGGTTTCCCACAGCTTAACACTGTGCAAACGACAGCCCAGCGCGTTCACATGCGATTCGATCTGCTCCCAAATTACAATGGCCAGGTTCTCGGTCGAAGGCTTTATACCCTTCATAAAATCGACATCCAAGTTAAGGTTGCGATGATCCATTTTTTCGGTGATATGCTCGCGAATAAGCTGGCTGAGCAGCTTCAAATCGACCACAAAGCCGGTAAGCGGATCGGGCGAACCCTTGACGGTCACGTATAAGGTATAGTTATGCCCATGCCAGTTAGGATTGGAGCATTTGCCAAATACTTCATAATTCTTCTCTTCGCTCCACTGTTCGTTCCAAAGCTTATGGGCGGCATTAAAATGCTCTCGGCGGGTAATATAAACGGTCTTCATTTGGTAAATCTGTTGCAAATATACAAGGAAAGCACGAGGTGCGGAAACCTAATCCCCGTATTCGATGCCAAAGCCGGCAGCCTGTAAGTCACGCCAAAAGGAGGGATAGGATTTGCGCACTACGTTCGGATCTTCGATCGACAGGGGAATGCCTTTACACGCAAATACGGAAAATGCCATCGCCATTCGGTGATCGTGATAGGTTCGCACAGGCCGTTCAGGTATAAGCAGATCTAAAGTCGGGTAAATTTCAAGGGTATCGGGCGTAGCTACTGTTTTTACGCCAAAAAGATCCAGCTCGCGGCAAAGCGCCGCTATACGGTCGGTTTCTTTGATGCGCAGGGTCGCCAATCCGGTCAACTGCGCCGGTATTCCGCCAGCGGCGCACACACAGGCCAGGGTTTGTGCCAAATCGGGGCAATTGGTAAAATCGAAGGTAAAATGCGAGGGAAATAATTCCCCTTCAAGCCTGCGAAGGCAAACGCCATCGGGAGTAAACTCGGTTTCGACACCGAACGCACTGAAAATCTGCGCCACCACCGCATCGCCCTGTAAGCTGTGCCGACGAAGTCCCTGAAGCCACACCTCACTACCGGGGGCAGAAAAAGCGACCAAAGCATACCAATACGAAGCCGCGCTCCAATCGGCCTCTACCTCAAAGGGCTGCTCAAACGAATAAGGAACGGGCTTTACCGCTATAAAAAGCGGATCGGAATCCTGTACCCCTGCGCCAAAATGCCGCATAATTTCTACCGTCATGGCAATATAGGGCGCCGACACCGGGGGACTGGAAAACCGAATCTTCAATCCGTTTTCGAGACAAGGCGCTATCAACAGCAAAGCCGACACAAACTGGCTGCTCACTCCGGCATCGAGTATAAGTTCGCCGCCTTTGAGCGTTCCACCCCTGATCTGAAGCGGAGGGTAACCTTCTTTTTCGAGGTAAGTAATGGAAGCGCCCATGCTACGTAAAGCCTCGACCAGTATCCCTATCGGGCGCTCTTTCATCCGGGCGCTGCCTGTTAGTATCCAATCACCTTCGTAAAAAGCCAGCAGCGCTGTCAGAAAACGAAACGAGGTTCCCGCCGCACCCACGTCGATCAAAGTCTGTGTGGCCTGAGCAGCACGGATTTGCTTCAGCGCAGCCGTCAGGGCAAGGGTATCGTCCGAATCGGAAAGGTTATGCAGCGAAAAGGCATTCCCCGAAAGGGCCTGAATGATCAAAGCCCGGTTGCTCTCGCTTTTGGAAGCCGAAAGCCGGCTGCGGTAATACAGCTTACAGGAAGAAGTAAGGGTAAGTTTCATCAGCGGCTCAGGGAAAGGTAAAAGCGTAATGCCTCACGTATCTCATCGGCCGTACAATCACAGTCGGTACGCGGACTACCGGGATCATCCAGCAACGTAAAGCGAATGCTTCCGTCGCGGTTCTTTTTATCGTGCCGCATAATTTCGAGCAGACGGTGAAAATCAATATCATCAAACCTCCAAAAGGGGTAATGCCGGGTCAGGAAGCCGCTTATTTCTTCCAAACGGGACGAAGAAAGTTTTCCTTTTCGTTGCGAAAGCCAGCTCTCGCAGATAATACCAATCACTATCGCTTCTCCGTGCGTTAAAGGCTTGCGTCCACCTTCAAAAGACAGGCTCTCGACGGCATGACCTATAGTATGCCCCAGGTTGAGAATTTTACGGCGATCACGCTCAAAGGGATCTTCCAGCACAATCGTATTCTTAAAATTGACCGAGCGGTAAATCAGGTCTTCCAGCTTATCCGGACGACTCAGATCGACCGATTGCACCTGCTGCCATTCTTCCACACCGGCCAGCAGCGCGTGTTTGATCACTTCTGCAAAACCCGACATGACCTCGCGTTTGCTAAGCGTAAGCAAAAATGCCGGATCGATAAACACCGCACGCGGGTAGCTGAAAAGTCCGACCATGTTTTTGAGTCCGCCGAGATCAACTCCTACCTTACCGCCTACCGAAGCATCGACCTGCGCAAGCAAGGTGGTTGGAATATGAATATAAGGTATCCCTCTTTTATAGGTAGCGGCAATAAACCCTCCCATATCCGAAATCACCCCCCCGCCGAGGTTCACAAAAAGGCTGTGGCGATCGGCTCCCAGTTCAGCCAGCGCTTCCCAGATACGGGTGCAGATATCTATCGTTTTACTTTGCTCACCGCTCTCTATTTCAATAAGTTCGGCCTGCTGAAATGCTTCAAACGTTTCGACCAAACGCGGAAAGCAGCTTTGCAGTGAATTTTCATCCACCAGCACAAACTTCTTCGCTTTACTGAATTCGGTGCCGCTCACTAAATCCCGGAGCGGGGAGTCGGCCAATGGGCCTATATAAACCGGGTATCCGTCAGAGTGTAGGGTGTACATACCTATGCTTGGTACTACAAGATACGGAAAATAAAAAAACAGGAGCCTCAAGGCATAGCATGAAATAAAAGCGGGTATGTATCTTTGCAGCCGATTCGTACTTCATGATCGCATTCGACAATACCGAAGTTGCTTTTGAAGGCAAAAGCAATAAAGACCTTCGCAGGGCTTACTGGCTCTTCAGGATTATGGCGCGACCGGCCATCGTAAAGGCAGGGAAACTCCTGACTATGCTGGCATTTAAGCTGCGTCTTCCTGTCAGGGGACTCATTAAGCGCACTATTTTCCGCCAGTTTTGCGGCGGAGAAACCATTGCTGAATGCGAGACCCGTATCGGCGATTTATCGCGTTATCACATCGGCACCATTCTCGATTATTCGGTCGAAGGGCAGCACGACGAATCGGGACTGGATCATACCGCCCAGGAAATTATCGCCACTACGCAGGTAGCACGGGGCAACAAGGCTATTCCGTTCTGCGTGTTTAAACTAACGGGAGTAGCCCGTTTTGCGCTGTTGGAAAAAGTAAGCGTCGATGCCGAGCTGAGCGGCGAAGAGAAGCAAGAGTATCTTCGGGTTATCCAACGGGTGGACACTATCTGCCGGCATGCCGCCGAAGCAGACACGCCTGTATTTATCGATGCCGAAGAAAGCTGGATTCAACCCGCCATCGACAGCCTGGCCCACTCCATGATGGGACGATACAATCGCGAAAAGGCCATTGTTTATAATACCATACAACTTTACCGTCACGACCGGATGGAGTTCTTCCGCGATGCTTTACAAAAAGCCAGACAGGGCGGTTACAAGCTGGGCGTAAAGCTGGTAAGGGGCGCATACATGGAAAAAGAGCGCCGCCGGGCCGAAACGCTGGCTTACCCTTCTCCCATACAGCCCGACAAGGCCGCTACCGACCGTGACTATGACCTGTCGCTCCGTTTTGCGGTAGAAAACCTCAACGATATTGCCTTGTGTGCAGGGACGCACAACGAAGCCAGCACCCTATACCTGACCGAGCTTATGCACACACACCAAATCGCACCTTCCGATCCGCGTGTGTTTTTTTCGCAATTATTAGGCATGAGCGATCACATCAGCTACAACCTGGCCAAAGAAGGCTACCTTGTAGCCAAATACGTTCCCTACGGGCCTGTGAGAGAAGTACTCCCTTACCTGTTCCGCAGGGCCGAAGAAAATACTTCCGTAAAAGGCCAGACCGGCCGGGAGCTTAGCCTGATCATTAAAGAACGGCAAAGAAGAAAGCGGGTAAGCAACTGATTTTTGTCTTTTTATGACCCGTTTAAAATTCGGTAAAACGGGACGATATGCTTACTTTTAGCCTTTACAGTCAGTTGGCTGAACCTGAGTGATGAAACTGCCCCTGATTCTTTTTCTGCTTTTCCCCTTATTCGCCTTTTCACAGGCCGACAGCTCTTTCAGAATACTGGAAAGAGAAGTAAGACTGTATTCCCATTATGATTCGTTGGCTACTTTCCGGAAAGGTGAAAAAGCCATTCAATTAGCTCAACAGCAAAATTATCCTACCGGCGAAGCACGTATAAGACTGCTTTACGGCAACTATTACTATTACCGCAACCAGCTTTCGCTGGCTAAGGAGCAATACTCGCTAGCACACCAGATAGCGCAGCAGGCGGGAGACATCAGCCTCCGCAACCTTTGTAGGATCAGGCTTACCTTTATCCTGGCCGACGAAGAAAGTCCGGAAGAAGCCATCGCTCTGTTTGCAGCTATCCTGCGCGAATCAAGGCAGTTGAACGACCCCATTAACAGTATCGAATGCCTCAACGCATTGGGGATCCTGTACGAAATGCAGAGGCAGTACGAAAAGTCCCTGCAATTGTATTTCGACGCATTGCGCATTGCCGAAGCGAGCAATAACGAACATTACGAAGCCATTATTCTCAATAATCTCGGGCTGCTTTGTGTAGAAAGCGGAGATATCGATGAGGCGGTAAAAGATTTTGCCCGGGCGCTTCCCTTAGCCGAAAAGACTTCTAATCCGAGGCTGGCCAGTAACATCTATAACAACCTTGGTACGGTGTACCTCAGTCAAGGGAACTTTGAAGAGGCCGTTGCCCACTTTACCCGAAACCTTGACTACGCCAAACGCATCGGCCAGCCACGTGAAATGGGCGCCGCCTACGTCAATATGGCAAGCGCTTATACCCTGGCGGGCGAACCTAAGCAGGCCCTGGCGTATTACGACTCGGCCATCCACGTGTTCGACAGCAAAGGACTTGTTTTCGGGCTCAGCGATGCCCTGGCGGGAAAAGCCGAAATCCTTATCCGCGAAGGACGTACCGGTCAGGCAGAAGCTCTGCTCGAAAGGGTACAGCTTGTTGCTGAACGCCAAAACGACTCGGAAATGTTGCTGCTCCACCAGCGTTTACATTCGGAACTGTTCGAGAAGCAGGGGCGGTATCACGACGCGTTACAGGCACACCGCACATTCGATCGGATGAGAGACAGCCTTTCGGAGGCCAGCAGCCGTGAAGCGATCATCGGTCTCCGGAAAAACATACAAACCGAAAAAGAAAAAAACGAACTGACACGCGCGCTCAACCGGGAGCTTATCCTCAAGCAGGAAGCGGAGCTAAACCGTATCCATCAGGGCATCTTGCTGGTTTCGATCATCGCCATTATTCTCGCTACCGGAGTTTTTTTGTATATTCGTTACATCGGCCGGATGCGGAAACAGCAGGAGTTTTTCTCTCGGCAGCTCATCGATAGAACCGAAGAAGAAAGAAGCCGAATTGCCCGCGATCTGCATGATGATTTGGGGCAGGCACTACTGGTCACCAAAGCAAAAATAGAACGCAGCCCGCAGTCTGAAGTACTGACGCAAAACCTGGTGGAAGAGATGGGACTGCTCATTGAAAAAACGCGCAACCTGTCGCGACAGCTTTATCCCTCGTACCTCGAAAAGATCGGTTTTATCCGTTCAGTAGCCCGTATGCTCGAACAGTTGCAAGAAAGCAGCTTCATTGAATGCAGCTATGAGATTGACAAAGATGCGGATGCGCTCCCGATTTCCTTTCAGACACATCTTTTCCGCATCACGCAGGAATGTGTGAACAACACGCTGCGCCATGCCGGTGCCACCGCATTAAAAGTAAGTCTGGAAAAAACAGGACAGGACTTTACTTTCACCTACCTCGACAATGGCCGGGGGCTGTCCAAAGCATCCTCTACCACGCGGGGAATGGGATTTCTCAGCATCCGTGAGCGCGCCAAAATGCTGGGAGGCGACCTCAGCATACAGGACTCTGGAGGCAAAGGTTTTAAACTGCTTATTAAATTTTGACACCATACCATGAAATTTCTGGTAGCAGACGATCATCCCATATTCAGACGCGGACTCTGTGACATCCTTGCAGGTCGTTATGCCCATGCCGAATTTATCGAATGCGAAACCGGGCAGGAAGCCTTGCATATTCTGCGTAAAGAAAAACCCGAAATAGCGGTGCTGGATATTGATATGCCCCTGCTCAATGGGCTGGAAGTATGCCAAACGGCTTATCGCGAGAACCTTCCCTCGAAAATCATCATACTGACCATGCACAAAGACGCCGAAATGTTTAACAAAGCATTTTTATCGGGTGCACTCGGTTATGTGGTAAAAGACAATTCGGTAAGAAATCTGCTCGACTGTGTCGCTCAGGTATTACTCAATAAAAAATACATTGACCCCGTATTACAAGACTTTGCAGCACAATACACCGAAACCGATAAACGTAAAGCCGAATTGCGCGCGCTGCTACAATCTTTAACGCAGTCTGAGCTGAAAACCCTGCGCCTGGTAGCCAGCAACCACTCGTGCAGAGAAATTGCCGAATTACTTTTTGTCTCCGTAAAGACTGCCGAAAACTATCGATCAAGGGTTTGCAAAAAACTACAGCTCGACCCACGCAACAACAGCTTACTTCATTGGGTAATGGAGCACCGGGATTTACTGCGCACCATACGCGAATTCTAAGTGTTTCTCTGCGCTTAATCAACCAAGCCTACCGCTCCTACAACAATAGGGCTTTGAGGGGCTACCTCTCTTTTTGCCTGCTCAGAACACAGGTATATTTGTTTTAAAGCAAACCCCTGAATCCTGAAAGGCTGACCCCCTATGAAAAAAATCATTATCGAGCCCATCTTCTGTCATCAGAAATAAAGGCATTTCCAATTGCTTGCTGCTGGAATAAAAGCTTCGCTCTTTTTTCCTTTTAAAGAAACCCGTAACGAATCCCCAGTTTTTTTACACGATTTTCGTGTTTGCTGTGTGATTTTTAACGTAAGCTCGCGTTTATTTCTCTTCACAGGCACAATCTTCCTCTTGCGCTTCCTGCAATTTGCTTACGTTCAAAATGCGACTTTTCTTTTCTGCCGCTTCCACCATAAACCGGTATTCTCCATTGACTATCGCATATAAAGGATGTGGGAGATTTCGCGGAAAACTTTCCTCAGGCAGGGCTTTTCCTTCTTGCACCAATTTACGCACCTGATCGTCGGTTAAGCCGTAACAATCAAGCTGGCACTTCGCTTTCCGTACCATGCTGAGTTCCCGATCAAGAAATAATTTCCGGATCATTTCATCGGGCATGCTCACCACCCGGGGATTGTCGTGATTTAATCCTGCGCAGGCACATACTTCGGAAGAAAGTACGGCATCTACCTCCGCAAGGCTGTCGCGCAGTACGAAAGCAAGCTTGAACTCGGAACGGTCGGCTGCCCGTTGGCCTTTTATCACGTAAATCTTTGGTGTGGTATTAGGCTGACTTTCCGCAAACATCACTTCTCCTTCGCGGGTAGCGGTATAAAGATCCGTATCCGTAATCCGATGGCAATCCATCACGCATTGCAACGAATCGCTACGCATAAGAATGGAGGATGTAAGCTGATTAAGCACCCGGTTACCGGGCAACCAGCCACAGCCGCGTCCCTGAAAAAGGAAAAAGGAAAGTAGCGTACCCAAACCTACACCTACCAGATAATAGCGTAACCGCTTCCAAAATTTCATGGGCGCAAAGTTACAGCGCAGCCGATAATAAATCAATGTCTTTGTAGGGAAGCCCAAAAGCCTCGCCCAGCACCGGATGCGTGAGTGTTCCGTTGAGAATATAAACGCCATTGCGAAAGCCGAGGTCGGATTTTATAAGCCGATCGCAGCCTCCCGCCTCACCAATGTTGATCAGCAGGGGACCAAAAATATTACTCAGGGCGAAAGAAGCGGTACGCGGTACGCGCGAAGCGATATTAGGCACACAATAATGAATCACACCGTACTTGACAAACACAGGATTAGTATGTGTGGTCACTCTCGACGTTTCAAAACATCCGCCCTGATCGATGCTTACGTCGATCAGCACGGAGCCTTCTTTAAGCTGTTGTATCATTCCTTCAGAAACCACACAGGGTGTGCGACCGGTCTTGGAACGGATAGCACCTATCACCACATCGGCCGTACGCATTGCTTTTTCAATAACCCGGGGCTGAATAATGGAAGTGTGCAAACGCACGCCTAAATCGTTCTGCAAACGACGCAGACGGTATTGCGAATTGTCGAATACTTTTACGGTAGCGCCCAGCCCTATAGCCGAACGCGTTGCGTATTCACCTACCGTACCGGCACCGAGAATCAGCACTTCGGTGGGCGTAATTCCCGATACGCCTCCCATAATCATTCCTTTGCCGTTATTGCTTTTGCTGAGGTATTCGGCAGCAATCAAAATTGCAGTAGTGCCGGCTATCTCACCCATAGAGCGAATAACGGGAAATATGCCTTCCTCATCACGCACATGCTCCCAGGCAATGGCAGTGATTTTTTTCTGCATCAATCGCTTCAGGGTATCTTTAGGCTGTACGTTCAGTTGCAGTGCCGAAAAAAGGGTCTGCCTCGGCTGCATCATACTGATCTCTTCGGCCGAAGGAGGTGCCACCTTCATCAGAATGTCGGCCTTATATACTTCAGACGCATCATAAGCAATCTGCGCGCCTGCTTCGCTGTATTCGTTGTCGGTAAAATTGGCCATCTTCCCGGCCTGCGTTTCCACGATTACGCGGTGTCCGTTACTGACCAGCAGCGCCACGGCATCGGGCACCAGCGCTACGCGGTTTTCCTGAAAAGACGATTCACGCGGAATTCCGATGTAAAGACTTTTCTTGCAACGCCCTGTTTCAAGCATTTCTTCCTGTGGAACCCTTACGGCTTCCAGAGCCAGCGACTTGAGCGCCTCATGGGAAATTTTCATCGGGGAAGGGTAATTATTCGTGCAATAGTAGATGGGATAACTTCGATCGTGACCTGTACGCAACCGGGTGGCAAAAGGTTATAAATTTTTTGCGGCCACTCGATGAAACAGTAGTGTCCGCTGTAAAAATACTCCTCGCAACCCATCGCCAATGCTTCTTCTTCCTGCTGAATGCGGTAAAAATCGAAATGATATACCGGCTCGCCGCTGTCGCTGCGATACTCGTTGACCAGGGCAAACGTAGGACTGGAAGTCTGCTCACGCACCCCCAACTGCTTACACAAGGCCGCAATAAAAGTAGTCTTACCGGCACCCATTTCTCCCTGAAAAGCAAATACCCGTGCCTCTTGGGCCGATTGCAACAAGCGGGCAGCCGCTTCTTCAAGCTGTGTAAGATTTTCTACAGTAAAAGCGTGTGGCTCCGGCATAAGCGCAAAAATACGGGTTTTTGGCACATCCCGGCACGCCGAAAAAAGAGGAATCACTTCGCTGTTGGCCTACGCTGCCGATAGAAATTACAGGCGTGAAGAATCGATTCGTGAATAGGAATAAAAGGTTGCGGGGCAAATGCCTGCGCTTTGCGGTTATTGTAAGCAAACTGCTGGTATGCGCTACGCGCCGTTTCGCGGGTGATAAGCGGTGCGCCACCGAAAAAAAACCGACGGAGCTTTTCTATACGCCAGGCCAAACCACTCCATACCGGAGCTACTGAAACAGAGGGTTTGTTCCGATCGAGCGCCACCGCAATGGAGTCGAATACCTCACGAAAAGGAAGGTTTTGAGCCACCAGCAGGTAACGCTGACCCGAAATGCCGCTTTTCATCAGTTCCGTCATCAGCCTGACTACATCACGCACATCGACAAAACCGGTAGAACCCGAAGTGTAATAGCGCAAGCCTTCGGCCACCTGACGAAACATGGCCGGACTGCCTCCGCTGCGCGAAGAAGGGCCAATGATGATCCCGGGATTGACAATCACGGCATTCAGTCCTTCTTCTATACCACGCCATACTTCGCGTTCGGCATTGTATTTCGTAATGGCGTAATGTGAATTTTCGGGCGAATTTTTCCAAAGCGTACGCTCGTCGATAAGCGATTTATCGATGGTTTTACCCACAGCCGCCGTAGAGCTCACGTGGCAAAGCTTTTTAATGCCTGCATCTAGACAGGCGTTCACCACATTGGCCGTGCCTTCTTCGTTAATCCGTTGCATCAATCGACGGTCGCGCGGATCAAAAGACACCAGTGCCGCACAGTGATACACATATTCTACACCTTCGAGCGCATCTTCGAGCGAAAAAAGATCGGTTACATCACCCTCTACCCATTCTATGCGCTGAAAAAGCGCCTCGTTGACATCGCCGTAATAAGCAAAAACGGCTTTTACTTCCGACAGGTCGGCCGTTGCACGACGGATAGCACGCACATTTTCGCCCGCCGCAGCGAGCGTATAAAGCAGGTGCGTACCCACCAGTCCTGTACCTCCGGTAACCAAAATCATGGCGTTAAAAGTACATAAAAAGCGTCTTGAAAAACGGGAACGGCTACGGTATGCGGGGCAAAAAATTTATCTTTGACGCCAAACAGAGTCCACACCATGAATTTTATAGAAGAGCTTCGCTGGAGAGGAATGTTGCACGACATTATGCCCGGTACCGAAGAACTGCTTTCTTCCGGAGAAACGGTAAGCGGATATATCGGCTTTGACCCCACCGCCGATTCGCTCGGCGTAGGCAACCTTGTGCAGGTAATGACCCTCGTTCATTTTCAGCGGGCAGGCCATAAACCCATCGCGCTGGTAGGCGGTGCTACGGGCATTGTGGGCGATCCTTCGGGACGGAGTCAGGAACGTAATATGCTGAACGAAGAGAGCCTGCGTCATAATTTGGCCTGTCAACGCGCCCAACTGGAAAAGTTTCTGAATTTCGACTGCGGTGAAAATTCGGCCGAAATCGTCAACAACTACGACTGGTTCAGCCGGTTCAATTTCCTTGATTTTATCAGTCAGGTAGGCCGTCACATCAGCATCAACTATATGCTGGCAAAAGATTCGGTAAAAAGCAGGCTCGAAAACGGAATGTCGTTTACCGAATTTACCTATCAGCTTATACAGGGTTACGATTTTTACCACCTCTGGAAAGAAAAAGGCGCGAAGCTGCAAATGGGCGGCTCCGATCAGTGGGGCAACATCACCACCGGCACGGAGCTTATCCGCCGGATAGATGCGGGCGAGGCTTTTGCACTCACTACTCCACTTATCCGCAAGGCCGACGGCACCAAGTTCGGCAAGTCGGAAGGAGGCAATATCTGGCTCGACAAAAAACGTACTTCGGCTTATAAATTTTACCAGTTTTGGCTCAACGCTTCCGATTCGGACGTAGAAAATTACATCCGTATTTTTTCGATTCGCTCGCGTGAAGAGCTGGAAAGCTTAATTACGGCACACCGCGCAGCACCGCACGAAAGAGTGTTGCAAAAAGAGCTGGCCAAAGAAATTACCGTGCGGGTACATTCGACCGAAGATTACGAAGCCGCGCTCGAGGCTTCGCAGATTCTTTTTGGAAAGGCCACTTCCGAAAATTTGAAAAAGCTGAGTGAAGAAGATTTTTTGGCTGTGTTTGAAGGCGTGCCGCAGGGACGTATTTCGCGCAGCGAGCTTCAGGAAGGCATTTCACTTATCGACTTACTTTCAGACAAATCGGGTTTTTTGAAGTCGAAAGGAGAAGCACGCCGGGCTTTAGAAGAAAACTCAATCAGCCTCAATAAAGACAAAGTAAATCCCGAACAGAAAGTGGAAGTCTCCGATCTGATCAGCGGCAAGTACCTGCTGCTTCAACGCGGGAAGAAGAATTATTTTGTGGTGGTGGTGGAGTAAACCTGTACTATTTATTACGTTCCAGCACCCTTCTTTTTTTGCGAAAAAGCGTTTTGCTATAGGAAACCCCCCTTCTTTATTCCCTTGTAAATGAGCAGGTTAACCCGTCTTTCGGGCTAAATATCGCTATCAAAAATCGGGCATACTTACACTTCGAAAAAAGTAATCTTGTTTGCTTGTAATTTCGTAATAAATCCGTGTAAGGTCTCATTTCCGGGTTTAAACTTGCCACACACGATTGGGTGAAGCGCCGATTTCCGGTAACTCGACACCTCCACTTAATGCGTCGGTTTAAAAACTTGGAAATTCGCTATTTATGTAATTACTTTGTAATCACATAAACGAAGCTATGGAACTTTCAGTAATTAACATCGGTAACTCAAAGGGAATACGGCTTTCCAAGACTATTCTCGAAAAATACCACATCAGTGACAAAATTGAACTGATTTTTGAGAAAGGCTATATTATTTTGAAACCAAAGACCGAAGCGAGAAAAGGCTGGGAAAAAGCTTTTAAGAAAATGCATGAAAACGGCGACGATCAGCTTTTGATAGACGATGTGTTTGAAGACGAAAGCTTTGAAGAATGGAGCAGATAACGCAATATGACATTGTATTGGTAAACCTGGATCCCACAATAGGTAGCGAAATAAACAAGACGAGACCTTGTGTGGTGTTATCTCCAAATGAAATGAACAGGCACTTACAAACAATAATTGTAGCGCCTATCACGAGCAACTTGAAATCTTACCCCACTCGGGTAGAGATTCGACACAAAAACACAAAAGGCCGTATAGCGATTGATCAGATTCGAACCATAGACCGGGCAAGAATCGTAAAGCGTTTTGAAACTTTGACGGCGAAAGAAGTAGAAAAAGTGAAGAACGTTCTGCGTGAAACGTTTGTAGATTAAGAAAAAATCCCGGAAAGATCACGTAACCACGCGGGAAGCAGAATTATTTTGTGGTGGTGGTGGAGTAAAGCCGGTACAGTTTATTCCGCGCAACACCCTTCTTTTTCGAGAAAAACAGTCTTCCTGTTCGATACATCCCTCTATAAAACATCGCTAATTAGCGTGTTACACCCACCTGAAAGATGGCTATTGTGATCAAAAGTAGCGTATAATTAAACTTCGAAAAAAGCTATTCCCTTCTCGTTTAACTTTGCAGCTATCAAAAGTTTCATTTCTGATTTTAAGCTGTAAAAAATGAAAAAGCAAAAGTTAAGCATCACTGTCCGGTATCTGCTACCGTCTTTTTTTTCGGGAGCGGCTACCACACTCAATCTGGCGGGGAATTTTTATACGCATCGTCTTTTGCGCATCGAGGAGGGCTGGCTGGAAGACCGAATAGCCCTGAGGAACGACTTCGAAGCCATAGGACAGGATTTCGGCTTTATGCCGGACAAACAGTCTAGTTCCCCTGCCAATCCTCCCTTGTAACTTACAAAAGTAACACAAAGGCTGAACGTACACCGTCAATCGGAACATTCCCCAACTATGCCGGGCGAAATCAACCGCATTAGTTTGAAAGGGATTTCTGTGCCACATAAAAAAACAGCTTTTACCACCACTCCTAATGTCCCTTTCTCCCTTCTCCCAAAAATGACTTCTCTACCCGATCCTGAAACCTTAGCTGCATACAATGCAGTTATTTCCAACGGAGCGGAAAGAATTATGCAGATGGCTGAAAAGCAACAGCTCCACCGAATACAAACCGAATGGAAAATCGTAGCCGGACAAATGCGCCAAAGCGCCATCGGTCAACTGTTGGCTTTTCTTATCGGCCTTGCCGCTTTACTCGCTTCTACCTACTGCATAATCAGTGGCTATGAATGGGCAGGCAGTCTTCTCGGTTTAGGAGGCTTAACAGGACTCGTCACCGCTTTCCTCAAAGGCAAAGAACAGGAACAACAAACAGGAAAAAAGTGGCCACAACAAGAAAAGGAAAAATAAAAACTACCTCCTACTGCCATCTTCATAACCTAAAAAGAGAAGGAGAAAGCCGTAAAGCACTCTCTGCAAAAAGCCGGAGTGCCTGTCTCCCGGATAATACCTGATAATACACGCTATAGGCCCATTTTGATATTGCGCCATAGCTCACTTCTACATTACCTTCTGCTAAAAAACAGTATCCAACAACACAGGGTAGGCGTTCCTGTCAGGGGGGGTACATTATTTTCGCCTGAATATATTCGAGGAAGGGTAATCCGGGCGCAGTTACCCCCACTCAGATCACGTTTACCTATGCATCCGTAAATGCACCTGGACAATTACCGCTGCTCCGGCCGCATTTGCGGGAAGAACAGCACTTCCTGAATAGAAGGCTGGTTGGTCATCAGCATGGCCAGCCGATCGATACCGATACCGATACCGGCAGTAGGAGGCATTCCATACTCCAGCGCGCGGATAAAATCATGATCAATCTGCATAGCTTCGTCGTCGCCTCTTTCCGAAAGTTTCGACTGCTCTAAAAAACGCTCGTACTGATCGATCGGGTCGTTGAGCTCCGAATAGGCATTGGCTATTTCCTTTCCGTTTATCATCAGCTCAAAACGCTCTACCAGCCCCTCTTTTTCGCGGTGCTTTTTGGTAAGGGGGCTCATCTCTACCGGATAATCGGTAATAAACGTAGGCTGGATGTAATGCGCTTCGCATTTCTCCGAAAAAATTTCGTCTATCAGCTTTCCTTTGCCCATAGAACCGTCCACTTCGATATGCAGTTTTTTACACACTTCGCGCAGGGCTTCTTCATCCATCTCCGACACATCGATACCGGTATGTTCCCGTATGGCTTCGAAAATACTGATGCGGCGGAAAGGCGCTTTGAACGAAATCACATTCTCGCCCACCTGCAATTCGGTGGTAGCGTTGGTCGCCAGAGCCACCTTTTCGAGCAGTTGCTCGGTGGTCTGCATCATCCAAAAATAATCGCGGTAAGCCACGTAAAATTCAAGTATGGTAAATTCGGGGTTATGCGTGCGGTCCATGCCTTCGTTGCGGAAGTTTCTCGAAAACTCATACACCCAATCGAAGCCACCTACAATAAGGCGTTTGAGGTAAAGTTCGTTGGCAATACGCAGGTAAAAAGGCACATCGAGCGCATTATGATGCGTCACAAAAGGACGAGCTGCCGCGCCGCCGGGAATATTTTGCAATACGGGCGTATCCACTTCGAGCGCACCTTCGGCATTGAGGTATTCGCGAATGGCGTTGATCATTTTGGTGCGCTTCAGAAAAACTTCTTTCACCTCCTCATTCACCACCAAATCCACATAGCGCATACGATAACGTTTTTCCGGATCGGTAAACGCATCGTGTATATTGCCTTCTTCGTCTTTTTTGACCACGGGCAATGGGCGCAGCGATTTGGCCAACAGCACAAACTCCTGCACGTGGATCGAAGTTTCACCTACACGGGTTTTAAACACAAAACCTTTGATCCCGATATAGTCTCCGATATCTACCAGTTTTTTAAAAAGCTGATCGTAAAGCGATTTGTCTTCGCCCGGACAAATATCATCGCGGCGTACGTAAATCTGAATACGACCGCTGCTGTCCATCAGCTCGGCAAAACAGGCCTTCCCCATGTCGCGCACACTCATCAATCGACCGGCAAGCTGCACGTTTTCGAAGCCGGGTTTTTCGGCCTCGTACGTAGCATGAATTTCGCGCGCAAAGGCATTCACCGGAAAAGACGGCGCCGGATAAGGGTCAATGCCCAGCTTACGGATTTCGTCTAATTTCTGGCGGCGGATAAGTTCCTGTTCGGTCAGCTCCTGAATCATGGAAAGAGATTAATTTTCCGACAAAGATAACAGTTGATAAAAAACGGGCGGCTTTTCGCCTTATCAATCTGCGACATTTATTTGTCCGGTTTGTCAGCGCTTTTATCCTTTTACGCCTTTAAACCGGGCACTAAGTCTCTTTTCAGCGTAAATAAAATGCACGAAAACACCCTTATTTCGTTCGACTTTTCACAGTTTAGGCAAGAAAAAACAGGCTTCTTTTTTCAGAAACAACACATACACCACTGACAATCAATACAAAAACAAACCTTCATTCTTCCTTTATCGCCTTTCTGTCGCCGTAAGCCAAAAGCCTGAATACCGGGACTGCTTTCGTGAACAATAGAAGAAAACCGGGGCTTTTTGCTATTTTTACGCCCTTATTTACGAGGAATGAAACTCCTTATCGAACAATTTCCCGACCAGATACGGGATGCGATTGAAATTGCGGAACAAACCCGGCTTCGTGCACACGATCAGCCTATTCGCAATGTGGTGATTACCGGGCTGGGCGGATCGGGTATCGGTGGTACCATCAGTTCGGAACTGGCTATCAAAGAATCTCCGCTGCCTATACAGGTAAGCAAAGGCTATTTTATTCCCGGCTGGGTCGATGCCCATACCCTGGTTATCGTGTCTTCCTATTCCGGAAATACCGAAGAGACCATTCATGCGATGGAGCTGGCACAAGCCCGCAAAGCCAAGCTGGTATGTATTACTTCGGGTGGAAAAATTGCGGAAAAAGCACGTGCCGAAAACCTCGATCTGGTATTGCTTCCGGGCGGCAATCCGCCGCGTGCCTGCCTCGGCTACTCGCTTATACAGCAGCTCTATACCTTACATCATTTCGGTGCCTTGCCCCGTTCCCCGCGTGAAGCGCTCGTCGAAGCCGCCGCGTTGATCGAAGCCGAACAGGCGGCCATCGTTGCCGAAGCCCAACGCCTTAGCGCATTTCTCGCAGGAAAAATACCGGTGATCTACGCTACGACCTATCTCGAAGGATTGGCCATACGCCTGCGTCAGCAAATCAACGAAAACGCGAAAATGCTCTGCTGGCACCACGTCATTCCCGAAATGAACCACAACGAGCTGGTAGGCTGGCGTATCCCCAACGATAACCTTGCCGTGCTTTTCCTCCGCGATCCGGACGATTACCCGCGCAATGCGAAACGCATCGAAATCAACAGCCACATCATTTCCAACTATACCCCTCACCTCAGCGAAACCTTTGCCAAAGGCCAAAGCGCCATTGCCAAAGCCATGTACCTCATTCACCTGGGCGATTGGATCTCCTGGTTTCTTGCCGAAAAACGCGCCGTAGATGCCACCGAGGTAAATGTGATCGACTACCTGAAAGGGGAACTGAGTAAACTCTGATCATGCGACGTGTCGTTACTGAAGATTTGGGTCTGATAGATTACAAGCAAGCTTGGGACTATCAGGAACAACGTTTTAACGAGCTTATTGAACGCAAGCTTGCTAACCGCGAGAAGCCCGAAGCTGAAAAAGAAACGGTACGGCATTACCTGCTTTGCTGCGAACACCCGCACGTCTATACACTGGGAAAAAGCGGTTCGGAAGCGAACCTGCTCATTAACGAAACCGGCCTGGAAGAGGCATCGGCCTCTTTTTACCGTATCAATCGGGGAGGCGATATTACCTATCACGGCCCCGGGCAACTGGTGGTGTACCCGATTTTTGATCTCGATGATTTTTTTACCGATATCCACCGTTACCTGCGTTGTCTCGAAGAGGCGGTTATCCTGACGCTGCGCGAATACGGCGTGGAAGCGGGGCGCTACGAAGGCTATACGGGTGTGTGGCTGGAGGCCGACAATCCGCTGAAAGCACGTAAAATCTGCGCGATGGGTGTCAAATGCAGCCGCTGGGTCACCATGCACGGCATCGGGTTTAACATCAATACTAATCTCGATTATTTTTCGCACATCGTGCCTTGCGGGATCGACGACAAACAGGTTACTTCCCTGGCTCGTGAGCTCGGTCGCGAAGTGGATATCGAAGAAGTGAAAGAAAAATTAAAGACCAACCTGGCGAACATTTTCGACTACGATTACGTTGTAGTATAAGTTATTCCTACCTCTGCCCGGTATATGAAAGTTTTTTTCCGTGTGCTCCGCAAATTTATCAAATGGACGCTGATCAGCGTATTGCTCTTGCTGGTGCTGGTCAATGCGTATATTTTGCTCAGCGGACGTACTTACCTCTACAAAGGCATTGCCTGTACGTACCTGGCCGGACAAAGCGGCCCCGGAATTCTCGATCGCGATTATTTTGAAAGTCGCGATATCCGCAACGGCGAACCCCAACCCTGGCCTTTATCTTCGCAATACGGGAAATTGCAGCTTAGCGCTTCACAGTCGAAAGCACTCGAAACCTACCGCAGCACTTCTTTCCTTGTGTTTCACCGCGACAGTTTGCTCTTTGAAAAATACTGGGAAAATTTCGACGAAAGCAGCGTTTCCAATTCTTTTTCGATGGCCAAATCGGTGGTGAGTATCCTTGTGGGCATTGCGCTTGAAGAAGGAAAGCTGAAAAGTCTGGATCAGCCCGTCAGTGATTTTATTCCTGCTTACCGTCGCGATAATCGCGCCAGACTTACATTTCGCCACCTACTTACCATGAGCGCCGCCTTGCAGTGGAACGAGAGCGGCAGCAACCCGCTTTCGGAAAATGCCGAAGCCTATTACGGTTCCGATTTGGAGAAAATGGTACTTCGTACGCAACTGGATGGCGAACCGGGACGTACATTTTTGTACCAAAGCGGGGCTACGCTCATCGCAGGTTATGCGCTCGAAAAAGCCATCGGCACTACATTGAGTGAATATGCCTCTGAGAAATTATGGAGCCGTATCGGCGCCGAAAATAAAGCGGAATGGAACTTAGATCGGAAAGACGGACTCGAAAAATCGTACTGCTGCATCTACGCCACCTCGCGCGATTTTGCCCGCATTGGGAAACTTTACCTGCATCAGGGACGATGGGACGGAAAACAAATCGTGCCCGAAGCCTACGTAACCGAATCACTGCAAGCAGCGCCACTTCTTACGCCCTCCGGACAAGCCAATACCGCTTACGGTCTCTCGTGGTGGCTAACCGAAGTACAGGGGCTGTCCTTTTTCTACGCACGCGGTATCCTCGGACAATATATTTTGGTATGCCCCGAAAAAGAGCTGATCATTGTACGCACCGGTCATAAAAGAGGAGAGAAAATCAACTCGGAACATCCGTCGGACGTGGATCTATACATTGATATCGCCTTGAATCTACTTTCTCAGCAATGAAAAAAGACATCGAAATACCCGTCGTGAAAGACGTAGCAATAGCTGTAGTGAAAGAGCAAAATGAGCTGATGCAGGACGAATGGAACGTGTACCTCATCAATTTACAGGACAAGCCTTTGCAAAATGTGCTGGTTTCTTCACGCGGCTATGGGTCGATAAATAAAGAAGCACGTAAAACTTCCGACCTCCGCCATTTCCTCGAAGAGGTGGAAGCGCGCAGCTATCAAAAAATAGAGCCTATCATAGAAGAGGTATTCGGGCTGAACAACGAATACTGGGTCAGCTTTTACCAGGACAACCTGATGTACGATAAAAAGTTTATTTTTCTGCCCGAGACCATTTCGGCCGAAAACTTAGTGAATGTTCCGCTGCTGCATAAAAAAGGCGTAGTGATTGGCTAAAATCTCTTTCTTTTTAGCGGTATTTCGTGGCCCGCAGAAGGGCCTTCTTTTCAGGAGTCCAACTCTTGTACACCTTCTTTAGCCCAAAAGAACAGCCTTATTTCACGCTGCATTTCTGTTTTTTTCGACAGGTGCTGTAACATTCAGTGTACCCCGGCGTCACACTATCAAAACAACACGACGCCATGAAAAAATTACTTATAATCTGTGCCGGCCTGCTACTCTCACTGAGTGTTTCGGCACATACTTCCGATGTGCTTAAAAGAAAAATAAGCCGGAAATTTTCTGACATTTCCAATGTACTTCGTCCCCACGAACAATTAGAAGTTACGGTTGTATTTGCCGTAAATCAATCGGGTAAGCTGGAAGTACTGGAAAGCAGCAGTCCCGACGAACAGGTAAACCAGTATCTGCGCCAGAAGCTGGAAAGCATTTCGCTTAGTCCGACAGCCGCAGGAGAGGTGTTCCAGTATCATTTTGTCTTCAAAAAAGAAAAAAATAACGCTCGCCTGTAACAAACCCGAATAAGAGTGCGTCACACGTTCAAGATACCGCAAGCTATGAAAACAATTACCTCGTTTATTCTTTTTGCCGGGCTACTGATGGCTCTACCTAAAGCGCAGGCCCAGGTCACTCCCGAACCACCTCAACTGGAAGAATTAGAGCCGCTTCCTCCGCTTCCTACTCCTCCTCCTTCGGCTATAGAAGTACCGATTGCGCCTCCCCCGCCGCCGCCTGTTCCTGTAGCCGATACGACCCGTCTTAAGCTGGGCAGCACACGCGTAATCATTATCGAAGAAAAAAATCGCACTACTATCGTGGAGGGCGACACCATTCAAGCACCGAAAAAAAAGAAAAAAAACCGGGGTGATTTCGGACACTGGGCCGGTTTCGACATCGGTGTAAACGGTTTCCTTACCTACGACAACCAGCTTGACCTGCCTACCGAGGCGCGTTTTTTAGAACTGGATTACTCACGATCCCTGACTTTCAGACTGAATTTTTTGGAAAAACGCATCCGTATCATCGGTGATTTCGTGGCACTGACTACCGGTATGGGTGTACAGTGGAACCGCTACGGACTGAAAAACAACTACGATGTTTCTTTCAACAAAGACTCCATTTTCGGGGTCGAAAATACCAGCGTTAACTACACCAAGAACCTGCTCAAAGCCACATATTTGCAGATCCCGCTGATGCTCGACCTCAATACCTCCCACAATGCGAAACGCTCTTTCCACCTCTCGGCAGGCGTTATCGGGGGCTATAAAATCACTTCACGCCTGAAAACCCGCTTCGAAGACGAAGGGAGAACCTACAAAAACAAAACCAAAGGCCATTACCAGTTTAACCCCTTTCAGGCTTATGCCACAGTGCAGGTTGGTTACGGAAAATTCACGCTTTTTGCTAACTACGGACTCACCCGGATATTTGAAAAAAACAAAGGTCCTCAGCTCTACCCTTTCACTATCGGGGTAAAAGTGATCGACTTTTAAACGCGCAAGTTCAGTTCTTTTCATTTGCAACAAAGTAGAGAGCGGGAGCCTCCGGCCGAAAGGCCGGGGGCTCCTGTATTTTACAGCTACCAGACATTCTTCCGCAAATAATAAAGTTAGGCCATGCGCAAAGAAAAATATAGCGAACTTTCAGCGTATGAAAATTTTGGTTCTCTTTTCTTTACTGCTCTTTCCGGGGCTGCTATTGCAAAGTGCCTGTACCGAAGAAGCAGCCTCTGCACCTTCACTTACCCTTGCCCCCGATACTACCGTCGTTACGGCTATTCCCTTTTCTTCCGGTTTCGACTATCCTGTAGGCGCACAAACCGAACCGAAGGGGTATTACCTGGCACAGCAGTTCGGAGATAATTTTCACCTGGGCGAAGACTGGAACGGCACCGGCGGGGGCAATACCGATTTAGGTGATCCGGTGTATGCCGTGTCGGAAGGGCAAGTCAGCTTTGCCGCTGATCTGCGGGGTGGATGGGGCAAAGTAGTACGTATTGTACACCTTACGGGAAGCGCTTCCGCCCCTGTATGGGTCGAATCGGTGTATGCGCACCTCGATACGATGTATGTAAAAGAAGGAGATATCGTACAACGCCGCCAGGAAGTAGGTACCATCGGTACGGCACACGGACAATACCTTGCACACCTGCATTTCGAATTACGCACCGTAAGCGGTATGCCCATAGGACCGGGATACGCAAAAGACACTACCGGCTATACCGATCCTTCGGCGTTTATACGCCGCAACCGCAAGCTTTCTCCCTGAAAAAGAAAAAGCCCATGCTTCGTAAAGAGCACAGGCTTTTCACTAAAAAAGAATTTTTTTATACCGTGAGAATATCACGCTCTTTGGATTCGATGAGCGTATCCACCTTGGCAATATGCTGATTGGTAATCTCCTGCACCTTGGCTTCGGCATCTTTGGCTGCGTCTTCGGCCAGCCCGTCTTTCTGTAAAGACTTGATCATTTCATTGGCTTCGCGACGGTGGTTGCGAATGGTCACCTTGGCATTTTCTCCTTCGGTTTTGGCTTTTTTCACCAGCTCTTTCCGACGTTCTTCGGTAAGAGGCGGCAGGGTAATCAGCAGCACATCTCCGTTATTTTGCGGGTTAAGGCTCAAATTGGAATTGAGAATCGCCTCGGCTATACCTTGTATAATATTTTTTTCCCAGGGTTGAATCTTAATGGTACGGGCATCGGTGGTAGTGATGTTACTCACCTGACCGATCGGTGTAAGCGAACCGTAATAATCGACCATTATACCCTCAAACATAGAAGGAGAGGCTTTACCTGCGCGTATTCTCGCCAGTTCGGTTTCGAGGTGTGTCAACGACACGCCCATAGCGGATTTGGCCTCGTCGAGTATCATTTTAACTTCTTCGCTCATAAAAGTGGAGGGCTTTTGATAAATGCAGGCTAAAAGTAAAAAATAAATCAGAACTCTACCAGCGTACCCACCTGCGCACCTTTTACGAGCTGCATCAGGTTACCGGGTTTATTGATATCGAACACGATGATAGGCAGCTTATTTTCGTTGCAAAGCGTAAAAGCCGTCATATCCATCACATTGAGACCTTTTTCATATACTTCGGTAAAGGTAACGCGATCGTACCGTACAGCCGAAGGATCTTTTTCGGGGTCGGCCGTATAAATACCATCTACCCGGGTTCCCTTCAGGATTACGTCGGCTTCTACTTCGATGGCACGGAGACTGGCTGCCGTGTCGGTCGTAAAATAAGGATTACCGGTTCCTGCTCCGAAAATGACCACACGGCCTTTTTCGAGGTGACGAATAGCGCGGCGACGAATAAAAGGTTCGGCGATTTGCTCCATCTTGATAGCCGATTGTAAGCGGGTATTCACCCCAAGCTGTTCGAGCATAGCCTGCAAAGCCATGCTGTTAATCATGGTGGCCAGCATACCCATATAATCGCCTTGTGTACGTTCCATGCCCCCCTGCTCTGCCTGTACGCCACGGAAAATGTTACCGCCGCCGATAACGATGGCAATCTGCACACCGGCTTCGTAAATTTCCTTGATTTCGCGGGCGTACTGTGCCAAACGGTGGTTATCGATTCCGAATTGTTTGTCGCCCATCAGCGATTCTCCGCTGAGCTTTAGCAAAATTCTTTTGTACTTCATTGTAGTGTAAAAAGGAAAGGCCAAAAAAAAGAGAGAATTTTTATTCTCTCTTTTTTATCGGATATTAACTTAATGAGATCCGTTTGAGTGCGGTAGCAGTAAGTTCTTTATCGGTATCTGCCAAAAACTGCTTGATGGTTTTTTTCGGGTCACGAATATATTCCTGATTCAGCAGCGTAGATTCTTTGTAGAATTTTTGGAGACGACCTTGCGCAATTTTCTCGGCCATGTCGGCAGGCTTACCTTCCTGAATGGCGAGCTCCTTACCTACTTCGATTTCGCGCTGGATAACCTCCTGCGAAACCGATTTTTCATCTACGGCGATGGGAGCCATAGCAGCTACCTGCATAGCCACCTGCTTGGCGGTTTCTGCATCGACGGTTTTGTTAAAACCCACCAGCGTTGCCAAACGGTTACCTGCGTGAATATAAGAGCCTACGTACTCGGCTTCGAGCACTTCGTAAGCACCGATTTCAATTTTCTCACCGATCACACCGGTTTGCTCAATCAACTTTTCGGATACGGAAATACCCTGATAGTTGAGCGCTTTGAGCGCATCGGCGGTGGTGGTTTTGTGTTCGAGTGCGAGTGCGGCAAAACCTTCGGCCAAAGCGATAAAACCTTCGTTCTTCGCTACAAAGTCGGTTTCGCAATTCAACGAAAATACTACACCGAATTTACCGTCGGTGCTTACCCGGGCCAGTACGCAACCTTCGGCCGCATCACGATCGGCGCGGTTGGCAGCTACTTTCTGACCTTTTTTGCGGAGGATATCGACAGCGGCTTCAAAATCACCGTTGGCTTCAATCAGTGCTTTTTTACAGTCCATCATACCGGCGCCGGTCTGCTGGCGCAGCTTGTTCACATCGGCTGCAGTAATCGCTACGGTTGACATAATTTTTATCCTTTCTTAAAGTTGAACCTTATGATCTTTTACGGGGAGCCGTGCGTGGCGCAGGCTTTTTGGCAGCAGCCGCAGGCGCTTTTTTACCTGCATCGGTACCGCGTTCTTCCTCTTCGGCAGCCAGTAGCTCCAAACGGCGGTTTTCAGCCGCATCGTCACCCTCATCCTCTTTCTTATCGGAAAGTGTTTTATCCGCTTTTCTTTCTTCAAGCCCTTCGGTAATGGCGTTTACCATTACTTCCACGATTTTAGAAATAGACTTGGAGGCATCGTCGTTGGAGGGGATAGCGAAATCGACCGAGTTGGGATCGGAGTTGGTATCTACCATTGCAAATACCGGAATGTTAAGACGCTTGGCTTCGGCTACGGCGATGTGTTCTTTGTTGATGTCCACCACGAAAAGCGCTGCCGGGAGGCGGGTCATTTCGGAGATGGAACCGAGGTTTTTCTCAAGCTTGGCACGTGAGCGTGAAATCTGCAGACGCTCGCGTTTCGACATGGTTTCGAGTGTTCCGTCGCTACCCATTTTGTCGATCGAGCTCATTTTGCGAACCGATTTACGAATGGTGGCGAAGTTGGTCAGCATTCCGCCGGGCCAGCGCTCGGTCACGAAAGGCATATTCACGTTTTTGAGGCGCTCGGCTACTACTTCTTTGGCCTGCTTTTTAGTGGCTACGAAGAGTACTTTTTTACCCGATTTGGCAATCTGCCGGATAGCGGCCGATGCTTCGTCAAGCTTTACGATAGTTTTGTTCAGGTCGATGATGTGGATCCCTTTTTTATCGTTGAAGATGTAGGGAGCCATGTGTGGATTCCACTTTCTTTTCAAGTGTCCGAAATGCACACCTGCGTCGAGCAGTTCTTTGAAGGTTACTTTTGACATGTGTTAAATTTGTCGGTTTACGTTCCTTTTTACTTATCTGTTTATAAGCAACCCGCCGGTGGTTCCGCATAATGCGAAAGCCCGGCAGATTTGGATGCTAAACAGCTTATTCGTAACAGTCTCCCGATTAACGTTTGGAGAACTGGTAGCGTTTTCTTGCTTTTTTCTGACCTGGTTTCTTTCTTTCCACCATACGTGGGTCGCGGGTCATCAGGCCACGCTCTTTGAGCGCAGGCTTGAGCGCCGGATCGAGCTTCACCAGGGCACGGGCAATACCGAGGCGAATGGCCTCAGCCTGTCCGTTTACGCCGCCACCGTCCACATTGACGGTTACATTGTATTTACCTTCGGTGCCGGTCAGGGCAAATGCCTGATTCACTTTGTACTGCAGGGTCGGCAGGGGGAAGTATTGTTTAAAATCTACCTTGTTTACCGTTACATCACCTTGTCCGTCAGACAGGTACACACGAGCTACAGAGGCTTTTCTTCTACCGATAGCGTTGATTACTTCCATTTTTCTCAGAATATGTCGTTAAGATTGACAGCTTTGGGTTGTTGTGCTTCGTAAGTATGCGCCGTTCCGGCCACTACATGCAGGTTGCGGAACACGGCACGTCCGAGGCGGTTCTTGGGCAACATACCTCTTACGGCGGCTTCGATCACACGGCCGGGAAACTTACCGAGCACCTCTTCGGGGGTCGAAAAACGCTGACCGCCGGGATAGCCCGTATAGCGCACGTATTGCTTGTCTGTAAGCTTGTTACCGGTGAATTTCACTTTTTCGGCATTGATCACAATCACATGATCCCCGCAGTCCACATGAGGGGTGAAGCTGGGTTTGTGTTTTCCACGCAGAAGCTTGGCTACCTGGCTGGTCAGGCGACCAAGAGGCTGATTTTCTGCATCTACGATCAGCCACTGCTTTTCGACAGTTTGCTTATTGGCCGATACGGTCTTATAGCTTAGTGAGTCCACTGTAAAAAATTTTAAAAACGTTTATTTCCCTGAAATTGGGGCTGCAAATTTACAACTATTTTTTATTCAGCCAAATTTATCAACACAGTATTGTGAAAGCTTCGGTCAGGGCGTAAAACTGCCGGGGGCCAACCAGCCGTTTACTGTTCCGCTTACCCTGACCCATTCGCCACAGCAACCCGTTACGGTAAGCCGGGTACCAGCTTTTGCCCGACCCGTTACCTCAGCCTCCACATAGGGCTTGTCATACAAATCAACCTCCTGACTTCCAGAAGAGGAAGCCACCTTTACCGAAGCAAAATGTGTTTTAATCCAGGTGGACCGATAGGCATTCTCCCTGCCATAGAGCTCACCCCCGCCATAGGGTTTTCCGTTGCCATGTACCGCTCCCAACTGAATCCAGTCTTCGTACCAGTCAAGAATTTCCAAGCGCAGAACTTCTCCGCTTTTTGCTTCCAGCACCCGCAGCATTTCGCCCTCGGGTGCATCCCTTACGTTTGTACCAATCCGCTCCGGATCGGAAAACGAGGCCTCTATTTTACAACCGCCACAACCCCATCCGTCTTCGAAATACTGCGGCTCCCAGCGGCGGAAAATATACACCTGATCCGAATCGATCAGGTGCAGTTCCAGTTCATCCGCATCCAGTTTAAGTATCTCGAACAGGTAGTATTTCTCAAAGTTACCCCCCTCTTCGACACGCATAAACCGCCCGGTAGGTGAAGGCTTCGCCCCCTTGCGCGGGTATTCGTCATAAAAAGTCAGCGGGTTGCCCGAACCGCCTTTGCCTTTGTAATACTCTATCCATATATCGTTCTCAAACACAACCTTGTGATGTCTGTCGCGCCGGTCTTCCCAGATGCCCTGAAGTTTGGACACAGTGCTTTCCTTTTTTTCTTCCGTAACCCCGGTATTATTTCCCGCAGGCTCATTTCCGCAGGAAAAAAGTCCAGTTAGCAGAAAAAAGCACATGAAAAGAAGGAAATCAAACGGCCGTTTCATACGCATCTTACTTAATTACAACGTTTATTGCCCTGAAATTGGGGCTGCAAATTTACAACTATTTTTATTCAGCCAAATTTATCAACACAGTATTGTAAAAGCTTCGGTCAGGGCGTAAAACTGCCGGGAGCCAACCAACCACTTACCACCCCGCTTACCCGCACCCATTCGCCACAGCAACCCGTTACGGTAAGCCGGGTACCGGGCTTGACCCGATCCACCACCGCAGCGTCTCTGTCGGGCTCATTATACACTGCCACCTCCTGATTTCCGGAAGCCAAAACCACTTTTACCGAAGCGAAATGGGCTTTGATCCAGGTGAACCGGTACTTTTCGACTTTATCTTCTTTCTCCTTACCGATTACATTTTCCAGTTGAACCCAGTCTTCGTACCAACCGCGGATTTGTAAGGTCAACTGTTCGCCCTCTTTGGCTTCGAGCGTAAACAGCATTTCTCCGTCGGTTCCGGGCCAATCCCTCACATTGGTACCTATCCCTTCGGCATCCGAGAACAGCGCAGTGATGTCGCAGCCCCCGCAGTAACCTGAGTAGCGAGGCGAATCAGAAGCTTGCCAACGCCGAAAGAGGTATATCTGATCTGAACCGATCAGTTGTAATTCCAGCTTATCCGCCTCCAGCTTTAGTATCTCGAACACGAAATAATTACCTGGGTTTTCTCCCTCTTCAAGACGTATAAACCGTCCGCCGGACGAAGGCTTCACTCCGGGACGCGGATATTCTGCATAAAATTCGAGCGGGTTGCGCGAAACGAGCTGCTCGTTATACTGATCTATCCATGTATTGTCTTCAAAAACAACCGTATGACTCATGTCGCGACGGTTTTCCCATTTGCCCTGAAGCTTTGCGGCGGTAGTTTCTTCTTTTTCCTTTTCGGCTGTTGTAGAAGACTGCGCAGCCGGCTCATTTCCACAAGAAAAAAGGCCTGTCAGCAGAAAAAAACACACCAAAGCAAGAACACCAAAGGGCCGTTTCGTACGCATCTTACTTAATCACACCGAGCTCGCGCCCTACTTTGGTAAAGGCCGCTATGGCCCGGTCGAGGTGTTCTTTTTCGTGTCCGGCCGAGAGCTGCACGCGAATACGCGCCTGCCCTTTGGGCACTACGGGGAAGAAAAATCCGGTTACGTAAATGCCTTCTTCCAGCAGCTTGTCGGCAAAAACCTGCGAAAGCTTGGCATCGTACAGCATGATTGGTACAATGGCCGAATCGCCGTCTTTGATGTCGAATCCTGCGGTTTTAATGGCCGTTTTGAAATAGCGTATGTTCTCTTCGAGCTTATCGCGCAGATCGGTGGTTTCGCTCAGCATATCGAATACGGCTATCGAAGCGCCGGTGATATGCGGAGCCAATGAGTTAGAAAACAGGTAGGGCCTCGAACGCTGACGCAACATTTCGATAATCTCTTTGCGCCCGGTGGTAAACCCGCCCATCGCACCGCCCAAGGCTTTGCCGAGTGTCCCGGTAATCAGATCGACACGTCCCATCACGTTGCGCAATTCGACGCTGCCACGCCCCGTTTTTCCAATGAAACCGGTGGCATGACTCTCGTCAACCATTACGAGCGCATCGTATTTATCGGCCAAATCACAGATTTTATCCAACGGCGCCACAAATCCGTCCATTGAAAAGACCCCATCGGTCACTATCAGCCTGAAGCGTTGTGCCTGTGCTTTTTTGAGCTGCTCTTCGAGATCGGCCATATCACAGTTCTTGTAGCGGTAACGCTGTGCTTTACAAAGCCTTACCCCGTCTATGATGGAAGCGTGGTTCAGCTCGTCCGAAATGATGGCATCCTGTTCGCCGAGCAGGGGCTCAAAAACACCGCCGTTGGCATCGAAGCAGGCCGCATAGAGAATGGTATCTTCGGTGCCGAGAAAAGCGGCTATTTTCTGTTCAAGTTCTTTGTGAATATCCTGCGTACCGCAGATAAAACGTACGGAAGAAACGCCGTATCCCCGACTGTCGAGCGAACGGTGGGCGGCTTCAATCACCCGCGGGTGAGAAGAAAGACCGAGGTAATTGTTGGCACAAAAAATAAGCACTTCTTTGCCGTTTACCGTAACGGCAGCACCTTGTGGCGAGGTGATCACACGTTCGCGCTTAAAAAGTCCCGACTCTTCTATCTGTTGCAGCTCCTGCTGCAGGTGTTCCTGAAATTTTCCGTACATGACAATAAATTAAGCTTGTGTGGTAAAAGTAAACATTAGCCTGTGAAAAGCGGAATGCGGGAGCTGAAAAAAGAGATTCGCGCGTGTTTACTGCGCTTTTACCAGCTCTTCGAGGGTTTTTATCCAAAGCGGGCTGTCGTTGAGGCTTTCGACTAATTGCAAATGCGTACCGCCGTGCGCTTCGAACAGATCTTTGTATTCGTAGCCGATTTCTACGGTAGTTTCGAGGCAATCGGCCACAAAAGCGGGCGAAAAAACGAGCAGGCGTTTTACACCTTTGGCAGCCAGCTCTTCGATTACTTTATCGGAATAAGGCTGAATCCAGGGATCGCGCCCCAACCTCGACTGGAAAGCAACGGTATAACGTTCGGTGGGAATGCCCAGCTCGGCCGCCAAAAGGCGTGTCGTAGCATAACATTCAGCCTTATAGCAATAGCGGTTTTCTTCATTGATTTCGTGACGGCAGGGGTGTGCTTCGCAGGGTTTACCGTCGCGGTGCGCCTTATCGACCTGACGCTCGGGCAAGCCGTGGTAGCTGAAAAGAATATGGTCGAACGAATCGGGGTTATGGATCTTTGCTTTTTCGGCAAATGCCCGGATATAGCCGGGGTTATCGAAATAAGGCCCTACTATGCTGATTTCGGGGATCACCCACCAGCGACGGATAATCCGCATGGCTTTTTCGAGCGCTGATCCGGTGCTGGAAGAGGCGTATTGGGGGAAAAGAGGAAGAAGGATGATTTTATGATAACCGGCTTTCTGCATACGTCCCAGCACTTCGTCGAGCGAGGGATTCTGGTAGCGCATGGCCAGTTCAACGGTATAATTTTCGGGCAGCGCCTGTTGCAGCAATTGCTGCACTTTACGACCGTATATCAGCAATGGCGAGCCTTCGGGTGTCCAAAGCATCCTGTAAATTTTCGCCGACTTAGGCGCACGAAAGGGCACGATAATGCCATTCACCAGCAGCATTCGCGCCAGCGGCGCAATGTCAATTACACGCGGGTCGTTGAGAAACTCAGACAGGTAACGCCGTACGTCTTTTACCGAAGGACTGTCGGGCGTGCCCAGGTTAATGAGCAATACTCCTGTTTTTACTGGCTGACCCACGTCGTAAAACGGTGAAGATTAAAGGTTCAGCGCGCGTTTTCCGGTAGCATCGAGCGCCGCTTCTTTGATGCCTTCGGCATAAGTGGGGTGTGCATGGCAAATGCGGGCAATGTCTTCGGCCGAAGCACGGTATTCCATCGCCACTACGGCTTCCATGATCATGTCGGCGGCACGGGGCCCGATAATATGTACGCCCAGCACTTCATCGGTTTCTTTGTCGGCTAATACTTTTACCAGTCCGTCGATATCCATGCTTGCACGGGCGCGGGCACTGGCTTTAAAGGGGAATTGCCCCACTTTATAGGCACGACCCTCTTTTTTAAGGGTTTCTTCGGTAGCGCCTACGGCCGCCACTTCGGGCCAGGTATAGACTACTCCGGGAATAAGATTATAATCGAGATGCGGTTTCTGACCGGCAATCGCTTCGGCTACAAACACGCCTTCTTCTTCGGCTTTATGCGCCAGCATGGGACCCCGCACTACATCGCCGATGGCGTAGATACCGGGCACATTGGTGCGCAGGTGGTCATCGACTAGCACACGACCGCGATCGTCGAGCTGCACGCCGGCTTTGTCAAGACCGAGGTTTTCGGTATAAGGCTTGCGACCTACGGCTACGAGGCAATAATCCCCTTTCAGCTCCAATTTTTCTCCTTTTGCACTTTCGGCGCTGACGGTCACCTCTTTGGCAGCCGCTTTCACACCACTTACCTTATGATTGAGGTAAAATTCAAAGCCCAGCTTTTTGAGCGATTTCTGCAATTCTTTGCCCATGCTGCCGTCCATCGTGGCAATGAGGGAAGAAGCGTATTCTACCACCGACACTTTCGCGCCCAAACGGGCATAGACGGAGCCCAGCTCAAGGCCGATCACACCGGCACCTATGATGACCAGGTGCTTCGGAATTTCGGTGAGACTCAGCGCTTCGGTCGATGTGATGACTCTTTTTTTATCGATCGTTACACCGGGCAGCGAAGCGGGCTTGGAACCGGTAGCGATAATGGTATTGGTGGTTTCGAGCGTTACGATTTTATCTTTATCGTCTTTCACATCAATACGGGTCTTGGAAAGAAAAGAGGCATGACCGTGAAACACGTCGATTTTATTTTTTTTCATGAGGTAATCGATACCACCTGAGGTTTGCGCCACTACGTCGTTTTTGCGCTTGATCATTTGGCCGAGATCCACTTTCAGTCCTTTCACCTCAATACCATGCTCGCTAAATGTATGGCCTGCATTGTGGAAATGTTCGGATGAATCGAGCAGTGCTTTCGAGGGGATACAGCCCACATTGAGACAGGTGCCGCCAAGCGATTTGTAACGCTCTACCAACGCCGTTTTCATGCCAAGCTGCGCACAGCGGATTGCCGAGATGTATCCGCCGGGACCGGAGCCTATCACCACTACATCGTATTTACTCATGGAAATGGATTTAAAATTGTGCGTACGAAGGTACAAATTATGTTGAAAGTTGGAGCCTATTTGACAGGAAGGAAACGCGGCTGTACAGCCGTTTGGTCTGTTCCCGGCTTATTGCAGCGACTTAAAAACCGTGGGCAAGTGCAATTGAAAACCCAGCGAAGCATATTGTTCTAAAAAGAAGAAATGCTGCACCGCTTTGTATCCGCTGCGACGGTAGGTAAGCACGTCGTTCATATCCATAAAGCCACCTTTGAGGCTGAGCTGGAAAAAGAAATACCGGCCCATATCGAGCCTGATTCCACCATGCGCATCGACGCCCCAGCCTGCCACGTGAAAAACATTGGCTCCAGGCTCTCCGAAGGCCGACACGTCGCTCCTGGGCACCAGCAAACCGGCACCGAACCCGAGCTGACCGCTGAGCACAAATTTACCGCGAGACGAGGCCCACCAACGTTCGTAATAATCGAGCTCAGCGCTAAGGTAATTTAACCCGTCGGTATGTTCGTACATGAGAAAGTCAGGATTGATCAGTATCGGATCGCCCTCGTATTCACCTTCATAATTGGGTGAAGCCTGCGCCTCAATCACACCGGTAATGCGCACCTGCTGATATTGCCTGACTACATATTTCATGTGGTCATACCCCATCGTTAAGGCCCATTTGTCTTTAAAAAAATACCCAGCCCTGATGTTAAACTGCGGAATAGATAATTGCTTCGGATTAAAATATATGTCGGGGCTAAAAGAACTTGGCCGATCGGTAGCGCTAACGCCATGAAGGGTATAATCATATCCCGTACCCACCATACGGATATCGCTGTGGGTATATTGACTGCGGTTGTATCCCCAACTGAGGTATGTTAGCCCTTTACGTGTACCGACGGTTTCAGGTAAAACGGATTGTGCACCGGCAAACGACATTCCGGCAAAGCAGGCAAACACAAGAAGTGTACGTTTCATGTAGGAAAAATGTGAGACAAAGGTATAAGTTCACAGAATATACAGCGAATGAAAAAAAAATGTATATTGTAAGAGGTAGATATATAACTCACAACGTCCTATGCTTACAGGAACAGTGAAATTTTATAACAGGAAAAACAAGTTCGGCTTTATCCGGGTGGATGAGTCGGGGCTGGAAATTTATGTTAAGTCCAACGGTCTTTTGGATGAAATTGCCGACGGGGATCGGGTCGAATTTGAAATGAAAGAGCACCCCAAAGGACCCGTAGCCGTGGATGTGAAGCTGCTGAAAACCCCGCCCGAAGCCTGATTTTTCATTCTTCGCGTCTTGGATATCCATTGTTTGGTTATGCTTGTTAATTTTGCAGTCAAAACAAACAACGCATTTTGCCACGGATACTCTTTATAGCGGCTCATCGTCCCGATCGGTCACCCAGCCAACGCTTCAGGTTTGAGCAATACCTCGATTTTCTGCGATCCAGCGGATACGACTGTGATTTCTCCTGGTTATTGGACGAGGCCGACGACAAATTATTTTACCGCCCCGGCCACTACTGGCAGAAGCTCGATTTGCTTCGCCGAACCTGGCGTAAACGCCGTAACGATGTCAGAAAAGCCGGAGCGTACGATATTATTTTCGTACAGCGCGAAGCCTTTATGACCGGTTCCACCCGTTTTGAAAAAGCTTTCAAAGCCTCTGGAGCCAAGCTCGTATTCGATTTCGACGACGCGATATGGAACCTCGACATTTCGGAGGCTAACAAAAAGTTCAGTTTCCTGAAAAACCCGGCTAAAACTTCTAAAATCATCGAAATGGCCGATTTGGTCATTGCCGGTAACGCCTATTTAGCCGATTACGCACGGCCTTACAATTCGCAGATAAAAATTATTCCTACCACGATAGATACCGAATCGTACCGGCGCATTCCGCGTACTGCCGACCCTGATCGGTTTACCATTGGCTGGAGCGGGAGCCTCACCACGATCAAACATTTTGAATACGCCCTTCCTTTTCTGAAAATACTGCGGGAAAAATACGGCGAGCGGATGCAGGTAAAAGTAATCGGCGATCCCGATTATTCGAACGAAGCGTTGGGCATACGCGGCATTGGCTGGAATAAGCACAGCGAATTGGAAGAATTATCCTCGTTCGATATCGGTATTATGCCCCTGCCTGACGATGAATGGACAAAAGGCAAATGCGGACTCAAAGGTCTTCAGTATATGGCACTCGAAATTCCCACGGTGATGTCGCCCGTAGGCGTTAATTCTGATATCATTACACAAGGTAAAGACGGCTTTCTGACCCGTGAAACCGGCGAATGGGTAGAATACATCACGCGCCTGATCGAAAATCCTGAGCTGCGTGAGCGCATGGGAAAAGCGGCACGGCAAACCGTAATCGAACGCTACTCAGTGCTTTCACAGCAGGAGGTTTACCTCCAAAGCTTCAATACCTTGCTTAACCGATGAAAATTATACATTTGTACTTACAGTAAGTTTTTCTTTTTTATTCTTTTACCAAATGGATACCACCGTTACGCTCAAACACACCGCGCTTAGCGATACACATATTGCCCTCGGCGCCAAAATGGTGCCTTTTGCAGGCTACCTGATGCCCGTTTCTTATTCGGGCCTCAACGACGAACACCAAACCGTGCGCGATGCCGCCGGTATCTTCGACGTGTCGCACATGGGCGAATTTATCGTGGAAGGCCCGGGAGCGCTCGATCTTATCCAGCGTGTCACATCCAACGACGCTTCTACACTGAGCGACGGGAAAGCCCAATATTCTTACCTGCCCAACGAAGAGGGCGGCATTGTGGATGATTTGCTGATTTACCGCCTGCAGGAAGAGAAATACCTGCTCGTGGTGAACGCTTCCAACATCGAAAAAGACTGGAACTGGATTCAGCGTTTCAACACCGGAAACGTAACGATGAAAAACATTTCTGACGACACTTCACTGCTGGCTATCCAAGGCCCCAAGGCCACGGCTATCCTGCAAAAGCTGACCGACACCGACCTTTCTTCCATTCCCTATTACGCCTTCCGTACAGGCCGTTTTAACGGGGTGGACGAGGTCATAATTTCCAATACCGGCTATACCGGATCAGGCGGATTTGAACTCTATTTCCCCAATGCACACGCCGTTTCTTTCTGGAACGCCATCCTCGAAGCCGGAAGCGAAGAAGGCATCAAGCCCGCAGGATTAGGGGCACGCGACACCTTGCGTCTTGAAATGGGATTCTGCCTCTACGGCAACGATATCGACGATACCACCTCTCCCTTCGAAGCCGGATTAGGCTGGATCACCAAGTTCAGCAAAGAATTTACACACAGCGCCGCTTTGGCCGAAGAGAAAGCCAAAGGAGTAAGCCGTAAATTAGCCGGGTTTGAGATGATCGATCGCGGCATACCGCGTCATGGCTACGAAATCACGAACGAGGCCGGAGACGTTATAGGTATCGTCACCTCAGGCACACAAGCGCCTACCCTGCAAAAAGGGATCGGACTGGGTTATGTACCGACCGCCCTTGCGCAACCCGGAAGCGAGATCTATATCCGCGTGCGTGACAAAGCGCTCAAAGCGGTGATCGTAAAACTGCCTTTCCTGAAAAAGTAAATCGGGAATTTAATTCCGTCGTATGTCAAAACCCGTAATAGAAGCGTGCTTTTCGCCGTACCTCTACCCCGTGTACCGCGATGAAGAAAGTATTGTGGTAGTAATCGACATCCTGCGTGCCACTTCGGCCATGTGTACAGCCTTTATGTATGGGGTCGAAAAAATTATTCCGGTAGCTACCGTCGAAGAGGCCTGGGATTATAAGCAACGTGGTTTTATCGCCGGAGCCGAGCGCGATGCAGTGCCGGTCGAAGGATTTGATTTCGGAAACTCGCCCTTCAGCTACATGAACGAGCACATAAAAGGGCAAACCATTGTCATTACCACTACCAACGGCACACAGGCCATCGAAGCTGCGCGCGACGCCTACAAAGTGGTGATCGGTTCCTTTCTCAACCTAAGCGCGCTCTGCGATTTTCTGCTTAGCGAAAAACGAAATGTGCTGTTGCTTTGTTCGGGATGGAAAAATAAATTCAATCTCGAAGATGCGCTTTTTGCCGGTGCGGTTACCGAAGCGCTTTCGGTGCAGCACGAAGTCTTTCAACCGGGCGATGGCGCACTCGCGTTAAAATACCTTTACCAACGGGCGAGGCAGGATCCGTACAAATTTCTACACAATGCTTCGCACAAAGAAAGGCTGGCCAAATTGGGCTTGAAAGACGATATCAAATACTGTCTGCAGCCCGATACTACCCGCATTATTCCGATACTTAAAGGTCACTCGCTCGAAAAAATGAGCTGGGAAGATGCATACGCGACGCTTCCCGGAAACGGGGCTTTTAAGGTGAAATAAGTCCGAAGTTTCATTTTGAGTTTTTTTTGGAAATGAAGGTAGTGCAGGCACACTTACCTTTACGGCATGACTTGTTTTCGCCGTTTTCCTCTTTTCTTGCTGTTGCCGCTTTTCCTTATTTCTACCGAGGCTCGGAGCTGGGGCTTTTTCGCGCATCGGCAAATCAATCGCATTGCGGTATTTACACTGCCTCCGGAGCTTTTCGAGTTCTATAAAACCCACCTCGAATTTATCACCGCGCATGCCGTAGATCCCGATAAGCGCAGGTATGCCAGCGAGCATGAAGCACCGCGTCATTATATCGATATCGATCGATATACCCCATTGGGCGATCCTTTCAGCGCAATTCCCATGCACTACGAAGCGGCAGCGGCGCGCTTTACCGAAGATACGCTGCTGGCAAACGGTATCGTAGCCTGGCATATTCCACGGGTAACCCTACAGCTCAGCCGTGCCATGCAGGAAAAAGACACCGAACGTATTCTCCGCCTCAGTGCCGATCTAGGGCATTATGTCGCCGATGCACATGTGCCGCTGCACACCACCGAAAATTACAACGGGCAGTTGACCGGACAACGCGGTATTCACGGCTTATGGGAGTCACGGCTGCCCGAACTCTTCGCAGAAGATTACGACTATTTTACCGGACTGGCAGTGCATATCGAAAATCCGCTTCTTTTTTCCTGGCAGATTGTAAAAGAAAGTCACGCGTTGGTAGATTCGGTGCTAAAGCTGGAAAAACAGCTCACGCTTAGCTTTCCTACCGATCGCAAATACAGCTATGAAACACGTGGAAGAAATACCGTAAAAGTCTATTCGGCCGAGTTTTCCGAAGCTTATCACCTTTTGTTAAACGGTATGGTAGAGCGCCGCATGAGGGCTTCGATCGTAGCAGTGGGCAGCCTGTGGTACAGCGCCTGGGTCACCGCCGGAAAACCCGATCTGAAATCAACGCTTCATTCGCCACTCCCTTTGGCAATCACAGAAGAAGATGCGCTGCCACCGGCGGATCAGGCAAAGGGGAGAAGCTGCGAATAAACGATCTGTGAAAAGAAGCGAAAAATTTTCGGGGATGAAATTTTCGGAAAGTGCGGTGAACTAATCGGCCTACTTTCTACCGAGCCATTCTTCCGCTTTACGCCGGGTTTCTGTATCGGTATCTACCAGCGCTTCGTAAGCGGGTTTCACCACAAAAGACACCTGCTGCAGACAAAACTCGACCAAATCGCTCATTTCCAAAAAGCCAATACGGTCTTTCAAAAAGGCTTCGACGGCTACTTCATTGGCCGCATTCAGCACGCAGGGCCTGTTTGCCCCCTGCCCGAGCGCTTCGTAGGCCAGCGACAGGTTACGAAACGTGTCGGTATCGGGTTTTTCGAAGGTAAGCTGAGGGTAATCCATAAAACGAAAACGCTCGAATGCGGCCGGCAGACGATGGGGATACGACAGCGCATATTGGATCGGCAAGCGCATATCGGGCAGTCCGAGCTGCGCTTTGAGCGACCCGTCTTCGAACTGTACCAGCGAATGAATAATCGACTGCGGATGCACAATCACTTCAATCTGTTGGGGGTTCAGGGCAAAAAGCCACTGGGCTTCGATCACCTCCAGCCCTTTGTTCATCAGCGAAGCCGAATCGATAGTGATTTTAGCTCCCATGCTCCAGTTGGGATGTTTCAATGCCTGTGCCGGGGTTACCTGTCTTAACGCCTCGCGTTTCCAGCCTCGAAACGGGCCGCCAGAAGCCGTGAGGTAAATTTTTTCGATACGATTGTGGAACTCTCCTACAAGACACTGAAAAATGGCAGAATGTTCCGAATCGACCGGATAAATGTTTACGCCTTTTTGCTTTGCCAATGCGGTAATTAGCTCACCTGCCACGACCAGCGTTTCTTTATTGGCCAGCGCAATATCTTTCCCGGCCTCGATAGCCGCTATAGTTGGTTGCAGCCCCGCATATCCTACCATCGCCGTAAGCACCGTATGTATGCTGCTCATCTGAACCGCCTGTGTAACCGCTTCAGGTCCTGCAAACACCTTGACATCGGTATCGGCCAGCGCATCGCTTACCTGCGCGTAAAGACCGGCATCGGTAATCACGACCGTATTAGGCTGATACCGTTTTGCCTGCGCAATAAGCAAGTCTGCATTGCGGTGTGCAGTAAGCAGTTCCAGCGAAAAACGATCAGGATGCTGTTCGAGCACCTCGAGCGCCTGCGTACCGATAGAGCCGGTAGAACCTAAAATGGCAATGCCACGCGAAGAAGAATTCAAAAGATATACGGTTTAAACGCTGTAAAGATCATGAATTTGGAGCAAACACAGGGCATTATCAAGCCCGAAAAAATGCGCTTAGCGGCAGGAGGACAAGAAAAATTTCAGGACCGGTTCGGAACAGCTTTCCCAAAATTCGTAGGTATGTCCGGCTTTTTCGTCGATATACAATTCGGTTCGTACCGTATTGATGCGTAGAATTTCCTTATAAAAATCTCGGGTTTGGCTCACCGGACAGATATCGTCTTTTCCGCCGTGTGCCAGAAAAAGCGGCACTTTAAACTCGGCCGCGCGTTTGTGCATATTATCGCGTCCGTTCCACCGTTCGGCAAAGCGCCTGTAAGGGCCGTAATAGCCGTTGTAAATCGGATCGTCGGTCAGTTTGGACTGATCAAAATCGGCCGAAAGACAGGCGGCGGCACGAAATACTTTCGGCAATTCGAGCGCCAGCAATGCGGCACCCCGGCCTCCGGTAGAAATTCCGGCTACGAAATTATTTTGACCAGGCAGCAACAATTTGAGGTTCCGCTGCAAGTGGACTATGGCCGTATCCATTATCCAGCGCCGGGTAGGATAAGGCATATAGTGGGCTTTTGTTTCGGGATAACGCTGAAAATGATAGGTCGTTTTCCCTAAATCGGGGATGATCAGCACGAAGCCTTCCTGTAAAGCGCGGGTACAAAACGTGGTTTTCTCACACCATTCGGAAGGCGGCAAATTCCAGCCGTGTAAGAGCAACAGGGCTCCTTTGGGTTTGGCAGCTTCCGGATAACGCAGCGTAATCTGCACTTTTTCTTTTCCCTGCGGCAAATAAAGCACCGTGTCGCGCAGCGATGCCGAAGCGGAAAACACATTCAACACCATAAGCAAAAGACCCAAGCCTATATTCTTCTTCATTTCAAGAAAGTTAAATTTCTGACGGGTGAAAATAGGGACAATATTTAGTAATTGCGTTGCAAAAATTGTAATTTACCGGCTCGTTTACTACAACTCAACTCTTCTTGTTATGATTCGTTTTTACCGGTTTGCCGCAGCGATAACTTTCATCGCCTCGCTGGTTACTCCCAATGCCTTATCCGGCCAATCGCACGAAGCTTCCGAAACACCTTACGTACCGGGGCAGGTCATGATCCAGCTTAATGAAGGCTATAACATTGAGCATGTTACTTCAGCCTTTCCGCTTTACCTGCAGGTGAAACCGATCGAAGAGCTTTCTTCGCACATGCGCATTTGGCATCTTTCGTTTAACCATCATGCCGTGTCGCATGCAGAGCTGATTCGGATGCTGAGCAGCCATCGTGCGGTAAGTGCGGCGCAAAACAACCACTACGTCAAAGAACGGGCCACAGTACCCAACGACCCAAATTTCACCAGCCAGTGGCAGCACCGAAACACAGGTCAGAATGGAGGTACCGCCGATGCCGACATTGACTCGGACGAAGCCTGGGACATTACCACCGGCGGGCTCACCAACCTGGGTGATACCATCGTGGTATGTATTCTTGAAGGCGGCGGTGGCAACTACAATCACCCCGATCTTATCGGCAATTTTTGGCGCAATACCCAGGAAATACCGGGTAATGGTATCGATGATGATGGTAACGGCTATATCGACGATGTAAGAGGCTGGAGAGTACAGGCCAACAACGATAACCACGCCAGCGGCAACCACGGTACGCAGGTAATGGGTATGATCGGCGCTACGGGCAATAATTCGGTAGGCGTGGTAGGTGCCAACTGGAATGTGAAAATGATGCTGGTTTCGGGATTCACCACACAGGAATCGTCCGTTATTCAGGCTTACACTTATCCGCTGGCCATGCGTAAGCTCTACAACCAAACAAATGGTGCCAAGGGTGCTTTTGTAGTAGCGACCAACGCTTCCTGGGGCATCGATCAGGCCAATCCGAACAACTATCCGCTTTGGTGTGCCATGTACGATACCTTGGGCCGTTACGGGGTGCTGAACTGCGGCTCTACCACCAACTCCAATTACAATGTGGATGTAGTAGGCGATATGCCTACGGCCTGTAGCAGCGACTATATGATAAGCGTGACAGCCACCAATAACCGCGATGTACGCACTTTTTCGGGCTATGGACAAACCACTATCGATGTGGGCGCTCCCGGAGAAAGTATTTACACCACTTCGGGCACCAACAGTTACGGTAGCACTTCGGGTACTTCGTTTGCCGGACCGCTTACCGCCGGGGTTATTGCGCTGATGTATTCAGCCCCTTGTAATTCGCTGGCGCTGTTAGCCAAAAACAATCCGCAGGCAGCAGCCGATCTGGTCCGACAAGCCTTGTTCGATGGGGTGGATCCCAAGTCGAACCTGCTTACAGAAACGGTTACAGGTGGCCGCATCAACGCCTTTAACTCGCTTACCCTCCTCATGAACGATTGTTCTACTTCCGACTGTATCGCTCCGTTTAATCTCAGTGCCGACAGCCTCACCACCAATTCAGCCAATTTGGCCTGGGTTTCGGCCAATACCAGTAACACGTATCTCATCCGATACCGCGAAACGGGCAGCTCCACCTGGCTCGACTCTACCTCTTCAAGCGTCGATTCGCTGTTTCTCGACGGACTGGAAGAATGTACAGAATATGAGTTTCAGGTGAAAGCCGACTGTGGTGGCGGAGAAGAAAGCAATTATTCCGTGTTATACACTTTCAAAACCGACGGCTGCTGTGAGCCTCCCACTTCACTTACGGTAACGCTCAGCGATAACACCAGCGGTTCCGCCACATGGAGTTCGGTACTGGCCGCTCAGTCGTACAACCTGCGTTACAAATCCCTGTCCTCGGGCACGTGGATTACGGTGAATAACGCCACCTCTCCCTATGCGCTCAGCGACCTCGATGAATGTACCGCTTACGAAATACAAGTGCAGAGTGTCTGCGTATCGGGGCCTACCGCATTCAGCGCAAGCAGCACGTTTAATACGGCAGGCTGTGGCAACTGCGTTGATCTTTCTTACTGCAACTCAAAAGGCAATAATGTAAGCGACGAATGGATCCAAGCGGTCGAATTCGGCACGATCAATAATGTAAGCGGTTCCGACGGCGGATATGCCGATTATACCGCTATGAGCACACAAGTGATCAAAGAAAACTCTTACAACCTGAAAATCACCCCGGGTTATTCCGGCTCCACCTATTCGGAATATTACAAGGTTTGGATAGACTATAATCAGGATGGCGTTTTTGACGAAGCTACCGAGCTCGCTTATACCTCGGGTTCAGGTGTAACCACCGGTGTAAATGCTCAGATACTTATCCCCGCCACTGCGAATACGGGTAGCACCCGGATGCGGGTTTCTATGAAATACGTCGGTCCGCTCGACAACGGCGCTCCCACAGCCTGTATGTCTTTTGCCTACGGCGAAGTGGAAGACTACTGCCTCTTCATTGAACAGAACACATCGGTCGAAGAGTGGAATGAGGTAAAGCTGATGATCTATCCTAACCCTGCCTCGGATGTAATTGTAATAGAAGGTTATGATACGGATAAAGCGCAGGGGGTCTTGCAGATAAAACTTATCAATGCAACCGGAATGCTGGTCTCTTCAACGCCGATGAACGGCAAGCGCACCCAGCTCGATGTATCGGAGCTTGCTTCGGGAATCTATTTCCTTCAGGTTTCGGACGACTCGCGTCAGCTCCGTTCCGAACGAATCATCATTAACCGCTGAGTAAAACACCTTTTCTTTCGCGAAACCGGGTAGCTTAAGCTACCCGGTTTTTTTATATAACCGGCTTTGATGTACCTTTGCAGCGTATGGATTTTGAGCTCGAAGAAAAATGGAGGAAGGTACAAGGCCGGTTAAAAGAAGATTTGGGCGAAGACCCTGATCTCACCAGCGTGATCTTTCTGATAGGTGTACAGGAACTCGGTATGGGTTACCTCAAATTCACCAAGCGGCAAAAGCTGGAAGTGATGCACATTGCGGTATGTCGCCTGTTAGAACCTTACGGATACTATACTTTCGCCGGAGTGGATGCCGAAGGATGGCCACACTATGAAAACACAAAAAAATTGCCGCCCCTGGATGGGCGGCAACAGCAACACCTGTTAAAACAGGCTGTTATAGAATATTTTGAAGCGATTACTGAAGGGTAATCTGCGCTTCGTTTTTCTTTTCTTCCTCTACTTTAATGATTCCTTCTCCGATAAGGGTATCCTTGCTGGCTCTTACTTCAAGCACAGCAAACCCTGCCTGCCCGCGCTTATAGAGATCGTTAAAATTGAAAGTAGCATTGCCGTTGGCATCGGTAGTGCTGGTATGATCGATACGACCACCATTATTACCGTACGAATCAACGCCTATCACGTGTACCGTAGCACCCGAAACAGGAGCCCCGCCACGGGTTATCACTTTCACTACCGCAGTAGTATCGGCCGGTTTTCCACAAGAAACCACTAACATTACCGAAGCGGCAAGTATTCCGAAAAGATAGGGGAAGCGTTTTTTCATCTGCATAAAAAATTCTTTAAAACAGGAATGTCCGCTTTCACTTCCACTCCGCATTTCATAGACGTAATTTTAGTATTTTCGTTGCCTGTAGGCCACAACAAGTCAGCCAAATTTACAAATTCTCCCGAATGAAACAAGTTTTCCACACCTGTTTATTGCTGTTAACGCTTCTGTTGAGCGCTTTTGCTTTTCCAAACCAGAATGAGCCGAAAGATACCCGTATCCGGATTGAGACTCCTTACGGCACCATTGTAGCCCGCCTCTATAACGATACGCCGCTTCACCGCGATAATTTTATCAGCCTTATCAAAGACGGGTATTACGACAGCCTGCTTTTTCACCGGGTCATCAAAGACTTTATGATTCAGGGTGGCGATCCCGATTCGAGGCAGGCTCAGGCCGGCGAAATATTGGGCAACGGCGGACCCGACTATACCCTGCCTGCCGAAATCCGCCCCGGGCATTACCATAAAAAAGGAGCGTTAGCCGCCGCACGGATGGGCGACGACGTAAATCCCGAAAAAGCCTCTTCGGGCAGCCAGTTTTACATTGTACAAGGCGCTGTATATGAAGAAAATGTGCTCGATATGCTCGAAAACCGGATCAACGACAACCGCCGTCGCGAAATCGGTACACGTTTGCTACAGGACGAAAGATTTGCCAATATAGAAGCAAAAATCACACAGGCTCGCGACAAGAACGACCAAAAAACCCTCCAGCAAATCACCTTAGACATTCAGACGGCTATCGAGCAGGAAATGGAAAAAGAGGGACTTTTCCGCTTTACAGAAGAACAACGCCGCACCTACACCACTGTGGGCGGAGCGCCACACCTCGACGCGACTTATACCGTATTCGGCGAAGTGGAAGAAGGACTGGAAATCATCGAAAAAATTGCCGCCGAAGCGGTGGATGGATACGCCCGCCCGCTGAAAGATATACGCATGAAAATCACCCTGTCGGAATAAGCCTTTGCATGAAAGAAAAAATTGAACAACTGCTGGAAGAAATTGCCGGATTAAGCGCCGCTAACGCCGCCGAAGCCGAACAGCACCGCATACGCCTGCTGGGCAAAAAAGGGAGCATTACCGAACTGTTCGACACCTTCAAAACCATTCCGGGCGAACAGAAAAAAGAATTCGGAAAGCGACTCAACGAGCTCAAGCAAAAAGCACAGGAAAAAATTGAAGCGCTCAAAGAAACGACCGGAAATACCGGTCCGGCACGTGATGAGCTGGACCTTTCCCGTCCGGCCGAACCCTTAGACTACGGTGCCCGGCATCCGCTTTCGCTGGTGCGCAACGAGATAAGCGCCATCTTTTCGCGCATAGGATTTGTCACCGCCGATGGCCCCGAAATAGAAGACGACTGGCACAACTTCGGCGCGCTTAATTTTGCCGAAAACCACCCTGCACGCGATATGCAGGATACATTTTTTATTACGGTCGGTGAGCAGCCCCTGGCATTACGCACGCATACCTCGTCGGTACAGGTTCGCATGATGGAAAACAACCGCCCGCCGCTGCGCATGATTATGCCCGGACGTGTATATCGCAACGAAGCCATTTCGGCCCGCGCGCATTGTTTTTTCCACCAAATCGAAGGACTGTATATCGACGAAAACGTGTCTTTTGCCGATCTCAAGCAAACGCTGCTGTACTTTGTGCACGAACTCTTCGGTGAAAAAGCCCGTATCCGGCTCCGCCCTTCTTATTTTCCCTTTACCGAACCCAGCGCCGAAGTGGACGTGTCGTGTACCCTCTGCAATGGCGAAGGCTGCAACGTATGCAAGCACAGCGGCTGGCTCGAAATTATGGGTTGCGGCATGGTCGATCCGCAGGTGCTCGAAAACTGTGGTATCGACAGCGAAAAATACAGCGGCTATGCTTTCGGGATGGGCGTAGAACGCATTGCACAGCTCAAGTACCAGGTAAAAGATTTAAGGCTTTATTCCGAAAACGACGTCCGTTTTCTGAAGCAGTTCCGCAGCTTGTGGTAAAAAATCGAACCCCTTTTTAATTTCCCTTCGGAAATGAAAAATCAGGTTTCATTTACTTGTCCAGTAGCTCAAAATCGATCTGGCGCCGCATCAGATCGGCCGCTTTGACCTTGATCCGCAATTCGGTTCCAAGCCTGAAGGTCCGTTTTTTGTTGACACCTCGTACGCAAAACGCTTTTTCGTCAAACACATACACATCGCCGCTGATAGCACGCAGGCTAATCATGCCTTCGCATTTGTTTTCAACAAGCTCCACGTAAATGCCCCATTCGGTAACGCCCGATACGACACCGTCAAACTCCTCTCCTACACGGTCTTTGAGAAATTCTACCTGCTTGTATTTGATAGAAGCACGCTCAGCATCAGATGCTTTTTTCTCCATGGCCGACGAATGACGGCACCAATGTTCCAAATCGGATTTCCCGAAAGAAGATTGCTGAGAAAGAAAATTCTGCAAAATCCGGTGTACGATCAAGTCGGGATACCTTCGGATAGGCGAAGTAAAATGGGTGTAATAATCAAACCCGAGTCCGTAGTGACCTACGTTATGTATATCGTAAATGGCCTTGGCCATCGAGCGAATCGTGTATTGCTGCACCACCTCAGCCACCCGTTTATCCTTAATCTCCCCCATCAGCTTATTCACCGCAGCAGGTAAGGTTTTGGGATTGGTAGTCTGTAGCTTGTAGCCCAACATTTTGACAAACTCGTGCAGCTCTTTCAGCTTCTCCGGACTGGGTTCATCGTGCACACGGTACACCATAGGCAAAAGCTTCTTTTTCCCATCGGGCAGCCCTACCACCTTGGCCACCGCTTTGTTGGCCATCAGCATAAACTCTTCGATCAGCTTGTGCGCGTCTTTCGACACTTTGGTATATACGCCTATGGGTTTGCCTTTTTCGTCGAGCTTAAATTTGACCTCTACACTTTCTATGTTAAGCGCGCCATGGGCGAGTCTTTCTTTGCGTAAAATTTTAGCCAGGCCGTCGAGGGTCAGAATTTCGTCTTTAAAATCGCCTTCGCCGGTTTCGATAATTTCCTGCGCTTCTTCGTAGGTAAAACGGCGGTCGGAATAAATAACCGTACGACCGAACCATTCATTGTGCACCTTGGCGTTTTCGTCCATTTCGAGCACCACCGAAAAGCAGTATTTTTCTTCGTGCGGACGAAGGGAACATATCTGATTGGATAAAATTTCGGGCAGCATAGGCACCACGCGATCCACCAGGTACACGGAAGTAGCTCTTTCGAGCGCTTCGCGGTCGATGGTCGAGCCGGGCGTTACGTAATGCGACACGTCGGCAATATGGATGCCGATTTCGTATATTTTTTTCCCTTCTTCTTCGCGGAGCAAGCGGATAGAAAGCGCATCGTCGAAATCTTTCGCATCGACGGGGTCTATCGTAAAAGTGGTTATTTCTCTGAAATCGCGGCGGCGTTTCAATTCGGAAGCCGAAATTTCGGGATCGAGCCGGTTGGCGGCTTCGTCCACTTCTTTGGGATAATGGTAAGGTAATCCGAACTCGGCCAAAATAGCGTGCATTTCGGTTTCGTTCTCGCCCGATTTTCCGAGCACTTCGATCACTTTCCCGAAAGGATTGGAAGCCTGCTTGGGCCAGTCGGCCAGTTGTGCAATTACTTTATCGTTCTGCCGGGCGCCGTTGAGCTTTTCGAGCGGAATGTATATATCGACATACATCCGCGGACTATCGGTGATTAGGAAGGCAAAATTTTTGCTCATTTCTATACGTCCCACGAAGGTATCCTGCTTACGGTTCACGATGGCGGTCACTTCGCCTTCGGGTTTGCCGTCGCGATCTTTGCCGCGTAGCTTTACCGTTACCGTATCGCCATGCAGGGCGCGGTTCAGGTTTTTGCGGTGAATAAACACATCGTCTTCACCTTCGGGAGTGAGCAGGTACCCCGATCCGCGGGCGGTGATTTCGATTTCGCCGCTAAGCTCAGTGCGGGGCAGGTTGGCGAGGTAACGTCCGGGTTCGGTTTCGCTCAGCTTGCCATCGGCCAACAGCTCGTCGAGCAGTTCCTGCAGCAGGAGCCGATCTTCGCCGGGAGCAATGCCCAACGCTGCGGCTATTTGCTTATAGTTATAGGGCTTAACCGAATTTTCGCTAAAAAACTCAAGCACATCTTTCCGCAGAAACTGTCTTTGTTTTTTAAGGTTTTTGGAGGGTTTCTTTTTTTTCGTCATTCGTGGATTTATACCTTTTCTAAAGGTACCAAATTAAATGTGCAGACTCGCATAACCGGAATGCGAACTGCTAAAAAACAGGAGACTAAAAATACAAAAGGGGGCGATTGCCCCCTTTTGTCTCTACCTGAAAATCAGGCTTCGATAAGCTTGTCTCTGTATTCCTGCAGCTCTTCGCGGTTATAGGGATTATCATAGGCCGCTGCCAGTTGCATCAGGTATTCGAAAGAAGACATTCCGGCTTCTTCTTCGTTAAAATCTTCGAGCAGAATGTCAAATTCGCCGTTGCTTTCGAGGTATTCGTAGGTAAGCCTGAGAATCCGGGTCAGCGTAGGGTCTTTTATTTCGATGAAATAGTTACGCAGGGCTTTCAGATCTTCGACTACCTTGGCGCTGGCTCCGTTTTTCAGGTATTCCTGGCTAATGTTGTCGGCCAGCCGTTCGGCTTCTTTTCTCTCCATGTGTCTGGGATAATTTGTTAAATATCGAATTTGATTCCTTGCGCCAAAGGTAATTCATTTCCATAATTTATGGTATTGGTCTGGCGACGCATATAAATTTTCCAGGCATCGGAACCCGATTCGCGACCACCGCCCGTTTCTTTCTCGCCACCAAAAGCGCCTCCAATTTCGGCACCCGAAGTACCGATATTCACGTTGGCTATCCCGCAATCGGAACCTTCGGCCGAAAGAAATTTCTCGGCTTCGCGCAGGTTGGTCGTCATAATAGACGAAGAAAGCCCCTGAACTACGCCGTTTTGCAACGCGATAGCCTCATCAAGGGTTTTGTAGGGCATCACATATAAAATGGGAGCGAATGTTTCTTCCTGTACAATTTTAAAGGTATTGCGTGCTTCGATAATGGCCGGTTTTACATAGCAGCCCGATTCGTAGCCTTCGCCGCTAAGCACACCGCCTTCTACCAATACCTTGCCGCCTTCTTCGACCGCTTTTTGCAGGGCGTTTTCGTACAGCGCCACCGCTTGTTTGTCGATAAGCGGACCCACATGATTATTTTGATCGAGCGGATTGCCGATGCGCAATTGCCCGTAGGCCGAAACCAGCTTTTCTTTCACGCTTTCGTACACCGATTCGTGAATAATCAACCTGCGGGTGGTTGTACAACGCTGCCCGGCCGTACCGACGGCACCAAATACAACGGCCAGCAGAGCGATATTGAGATCAGCGTGTTCGGTAATAATAATGGCATTGTTGCCACCCAGCTCGAGCAGCGAACGTCCGAGGCGTGCACCTACGGCAGCACCTACCGATTTACCCATGCGCGTAGAGCCTGTAGCCGATACCAGCGGTACACGCTTATCTGCAGCCATAAGCTCTCCGAGTTTGGCATCGCCTATCACGAGACAGCAGACCCCTTCGGGTACGCCGTTTTCTTTGAGTACTTTAGAGATAATTTGCTGGCAGGCAATGGCACAGAGCGGGGTTTTTTCGGAGGGTTTCCAAATACATACGTCGCCGCATATCCAGGCCAGCATCGTGTTCCAGGACCATACGGCTACCGGGAAATTAAACGCGGAAATAATACCCACGATTCCGAGCGGATGGTACTGGTCGTACATACGGTGACGGGCTCTTTCACTTTGCAGGGTAGAACCGTCGAGCTGACGGGAAAGCCCTACGGCAAAATCGCAGATGTCGATCATCTCCTGTACTTCGCCCAGTCCTTCCTGATACGATTTTCCCATTTCGTAAGAAACGAGGCTACCCAATGCTTCTTTGTGGGCTCTGAGCGCTTCACCTATCTGACGCACCACTTCGCCTCTTTTGGGAGCGGGCACATTACGCCATTCTTTAAACGCTTCGCCGGCTTTGAGAATGCAGGCCTCGTATTCAGTTTCTGTAGCGGCATTGACAGAAGCGATCTTCTGCCCATCTACCGGCGACCATGAAGTAATTTCTTCTCCACGCGTGGTAAACCAATAGGCGCCGGTCGAGGCTCCGCTGTTTTTTTCTTTAATGCCCAGGGTGCGGAGTGTTTCCGCAATACTGAATCCGGTATGCACTTCTGCCATTGTGAACGGTTTTAGGTTTGCAAAAATAAGCCTTTTGCCCGATAATCAGGGTTTGGAAAGCGTTTTTAACGACAACTTTATTTTTTCGCCGACTTCGCGGGCAAGCGGCATAAGTCCTTCGTTTTTAAGCACCGACAAATCGGAAATACGCGAAGAAATAGAGTGTATAGCCGCACCTCCTGTGCGGATATTGCCCTGACTATCGAGGCAGGTATAGTGCAATTTGAGCCTGAACCGCGAGGGGTCATCGGGCGCATAGAGAATATCGAGCTGGTTCAGGAACACGAAATACGCCACATTTCGGAAAGACAGCTCCTCAGTCAGATTCGCATTCAACAGCACGGTAGCCATGTATTGCTCGCGGGAATCGCCTTCGGCGACAAGCTGCCCCTGTTGTATGCCCGAACTTTTTCCGGGCGGCGTCTCTTTTTTGTCGGGCGAATTTCTGCGCGAGAAAAGCCGTGTTTCTTTCGGATCTCCCTGCAAGGCTTCTCCCTCTTCGAGCAGAAGATATTCGTATTCGATCGAAGAATATACGTAGTGCAGCTCACGACGAAGGCTGTCGTTGCGCGGGTAGAGCGTATAAGCATCGGTCTCGTCGTCGAGCTCGAAGGCCAATGCTTCGACAAGGCTTTCCCTTACTTTTTCGACAATTTCGGAAAAGGAGACATGTTCATGCGCTGCCACCTGCCTGTCGATCTGCGACATATACATACGCGACTCAAAAGGAATAACCAGTAAGCGCGGACGTGCAGACAAAGCCGTATCCGGTTCGGTCAGTGTTTGACCCGCACCTGCAAAAGTGAACAGGCAAAAGCAGAAAAAGAATACATAACGCATAAGCCGGGAACTTAGCTATTATCATGCCAGCCGTTGCACGGGCAGGAATTTACCGGAACAGCTTCACGATGTCGTTGCCGTTGGCAAACAGCATGAGTCCGAGCAACAAGACCATACCGGTTACCTGAGCGATTTCCATGAAACGCTCGCCAGGTGCTTTTCCGCTGATCATCTCATAAATAAGGAACATCACATGGCCTCCGTCGAGTGCCGGAATGGGCAGCAGGTTCATAAAGGCCAAAATGATCGACAGAAAAGCGGTCATGTTCCAAAAAATTTCCCAATTCCAACTGGAAGAGAAGAGTCCGCCGATAGATCCGAATCCACCGATCTGCTTGGCACCGGCCGGAGTAAATACCAGCGCAAGCGATTTCACGTAACCGGTAAGCTTATCGTTTCCTTCGGCAATACCGGCCGGGATAGACTCCCAAAATCCAAAGGTCTCTTTACGGGTTTCAAAAAAGCGGCTGTATTCGCCCACAGGATTGGCGCCCATCTTTCCGTCGTTGTCTATTTCAATTTGCAGCGTAAGCGGTTTACCCTCGCGCACCACGTGCATAGCCACCGTTTGAGATTTGTGTTGCGCCAGTATAGGACCTACGTCCTGAAAGAAAACACCCTGTACTTCGTTGATTCCCACAATGCTGTCGTTGGGCAGGAGTCCGCCTTTTTCGGCACCGCCACCACCGGCCACGCGCGACACTACAAAGGGAATACGCGTATCAAACAGGTTGCGTGCATCTTTATGGAGCATTTGCTGCTCAATATCGGAGGGCAGGGTCACTTTCACAGTAGCGCCGTCGCGCAGCACTTCCATATCGCGATGCCCGTCGATCACAATCAGTCTGTTCGCCTGCTCAAGGGTTTGAGGCTTTACGCCGCCCACAGTAAGAATATGATCGCCGTTATGCAGCAGCTCGCCCGGCTTGAGCACCTCGTGGTTTACCGCAATGCCGTATTTCGCATTTTCGACCGGCAGGTATTCGCGCCCCCAGGTCCAGAGGATAAAAATGAAGATGATATAGCCGAGAATCAGGTTGACCGTTACACCGCCCAGCATAATGATAAGTCGCTGCCAGGCCGGTTTGGAACGAAACTCCCAGGGTTGCGGAGCCTGCTTCATCTGGTTTTTGTCCATGCTTTCATCGACCATTCCGGCAATTTTCACATAGCCTCCAAGCGGCAGCCAGCCCACACCGTACTCGGTATCTCCGCGTTTTATTTTAAACAGCGAAAACCAGGGGTTAAAAAAAAGATAAAATTTTTCGACACGGGTTTTGAAAAGACGGGCAGGGACAAAGTGTCCGAGCTCGTGCAGCACCACGAGTATGGAAAGGCTCAGAATGAGCTGACCTGCTTTAACGAGAATATCCATCGGTCAGAATAAGTTTTTAGGACGGGCAAATGTACGACAAATAACCGCTTCCGGGCACAGAATTCCGGCGAGGGGATTTAGCACCCTGCCACCGCAGACAGCGACGGCGTATCGCGGTGCATACCGTGCCGCCCCGGGTGATGAAAGCGGAAGCAAGTTTCTCAAAAAAAGAAAAACAGACTGATAACCAATTTGATAAAAAATGTTAAAAGAATCGCTGTAACTTTAAGGTCGGTTCTTCGTCACACGCAAAAAGGCAGGAAAACCGCTCTCGAATGACCGCTGACCAATACAATGAAAGTGTAGATACCTACGCAGACCGGCTGTATCGTTTCGCCCTTAAAAACATGAAGGACGAGGAGTTGGCTAAGGATATTGTGCAGGACACCTTCGAGCGCCTGTGGATAAAAGTGCAGGAAGTGACTTACGAAAAAGTGCGGTCTTACCTGTTTACCACCGCTTATCATGCCATGGTCGATCAGGCCCGGAGACAGAAAAAGCAGGGGCTGTATAACGAAGCGAAAGTGGCTCGCATAGGTCAGCATTCGCAGTACAGCGACCTGAAAGAAATATTGCAGGAAGCCGTGGACAAGCTGCCCGATATACAGCGTTCGGTGATTTTGCTACGCGATTACGAAGGGTATTCGTACGAAGAAATAGGTGAAATTACCGGGCTGAACGAATCGCAGGTGAAAGTGTATATCTTCAGGGCACGGAAATTTTTAAAAGAATACATCGGCAGCATGGAGGCCGTATTGTAAAAGACAATGATGAACCTTAATCGGGATAACTACGAAAGCTTTTTCCTCGACTATATCGAGGGGCGGCTCAGCGCGCAGGAGCGGGCCGAGCTGGAAGCTTTTTTAGCGGAAAATCCCGATTTGGCGGCCACGCTCGAAGGGTTCGAAATGATTACCCTGCCTGCGCCCGACAGCAAAGCTTCGTTCGACCGAAAAGATCAGCTTAAAAAGCAAGCGGTCTTATGCCTGAACGAAGAAAACCGGGAAGACTATTACATCGCTTACCTAGAAGATCGGCTTACTGCAGACGAACGGCTTGCCGTAGAAGCCGATGCCGCCTCGCAGCCGACTTATACGCAACTGCTGGATACTTACCGCAAAACCCAGCTCATTGCCGGCGATGAAGCTTCTGACGAGCATTTTTTCCTTTATCGCAAGCGTACACTTACTGCCCTTACACCTCAGCTACAATCGGCTGTAATGGTGGCCTACCTCGAAGGCTGGCTCAACGCCGAAGAGCGGAGCACCGTAGAAAAAGCGCTGAGCGGCAATGCGGCATTGCAAAAAGAGCTACAGGCTTACCAACGTGCGGTAGTACCGACCGAAACCGCTGTTTTTCCCGATAAAAAGAGACTTTATCGCAAAGAAGGGCGTATCGTTCCGCTTTACTGGCTGCGTTACGGCGCGGGAGCCGTAGCGGCAGGGTTGGCGCTGTTTTTTATGCTTAACCTGCAGGGCGAAGGAGAAATTCAACACGCAGAGCAGCCGCTTCACAAACCGGTACATCGCAGCGACAGCCTTATTGGAATCGCTCCCGAACCCTTAGTGGCCGAACGCGAAACCTCGCAACCCGAACCTCTTATCGAACAGGCAGCCCTGAAAAACGCCGTACCGCCACACAAAGCTGCGGGCACTCCCGCCACAGGGCCTGAAACCGTACCCTCGCAAGCCCAGCTTGCCGTACAGGAACCCACCATTCCGGAGCCGACACCTGAAGTCCCTACCCCCTCGCGAAGAAGCGACGTACCCCCCCTGCCCGGGCAGGCGATCACACAGCCCCAAACCGAAGATTTGGCCTCTAATACCTTGAGCGACGAAAAATACCTTACTCCGAAAGAGTTCGTTACCGGTAAAATCGTAAAATCGGAAGGGCCGAACGAAGCGAAAAAATCGCTTTCGCCGGGGCTTGGTGAAAAAATTTCGGGCTTGTTCGGTCAGAAAGTGCAGGTATCGTCCGAAACGGAAGAAGACTACTCTACCTACACCGTCAGCATAGGCGGCTTCGAGTTTTCGCGAAAAAAACAGCGCTAATCTGCTCCTGTTTACGTTTTTTATTACCGTCATTTTTACCTTTTTCACCAATGTTGCCTGCCGCTTCGTACTTTTGGGGCAATGAAATTCCATTTTGCTTTAGTTGATACGGTGGCGCAGGGACTCACCGAAATTTTTACCGGCTCGCGTTACGCCGATAGAGTGGTCGAGCAATTGCTGCGTTCCAACCCTAATATGGGTGCCCGCGATCGGGCTTTTGTAGCCGAAACCACTTACGACATTGTGCGTTGGTGGAGACTGCTTCAGGAGGTAAGCGGTCATGAAAACAGCACCGAACGGCGTGCCGTATTGGATGTGATTTCGGCTTATTTCTTCATTTTTCATGGAGAAAGACCGCAATGGAAAGAAAACTACGGAGTAAATTTTGAGTCCATTTCTGAAAAGTTTGAAGCGGCCAAAAGTCAACGTGCGCTGCGCGAATCAATTCCCGACTGGCTCGACGAGTTGTGTTACCGGGAGCTGGGCGAAAAATGGGAAGCTATACTTCCTTCTTTGAATCGCACGGCCGAAGTAATACTGCGGGTCAACACCTTGCGCAGCGATAAGGCCACCGTACAGCAGGCACTCAAACAAGAGGGCACAGCAACACTTGAAGTAGAAGGCGCTCCCGATGCGTTGGTGCTGGAAAAACGCCAAAACGTGTTTCGCACCGAAGCTTTTAAAAACGGGCTTTTCGAAGTACAGGATGCCGGTTCGCAGGCTATTGCGCCCTTTTTAGAAGTGAAACCCGGCATGCGGGTAATCGATTCCTGTGCCGGAGCGGGAGGTAAAACCCTTCACCTTGCGGCACTGATGCAGAACAAAGGCCGTATCGTCGCGCTCGACGTAGAGCCGCGCAAGCTCGAAGAGCTGCGTCGCAGGGCCCGACGAGCCGGTGTTGCCATAATAGAAACCAAAGCCATTGAATCGGCCAAAACCATTAAACGCCTGCAAGGCTCGGCCGACAGACTGTTGCTCGACGTACCCTGTTCGGGACTCGGCACCTTACGGCGCAACCCCGATGCCAAGTGGAAGCTCGATGCCGAATTTATCGAACGGGTAAAAAAAATTCAGGCCGAAATTTTGGTTTCGCACAGCCGGATGCTAAAGCCGGGCGGGCGTATGGTCTATGCGACGTGCAGCATATTGCCTTCCGAAAACGAGCAGCAGGTGCAGGCATTTCTTGCTTCGCATCCCGGATTCGCGCTGATCAGGGAACAAAAAATATCGCCCGAGTCGCCTTTTCACGACGGATTCTACATGGCACTGATCGAGAAACAGGCCGAATAATCGGAAATCGGGTGCCGGTATGCTATTTCGACTAACTTCGCTAACGTGATTGTCTCTTTATACAGAACCAACCAGGGTACGATACTGCTCTCTTTACCGGTAGCGGGAGCCTTGCTTTGGACCCTGTTTTTTTTGAGCGATGCTTCGTTTTTCAGTCCGCCCGACAGCGCCTGGTCGGTACCGCTTATCCCTTTACCCTGGGAGGAAACGGCGAATATCCTTGCGTTAAAAATAGCGGGCTTATTGCTCAGCATAGGACAGGGCATTTTTTTCACGCTGCTGCTCCAGCGGGCCGAGCTTTTTGATCGGCAAACTTACGTACCCGCATTCTGCTGGGTATTTTTCTCGGCTGTATTTTTCCCTTCGGGAATGCTGAATCCGACAGGAATAGCCTTGTTTTTCGTACTGGGGATGTTGTATTATTTGCTGAAAGTGTACCGACAGACCCATTCCAAAAGTGAAATTTTCAATGCCGGTTTTTGCATGGGAATGGCGGTCCTCTTCTGCTGGCCGCTGATTGGCTTGCTGGCTTTTTCCTGGATTGCTATCACCATTCAGAAAGCGTTTTACCTGCGCGAGCGTGTGCTGGGCTTTATAGCCATGCTGATTCCGCTGCTGTTTGCCGAAACCTGGTATTTTGTACGCGACGGCGAATGGTTCGTACCTTCTTTCCCCGACTGGGAGAATGCCGTTTCGCCGCTGAAATGGCTGCCCGGATCCCGTTTGCAGCTTTTGGCGCTGGGGCTGCTGCTGTTGCTTATGTTGCTTTCGGCGGTGGTATTTCTGATGCGTTTGCGAGGTACCGTGATTAAGGTGAGGCGGCAAAGGCAATTGCTTTTCCTGCTTACCCTGATTAGTCTGGTTATATTCGCTGCCACGGCCTGTTATTACCCCGAAGCGGCGCTGCCTATACTGGTGCTGCCCTGTTCAATTTTCATTTCCTTTTGCCTGACGCATTGTAGCTTCAGGTGGTTAAGCGACCTTCTTTTCCATGTGCTGATCATACTTTGCATACTGGTTTGGCTGCAATCTTCTTCGCTGATTAATTTGTAAAACGCCGTCTTTTTTAGCCCGAAATAAGTACATTTGTGGTATTAAAATTTGGCTGCTCATGAAATTCGGAGTTGTTGTTTTCCCGGGGTCGAATTGTGACGAAGACATGGTCTATGTGCTGCAAACTGTTATGGGCCAGCAGGTAGAACGTCTTTGGCATAAAGATCGTGATCTGAAGGGTTGCGATTTTATCGTGCTGCCGGGTGGTTTTTCGTATGGAGATTACCTCCGTTCGGGCGCTATCGCCCGTTTTTCTCCGATCATGGACAAAGTAATTGCGCACGCTGAAAACGGCGGCTACCTGCTGGGTGTATGCAATGGCTTTCAGGTGCTTTGTGAGGCCAATTTGGTACCGGGTGCATTACTGCACAATACCGAGCGTCGCTTTATCTGCCGCAACGTATTTATCCGGCCGCAAACCACCGACACCCTGCTTACCTCGGGTCTCGAGCTTGAAAAAGCCTATAAAATCCCCATTGCGCACGGAGAAGGTAATTACTACGCCGATGCCGAAACGCTGGCTTCGCTCAACCGTAACGGGCAGGTACTTTTCCGTTATTGCCATGCCGACGCTTCGGTAAACGAAGCGGCCAATCCCAATGGCTCGGCCGAAAACATTGCCGGAGTATGTAACGCCCGCAAAAACGTATTCGGTATGATGCCCCACCCCGAAAGAGCGGCTGATCCCGAGTTGGGCAACACCGACGGACGGGCGATTTTCAGTTCCATTGTCAATCTTGTACTGCAGTAACCCCACTGTATAAACTACAAAACACATACTATTATGAAAACTCTTTTTACCAAAAGCATAGTCCTGTGCCTCGTAGCACTGACCATTTTCGGCTGCGGAACTTCGCGTTTTGCAAGTCCCAAGCACAGCCACCTCAATTTGATAAAAGTAGATCCTACACAGCCCGAGAGCGATAAGAAATTTGCTTCGCAAAAGGCGGGCAAACCCGCTGAAGAAAAAGAGCTGGCAGCCTTTACTCCGGCTCAGGAACAGACAGAAGCCGTATCTCCTGCCGCTCCTTCAACCGCGCAACCCGTACAAACAAAGCCTGCCGTTTCTTCGGCAGAAACCACAAAGGCCGAAAACCCGGTACATACCGATACCCCCCGCGTAGAAACGGCTACTGAAGAAACCGCCACTCCTGCCGGCGATATTCAGGGCACGCAAGACACTACCGACGACGATCGCATGATCTTGCTTGTGATCCTGGCCATCTTACTGCCTCCTTTGGCGGTGTACCTCGCACAAGGCGTAGGTACCTGGTTTTGGGTTACCTTGCTGCTTTGCCTCTTCGGCGGTGGATTTTTGTGGGTTGGCGCCTATTTCGGCGGACTTTGGCTCGTAGCCATCATTCTGGCACTGCTGGTGGTCTTTGGGGAGCTATAACCTCATTCTGAAAAACGTAATATCTATTGCATAAAAAAGTCCCGGCGAAAATGTCGGGACTTTTTATTTTATCGAAAAAACCTCATTTACTTCTCGTAAAAGTGCATATCGCGGATATAACGATACACCGGATCGGTCACTAAATAACGTACATCTTTCCCGTCGCGGATAGCTTTACGGATAAAGCTCGACGATACTTTCATGACCGGTGCGTCGCATACCTCTATCCCGGGATGAGCCGCATAAGGGCTTTCGGGATTGTATTCTTTAAGCTCTTCCGATTCCTGCTCCGTAAGCACACGCGGATACACGTACAGCTTGTGATTTTGCAAAATCTGCTCGTGGTGTTTCCATTTGTGCAAAGTGCGCAAGTTGTCTTCGCCCATAATCAGCGAAAAACGATGTTGCGGATATTTCTCGCGCAGGTACGCCAGCGTATGAATCGTGTACGAGGGTTTGGGCAAATGAAATTCTATATCGCAGGCTTCGAGCTTGAGATTATCTTCTATTGCCGTTTTTACAAGCGCTAAGCGATGGTAGTCGGCTAATAAAGAGTTTTTTTCCTTGAGCGGATTCTGCGGACTCACCACCAGCCATACCCTATCGAGACCGGTATATTCGGCCATATAATTGGCGATAATCAGATGTCCGACGTGGATCGGATTAAACGTACCGAAGTAAAGTCCGATATTCATGGCCTGGCTAAAAATTCCCTTACCCGCGCTGCGGCTTCTGCACAGGCGGCTTCAAGGTTTTCGTTGAGCAGCATATAATCAAAATGCGGGGCATGATCCATTTCCTTTTCGGCTTTGGCCATACGGCGCGCAATGCTTTCGGGTGTTTCGGTATCTCGTCTGCGAAGGCGCTGTTCGAGGTGCGCGATGCTGGGCGCTTTCACGAAAACGGCTAATGCGCGTTCGCCAAAAATCTCTTTCAGGCGCAATCCGCCTACCACATCCACATCAAAAATGACGTGCTTACCGGCCGACCAGATACGTTCAATTTCACTGCGCAGCGTACCGTAAAAATGATCCGGATAAACTTCTTCCCATTCGAGGAAATCGCCGGCGGCTATTTTTTGCTTGAATTCGGCTACACTCAGGAAATAATAATCTTTTCCGTGCACTTCGCCGGGGCGTTGGGCGCGGCTACAGGCCGACACCGAAAACGCAAGCGAGAGGTCGCACTGAAGCAGGTGTTTCACAATGGTTGTTTTTCCGGCACCCGAGGGCGCAGAGAAAATCACGCATTTACCTTGGCTGGATTGTGTCTGCATGGAGAGAAACGTAAGGGCTAAGCGTTATTTTTCAGAGCACGTTTAACACCTGTTCTTTAATTTTTTCAAGCTCATCTTTCATCTGCACCACGAGCTTTTGCATACCGGCATGATTGGATTTGGAACCCAATGTGTTGATCTCGCGCCCCATTTCCTGCGTAATAAAACCCAGCTTTCTTCCTTGATGCTGTTCCTTTTCGAGGGTTTCGGTAAAATACTGACAATGGGTACGCAAGCGCATTTTTTCTTCGTTGACATCGAGTCGTTCGAAATAATAAATCAGTTCCTGCTCAAAACGGTTGGTATCGATATTTTCTTGCGAAATATGCTCGCTGAGCGAACGTTGCATCCGATCTTTAATGAGCTGAATACGCTGTTGCTCAAACGGCTCCACTTCTTCGAGGTAACGCAGAATCAGATCTACGCGCGACTGTAGCTCTACACGGAGCTTTTCGCCCTCGGCATCGCGGAAAGCGGAAAACTGATCGAGCGCTTCTCCGCACAAACGCATGATACTTGCCCACTCTTTCTCATCAGCCTCCCGTTTTTCGGACGATACCACCTCGGGCATACGCAACAGGTTAGCAAGTACCTGTTCCTCGGCTTTTACACCGATCTGATCGGCCAGCTCACGCAATTCGGCATAATAAGCCAGCGCCAGCGATTTATTGATCGAATAGCTGCGCTCTTCGCCCACATTTTCATAAAACACCGCCACATCGACCTTACCGCGTTCGGCATGTTGGGCCACAAAAGTGCGAAGCGCCATTTCTTTTTCCTTAAATACAGAGGGAATACGCACGCTGAGATCCAGTTGCTTACTGTTCAGCGAACGAATTTCAACGGTAATTTTTTTGGAGCCGTAAGACTCGCTGGCTTTACCAAAGCCGGTCATAGATCGAATCATGCAGAAGCGCTTTAGCCGCAAAAGTAAGAAAATCGGCGCTTATGCGCTTTTAGGCGACGGAATACTGACTAAGTAAACTCCCGTAAAAATAAGCAGGGCGGCCATTATACGCGGCAAATCGGGGCTGTCTTTGCCCAAAGCCATTGCTACCAGTGCAGAAACGACGGGCTGTGTGTAAATATAGGCGCTCACTACCGAAGGACTAAGCCTGAGCAATCCGTAAGTATTGAGCAGGTACGCCAAAAAGGTGGAACCCAATACAACAAACAGCACGGCGTAAATCACCCCGGGCGTAAAGGTTTCCCAGCGCACTGCTGCAAATTCGTTCCAGCCTACGGGTATCACCAGCACCAGTCCGAAAAGGAACACCCATTTCATCACCGTAAGGGGGTGGTATTTTTTCATCAGCGGCTTGGCTAACACCAGGTAAAGCGCATAGCTGAAGGCATTAAAAAAAGTGAGCATATCACCCTTTAGATCACCTGCTACTCCGGCCGATCCGGGTTTCAGCAGCAAGAGCATTACCGCGCCAGCCAATCCGGTGAAAATCCCTATCGCCCGAATTGTACGGATCTTTTCGCGCAGCCAAAAAGCGGCAATAACCAGTACCAGCAAGGGGGTGGTCACCATAATAATGGAGGAGTTGATGGGAGAGGTAAGGCTGAGTCCCCAGAAAAAGAAAAGCTGGTTTACCGCTACGCCGAACACCCCGCACACTACGAGCAAGCCGAGATCCTTACGCGCCACAGGCTCGCGTTTCCAGCACAAAGCCAGCAGCCAAAAGAGCAGCGCGGCACTTGCCACCCTAAGCAGAATAAATCCGAAAGGCGGAATATGTGTATCCATTACCTCGCGGGCTACCGAATAATTAATTCCGTAGATGAGGTTAGCGACAAGAAGAGCAAGATGCGCAGCGAGCAGCGGTTTAGCCATCAGCCGCGGAGATAGGCTTTTGCTTCTTCGACCGCTTTTTTGGAATTGCCGATGGCGATTTTATCTCCGGCTATCACTACCGGGCGTTTAAGAAACGTGTATTCTTCCAAAATATAGCGGCGGTAATCCGCTTCCGAGAGCTGCTTTTCGTGGAGTCCGAGCGAGCGATACTTCATCGCTACGCGACTGAACAGCGCTTCGTACGAACCGGCTCGTTCTTTCAGCTCCTCGAGCTGGTCGGGCGTGATTTTTTCCGTTTTGATGTCCTGCAACACCACCTCTCTACCCGGTTTCAGTTCGGCAAGGATGCGCTTACAGGTAGTACAGTTCGCTAAATGATAGATTTTCTTTGACATAACAGACCGTGTTTCTTCCGTGAATTCCGGAAATGAGTGTCCTTTTCACGAAATTAAGGAAAAAGTGCGAAGGCCCCGTTTTTGGGAAAAAAGTGAGCCTGCCGAAAACAGCGGGGTACCTACCGACGCAGATTCAGGTATTTTTCTGATCTTGCAAGCTATAACTACAGCTATCTATATTTCATGGCATTACAGGAGCAGCAGGTAAAAAAGACATTCAGCCGGAAACGCATATTACTACCGGTTTTAATAGGGTTGGGAGTAGCCGTATGGATGCTTTGGGGCTCATTAACCGAAGTAAAATATTACGAAGTGGAACAGGGTGCCGGAGCCTATACCTGGGTGGACGGTAACCAAAACCAAATCGTTGATTTTACCAGCGACGAAGATTTTGTCGCTACAGAAAGCGGCAATTACAACAAGCTGACATACCGCGAAGCGCTGAAAGCGGTAGAATGGGGCTGGGTAACGGGTCTTTCACTGTTATGCGCCGTACTGATGATGGTGGTGCGCGATGTAGCGTATATGTGGCGAATCCGTATCCTGACCGAAAAGAAGCTGAGCTGGCGGCAGTCGTTCGATGTCATCATGATTTGGGAATTTACGTCCGCGCTGACACCGGGTATCGTAGGGGGGTCGGCAGTAGCCATGTTTATCCTTAACCGCGAGAAAATCAGTATGGGAAAAGCAACGGCATTGGTGCTTATCACGGCACTGATGGACGAGCTTTTTTATATCATTATCGTGCCTGTCATGCTGATTATCGCCGGTACGGCCAGTCTTTTCCCAATGGAATTCAGTCAGTCGATACTGGGTATGGAGCTGAACGTCACCTCGATCTTTTGGATTGGCTTCGGTATTATTTCGCTGCTTACCCTGCTGTTGTTCTCCGCCATTTTTATCGCACCGCATTTTTTCCGCAATATGCTCGTGTTTTTCTGCGGCTTGCCTTTCCTTCGGAAATTTCGCGAAAAAGCCCGTAAGACCGGCGACGATCTCATTCTCACCTCGCGCGAGCTGCGAGGCAAACCCTTTGGTTTTTGGTTTTGGGCCATGGTAGCTACGTTTGCTTCGTGGACAGGTCGTTTTTTGGTGATCAATTTTATCATTTTAGCCTTTTCGCCCTGGGCCGATCAGTTTGTGGTATTTGCCCGCCAGCTTTCGATGTGGGTCATCCTGCTGGTTACGCCTACCCCCGGTGGCAGCGGCGTAGCCGAAGTAGCTTTCTCCGGTTTTTTACAAGACTTTATTCCCTTCGGGCTGGCCGGCATACTGGCGCTGCTCTGGCGTTTGATAAGCTATTACCCTTACCTGTTTATCGGCGCGCTGATTTTACCCGGATGGTTCCAAAAAACAGCCGCAGACCGGCATAACTCTCCTTCAAACTAGTACCTTCGACACGTTATGAAAAAATTCAAATTCGGTACAAAAGCCATTCATGCGGGCATGGAGCCCGACCCTTCGACAGGTGCCATCATGACACCTATTTTCCAAACCTCTACCTTCGTGCAAGCCTCGCCCGGCCAGCACCAGGGATACGCCTATGCAAGGGGAAAAAACCCTACACGAAGCGCGCTCGAAAAAAACATTGCCGCGCTCGAAAATGCGAAACACGCGCTCTGCTTTTCGAGTGGGATGGGCGCTATCGATGCTATCATAAAACTGCTCCAACCCGGCGATGAAGTGCTTACGGGCAACGATCTGTACGGCGGTTCTTACCGTATGTTTACCAAAGTATTCGCTCCTTTCGGCATTAAATTTCGTTTTGCGGATCTGTCAAGCGCCGAAGAAATAGGTCGGCATATCAATGCTTCGACCAAGCTGCTTTGGGTGGAAACACCTACCAACCCCACCATGCAAATTGTGGACATCGCAGCCTGCGCCGCCCTGGCCCAAAAGCACCAACTGCTTTTTGCGGTCGATAATACCTTTGCTTCGCCTTACCTGCAAAACCCGCTCGATTTGGGCGCCGATATTGTGATGCACTCGGTTACCAAATACCTCGGCGGTCATTCGGACGTGGTAATGGGCGCGCTGTGCGTAAACGATGATAAGCTTTTTGAAAGACTGGCGTTTATCCACAATTCCTGCGGAGCTACGCCCGGGCCGATGGACGCCTTCCTTGTGATCAGAGGTATCAAAACCCTTCACCTGCGTATGGAAAGGCATTGCAGCAACGGAAAAGTAATAGCCGAATTTCTGCGACAGCATCCCAAGGTCGAAAAAGTGTACTGGCCCGGCTTTGAAGATCATCCTAACCACGAGGTAGCCTTGAAGCAGATGCGTGGATTCGGCGGAATGATCTCTTTCGTGTATAAAGGCTCACGCGAAGAAACCTTTAAAATGGCCTCTTCCTTTGAAGTGTTCTCCTTGGCCGAATCGCTCGGAGGCGTAGAGTCGCTCGTGAACCACCCTGCCACCATGACCCATGCTTCGATTCCGAAAGAGGAACGGGAAAAAGCCGGTGTGGTTGATTCGCTGCTGCGCCTGAGCGTGGGCGTAGAAGACGTGGACGATCTGCTTGAGGATTTGCGTCAGGCGCTGGGTTAACCTGCTAAAATTAAACTTATGCAAGGCAACAGATTCGCAGTTATCGGTGTCGGAAAATACGGCTCTGCCATTGCCCTAAGGCTTGCGCAAAAGGGAGCCGAGGTGTTTGCTTTCGACCTCGACGAAGAAAAAATAGACGATATCAAAGACGATGTGGCTTATGCAGCCGCACTAGACTCGACCGAAAAAAAAGCGCTAAGCGCTCAACACATTTCGGATGTGGACGCAGTAGTAGTAGCCATCGGTGAAAATTTTGAGGCTGTGATCCTGACCTGTGCCCATCTTCTCGATTTGGGTGTAAAACGGGTAATTGCCCGTGCACACGGACCACAGCAAAAAATGATTTTGGAAAAAATCGGGGTGAAAGAGATCCTATTACCTGAAAACGAAGTCGCTTTTGTGGTTGCCGAACGTCTGCTCAACCCGAGCATCCTTTCCTTTCTTCAGCTTCCCGACGATTATGAAATCGCCGAAATACAAGCGCCGCGAAATATAGTAAACCGCACGTTGGCCGATATAGGATTGCGCAATAAATACCACCTTACGCTGATCACTATCAAACGCCTGTTCGACGAAAAAGACGGAAAAGACACCGTACAGCAAACCCATATTTTGGGGGTTCCCAATTCAGAGACCATTGTGTACGACACCGATTCTTTACTGGTATTCGGCTCTTCGCACGATGTGGCGCGTTTTATCGAAATCAACCAATAAAACGGATGGAACAGTATTATATAACCGGCACAAGCACCGGAATAGGACGTGCGTTGGCCGAAAAGCTGTCGGTATCGCACCGTGTTACCGGTATCGCGCGCCGACATACTTTTTCGCATCCCAATTACCGGCACCTGACACTCGACCTGTCGGAACCCACGCAGTTAGACGAGTTCCGATTCGAGCTACCCGAAAACTGTACAAGAGCCGTATTGATCAACAATGCCGGGGTCATTGGCGATGTGCGCCGTACCGGCGATACCGATCCGGCAAAAATCAGAGAGACCTTCAATACCAATCTGATTTCGACCGCACTGTTGTGCAATGCTTTCCTTAGAGAGGCCCGCAAGCATGAATATCCCTGTCTGATTATCAATATCAGTTCGGGGGCTGCCACTTATCCCATTCCTTCCTGGGCCGCATATTGCGCTTCCAAAGCCGGGGTCGATATGTTTAGCCGTGTAATTTCGGCCGAGCTGGAAGAGCTTGGGATTACAAGGATCAGGGTATTCTCCTTTTATCCCGGGATCATCGATACACCTATGCAAGAGCACATTCGGGGCTCAAGCTCATCTGATTTCTCCTCAAAAACGCGCTTTGAGAATTACAAAACTGAGGGAGAACTGCTCGATCCTCTTTTTGTAGCAGAAAAAATAATCGGTATATTTAACTCCCTTGACAGGTATCCTGAGCAAGTAACAGTGAGCCTGAGGGATTTTCTATAACTCAAAGTCTGAAAATGAAAAAAAGTTTATTATTTCTCACCGGCTGCCTGATTTGGGCTTCTCTACCGGTAATAGCGCAGGTATCGGGATCCGGATCAGGGAACGCACACCACAGCTACTGCGGCACTACTGAGTACACGCAGCAAATGAGGCAGCAACACGGTTACAACGCCGCACACGCTGCCGAAGATGCGGCCTACGAAGAAGAAATTCAGCGAGAGATGCTGCGCCTTTCGAGCGAGCGTGGCGATCGGCAAACCGTCTATGTGATTCCCATCGTATTCCACATTGTGCACGAAAACGGAATAGAAAATATTTCGGACGCACAAGTGCATGATGCGATAAGAATCATGAATGAAGATTTTAATAAAAACAATTCGGACACGAGTCAGGTTGTTCCTTCTTTCACCAATCTGGTGGGGGATGCCGGCATCGAATTTCGCCTGGCACAGAAAGACGCCCTGGGCAACTGTGTAAGCGGAATTACCCGTACCTATTCTACCCTTACCAACAGCGGAAACAACGCTATGGTGGATGCCGTAAATGCCAACCTGAATGGCGCAGGCAATACGAACAATGTACGTTACCCGCGCAATATGTACCTTAACATTTGGGTATGTAAAAACCCCAACGGCGCTGCGGGCTATACCCGCCTTCCGAGCAACTTTACCGCTGCCAAATACGACGGTATCTGGATCAGCCACAGCTACGTAGGAAGCATGGGCACAGGCTCTTCCGTAAGAAGCCGTGCGCTGACACATGAGGTAGGACACTGGCTCAACCTCAACCACGTATGGGGCGGCACCAACAACCCGGGTGTTTCTTGTGGTGACGATGGCGTATCTGATACTCCCATCACCAAAGGCTGGACTATTTGTAACCTGACAGGCGCAGAATGCAACCCCAGCATTATTGAAAACGTGCAAAACTTCATGGAGTATTCTTACTGCTCCAAAATGTTTACCATCGGTCAGGCCACCCGTATGCGTGCAGCGGTTATCAACTCAACCGGGCAACGCAATAACCTTTGGACCTCAGGCAACCTCGATTTGACCGGCACCAATGGTACCAATACGCTCTGTGCAGCTAATTTCAACGCTTCGCGTACGGTCATCTGCGCAGGCGAATCCGTTAATTTTAATGATCTCTCTTTCCATGGCCCCACAGGCTGGAGCTGGACTTTCACCGGTGGCTCTCCCGCCAGCTCTACCACACAGAATCCTACCGGAATCACTTACAGCACGCCCGGTACCTATAACGTATCGCTCTCTGTAACCAACCCCGGCGGCTCAGAATCGCTCACGCTGAACCAATACATTACCGTATTGCCTGCTACCGGCTCGCCCGTACCCATTGTCGAAGGATTTGAAGCAACCACTTCTCTTCCCTCGGCCGACTGGCACATCACTAACCCCAATAGCGGACAAAGCTGGGAAGTAGTGACCGGCACGGCCTATACCGGTTCAAAAAGCGTAAAAATCAACAACATCAGTAACAGCACCCCCGCCGTTTACGACCTGATCTCTTCTCCTTACGATTTGACCAGCCTTTCGTCGGTAGAAATTCACTTTAAATACGCTTATGCCCAGCGTAACAGCAGCAGCAGCGACCGTCTGAGAGTTTATGTGTCGAACGACTGCGGACAAACCTGGTCGCTGCGCAGAAGCCTGGCCGGTTCGGCGCTTTCTACAGCCTCTTCGACCACCTCTCCTTTTACCCCTTCTTCCACGGCACAGTGGGCTAATTTTACCGTGAATAATATTATTTCCAGCTACCTGGTAGATAACTTTATGGTAAAGTTCTCTTTCGAAAGTGAAGGCGGCAACAACATTTATATCGACGACATTAACATTACCGGCGCAGGTGCCAGCAATGTGAAAGAACTCGAAGATCCCTACCAGTTTATACTCTACCCCAATCCGGTAGAACAGTTTGCCACGCTTTCTTTCACCTTGCCCGAAAAGAAAAGCGTACGTATCGATGTACTGGATGTATTGGGTAAAGTCGTGTATTCGACCGAAAAAGGTCAGCTCGGCAGCGGTGCCCATACCCAGCAACTGGATTGCAGCGCTTTCGTATCCGGTATTTACTTTGTACGCCTCGAATCGGAGGGACAGGTATTTACCCGTAAAATGATTGTGCGTTAAGAATTTGATTTTGATCTTGCGAAAACCCTCTGTCTTCCCGACAGGGGGTTTTTCATTTTTCACAATGCATTACAACACTTATTTTTACACCTGCAATGCGTATCGATAAATACCTCTGGAGCATTCGTGTATATAAGACCCGCAGTCAGGCTACGCTGGCTTGTAAAAGCGGAAAAGTACGTATTGGTGGAACACCGGTAAAAGCGGCTTATGAGGTCAAAGTCCGACAACGGATAGAAGTACGTTTCCTTTCCATTTACAAGATCTATGAAGTAAAAGGATTTCCTCCTTCACGTTTGGGTGCCTCGAAAGTAGCTGAATATGTCGAGGATCAGACCCCTGCGGCCGAATGGGAAAAGCTACAGTTAAGAAAACTGGAACAAAATCCGGCGCGAAAAAAAGGAAGTGGCCGGCCGGCGAAAAAAGAATGGCGCGATCTGCAACGTTTTTTTAATACCGACTAAACGGAAATTTATTCGAGTTCCTGTCCGTATTTATCGGTAAAATGGTAGTCGAGCAGGTGACTGGATGCCGATGATTTTACACGGATCCATTTCTTATAACGGAAAAACCATTTCATTCGGGGCGAGCGGAGTCCGCCTTTTTTGAGAAAAGCCTCGACAAAAGGATGTACTTGCAGGGTGATGGCACTTCCTTTTTTCTCTTCTACCAAATAGCGAAGCTGGTTATTAATTTCGTCGCCTAATAAAATGGTGGCTTCTACCTCTCCGGTGCCATTGCAGCAGGGACATTTTTCGGTAGTGGAAATATCGGTTTCGGGACGTACGCGCTGGCGGGTAATTTCTACCACACCGAACTTGCTGGGCGGAAGCACGTTGTGCTTGGCACGGTCCGCTTTCATAGCTTGCTTCAGGTGATCGAACAGCTTACGCTGGTGTTCCCGGTCGGTCATATCGATAAAATCTATCGCTACAATACCGCCCATGTCGCGCAGGCGAAGGATACGGGCTATCTCGTCGGCCGCTTCAAGGTTAACCCGAAGCGCATTTTCTTCCTGATCGCTGCTGCGGCGATTACCGCTGTTCACGTCGATCACGTGCATGGCTTCGGTATGCTCAATAATAAGGTAACCTCCCGAAGGAAGGGCCACCTGCTTACCAAAGAGCGCCTTTATCTGGCGGTTGATCCCGAAATGATCAAAAATCGTATTACGGCCGTTATAGAGCTTTACGATCGACTCGCTTTGGGGCGCGATTTTCCGAACATAAGTGCGTACCTCTTCGTAGATCCGGGAGTCGCTTACGTAGATATTGTTGAATTTCTCGTTGAGCAGATCACGCAACAATGCAGCGGTACGATCAAGCTCGCCCAGCACTTTGCGGGGGGGATCACTTTCACGTAAAGCCTTGAAGCACTGCTCCCACTTATGCACCAAATTGGTTAAATCCTGATCCAGTTCCGTCAGCTTTTTATTTTCAGCCACCGTACGGATAATCACCCCGAAATTACGGGGCTTGATTTCTTCGATGAGTTTACGCAGGCGATCGCGTTCGGCTTCATCGCGTATTTTGGAGGAAACAGAAATTTTGTTGGAAAAAGGCACCAGTACGATATAACGTCCGGCCAGGGTAATTTCGGAGCTGAGGCGGGGGCCTTTGGCTGAAATGGGTTCCTTGGCAATCTGAACCAGTATGTTCTGGTTAGCCGATATTACCTGATTAATTTTCCCTTCTTTATTGATATCCCGCTCCATATCGAAGCTGTCGAGGCTTGATATGGGCTGCTTACCGGTCAGCGTACGCTTGGTAAACTTGGAAAGGGAAGAAAACTGGGGGCCAAGGTCAAGGTAATGCAAAAACGCATCTTTCTCGTAGCCCACGTTCACAAAGGCTGCATTGAGCCCGGGAACGACGCGCTTGACTTTTCCTAAATAAATATCGCCTACCGAATAGGAGTTATTGCTTTTTTCGCGGTGAAGCTCCATGAGCTTCTTATCCTGCATCAAAGCAATCACGACTTCGGAAGAACCGGCATCAATGATCAGATCAATGTTCAAAACCGATGGGGGGATTAAAGAATCCGGGCTGTATAAACTAAGCGCCGAAAGGCACAGAAACTCTGTGCCCTCAACGATTCCCAAAGAATAATCAGGGGATTATTTCTTCTTCTTATGACGATTCTTGCGCAGGCGCTTTTTGCGTTTGTGCGTGGACATCTTGTGACGTTTTCTTTTCTTACCGCAAGGCATAATTCTTATATTTTAAATTTTCTTCAAGAAGTTTAACCGCTCGTAAACGGATTGCAAAAGTAATGAATCCTCCGAAATATCAAACACCTGCCTGAGCGAGCTTATCGCCAGGGCGGTGTCGCCCGCCATCACAGAGGCATCTGAAAGCTCTACCAGCGCCATAGCCTTCTCCTGTCCGGTAGTTGCCCTGACGAGATCGGCATAGCGCCCCACGGCTTTTTCATATTGCCCCGTCTGGATAGAAAACGCAGCGAGGTAACGTATGGCAAGCAGGTTGGAAGAGTCGGCATCGGCCACGCGGGTCAATATTCCGATCCCTTTCATGGGACCTTCTTCGCTACCCATATACGCCAGACCAAGCTGTACCCTTGCCTCTTGCGTAGTCAGCTTCGCGAAGCGGGGGTCTTCCTGAGATCGGGGAGCGATGAACAACAAAGCCAGCAATGCCAGCGAAGCAATCCATATACCCGCGCGAATCCCGTTATTCCGGCGGCGGTCGGTGGTCATTATTTCACTTTTACCTTATTCTTAACCTTCTCAGAGAACGTTTTCGCGGGCTTAAATGCCGGAATGTAGTGTGCAGGAATAATAATTGCCTGATTCTTAGAGATATTACGACCCGTTTTCTCAGCACGCTTCTTTACAATAAAGCTACCGAAGCCACGGAGATACACGTTGTTCCCTTTTTCGAGCGATTCGCGAACAGAGTTCATGAATGCCTCCACGGTAACCTGTACAGCTACTTTTTCAACGCCGGTCTTTTCGGCAATTTCTGCTACGATGTCTGCCTTTGTCATTGCTTTGTGTTTAAATGAGTTGGTTCTTGCAGTTGGTGTCCGCAAATATAACCTAAAACCTCGGTTCGATTTGGTAAGTTTGCAGACCCTCAGCGTTTTTTAGACGGATAGTAAATTTTTACACATAAAACATGGATTTTTCAGCTTCAATAACAGAGTGGTACGCGTTAAACAGGCGCGATCTTCCCTGGAGAAGCACAAAAGACCCTTATAAAATATGGCTATCGGAAGTGATTTTACAGCAAACAAGGGTAAATCAGGGGATGAGCTACTACCTGAAATTTATTGCCCGTTTCCCGCATATCTGCGACATGGCACAAGCGGCCGAAGACGAAGTGCTCAAGCTTTGGCAGGGCTTAGGCTACTATTCCCGGGCACGTAACCTTCATCATGCCGCCAAAGAAGTCTGCCACCAACACGCAGGCGTCTTCCCTTCAACCTATGAAGCGATAAAATCTTTAAAAGGTGTGGGAGAATACACGGCTGCCGCCATTGCTTCCTTTGCCTTTAACCTCGTACACCCTGTTATCGACGGCAATGTATATAGAGTTCTGTCGCGTTATTTCGGAATAGAAACCCCGATCGATTCGACCGAAGGGAAAAACTATTTCCGCAAGCTGGCCGAAACGCTCATTTCGCAGGAAGATCCCGCCACTTACAACCAGGCGATAATGGAATTCGGTGCCCTGCAATGCGTACCCAAAAACCCCGATTGCGAGCAATGCGTACTTCGGAATTCCTGCGTGGCACGCGCGCGCAAATGGGTGGATCGCCTGCCGGTAAAAGCCCGTAAAACCCTTGTCAGCGAACGCTGGCTCTATTACCTGGTTATCGAAGACAAAGGCATTTTTTACCTCAAAAAAAGAACGGGAGTCGCCATTTGGAAAAACCTGTTCGATTTTCCACTGATAGAAAGCCTTAGTCCGCTGAAACGGAAAGAAATAGAAGAAAAAATACGCACTACCTCCTGGTTCGAAGAAGATACGCCGGTAATCACCCATTGGTCGGCTCCGTGGAAACACGTGCTGAGCCATCGTATTCTTTACGCCGAATTTATTCACCTTAAACCGGGTAAAAAATTCAAACCCGAGCCTTTTTGGATCAAATCGCCCGCCCGACAAATGCCCGAAGCAGCCATTCCACGGCTGATAGAGCGTTACCTCGAAGAAACGCTGCCCTCGGGAGACAATCCCTGAAGAAGAGCCGCTATTTTTTTATATTTGTAAGACTTACGAATTTTTTGATCCATGGCAAGAAGTGTCAATAAGGTAATTTTGGTAGGAAACCTGGGAAAAGACCCCGAAGTACGAAAGCTGGAAAACGGCGCTACCGTAGCGAGCTTTTCGATAGCTACCAGCGAAGTGTACCGCGATAAAAACAGCGGCGAACAACGCACTCAAACCGAATGGCACAATATCGTGCTGTGGCGCGGACTGGCCGAAGTGGCTGAAAAATACCTGCGTAAAGGCATGCAGATCTACCTCGAAGGAAAGCTTCGCAACCGCTCTTATGAAGATAAAGACGGTGTCACCAAATACATCACCGAAGTGGTCGGCGATAATATGGTCATGATGTCGCGCAATCCGGCCGGAGAACCGCAAAGCACCCCCACCCAGGGTTACGGAACCCCCGAAAGCGGAAATACACAAGCGACCTATAACGAGCCCAACGGCGATGACGACCTGCCCTTTTGAGCCGTGTATTGTTGAACCAAACTGCTGAAATTGGAACCCTCGAGTCTTGAGCCCCCGCCGGGGCTGCTATTGTTCACGCTGCAAAATCCTTCTGCAGACACCTTCCTTTTCGTTTTTATCATATTGCTTTTACTGATCTGTTCGGCGCTGGTTTCCGCATCCGAAACCGCTTACTTTTCGCTTTCTCCGGGCGATAAAGAAGAAATGCGGAACCTTAAATCTGCCGCACATGAGCGGGTCAATTCCCTGCTCGAAAAGCCCAAGCGCTTACTCGCTACCCTACTCATTGCCAACACCCTGTTCAACGTAGCGATCATCGTACTATCGGCTGCCACACTTGATAAGCTGCTAAGCGTAACGCCCGGACAGGAGCTGATGCGGCTTTTGGTGCTGGTGCTGATCATCACTTTTGTACTGCTGCTCTTCGGAGAAGTAATGCCCAAGCTTTATGCAAGCCGTAATCCGCGAGGAGTTGCCTTGTCGATGTCTTCGCCGGTGCTTTTTCTGCGTCGCATTTTTTCGCCGCTAAGTAGTCTGCTCGTTTCAGGCACTACACTTATCGATAAAAAAATCCGGAAAAAAAGTAAGGGCATCACGGTCGATGAGCTCGGTCAGGCGCTAGAGCTTACGCTTCACGGAGAATCGGCCTCGGCCGAAGAGAAAAAAATGCTGGAGGGCATAGTGCGCTTCGGGCAAACGGGCGTAAAACAGATTATGAAACCGCGAATGGATGTGATAGCCTTTGAGCTTCACACGCCTTATCCCGACCTGCTGGCACAAATCATTGAGTCGGGCTTCTCAAGGGTACCGGTATATGAAGATTCGCTCGATCAGATCAAAGGCGTGCTGTACATCAAGGATCTGCTTCCGCACCTGAGCGAAAAAACCGGTTTTGAATGGCAGTCGCTGATTCGCGAAGCTTTTTTTGTACCCGAAACCAAGAAGATCGACGACCTGCTGAAAGAGTTTAAAGACAATAAAGTACACCTGGCTATCGTAGTAGATGAATATGGCGGCACACAGGGTATCGTCACACTCGAAGACGTGATAGAAGAAATTGTGGGTGAAATTACCGACGAGTTCGACGACGAAGACATCGCCTATACCCGTATCGATGATCAGAACTACGTGTTTGAAGGCAAAACAGCCTTGATCGACCTTTATAAGGTACTGCGTATCGACGGCGAGGAATTTGAAGCGGCCAAGGGCGAATCGGACACACTGGCGGGTTTTCTGCTGGAGCAATCCGAAAAAATGCTGGTGCCGCATGAACAGGTAACGTTCCGGAATTATACCTTTACAATCGAGGCGGCCGATAAACGCCGTATCAAACAAGTGAAAGTGACCCTTCCTCAAGCCGAAGAAAGTGAAAACGGGAAAAGTGGGAAATTCAGCTTCCCCGGACTGCTGTTGTGCCTGTTACTGCTGAGCGCCTGCGGCAGCGGAGAAACTCCGATTCCCAAGCCCGAAGGCTATATGCGCATTACTTTTCCCGAAAAATCATACACCGCATTTGAAGGCGATTGCCCTTATCTGTTCGAGACCCCCGCTTATTCGTTCGTCGAACACAAAGGGCTTAACCCCGAAGAAATCTGTAGCAAAAACATATTATTCCCCACGTTCAAAGCCACGCTCCACCTTACCTACAAATCCCTTTCGAACAATTTGCAGGGCTATATCGAAGATTGTCACAGCATGGCTTATGAGCACGCGGTAAAAGCGACCGCCATTGAGCAGGAAAACGTAGCTAATCCCGAAGAAAAGGTGTACGGACTTATTTATCACATAAAAGGAAATGCGGCTTCACCGCTGCAATTTTACCTGACCGATACCACCACGCATTTTATACGCGGAGCCCTGTATTTTTCGGTGCGTCCCAACTATGATTCGCTCAGACCCTCGCTCGATTTTCTGACGCACGATGTACATCATTTCATCGAAACCTTCCGCTGGAAAAAGAATTAATCAGGAGCAGGCTGTAAAAAAATAGTCCCGGAACGCCACTGCTCCGGGACCGTTGAATGCACCCGTTTAAAACCTGAAAACGGGTCTGAAATACGATGAGCTAAGAATGATTTCAGGAAAAAGGAATGCGAATTTACAAAAAACAGCGCTTTTTTCCTACTTCATACCGCGCATTATACACTCCACACCGACAGGCAATTGCTAAAAAACGAAAGCTACGGGCTTGGATAGCGCCGGATTTAAACCGTAAATTTGCGCCACATTCGTACCACCATGAGACATAACCTGAGCGAAATTACTGCCGTTATACAAGACCGCCGCACTATTTTTCCGGAACAGTTCAGCACCCGGAAAGTACACCGCGAACTGATCGAAAAGCTGCTCAATAATGCCATTTGGGCGCCCAACCACGGTATGACCCAACCCTGGCGTTTCAAAGTATTCTCGGGCGAAGGCTTAAAAAAGCTGGCCGAATTTCAGGCCACTCACTACCGTGAAATTACCCCCGAAGAAAAATTTGACGAAGGCAAATACCGCAAGCTGCTTGAGCGACCACTCAAAGCTTCGGCCATTATCGCAATCTGCATGAAAAGACAGGAAACCGAAAAAATACCCGAAATAGAAGAAGTGGAAGCGGTAGCCTGTGCCGTGCAAAATATGTACCTTACCGCTGCTGCTTACGGACTGGGAGCCTACTGGGGAAGCGGAGGAGTAACCTACACCCCCGGCATGAAAACCTTTCTCGGCCTGCAGGAAAAAGATCGCTGTCTCGGCTTTTTCTACCTCGGATACCCCGATGTAGAATGGCCTAAAGGACAACGAAGACCCATCGAATACGTCACCGAATGGATAGAAGCCTGAATCTGATCGCCCCCATACCTTAATGCGCTACCGTTCGTTTATATAAAGTGAGTATCCGAATAAAAATCGCCTCCCGCTGGCTTCTCATTGCCTGCTGTTATTTCCTGACTCCGGAATCCCGGGCGCAGGAACGGCTGCTTACCGCAGGTTTTCAATACAAACCCATTTTTGCCAGCCGTTTTTTCGGATCAGGATCGGTCGAAAGTCTTAGTGGGCCACTATGGGTGCGCAATACGCCCACCTGGGGACACAGCTTCGGTATGGTAATTCGCCGTGGGTTTACACGCAGCATCTCTTACGAAACCGGCATCAACTACATACGCCGCAATTACCGTATGGAATTTCGTGATCTCGACACCGAAAGAGAAGGCACATCCCAGTACGGAATCGTTTCTTACGAAATCCCGAATCAGTGCCTGGTGTACGTACGATTAGGCGATCGTGTTTACATGAACAATGCCTTCGGCGTATCGGTCACCGCTTTTGCCTCCAGTGTCGAATCTTTTTCGAAAGACCGGCGTTTTCACCAGGTTTCGCGCATGAACACCCGACTCTTCGCCCTTGCGCTTACCGGTAACGTAGGCTTTGAATACCGTACCGAAAAATCGGGCTTCTTCTACCTCGGCGGTTCTTTGCACTGGCCTTTTAAAGACATTGCCCGCACACGTATCAATTACGAGCGCAATAACCTTGAGCTGTTCAATACCACGCTCAATCTCAAGGGCAGTTTTCTTACCGTCGATTTTCGTTATTTCTTTCATTCTGATCCGATCCGCAGGGAAAAAAACAGAACCAAAAAGAAATAAGCCGCTTCTTCTGCGCTACCTTTGAAGAGAACCCGGCTATGCAACACTCTTTTCTTATACAGTCTTTCTGCCGGCTGCTCCTAACAATGGTTTTGTGCGGCCAAAGCATCTTTCTGTATGCGCAGGAAAATCTTCCCGAAGCGTATTATCTGCATGACCTGAAAGGGTACTGTTTTTTACGGCCGAAATCTGTACCCGCATCCGGAATAGAGCTACAGATCTTCGACAGCAAAAACCGGCTCGTAGCCCGAACCCTGGTACGCGAAGACGGTTCTTTCCTTTTTCCCGACATCGTGCAACAAGACCGTTTACGCCTGAAGGCCGCCACCACTCAAGCCGGGATAAGGCTTCTCATCGGGAACGATACCGAGAAACAAAAACTCTGCTTACTAAGTGATCCGGAAGGAAATTTTCTTTACCGCCAATTCGATCCGCAGCTCCTTAGCGCTCTTTTAAGCGACACTACACGCAAAATATACGGACAGCTTCTTTCAGAAAAAGGAATCGAGCAGGCCGCTACGCACATTGAAATCAAGCTCACCGACAGGCAGGGTAAAATTTTACAGCGCAGCCATACCGAATCGGAAGGATTCTTTACTTTCGAAAACCTGCCTTCCGACATGAATTTTTTGCTGCAAAGCGATGCTTCGAAACTTTATACCCTATTGTTATTCAGTAAAGAAGGATACGTAATCGCTGAGCTGCAAAGCGATGAAAACGGTTTTTACACGTATATCCGGTTACCCGAAGCATATAGCAGTCGCAACTGGCAGGCCAGGGCTTCTCTCCCTCCCGATATACCGCCCACGCTGGCGTTTTCCGGAAAATTTGACCAAAACCTAAAAATCCCTTTTCGCATCAGCGATGAAAACGGGCAAACGCTCTATAACGATACAAGCGATGCAGAAGGTTTTTTCCGTGCCATACACCTGCCCCTCCAACAACGTTATGTGATTCATACACATTCGGATGACCCGCTGAAAGTAGCGTTAAAACGTCCGTTAAATCACGAGATTACCGTTTTACACCCCGACCGGGCGGGTCGTTTTATTTATTCGCCCTGGGGCGAAAAACGGAATCGTCCGAGCCTGCTGGCCGACGAAACGATAGGTTTTGCCGAAAAGCTTTATCTGATCTATTTTGAGAAGGAAAAAAGCAGCCTATCGGCCGAAACACTCGCGGTGCTGGATAAAATTGCCGGTCTGCTGAAAAGCGATCCTACGCTCAAACTGAGCGTCGAAGCCCATGCCGACACCCGGGGAGCGGCAGAATACAACCGCCGACTCTCTCAACAAAGGGCCGAAATAGTAAGCCATTACCTGCACAGCAAAGGTATTGATGCCCAACGCATACGAAGTATCGCATACGGCGACACCCAGCCGGTGGTACCCTGTAGCGAGACCGAACCCTGCACCGAAGAAAATCATATCGCCAATCGTCGCTGCGAGCTGAAAATTTACCGGTAAAACCGTAGCTTTTTCCATACGCTGCTGTCAAAAAGATTTCGCCGAAAAGCACCCGTCTCCCACCAATCTTGCTACTTTTACCTTTCAAATTGCGGTTATTTTGAAACCCATCAGCCCCTTTCGTATCCTGTTGTTTATTCTTTCGGTATTCAGCCTGTTGCTGCTGGCTTCGCTGTTTTTCCCGGAAAAGGGCATTCCGCTGGGCGAAAAATATACGCTTCGTTTTCCGAGCTTCGCGCAATTTCTGAATCCACCGAAAAAAGGAGAAAAGAAAGAAGCGGTAAGCCGTATCCTCAAAGACATTGACACGAGTCTGACAGACGGAGAAACGCCCCTTCCTGAGAGACGCAAGCACGCCAATCGCTTTGGAAAAATGATGGGCGACCCTTCGGAAAAAGAAGCCGCAGCACAAGACGAAAACCACCCACAGTATCTCGAGTTTGGTACCCAAAGCCCGGCCATACTTTACCCCTTCTTTGAAAAAGCCGACGCGCTGAGTCAGCGCAAACGCATTGTGCGCATCATCCATTACGGCGATTCACAAATCGAGGGAGATCGCATGAGCGGATACATTCGCCAAAAGCTTCAGGCCAAATTCGGCGGCAACGGACCGGGAATGATTGCAGGCTATAATCAATACCCCACCATTTCTTTCCAGCAAAATGTCTCTTCCAATTTCAAACGTTATACGATTTTTCCTTATCCGGTAAAAGAAGTACTGCACCGCAAATTCGGCTCGATGGGCTCCTTTGCACGCTTTACAGGTATTAGCGGCGATTCTTTACCCGGTAACCTGCCTGCGCAAGAGGGCTGGATCGAAATCAGTCCGCACCGCCAGGCTTTCGGTAATGCCCGGCAATACAATCGCGTAAGGATGTTTTACGGCAATTGCAAAGCGCCGGTACTGGTACAGGTTTTTCTCAACGACGAGCTGATTCACGAAGAAGATCTGATTACCGATGCCGCCTATCATACGTTGGAGCTGCAGTTTGAAGAAACCCCTCAAAAGCTGCGTTACGTCTTTACAGGAACCGACAGTCCGGATATCTACGGATTCAGTCTCGACGGCAACTATGGCATAGCGCTCGATAATGTGGCCATGCGCGGCTCTTCGGGCGATTTCGTGGGCATTTCCGATCACGGCCTGCTGCGGCAAATGTATGCCGATTTGGAAGTGGATTTGTTCATCATGCAATTTGGAGGCAACAGCGTGCCGGGCTTAAAAACGGAAGCCGGGGCGTCACATTACGCCGGTTTGCTACGCGCGCAGCTCAACCATTTGAAAAAGCTCAGACCCGGAGCACCCATTATCGTAATCGGTCCTTCGGATATGTCCACCAAAGAAGGCGGCACATTTGTCACCTATCCCTTACTTCCCTTGCTTATTGAAAAAATGAAAGCCGAAGTGTTCAAAGCCGGAGCGGCCTATTGGGATATTTACAGCGCTATGGGCGGCGAAAACTCCATGCCCGAATGGGTCGATAAGGAGTTGGCCAGCGAAGACTATGTGCATTTTACACCCGGAGGAGCAAGGTATGTAGCCGAAATGTTCTACTCCGCTTTTCTACACGAATACCAGCAATACTGCAAACGTTCGGAACCGACCACGAAAAAAACAACAGAGTTACAGGATACGGAAGCGGCAAAGAAGCATGAATCTGAAGTGAAGAAAGGAAAAGCCGAATGAAAACGCGCATTCTCTGTATGATGCTTCTCTTATGCGGGTACAAACCCGCCATAGCACAGCATGAAGAAATTGACGATTTCGGCAGCGATTCGCTGATGGGGGTAATCGATACCCTCACAGCCGCAAAATACCCTTACATCCGCTACGCTGAGAACCGATTTAGCTTTTACAACGGCGAAACACCCGCTTTTGAGCGCTTTTATGCAAAGTTCGACAGCCTGATCAATTACCACAAGCAACAGTTGGTGATCTACCACATCGGCGGATCGCACATACAGGCCGACCTCTACTCGCACCGTATGCGCACCTACCTCAACACCTGGTGGCCCGAGCTGACCGGCGCGCGCGGGTTGGTGTTTCCTTTTACCGCCGCACAAACCAACAATCCTTCTAACTACCGCAGCGAATATACCGGCGAATGGACTAATGTGCGTTGCGTAAACCGCAAAGACACCTCGCTGCTCGGACTAACGGGCATTTCCATCAGCACACGCGATTCGATCGCCTCGATCAAAATTTCTTACCGCGAAAAAGAACCGCATCGCTACCCCATCAGTAGCGTAAAAGTGTATCATAACATGAGCCCGGCCTATTGGGTCTCTTTTGCCGACAGCCTTCGGGTCGAAAGCACTTTACAGGATTCTGCAGCGGGCTATACCCTGTTTTCGCTGCGCGGAGAATACGACACCGTACCCTTGCAAATACAACGTATGCTGCCCGACAACCTGGGCGGCGAATTTACCCTATACGGCATTGAGCTGATGAACAAGCGGCCGGGAGTTGTCTATAACAGCATCGGCATTAACGGAGCGGCTTTTTCGCATTACCTGCGCTGTCAGGATTTTGAAAAACAACTGGCACAGCTTCCGCCCGACCTGTTTATAATTTCGATAGGCACCAACGATGCCAACGTACCTGCAGCCGATTTTAAGCCCGAAACCTTCAAAGCCAATTACGAAGCGCTGGTACAGCGTGTACTTCGCGTAAATCCGAACGCCGCATTGCTTTTTACCGTGCCCAACGACGCGTATTATTACCGCCGTTATCCGAACAGGAACGTCGAAAAAATGCGCGATGTAATACAGGAGTTAGCCGGAAAATACGGCGCAGGGGTTTGGAATTTTTACGACATCATGGGCGGCTTCAATTCTTCTAACCGCTGGTTCAAAGACAACCTGATGCACCGCGACAGGGTGCATTTCACCAACGAAGGATACGCGCTGAAAGGCGATCTTTTCTTCGAAGCCTTTCTGAAGTACCTCGAAGAATTTGAATACAAACGATTACTCAAACTCAGCAACCCGGACTAAATGACGCGTTTCGAAGACCTCTTTACCCGGTTCCCGCAATTTCGCTGCGAAGATCTCAGCGCCCGAATGAGCGACAATCCGGATTTGTCGAATATGCCGATGACCTTCTCGCAATTCGATTTTTGGATTTTCTTCGGACTGGTGTATCTCGGGTTTACCCTGCTCAACAAAAGAGTTGCCGCACGTAATTTGTTTCTGCTCGCCGCAAGCCTTTTCTTTTACCTCAAAACCAGCGGACTGTTTATCGTGATACTGGTGTTTTCGGTGATCGTAAATTATTACGCGGGTACTGTTATTCAACGTTCGGAACGGAAAGGAATACGAAAACTTTGGTTGGTTTCGATACTTACCCTCGATCTGGTGGTGCTTGGCTTTTTCAAATACGCCTACTTTTTTACCGATTCGCTCAACAAGCTTTTTCACACGCAGTACGAAAGCTTCAACTATTTTGCACATTGGTTCAATAACCTTGCCGGGAGCGACAATTTTTGTGTAGATAAAATCATTTTGCCAATCGGGATTTCTTTTTTCACGTTCCGCACCATGAGCTACGTCATCGATGTGTTTAGGCGCGAGGCCGAACCGGTGAAAAATGTGCTCGACTTCGGCTTTTTCGTGACCTTTTTTCCGGCCCTGATCGCCGGACCAATCCTGCGCTCGCGCGAGTTTGTACCGCAGATGTACCGCGAGTTTAAGCTGAGCCGCTACGAATTCGGGCAGGCACTTTTTACCATCCTCCGCGGACTGGTTAAAAAAATCGTGATTGCCGACTACATCGGCGTAAATTTTATAGATCGTATCCTGATCGATCCCACGCTTTATCCCGGTTTCATCAGCGTGCTGGTCATGTGGGCGTATTCGCTCCAAATCTACTGCGATTTCAGCGGGTACAGCGATATGGCTATCGGTATGTCGCGACTAATGGGCTTTCGGATAAACGACAATTTCAATTCACCCTATAAGGCGCGTAATGTGGGCGAATTCTGGAAACGCTGGCACATCTCACTTTCGTCGTGGCTACGCGATTACCTCTACATTCCGCTGGGCGGAAACCGCCGCAGCACCGTGGGCTCTTTCATTTGTCTGCTCCTCATCTTCGTGTTTGTAAGCCTCATTTTTGAGCGTTACCTGAATATTCCCTGGTACAGCATACTGATTTATTGCGTGGGCATCAGCAGCATACTAAGCATTACCGGCTGGCTGTTTCCACAGATAGGTCGTTTTCTTACTACCGATATGAACCTGATGATTACCATGATTTTGGGAGGTATTTGGCACGACAACACGCTCAACTTTATTGTGTGGGGTGGACTCAACGGTGTAGGACTCGTGGTATATAAATACTGGAAACGCATAAGTCCGTACGAAAAATCAAGTTTTTTCCTGGTGCATTTCTGGAAAATATTTCTTACGTTCAACTTCATCACCTTTACGCGTATTTTCTTCAGGCTGCGCCAAACGGAAGACGCCGAAAACCTCTTATCGCATCTTTGGTACAATTTCAATTTCAGTTGGGAAATGCTGGAAAAGGTGGTCATTACCGGTTATCCGGCCATATTCCTGGCGATAGCGACAGGCTTTGTGATCCATTGGCTGCCTTCCAGGCTAAAAGCGCGGGTACAGGATCGTTTTGCCGGATTCCCAATGGCAGCGCAGGTATTGATTACCGCTGTATTGATGGTATTTATCTATCAGGTAATGAGCGATTTTCAACCTTTTATCTACCTGAATCATTAACAGGCTTCTTATCTTTAACGCATGAATTTCCGTACGGAATACCGCGTCGCCGAATCTTCCTTTAAAATCCGTCACGATCACCCTGTGGTACTGGCAGGTTCCTGCTTTACCGATCACATCGGACAGCGCCTGCGGCAAGGTGGTTTCGACGCAGGAATAAATCCTTTCGGTACGCTTTTTAATCCTTCTTCTATTGCAAACTGCGTACATACACTGATCGAAGGCAACGAATTTACCCCCGACGATTTTTTCAGGCACAATGAGCTTTGGCATTCTTTCAGCCTGCACAGCGATTATTCGGGTACTATGCTTGAGTTGCTTTTGGCAAAAATTAACGAAACAATTCACGAAAACCGGGAACGGCTGCGCCGTGCTTCCTGCCTGCTGATCACCTTTGGTACGGCCTGGGTTTACGAACATACCGAAACCGCGAAGACGGTTGCTAACTGCCATAAATTACCCGGGCATTTTTTTAGGAAACGAAAGTTAAGCATCGAAGAAATTGTGCAGGAATATACCTTACTTTTTGAAGCGCTTGCCGCTTATAATCCTGCCTTGAAAATTGTATTGACCTTGAGTCCGGTACGCCATTTGAAAGACGGCTTTACCGAAAACCAGTGGAGCAAATCGACCTTATACATGGCCATTCGCGAGCTGGAGCAGACTTTTGCACAGGTAATTTATTTTCCCGCTTACGAAATTGTGATGGACGATCTGCGCGATTACCGTTTTTTTAACACTGATTTGGTGCATCCCTCCGAAAATGCGATTCACTATACCTGGGAAAAATTCTGCGCTACCTTTTTGGAAAGCGATACACTTCAACTGACCACACAAGTTTCGACACTTTTCCAACGTATGCGGCACAGGCCGCTGCACCCCGATACCGAAGCACACCTGCGTTTTACGGAAGAAACCGAAAAAGAATACCTGCGTCTGAAAAAATTATTGCCCCACCTTGAGCTTCGCCCATAAGGCTTCCGAAAATTCATCAAGCGAACCAAGCTGATAATCGGCGGCGTGGAATTTAGCTTTACCCTGGTGCAGAAGCTCAGGAACAGCTATCACTTTCATACGTGCAGCTTTGGCCGCAATAATGCCGTTAAATGAATCTTCGAACACTATGCATTCTCTCGGATTCACCCCCAGCATTCGCGCGGCGCTAAGATACACCGCAGGGTGAGGCTTACCGTATTGTTCTGTTTCGGCCGAGTGAATTACGCTGAAATAAGATCGTATATCCAGCCGATCGACCACCGTATTGATGATACGGCTCGGAGAAGCCGAAGCGATGCCCATAGGGATTTTTCTTCGCTGAAAAAAGTCAAGTACTTTGTAAACCCCGGGAAGCGCCTTGCCTTTATCACGAATTTCGCGTATCACTCCTTCTATCACAGCTTCCGTAATTTCCGTTTTCGGAACGTGAGTCCAGGGATAGATCGAGTACCAGTAATCGGTCACTTCGTCGATACGCAAGCCCACTGTACGAAAACACATTTCGTCGGTTAATGAAATTCCGACCCTGCTAAAAATTTCTTTTTCCGTGTCTCTCCAAATCGGTTCGCTGTCTATCAGCAAGCCGTCCATATCGAAAATAACCGCTTTACTCATAATTCATTTTTCGCAAGCGATACGCATACACCATCCGGTTGCCTAAAAACACACGTAGCGTACCGTTCATGTAGGTGTTTTCATCGACCTGAAGTGCCATAGATTGCGGAGCGCCCGTTTCCGATAAGGGCAATATATGGTTTACAATTTGTGTTCCTTTTTCGTCGGTAATCAGCATTCGGTAATCTCCTTTTTCGGTAAAGGTATAATTAAGCTGATACGTCCCTTTTTGCGTGGTATCGGCGCGCAGGTTTATAAATTTTACGCTTTGCGAAGTGTAAGAAATAAATCCGCTGGCATAATCGCGCAAAGGATAGTAATAAAGCCGTCCGCCCAGCAATCCGAGCGAACGTTCGTCGGTGACCCAAAGGTTATCCTGCTCGTCGAAGCAGACCGCTTCCTTTTGGGAGAATTTATCAAAATCGTAGCGGGCATAATTACCTCTGAAAAAGGCGCTGCCCGAAAATTCGGTAAACAGCCAAAGCCGGTTATAGCTGATAAGTACGAGCCTATTGCCCGCCGCATTAAGCGCCGCACCGGTTATCGAACATTCATAATAGCCTTCTTTTCCGGTGTAAAAGCTGTCGGCCGGCATGACCTGATATTCGCCCGGAACCGCCGGGATTTTATACATCCTGACGTAACCGTTATACGGTTTGGCGTTGTTTTTAGAAAACACAAACAGTGTGTCTTTCCACCAAACCATTGCTTCAGCATCGTAGTCTAACCGACTGCGCGAAGGTGGAAAAGCGGGCTGGTCGGCATACGAAAAACGGATGGTTTCTGCCTTTGCTTCTTTATCAGAGGCGGTCAATTTTACACGATAGATCGCCAGATCTTTTCGCTTATTGGCATTATTACCGAAGTCGCCGATGAAATACGTTCCTTTTCTATCGCTTGTAATTTCTTCCCAATCGCGGTTCACAGCGTTGCGAATACGAATGGAATGCCGTAAGCCTGCCTTACGATCGATGACATACAATACCGCCGAATCGCCACTGTCGTTGTGCGAAATCAGATCGGAACCGAAAAGTGCAAGTCCCGAAGACTCTTTCAGTTCAGCAGGTGTTTTGAACGAAGCCGAAGCTTGTATTACCTGAGCCATTGCCGCCAATGGAGCCAACAGACAAAATACGGTGATGAATATATACCTCATTTGATTTTAAAAATACGGATAAGCGCTCAAGTTCCCCAATGAGGAGCGATCTCTTCGGCAGACACATTCGCTTCGTCGGCAGTAAGCAGTCCGTTTTCTACCAGCGAGCGCAATACGGTAGCAAGTTCTTTCTCCGAAACACCCGATTCTTTACTCCACACGGTTTCACGCAGCCAACGTTGGGTAGCGGCAAATGTAAGTCCGTAGCGTTGTGCAATTACGGAAGTCGTATCCGAGGCTGTTTCCAGTTCTTTTATACATTCGGATACGGCCTGAGCGATCGCGCGTATTTTTTCGGGATTGGCATTCCAGCGCTCACGGTTTACGGCCAGCGCAAAAGAAGGCCAGGGCGTAGGCACCTCATCGATGCAGTGTAAGGAATAGGTTTCGAGAAAGGGCTGAGTGGTAAATTTTTCCCAAAGAAATATTTCAGCTTTTTTTTGTTGCAAAGCTTCCAATCCACCCTGAAGAGAGCCTACTGTTACAAACTGATCGTCGCGCAGGCGAAGCCCTTTATTACGGGCATGTACCTGTGCCATCAGTTGAGAACCCGAACCCGGGCGACTAATAGCAAAACGATGAGAAAAAATTGCTTCGGGCTGTTTCACCGGTCCGTCATTGGCCACATGTATTCCCCAGCGAAGGGGGCTCTTTACATGAAATTTAAGCAGATACACCTTGCGATGCCGGAGAAGATAAGGAATAAGTCCTTCGGTAAGCAATACCGCCATATCGAGCTCGCCCCGATCGAGCATACCGGTCATATCGCCGGTACCACCAGGCACATCTATCCAACGGAGATCGATACCCAGGGATTGTAGTCTTTGCGCCTCAACGACTTTTTTCCAGGGATAATTAAAATGCTCATCTACTCCGCCTATACTGATTCGCTCCACACCTATCCTTGTTGATTGCTTGCAAAGATACGGTGTAAGGAAGAGAAAGACCGTTTATTTTTTAGCAAAAACCCAGGCTTGCGGGAAATCGTTGCGCAGAGAAGCCGCTTTGCTTTCGGCCTCGGAAAGGCTGGAAGCAGAATAGGCGGCCACATAGATCAGTCCACCGTAAGTACCCAGGTTCATTCCATTTAACCCCCTCTCATTCAGGCGATTCACCATGCGCTCGGCGTTTACGGTTTCCTGATAACAGCCCACCACCACGTAAAACTCGCCCGAAACAGCAGGCGACACGGTAGATTTGGGTGTCTCAGCTTGCGTATGCGGCTTAGCGGTCGGTTCGGGGGCGGATTTAGGTTTGGCCAACACCTCGGCCGATGCTGACGGCACTAATTCTTCTTCAAGTATCGGTGCTTCTTCTCCCACAGTATCTATAGGGGTCGGTAGATTTTCTTCTTCGAGCACGACTACGTCAGGCTCCGGTGTTTTAGCAGGAGCGGGTTCTGCTTTAGCTGTAGGGGTTGCTACCAATCCCAGCAGGCGTGACAGGTCTTCCTGCATAATATACGCGCCTATTCCACCGGCAATGACCAGAAGTACGAGCGCCAGCCAAACTTTCCAACGTGTTTTTCTACGCAGCGGTGCTTCGGTGGATGTAGGTTTTACTTTGGCAGGTTCGGAAAAAGGTGCGGGTTCGGGAGCCGGTACAGGCTTTGGCGGTTCGGCTGTTTTTTCGGGATGAACAGGAGGAGGTTCAGGTGCCGCGCTGACAGGTTCAGGCGGAGGGGGCGTTACCGCAGGAGGCGGAGTAAGCGCAGCAGATAACGGTTGAGTGCTTGCCTCACCGGCTGTCGGATCGGATACGAACTCCAGCTTGTCTTCGGCTTCATTTCTCCGCAAACGACCGATACCGGGCCATATCACATCTCGACCCGACTGGAGCAGGGAAATAATCCCGGCTACAAATACTTCTAACTTCTTATCTGCCTCTTCGAGCGAAAGGTTTTCTTTTTGCGCCAAAAAAGAAGCTACGGTGCCGTCGTTAAACTTCAGATACTCGTTAAAAATAACCGGAGCTACGGGGCTGTCGTTCGACACAAAAGCGCCCAAACCGGGAACGATTACCGTCTTATGCTCCCGCAATAATTCATGAAGGTATTCGTGCTTCATCTGCCTGATTTTGTAGTCAAGTTAACGAAAATCGGCAGTTATCCGGAACTTTTTCCGGCAAATGCAAGGAAAAAAGCATCCATAAGATGCTTAAAGGTTCACATTCATTCGTTTATCCGAAGAAGCGAATCAGAAGGGCTGAGGCAATTGATACAAATGCCAGAACCAACCCTACATAAAGATTTGATCGGTCTTTCATGGCTTTAGGTTTTAATGATTAGACGCTTATAATGGTCTGAGGTTTCCTCCGCATATCTTAAATATTTGTTAAAATCCTCTTTCATTATTAAACGGTTATGCTTCTCGAAAGTTATGCTCGCATACTAAATGAACCTAACCGTTCACTCAGTCAAAAGGCAAAAAACAGGCCATATTATTATCCGGACGTTTTTTTATTTGTTCCGGTAATTGAAGAAAAAGAAGATCGGCTAAGCCTTACAAGGCTGACAGGCGGCGGAGCAGCACATAGTCGATAGCTATATGTGCCGCTATACAGGGCCAGATGCCAAACTGAATGAAAAAAATACCGACGATAAGGATAAACGCCGTCATCAGGAGTCCATATACAAAAAGGCGACGGTCGAAAGGATTGAGGTACCCGTGCAGGGCCACAAAAAGCAAAGAAGTCCAAACCAGTCCGAGCAGGGGTTGCACTGCCGCTCTGAACAGAATTTCTTCTCCGACCCCGGCACAAACGGAGATATAAAGCATTTCTATCCGGTTTAAGCGCAATGAAGCTATCAGGGATCCATACCTCGTACGCACCGGACGCATAAATTCGCTAGCTATAAGTCGCCAGGCGCATTCTCCGGCCAGCGCACCGAAAGCTATGCCCAGCAGCCAAAGGTAAAGTACCTCGGGCCATGCAGGAAAAGCTATGGGGAATTCGCCCTGACCGAAAAGCAGGTGAATGCCATACCCCAGTAGTGGAAAAGAAATAAGCGTAAAAAACGCCAGCCAAAGTATGGTTCGTTTTGCTTTCAAGATTTTGTGCTTACAGCCGACGAGGAATCACAAGCGACATCCGGAAACCTTCAGGGATTCGTTACAGGAAGACGATTATCTATCAGATAAACCACGGCGGCCATGGCTGCGGCACCCAGTTCCAGCTCGCGTTTGTTGACCGCTTCGAAGACATCGGTTTCGGCATGGTGGTAATCAAAATAACGTTGCGAATCGGGCACAAAGCCCAGCAGAAAGATGCCCGGAAATACCTTTTTAAGCGGCGATATATCGACACCGGCATACCCTTTTTCAAAAATATGCAGCTCGTAAGCTTCAAGCACCTTTGCCCAGGAAAGAAACGTGGGGAACAAAGCATCCGGTGCATCCATAGTAAAGCCGCGCGGGGCAAAGCCCCCGCGATCACTTTCGATAGCGGCTATGTGTGACTGTCCCGACTCACCGGCTTTTTCGGCGTACAGCTTACCGCCACGATTTCCGTTTTCCTCATTCATGTATAATACGGCGCGCAAGGTGTGACGCGGACGAATGCCCAGCTTCTGAAAAATACGGAGCACCTCTATCGATTGCACCACTCCGGCGCCGTCATCGTGCGCTCCTTCGCCCAAATCCCAACTGTCAAGGTGTGCGCCTACCACAATAATACGATCGGGATAATGAGTGCCGGTAAGTTCGCCTATCACGTTGTATGAAAGCACATCTTCGCCGGTATAACAGCCCAAATCGAGTGAAACTTTCACCGTTTGTCCCGACTGTAGCAAGTCGTGCAGCGCATCAGCCGAAAGGGTGCTCAACGCCACACCCGGAATGCGAGTCACGCTGTCGCGATAAACCAATGTGCCTGTATGCGGATGATCGTCGTGCAAATGCGTTACGCTGCGTACCAGCACTGCTACCGCTCCATACCGTGCAGCCTGCACGGCGCCTTCCACGCGCTGATTCACGCAACCGCCATAAGCGCTGAACGTATTGATAAAGGTCGGATCGATAGGTCGGTTAAAAAACACGATTTTACCTTCGAGGGTCTTCCCCGCTTTTTCAAGCTCTTCGAAATTTTGCACTTCTACAACCTCTGCGCTAAGCACTCCTTCGGTGCCCACCGATCCACCCAAAGTCGTAATGCGTAAATCCTGTGTATGTTTAGACGCGCCCTTTCCGGGATCAATCGTAACCCAGGCTTTTTCACGTTCACTTCTTACCCAAAGGGGTACTTTCACCTCTTGCAGCCACACCCTGTCAAAACCGTAACTTTCCATCACTTTTTTACCCCATCTGACCGCCTCTTCGGCTTGGGGAGAACCGCTGAGCCGATGTCCGATCCGCTTGCAGAGGTAACGCAGGTTTTCATAACATTCGGCACGGGTAAGCGCAAAATCGTAGATCCGTCTTATCTGTACAGAATCGGTGGACTGAGCGAAGGCAGGAAAACCCGAAATCACCCACACAAAAAGGAATAACAGCTTTTTCATGTACTTTTACAGTGTGGTTAAAATTAGCGATTTAAAGCTTTCGTTTATCGGCTTGCTCCTTTGCCTAATCGGAGTTTTTCCTTTGCAGGCACAGTCTGTCGTTTCTCCTCACGCACCACTCACGGTAAAGGCAGCAGACGTGAAGCTGATGGAAGATTCATTATCCATGCATTTTGGCAAACGGAAAAAAATCCCCGAGCACCTGCGTAGCGAAGTATTGTATGCCCTCTCGTATTACCCCGAGCTGAAAAACGTACGCATTACTTTTCGTGAAAAAAAAATCGCTACTACAATGGAAGCGCGCCCTACTATTTGGTCGGCCGCTTTTCGCCGCCCGCACAAACGGCATTACCTGCTGATTGTAAACCGTGATTCGACAGGCACCAGTCCGCTGATACAGGCATTTACCTTCAACGCCCGGGTAGGGCTGATAGGCCATGAGTTGGCGCATCTGCTTTATTATACCGATACACGAATGCGAAAGATAGTGCATTGTGCGCGTCGCTATAAACAGCCCGAATTTCGTTCGAATTTTGAAAAAATGACCGACAAGATTACGGTAGAGCGAGGACTTGGCTGGCAGCTTTACGACTTTTCTTCACAGGTACAAACTTCTTTGCAGATACCCGAAAGCTATAAAGCATTCAAGCGAAAATTTTACCTGACACCGCTTGAGATTTACGATCTGATGCGGGATAACGGTTACCGCGAGTAAACCGATTTACTCATACTCAAGCTTGTAGCCCACACCCTTCACCGTTTTAATCAGGTTTTCGCCCAGTTTTTCGCGCAACTTTTTGACGTGCACATCGATGGTACGGCTTTTCACACCGTCGCTTTGTCCCCAAATTTCAAGCTTGATCTCCTGGCGGGAAAACACACGCCTTGGATTTTTAAAGAGCAGTGAAAAAATTTCAAATTCTTTTCGAGGCAATTCTATTTCCTGACGGTCTTTGAGCACGAGGTATTTTTCATAATCAATTTTCACGTGCGGTGAAATGCCTTTCTCCTGTTCACTACGAGAAGAAGCGGGCAGAGAAAGTCTGCGAAAATACGCCTGTATCCTGGCCAACAGAAGCCTGTCGCCCAACGATCGGGGCAGGTAATCGTCGGCACCCGAGCCAAAAGCCATCAGTTGCACATAATTATCGGTACGGTCTGAAAGGAAAACGAAGTAGGTGCTGTTGAGGGTATTGATCTTTCGAATCTGACGACAAAATTCAATGCCATCGGTATCGGGAAGATCGACTTCCGTAAAAATGAGATCAGGCTGACGAATCCGGGCCAATTCCATACCTTTGGCTGCCGATGAAGCCACCGAAACCCGATACCCGTATTTCTCCAACAACGCTTTCCTTTCGGGGAGGGGGTGATGATCCACTATCAGGATCCGAAAATCCTTCATTTACACTAATTTTGGGTTAAAGTACTGGCTCTATCCCACCTGTCGATTAACGGAACATTAACATACGGTTAAACCCCAGATACATGCTAAAAAACAACCCTAAATCCTGGTTCAGCAACATCTTCCGCTTTCACCGAAGCGATACCTTAAGGGCGCTGCTTCCTGAAATGCTTTTTATGGCCATTTATACGGGTGTGCTCACCTATCTGTTGTGGACGTATTCTACCCGCGTAAGCTTTTTCAAAAATGCGATCAGCGTACACGCGCTCATCGGTTTCGTAATGGGTTTGTTCCTTGTATTCCGCACCAACACGGCTTACGATCGCTGGTGGGAAGGACGCAAGCAGTGGGGCGCACTGGTCAACACTTCGCGTAACCTGGCCATTAAGCTCAAAGCGCTCATCCCCGAAAGCCATCAGTCATATACCGAAGAAATGCGGGAACTGTTGGCGGCGTACCCTTATGCGGTAAAGCTACACTTGCGCGGATACCGTAATTTTCAGATAAATGATCTGAGCGAAAAGCTAAGGGCCGAAATAGAACACAAACGCCATATTCCGAATGCCATCGCAGCGGCATTGTACAAAAGGCTAAGTATCTGTCACCGCGAAAAAGCCATTTCGGGCGAAGAGCTTATTATACTCGACAATCAGGTGAGCCAGCTTACCGACATTATCGGGGCCTGTGAAAGGATCAAAAGTTCGCCGATTCCCTTTTCGTACATCGTCTTTATGAAAAGGTTTATTTTTATTTACTGCATCACGCTGCCCATCGGTCTTATTCCCGATTTCGAATATTGGTCTGTACCCATTACGGTATTTATTTTCTACGTAATGGTAAGCCTTGAGATGCTGGCCGAAGAAATTGAAGATCCGTTTGGCACCGACAATAATGATCTTCCGCTGGCTGAGCTGGCCTGGAAAATCAAATCGGACGTAAAAGAGCTGAGCAACGAGAAAGAAACGGCCGACAGCAGTCCCAACTTATAAGCGAAAACTGGGTTTTATCAGATAATCTGCCTGAAGAACAGGAAGAGCAGCGCCGAAAGGAGCATAGTCACCGGTAAAGTCAGCACCCATGCCAGCAAGATATTGCGTACGGTTTTACGTTGCAGGTTTTTGAGTCCGCTGCTGGCCACCATGCTTCCCGCAATACCCGAAGAAAGTACGTGCGTAGTGCTTACCGGTAAGCCCAAATAGGTGCTTAACCCGATGGTGCTGGCGGCTACCAGCTCGGCACTGGCACCCTGTGCGTAGGTCATGTGTGTTTTCCCGATTTTTTCACCTACGGTAACCACAATACGTTTCCAACCTACCATTGTACCTATACCCAGCGAAAGCGAAATCATAACCAGCACCCAGGTAGGGGCGTAATCGGTAATTTCGCGCAGCCCTTTAAACTGCGATTTAAGGTGTTTTTTCTCGGTATCGTCGAGCTCGATAGCACCTGATTTTACAAGTCCGTCGGTTTTACGCGTCACATATAAAATATCGCTACGCAGGTGAAAACGGCTTTCGCGGGGAATCATTTCGACCGAAGACGCCGGCGCAATCAGTTGTTCTACCTCTTCGGTTTTGACTAAAATTTCCTGGTAAGTCTCACGGTCTTTTGCCGAAAGCGCTGCCGCATCCACCTCTTCGAGCATCAGGCGTATCTCTTTCACCTGTGGAAGATGGGCGCTGGGTACAGCCGACTCGTTCAGCGCAAAATATACCGGCACTACACCGATAAGAATCAGCATCACCAGTCCTACCCCTTTTTGTCCGTCGTTAGAACCGTGGAAAAAGCTCACCCCGGTACAAGTAAAAATAAGCATACCTCTTATCCAAAGCGGGGGGCGATCGCCCGGCTTGGGCGATTCGAAGGCTCTTTTATTCGTCACAAAACTGGTAAACACGTAAAGCAGCAGCATCGTCATACCAAAGCCGAAAAGCGGAGAAACGAGCAGCGACAAGCCTATATCGGAAGCTTTGCTCCAGTTCACTCCCGAGCCAAACTCGTTGCCGGGCAAGAGTGAAAACGCAAGTCCCACACCGAGAATGGATCCGATGAGGGTATGCGAGCTGGAAGCGGGAATCCCGAAATACCAGGTGCCGAAATTCCATACTATGGCACTAAGCACCAGGGCGAGCACCATCGCAATACTGTTGTAAGCGCTTTGTTCCAGCAGCATTTCGACCGGCAACAAATCGACAATACCCATTGCTACCGCGATTCCCCCTGCAAATACCCCGAAAAAATTGAAGATTCCGGACCAAACTACGGCCACACCGGGTTTTAGCGTGTTGGTATAAATAACCGTAGCGACCGCGTTGGCCGTATCATGAAAACCATTGATAAACTCGAACAGGCAAGCAAATACAATACAAATGATCAGCAGGACTAAAACCGATGTACTCAGGTCAAACATCTCAGAAATTTTTGCCAAATATCGTAAACAGATACAGTCGGAAAGTCGTTCGGTAGATTTATATCTCGCCGGAAAAAGAATTTCTTAACATTATGATCACATTGGAATGCGTGAGCAAAAACAATAACATACTGTAATTCAGAAAGATAAACACTAAAAAGAGGCTCAGGCACCTGCCGTTTTTTTTTCGCTTACGTAAATTTAAAGTGAATACAGGGCTTTATTTAACATAAAATTAACCCTGAAAGGATCGGGAGAGCGGCCGACCCGGTAAATTTGCATTTCCTCATGATTTCGGGACTCACATATCTGCTGATCATTATTGGTGCGCTCGGGCTGTTTATGTACGGCATGCGCACCAGCAGCGAAGCCTTGCAAAAAGTGGCCGGAAGCCGTATGCGCGAGATATTGAACACGCTCACCTCGAACCGGGTGCGTGGTTTATTCACCGGACTTTTCACCACGATGATCATCCAGACCTCTACCGCTACCACCGTGATGATAGTGGGTTTTGTCAACGCAGGACTCGTTTCCTTACGTCAGGCTATTAGCCTGATCGCAGGCGCCAATATCGGTACAACTATCAAAGCCTGGCTGTTTGCCTATTCGGCACAGAAGCTCAACATCGAATACGCCGGACTTATCGGTGTGGCCTTTGCTTTTCCGCTGCTGTTTATGCGCCGTACGGCGGCCCGTTCGGTAGCCGAATTTTTGGTAGGATTCGGGCTAATGCTTATCGGACTGGGCTTTATTCGCAGTGCCAGCGAAGATTTGGAACACAGCGAGTGGTTTATTGCTTTTATCGGTTCGCTAAGCGGTCTTGGATTTTTATCGGTGCTGCTGGCTTTGCTAACGGGCATGTTGCTCACCATGGTGGTACAGTCTTCCAGCCTTATGCTGGCTTTTACCCTTGTACTGAGCGAGCAGGGCATTATTCCTTTCGACATGGCAGTAGCTATGGTGCTGGGAGAAAATATCGGTACCACCTTTACCGCCAACCTTGCCGCTATCGTGGCCAACCGCAATGCCAAACGGGCCGCGCTGGCACACACCCTTTTTAATTTGTGCGGAGTATTGCTCGCACTGCCCTTTTTCCCTTATTTGGTCGAAGCGCTCAACTACGGCACCGCTGCTCTTTTTGATGCCGGATCGCCCAACGACACCACCGAAGCAAGACCTTTTGCACTGGCCTTACTGCATAGCGGTTTCAACGTAGGCACAGCGCTGCTTGTGATACCGCTGGCCGCTTATTTCGAAAAGCTTATCACCTGGCTGATACCCTATACACAAAACGAACGAAGCGATTTTAGGCTACAGGTCATGTCGCAGGGATTTATACGCACACCCGAGCTTATGCGGGTAGAAGCGAATAAGGGAATAGAGAAATTGACCCGTCTTCACAAAGAGATGTTTGACTGTTGTGAAAAGCTGCTTACGCTTACCGAACCACAGGAATTTGCGGCGCAGCTTAAAAAAACGGAAGCACTCAAAAACCAATCGGATCACATCACGCTTTTGGTACGCGAGTATTACGGCCGCATTGCGGGAATGGACATCAGCACCGAGTCGTCGGTAGAAGTGCGTCGGCTAACGGAAACCGTGCAGGACATGGACGATCTTTCGCACGTGTTTTTTGAGATCGGCAAAGTAATGGAACAGAAATTCAGGGAAAAAATCTGGTTCAGCCCGGGACAACGGAATCATATCCGGAGCTTTTTCCCATTGCTCAGACAGGGATTGGAAAATATGGGCGAAAAGTTCAGTCAGGGACACACAAAATCCGACAAAACCGACCCTATCGATATCGCTGCGATGATAAAGAGGCTGAAACAAACCGGTATGCCGGGTCAGGAACACGAGGGGCAGGAATTACCCGCCAGAAGCGCGATGGTATATTCCACGCTGCTGAACTATTACGAAGAAGCGGGTGAATTTATTACGGCTGTTTTACATCGGCGCTAAACTTAACCCACACGCCCTGCTATATTAAATAATGCCGAAGGGCTATAATATAAGTAACTTTTTGGCTACTTTTGCGTTTAGTATAGTATTATTTTGTTAAATTAATATGAAGTAAAAAGAGATGCAAAAGGAAACAACAGCAAAAAAAGAAGTTCGCAAACGCTTTGACAGGGCTATTTTCGTAGCTTTTTTTGCCGGTGCGGCCCTTATCATCACGGCAGCAATTTTGGGTTACACCACCGAGAAGTCACAACTTCTGCTAAGCATTTTAGCCATTTTGTGTTTTCTGACAGCTACCGTCCTGATTTTTACCAAATCGTATTTTACCGGTAAAAAGTATGCAATGGGCGCCAAGAAAAGAAGGAAAAAGTACCTGCAAGCCGCGTATGGCGAAAACAACATTTTCAAAAATCAGAAAGCGGAGTGATACTAAAAACCCGTTTCTAAAACGAAATAACACAAACGCTAAAAAGGAGTCCTTCGGGACTCCTTTCTTGTTCTTTCAATTAACGAACAATCATCGGCGTTTCGACCACATTGCTCGGATGAAGCGCCTTATCGACTAACTGTATTTCGTATTTGATGGTATCCGAATGCGGCGAGGTCGGGTTATAAAAATACGGCGACAGCATCACCCTGATTTCACCTTTGAGCGCTTTGTTACGCCCGCGGGGAGTAAGCACCGGTACGCGGTATTTGAACTCTATCGGATTGCCTTCGGGAATGGTCTGCCCCGCTTGCCATACGCCGTCCACCATTTCATAATAAGCAATGAACAGGTTGTAATAATACCGGCTCGAAAGATCGTAAGGCGGCTGCGTCTCATTTTCGGTAAGCCCCACATCGCCATCACCATCGGTAAAATTGACATACAGGTAAGCCGAATCGCCCGCCCGCTGAAAATCTTTGAACTCAATAACAGGTTCCGGCGGAAAAGATTCCGGCTTGAGGCAGGAAACCATTGCCACCGACAAGCCAATCAGGAATAGACTTATCTTTACACGTTGATTCATCGGATTAAATTTACAAATTCCTTTGCGGACTGAAAAATGGACGCTGCCAGGTTAAGGAAAAAAATAGCTCATGTGGGGCAAGGACAGGATTTTAACGCGCTGGCGCTCGAAATATTTCGTTACCAGGCTTCGGCCAATCCTGTGTACCGCTCCTTTATCGAACTGCTGGGTATTAATCCCGGTCGTGTCGCAACCTTAGCAGAAATTCCTTTCCTACCGGTAAGCTTTTTTAAGAGTCACCGGCTCGAATGTGATAAGCCCGAGGCACTTACGGTATTTACCAGCAGCGGAACCACCGGACTCTCTACCAGCCGCCATTACGTAAAAGACCCTGCCTTTTACCTCGACAATGCCCTGCGCAGTTTCCGTCTTTTTTACGGCCCCCCAAGCGATTACACTATTTTGGCCCTGCTTCCCGGTTACCTCGAACGACAGGGCAGCTCGCTGATTTATATGGTCGAACATTTTATACAAGAAAGCGCCTCGCCGCAAAGCGGATTTTACCTGCACGATTACGAAGCGCTGTGCCGACAGCTTGAAGATCTGGAGCAAAAAGGCAAAAAAACCCTGCTCCTCGGCGTAAGTCATGCGCTGCTCGATTTGGCCGAATACCGTAGTTTCTCCCTGAAACATACCCTCGTGATGGAAACCGGCGGCATGAAAGGCAAACGCAAAGAAATGACCCGCGAAGCGCTGCACGATACACTGTGCCATGCTTTCGGGGTAAACGCTATTCACTCCGAATACGGAATGACCGAGCTGCTGTCGCAGGCATACAGCAAAGGCGAAGGATTGTTTCAGAGTCCGCCCTGGCTGAAAGTACGGATACGGCAAGCCGACGATCCCTGGACTTATATGGCTCCCGGCAAAAGCGGTGCGGTCAACCTCATCGATTTGGCCAACATCGACTCGCTGAGCTTTCTGGCCACCGACGATCTCGGACGTGTACATGCCGACGGTTCGTTCGAAATTATAGGCCGTCTGGATCACAGTGATATCAGGGGTTGCAATATGTTGGTGCAATAATGCGTTCTTTTTGGAATAAAATTTGATATTTACAGTTCTTAAACGGAATCTATGTTACGCTACATACTGACTTTTTCGCTGGCTGCATTTATGCTGGCAGGCTGTTCACGCAAAATTGCTTTTACCAACGCGATAAAACAAAAATATCAGCTTACCGAAGCGGAGATCAAGAAAATTCAGTTTTATACTTCTGAAGACATCATTCTTTACAACAAAGAAAGTGTCAACAATACCGGCACCGACAAAGGCTCGCTGGTAGTTTCGTCCAAAAGTCAGGAAAGCCGTATTCTCATTAAAAAAGGTACACCTTGCATAGTCGAGAAAGTGGTTGATTCGGACAAGCTGGCGGTAAGCTTTGAAACCGGCGAAGGCAAAGTGCTCGTGTTCGGCGCTACTTCTGCCAACGGACAGTACAAGCTGCTGGCCGATAGCTGGACCGATGGCCGTGGTCAGCTAACCTACGGTAACCAGACATTTTATGCTTCGCAGGGAAGCGGTTATACCTACCTTGTGTTCAAGCTTAAAAAGCTCAACAAGAGCCAGGCCAGCCAAAAAGTGGTAGGCGGAAGAAAAATCAATTAAGCTTTTTCGATTCAGCGTTTGCGCTTATACCCGGTAAAATCGAAGGGAAACGCGTGCTTTTCGTCGGCAATATGCGGAATACGGGATATTTCGTGCCAATCGTTTTTATCGAAAACGGGAAAAAACGTATCGCCTTCAAAAGCGGCATGCAGCTCAGTCAGATAAAGCTGATCGGCCAATCCGCGCTGCAGGGTTTCGTGGTATAATTGTCCGCCGCCGATAATAAACACTTCCGTTTCTCCTTTGGCACGGGCTATTTCGAGGGCTTCGTCGAGCGAACCGGCCACTATTGCACCGGGCGCTTCGTAATTTTCCTGACGGGTTACTACAATATTGGTACGATTGGGCAGGGGTCTGAAACGCGCAGGAATGGATTCGTAATTCTTACGACCGGTAATTACACAATGTCCCTGTGTCATTTCTTTGAAAAAACGCATATCGTCGGGCAGGTGCCAAATAAGGCTGTTGTCTTTCCCGATAACCCGATTAGAGGCGACTGCGGCAATTATGCTTACTCTCATTGGAATTTAGACCGATACCTCGGCTTTGATGTGCGGATGCGGGTCGTAATCGAGCAGCTTAAAATCTTCGTAACGAAACGCAAACAGATCGCTTACTTCAGGGTTGATCCACATACGCGGAAGCGCACGGGGTTCGCGGCTTAGCTGCAACTGTGCCTGTTCGAGATGATTGTTATACAAATGCACATCGCCGAAAGTATGGACAAACTCGCCGGGCTTGAGCTTACAGACCTGTGCTATCATCAGCGTAAGCAAGGCGTACGAAGCAATATTGAAAGGCACTCCGAGAAAAGTATCGGCGCTGCGTTGGTAGAGCTGGCAGGAAAGCTTCCCTTCGGCTACGTAAAACTGGAACAGACAATGGCAGGGCGGCAAGGCCATACGATCGACCTCGGCCACATTCCAGGCGCTGACGATAAGCCGTCTCGAATCGGGGTTTTTCCGGATTTGATCGAGGAGGTTTTGAATCTGATCAATATGCTGCCCCTCGGGTGTAGGCCAGCTTCTCCACTGACTGCCATACACAGGTCCCAGCTCACCTTGTTCATCGGCCCAATCGTCCCAAATGCTCACCCCATTCTCTTTCAGGTAACGGATATTCGTTTCCCCTTTCAGAAACCAAAGCAGCTCATGGATAATCGAGCGGAGATGGAGCTTTTTGGTGGTAAGACAGGGAAACCCTTCTTCGAGGTTAAAACGCATTTGGTAACCGAACGTGCTGAGCGTGCCGGTACCGGTGCGATCGGTTTTGGAGTTGCCTTTCTCCAGGATATGCCGGAGCAAGTCGAGGTAAGCCTGCATAACGCCTGTTTTTTGATGAACGCCCTAAAGGTACAGCGTTTAAAGTGTTACTTTTGGTTCGTTCCGCTTAAATTTTCAACACTTGGAAATACGCGACGCCCTCTTGAGCGATCTCCCGGCCATTGTGGCTATATACAACGAGACCATCCCCGATCGGCAAGCTACAGCCGATTTGGAACCTGTAAGCGTGGAAGAAAAAAAAGCATGGTTCCTTTCACACAAGCCCGGCAAACGTCCTTTGTGGGTAGCCCTCGAAAAAGGAGTACCGGTGGCCTGGCTGAGCTTTCATTCGTTTTACGGCCGAGCCGCGTATGAAATCACCTGCGAGATAGGACTCTATGTAAGCCGCGCCTATCGAGGAAAAGGCATAGGACCTGCGCTGCTCGAAAAAGCCTTACGCGAAGCACCGGGCATGGGAATAGAAAACCTGATCGGCTTTATTTTTGCGCACAATGTGGCCAGCTTAGCGCTTTTCCATTCATTCGGGTTCGAAAACTGGGGCACCCTTCCGGCCGTAGCCCGGCTCGACGAAAAATATGCCGACCTGCTGATTGTCGGGAAAACTTTACGCTGAAAAAAACAGCGCCCTTGTAAATTTCCGGAATAGTGTGTAATTTTTGATAACGATTTAGTTATCCTTTATATCTCTCTATTTATGGAACTTATAGCGGTGGATAGGGTTCGTTCCATCGATCCGGAAACGTTTCGCCACGAATACCTGATTCCACGTAAGCCGCTTATTATAGAGCAGCTTACCGAAGATTGGCCTGCCCGGAACAAATGGAATACCGATTTTTTCAAACAGGCAGGCGGACACCTGAGCGTACCGGTATATGACAACAGTTTGCCCAAGCCGCAATCTGCGGTAAACGCGCCCGATTATATCATGCGGTTTGAAGAATACCTCGATCGCATTACCTCAGGCCCTTGCGATCTGCGAATTTTCCTGTTCAATATTTTTAATCACCTGCCCGAGCTTGTAAAGGATTTCAGTTACCCCGATCAACTTTGCAAAAGCTTCCTGAAAAAATACCCCATGCTGTTTTTCGGCGGAAAAGGTTCTATCGTGTACCTGCATTACGACATGGATTTGTCGCATGTATTTATCACCCAGTTCACCGGCAAAAAGCGCGTGTTGCTGTTCGACAATCGCTATTCTTCCCTGCTCTATCGCCTGCCTTTTATGGTGCAGAGCTACATCGATCCGGAGCGCCCCGATTATGAAAAATATCCCGGATTAAAATCCGTAAAAGGCTACGAAACACTTCTTGAAAACGGCGAAACCCTGTTTATGCCAAGCGGTATTTGGCATTACATGAATTACTTAGAAGGCGGCTTTGCATTAAGTTTGCGTTCGACAGATACTTCTATGGGGCAAAAGCTGCGGGGACTTTTCAACCTCACGTTGATGCGGAAAACCGACGATCTAATGAAACGCGGCTTTACCAGTCGCTGGTACCATTATAAGCACCGCAAAGCAGCAGAGAATGCCGAAAAAGCGATAAGCAGACTTAGGCTACCTTGAGTGTATTGACCGAAGATTTACTGAATTTTTGGCGCGCGTAATCGAGCGTTACTTTCAGATCCTGTGCGTTCTTTTCAGAAGGCAGCTCAAACATCGCTTCGTTGAGCACCGCTTCGCATATGGAGCGCAGTCCGCGTGCACCAAGCTTAAATTCGACGGCTTTTTCGACGATAAAATCGATCACTTCTTTTTCAAACGTGAGCCGGATGCCGTCCATTTCGAAGAGCTTTACGTACTGTTTTACCAGTGCGTTTTTGGGTTCGGTGAGGATACGGCGCAAGGTATCGTGATCGAGCGGGTTAAGAAACGTAAGCACCGGAAAACGCCCGATAAGTTCAGGAATAAGTCCAAAGCTTTTCAGGTCGCGCGGGCTGATATAGCGCAGGATATTTTCGCGGTCGATTTTTTCGGCGGCCGTACCTGCAAAACCGAGGGTTTGCGTATTGACGCGGCGGGCGATAATTTTATCGATACCGTCGAACGCACCTCCGCAGATAAAAAGAATATGGCGGGTATTGACCTGTATCATTTTTTGTTCGGGATGCTTACGTCCGCCCTGAGGTGGCACGTTCACCACGGCACCTTCGAGCAGCTTGAGCAGGGCCTGCTGTACGCCTTCTCCGCTCACGTCGCGTGTGATGGAGGGGTTATCTCCCTTACGGGCAATTTTATCTATTTCATCAATAAATACGATACCGCGTTCGGCCGAAGCCACATCGTAATCGGCGGCCTGGAGCAAGCGGGAAAGAATACTTTCCACATCTTCGCCCACGTAGCCCGCTTCGGTAAGCACAGTAGCATCGGCAATGCAGAAGGGTACGTTGAGCATACGCGCAATGGTACGGGCCAGCAGGGTTTTACCGGTTCCCGTTTCGCCCACTAATATCACGTTCGATTTCTCGACTTCGACTTCATCTTCGCGCGAAGGAGGCTGTAAAAGACGCTTGTAATGGTTGTACACCGCCACTGATAATACGCGTTTGGCTTCTTCCTGACCTATCACGTATTCATCGAGCAGGGTTTTAATCTCTTTCGGCTTCGAGAGCTTGACCTGCTTTTCGAGCCCCTGCTGCGCTTTTTGCGACAACTCTTCTTTTACTATCTGCTCGGCCTGTTGCACACAATGTTCGCAGATATGCCCGGTAATACCGGCTATCAGCACCTGCGCCTCTCGTTTGGAGCGCCCACAGAACGAACATTTTCCGTCTTGATTACGATCTTTCATTTTGCAAAGAGAAAAAACCCCTGCAAGCTTCGCTTACAGGGGTCGAACAAAGTTCATTATTTACTTACTGCGTTCGAGCACTTCGTCTATCATGCCGTACTCTTTGGCTTCCTGCGCGGTCATCCAGTAATCGCGATCGCTGTCGCTATATACCTTTTCGTAGGTCTGACCCGAGTGCAGCGCGATAATCTCATACAGCTCTTTTTTGAGCTTCATAATTTCACGCGCGGTAATTTCGATGTCGGATGCCTGTCCTTCGGCACCGCCAAGCGGCTGGTGGATCATGACGCGTGAATGCTTCAGGGCTGTACGTTTACCGGTTGCGCCGGCACAGAGCAATACGGCGCCCATTGAAGCGGCCATACCGGTACAGATGGTGGCTACCTGCGGAGACACGTACTGCATGGTATCGTAGATACCCAGCCCGGCATACACCGAACCTCCGGGAGAATTGACATAAATCTGAATGTCTTTTTTGGCATCGACCGAGTCGAGAAACAGGAGCTGCGCCTGAATAATGTTAGCCACCTGATCGTTGATGCCCGTACCCATAAAGATAATACGATCCATCATCAGGCGCGAAAACACGTCCATCTGCGCTACGTTAAGCTGGCGTTCTTCGATGATATAGGGGGTCATCGACGACTCCACATACCTGTCGAAATGGAGGCTGCTAATGCCCCGGTGCCTTACGGCGTATTTTCGGAATTCGTCTTTCGGAAACATAAATGCGTGTTTTAAATGTTTAAGGTTCCGCTAAAAATAAGAATTATATTCAGTGGTGCTCTGCATCGCTGTGGGCATGATCATGATCGTGGTCATGATCATGGTCGTGGTCGTGCGTATGCTCGGCATCCTGCCCGGTGAGCTTACGGAACTCGTCGTAAGAGACCTCACTGCGATCGAGCGTCACGGTTTCCTTCAGGAAAGCCATCACTTTGCGGTTGTACAGCTCGTCGTAAATGCGTTTGGCCTCGTCCTGATTAGACAGGATACGTTCTGCGCTTTGAGCGGCACGTTCATCGTCCATGGGGGGCAAACCGTAGCGGGCGTACTGCGAGTTGAGGTAGCTCTTGGCGTACTCGAGCGCTTCTTCGCGGCCTACTTTGATATCGTTATCGCGGATAATTTTGTTTTCGATAAGCTGCCATTTGAGTCCGCGCGAATAAAAGGGGTATTCGGCTTCCAATTGCTCGGGCGTAATAGGCTTTTCGTTGGTAGCGACTATCCAGCGTTTGAGGAACTCGTCGGGAAGGTTAATCACTACGGTATCGAGCAGCTTTTCGCTGGCTTCGCGATAGAATATACGGTCGCTATCGAACCCGAAGGCTCTGGTTAGATCTTCGTGTATTTGGCCGTTCAGCTCTTCTTCTGAACTTACTTTTCCTTCACCGAATACGCGGTCGTAAAATTCGGCATTCAGCTCGGCCGGTTCAACGCGTTTGATTTCATTGATGGTAAAGCGGAAGTTACGGCCTACCGTACGGGCTTTTTCCTGACTCACACCCAGCATCGACGACATATCGGCAAGGCTGTGCGATACTTTACGGGGATCGACATTAACCTGATCGCCGGGTTTGAGGCCGCTCAACTGTTGTTTCAGATCTTCTTCGTGGAGGAACTCTACTGAGATGGTCGAATCGTGCGCTATACCCCCTTCGACCGGATTACCCTGCTCATCGAGCTCGGTAAAAGTGCCCAGCAGCATATCGGTCGGTTCAGACACTTCGGCGTTCACGAGCTTTCCGTAACGGCGGCGGATATCGTTGAGCTGTCGGGTTACCAGCTCTTCATCTACGCGGGGCGATTGATAAGGCACGCTCAGGCTTGAGAGGGCCAGATCGAACTGAGGAGCCAGACCTACTTCGTAAGCAAATTCCATGGCTGCATCTTCCGTAAAGTCAAAGTCCTTACCCTCATCCTGCGGAAGGGGATTCCCGAGCAATTCGAGCTTCTGTTCGGCGATATAGGCCGACAGACGATCATTGAGCAGGCGGTTTACTTCTTCGGCTAACAGGCTTTTACCATACATTTTTTTGACCATCGACACGGGTACGTGCCCCGGACGGAACCCTTTGATAGTGGCTTTTTTAGAATAATTTTTTACGGCTGCCTCGTAACCCGGCTTGTAATCTTCAGGGTTAAGAGCAACCCTTATGATTAGGCGCTGTTCTCCCGCGTTTTCCTGTGTAATGTTCATCTGACTATTGTTTTTTGCGCTGCGGCATTAAAAATTTTTAATTCGATTGCTCAAGTGCCCGGCATTACCCGGGGCTGAAAATGACCCGCAAAGTTACACAGTTTTTAGCAAACCGGATGTTTATCTGTCGTCGAAATTTCAGGTCCTGCTGTTAAAATTTGGCTGAAAACGTGGATTTTTGTGCCACAGGCATGGCAGAGGGAGGAAAGTTTCTTTTCTTTGGCGAGAAACCCTGAGTCTTGTCGGGCCGAAAATTTATGAAAGCGCTTTCATATTACCTCTGTTTGCCCTTTCTGTACCTGGTATCGCTGCTTCCTTTTCCGCTGCTTTACCTGTTGTCGGATATGCTGTTTGTACTGTTGTTCTATGTACTGCGGTACCGGCGTAAAATTGTCTCTTCCAACCTAAAGCGCTCATTTCCTTCTTTTTCCGAAAAAGAACGACAGGCAATAGAACGGCGGTTTTACCGTTACTTCTGTGATCTTTTACTGGAAACTTTCAAAACACTTACTTTTTCGCCTGCGCAAGCCTCAGCCCGCTGCCGTTTTGACGCGCATACCGTACAGCTTTTCGATCGGCTGGACCAGGAAAAAAGAAGCTTTATCATTGTAATGGGACATTTCGGCAATTGGGAATGGGCAGGCAGCGCTTTCAGTCTGAGGTTTCCGCAACCGCTTTACGTGATCTATCACCCCTTGAGCAACCCTTATTTCGACCGGCTGATTTACCGTATGCGTACCCGTTTCGGCACCCGGCTTTACGCGATGAAAGATACCTTCCGGGAAATGGTCAAAAACCGCAGGGAAGTAAACGCCACCGCATTTATCGCCGACCAAACCCCTTCGCCCGAGCGCGCCTGGTGGACTACTTTTCTGCACCAGGATACTCCGATTTTTATGGGCACCGAAAAAATCGCACAAAAATTGAATCTGCCTGTAGTCTATGTAAGCGTAAACCGCAAAAAAAGAGGATATTACGAGATAAGCACCGAAATGCTCACGGAGCATCCGGAAACCACCCAAGAGGGCGAGATTACGGAATTGCATACCCGCAAGCTGGAAAAAGACATTTTGCATCAACCCGAAATTTGGCTGTGGAGTCACCGGCGCTGGAAGCATAAACGCACTACCGCTCCCTAAATGCCTTCTCTTTCTTATCTTTGATACGCACTTACTACTACCTTATGCTTGAAGGAAAAGCACTCATCTTAGCTACCAAACGTTACGCGCAGGAAAACCCTGTAAAAAGCTGGTATTATACCCTTTCCACCTGCTTTATTCTGCTGGCGCTGCTATGCGGCACGCTTTACAATTTTCACCTTTCGCTCAAAATTCTGTGTAGCGTGCTCGCCGGATTGGTCATTGTCCGTCTTTTTGTGATTTATCATGATCATCAGCATCAGGCCATTCTTTCGCGTTCCAAAGCGGCCGAAATCCTTTTCACCGTGTTCGGTATGTACACCATCGCACCTACCGGAATATGGAAGCGTTCACACGATTTTCATCATAAAAACAACTCGAAGCTCTTTAGTGCGAGTATCGGTTCTTATCCCATTTATTCGAAAGAAAAATACCGTAGTGCCAGCAAAAAAGAACAACGCGAATACCTGTTTACCCGTCACCCGCTGGTGATTTTGTTCGGTTATTTTTTCATGTTTTTTTACGGTATGATTCTGAGCTCGCTGCTCAATAATTTCAGGAAACATTACGATTCGCTGATTGCACTGCTTGTACATATCGGCTATCAGGTGGTAATCGGCTGGTTTTTCGGTTGGCAGGGCTGGCTGCTCTGTTGTTTTATTCCTCATTTTATCTCGTGTAGTATTGGGGCTTATCTGTTTTATGCCCAGCACAATTTCCCGGGTGTAAAATTTAAAGACAATGCCGACTGGAAATACGAGCTTGCCGCATTAGAATCGTCGAGCTACATGAAAATGAATCCCTTTATGCGCTGGGTAACTGCCAATATCGGCTATCATCATATTCATCACCTCAATGCGCGGGTTCCTTTTTACCGCCTGCCCGAGGCGATGGAAGAAATGCCCGAGCTGCAACGGGTAACCACCACTTCGCTTCATCCTAAAGACATTATCGCCTGCCTGCGGCTGAAAGTGTGGGATCCCGAGCGGCAGCAGATGACAGGACTATAAGCGTTTGTCAAAAAAGTTTCCGGTTTTTTTCCGTATATTTAAGATAGAGGTGCCATTTTATAAAACTACATCGTGATGAAAAAGCTCAATCTGATCATGCAGGAAATTATCCGGCTTACGGCCGAAATGGAAACACATTTCCCTGAATTATACCAGCATTTGGAGGAAACACCCCTTCCTTTGGGCCAAAAGCCCGATGGCGATATCAGCACGGCCGAGCTGGAGAACTACCTAAACACCCTGCGCGAGCAACTGATTACACATTTAGAAACACACCAGAAGAAATAAGCCGACGGGCTTACTCCGAAGATAGCGGTGCCCCCCAAAGGTAAGCGCCCCGATGGTCAAAGGCAGAAGATTTTACCTTTGTAAGATGAACCTGAAATTACTTTTGATAGGGCTGCTCTTCAGCGCCTGCGAATCGGGTACGGGTACCCCTTCGGGCGATAGTACGGCTCGGGACATCGTAATTCTTAATACTCCGAAAATGAAAATAGAAATCTGGTCGGACGTGCAATGTCCGTTTTGTTATATCGGCAAAAGAAAATTTGAAGAAGCCCTGCAGCAGTTTCCCGAACGGGAACGGGTAGAAATCGTGTGGCGCAGCTTTCAGTTGGATCCGAACTTAGAGCCTCAGCCGGGAAAGAGCATTTATGCGTACTTAGCCGAAGCCAAGGGGCAAAGTATAGAGTGGTCGCAGCAAATGCACCAGCAGGTCACCGAAATGGCACGCGAGGCCGGACTCACCTATAATTTTGACCGGGCTGTAATTGCCAATTCCTTCGATGCGCACCGCCTGATACAATTAGCCAAGACGAAAAACCTGGGCGACGAAGCCGAAGAGCGAATTTTCAAAGCCTATTTTACCGAAGGAGAAGACATTGGAAATCATGCTACACTCGTGAAGCTCGGCACCGAAATAGGATTGGGCAAAGAAGAGGTGGAAAAAATGTTAGCCTCTGCCGAATATGCCGAAGCCGTGCGGCAAGACATCGAGGAAGGAGCCAAGCTGGGACTTCGCGGCGTTCCTTTCTTTGTAATGGATCGCAAATACGGGGTATCGGGCGCACAAGCACCTGAAGTTTTTCTGCAAACCATCGAGAAAGCCTTCGCCGAATGGGAAAAAGAAAACCGCCCGGTAAAGCTGCAAACCATCGACGGAAAAAGCTGTACCCCGCAAGGTGAATGTGAATAATTCACGTAGATCCACATGCTATACCCGATCGGGTATAACATGGACACTTTTTCAATAGCTGATTTTATAAAATATCAACGCAAACAGGCCAAACTTTCTCAAGAAGAATTAGCCGGGAAAGCCGGTGTAGGCCTCCGTTTTATACGCGAACTGGAGCAGGGAAAAACGACCTTACGGCTTGATAAAGTGAATCAGGTATTGAGCCTGTTCGGATTTACTACGGGCGTGACGCATAGATACGCTTGACCCCTACACGCTGCTTTTTACCAACGCTTCCACAAAAACAGTATGCGGAATTACTCGACGAAAGGTATAGAAGATTAAAACTCGCAGTTTAATCTTTACTTTTGAAACAACTATTTTATCGTATTCGCAGATCCTAATTTTTAACCTTCTTCCTCATGTCCACCGCTCCGCTCACCTTAGAAAAAACGATTCACGCTCCGAAAGAAAAGGTATGGAAAGCACTCACCGATTCCATTGAATTAGCCGAATGGTTTTTTGATGCGCCCGCATTTCAGGCCAAAACGGGGCAATCCTTTTCGTTTGAGCTTCGCAAAAACCGCAAAGCCTACGTGCATTTTTGTAAAGTGACGGAAGTCAGTGAAGAAAACCGACTCTCTTACACCTGGCGCTACAAGGGCTATAAAGGCGATTCGGAAGTCAGCTTCGAGCTGTTTCCCGAGGGCGATCGTACGCGAATAAAAGTGGCCCACCGGGGCATCGAAACCTTTCCTTCGGACAATGCCGATTTCTCGGCCACGAGCTTCGAAGAGGGCTGGAATACGCTGCTGGATCAGGCATTGCGCGAATTTTTGGAAGAAGACAGTATCCGCTTATCGATCGAGATTCAGGCTCCAGTTGAAAAAGTGTGGCATACGCTTACCGACGATGCGGCTGTGCGCCAATGGGCCGAAGCCTTTGGAGAAGGGGTCTTTATTGAAACCGACTGGAATCAAGGTTCGGAAGTGGTGTGGAAAAACGAAGAAGGATATGTAGGAGCACGAGGTGTGCTTACGGTAAAAAATCAGCCCGAGCAGATCAAGATCACCTTTTACCAAAATGCCGACGAGCAGTCGCCTGCGCCATTGGGCACTTATTCCGAAACCTACACCCTGCAAGCGCTTGGGGAGCAGACCACACTGCATATCGAAGCCGGCACCATGGCCATTAAATATTGTAAAATGCACAGGCCGCTTTGGACCGAAGCGATAGAAACAATAAAAGAGTTGGCGGAGGAAGAATAAAGCCGAAATTCGTTGTTATCCATAAAAAAAGAGAAGCATATAGCTTCTCTTTTTTGTGCGGGCGGAGGGACTCGAACCCACATGCCTCGCGGCGCTAGATCCTAAGTCTAGTGCGTCTGCCAATTTCGCCACGCCCGCTTTGAACCGCCTTTCGGCTTCGCGGACAAATATAGAGAAAAAAACGGTGCAGCCACTTTCCTTTGCGAGGCTACGAAATTTCAGCGAATGGATTTTTTGCCCGCTTCTGCGCAAATTTATGGTTACCTTTGTGTTCCTGTATTTTTTGCTATGTTACGTATCGATCCAAAAGAAATAGCGGTGCCTAAGCTGCACGGCTACCTGCTCGGAGCCGTAGGCCCACGACCGATTGCATTTGCCAGCACGATAGACAAAGAAGGTCGCCCTAATCTGGCACCTTTCAGCTTTTTTAACGTGTTCAGCGCCAATCCGCCGGTGCTTATTTTCTCTCCCGCGCGCAGCGGCCGCACCAATACCACCAAGCATACTTACGACAATGTGAAAGAAGTACCCGAAGCGGTGATTAACATTGTCAATTACGACCTGGTGCAGCAGGTTTCGCTGGCCAGCACCGAATACCCCAAAGGGGTGAACGAATTTGAAAAAGCGGGGCTTACCCCGCTGGCATCGGAGCTTGTGCGACCATTCAGGGTGAAAGAGAGTCCGGTACAGCTTGAATGCAAAGTAAAGCAGGTAGTGGAGTTGGGCGATCAGGGTGCAGCCGGCAATCTGATTATCTGTGAGGTAGTGATGATCCATATCCGTGAAGAGCTGCTCGATGAGAAAGGAATTATCGATCAACGAAAGATAGACCTTGTAGCCCGCATGGGTGGCAACTGGTACTGCCGTGCGCACGGCGATGCGCTTTTTGAGGTCGAAAAGCCCCTTACTTCGATAGGGATAGGCGTGGACGGTATCCCCGCCTCTATCCGCCACAGCCGTTTTTTGACGGGTAACGATTTAGGCCGTTTGGGCAACAGTGAAAACCTGCCTGACGAAACGGAAGTGAACGAATACAAGCTACTGGAGCTAAGCGATTTATTTCTCGCACACGAAGGACAGGGAGCCGCCCTGGAAGAGGCCCTGCACCGCCATGCGCATCAGCTTCTCGAAGAAGGAAAAGTGCAGGAAGCCTGGAAAACCCTGCTCAGCTTTAACGATTAATCAATTCAACCCGGAAATAAAATCAAGTGTATGTACAACCTAAGAGCTACTCTCAAACTTGTCAAACCCGTACAACAGGTAAGTGAAAAATTCCGCAAGCGCGAATTTGTGGTGACCGATAATGCCTCACAATACACCCAATACATTACTTTTCAGGCCACCCAGGATAAATGTGATCTGCTTAACGGACTGAACGAAGGCGACGAAGTGGAAGTGGGCTTTTACCTGCGCGGGCGCGAATGGAAAGACAACCGCAGCGGCGAAATGAAATATTTCAACTCGCTCGAAGCCTACAAAATTCAGAAAACCGGCGGACAAGCCGCTCCTGCTCCCGGTTTCGAGGCGGGAGAGCCCGTCGATTACGGTCAGGGTACCGACGAATCGGACGATCTGCCGTTTTAATCCTATTTAACAGCTATTTATACCCGGAGTGTAAAAAAATGCTTCCGGGTATTTTTTTGTGAAAAAGCGTAAGAACCCTTTTCAAAATGGCATTGGGATTGTAAGACAGGTAAGCGAATTTTTTATCTTTAACCTTATGAAAGCGCTGCCCTTTTTTGCACTTTTTTGCCTTATGGCCGCCACGGCCTGCAAAAGAGATAAAGATCCACTTATCACAGCTACCCAACCCAAGCTGGTGTTTCGCTTCCAATTCGACTCTACACAAGTACGCCTGAATAACCTCGGAGAACCGGCTACACTACCTGCGGGACATGAAGCACAGTCGCCTGTCTTTAACGGCATGAGCGCACATTATGTAGAAATGGCTCCGGGCGATCTGACCCCTCTCGGTGCCGGATCGGTATTGTATCGCGCACCCGAAACTACGGCGGGAGGCTCTACTGCAATTGATTTCAGTAAGGCTGAAATTGCGGGCAATGGAGAAACGTTTTTTTCTATCCCCTTAAAAGATGTAGCTCCGGGCTCCTACAAATGGCTCCGCGTTTCGTTGGCTTATCAGAATTATAACATCCGTTTCAAATCAGGTGCTTATAGCGGCACAGGCACGCTTGCCTCTTTCATCGGATTTAACACTTACCTGCAAAGTTATGCCATCCGTCACGCTTCGGTAAACGTGAATGGCAACCGCCCGCAGGGTTACTGGGGCTTTGAAGCTACCATACCCGGAGCTGGCACTTACACCGTTACCGGTCAGGCGCCGGCCGGTTCTACTACAGTGGTCAATCCCTTGTTTGCCACCTCCCCGATTCCCGCAGGTTCCTGCCTTGTAACCGGGCAATTCGTGAATGCTTCGGGAGCGGCTACGAACCTCGTCATCACCGGCAACGAAACGCAGGATGTAGTCATCACCGTATCGCTTTCGACCAATAAAAGCTTTGAATGGAAAGAGCATAGCGGCGATAATCTGTATGAACCTGCAGCAGGCGATACGGTAGTGGATATGGGCGTTCGGGGAATGATTCCTTTTATCCAGCCTTAATTTTTTCTTCCTCTCCAAAAATTTCAGCGCGTAAGGCCGTTCATTTTTTGTACCGTCTTCACGCTCTTTTTATTTGGGACAGCTATATTTTTCTTCCTTTCCAGGTAACCGTCGCAAAAGGTGCGAGCAATCCGATCAGCGGCACGTAAAGCGTATGAAATAAAAAAGCTACCGGGAAAAGCCATAAGTCTTTTCGCAGGTTCCACTTGTGGACTGCCAACATCAGCAAAAAGAAATCGGCCAGCATTTTGACGGCAAAAATCGCTACCATCCAACCCAATACTGCGGGATTCAATATTGCCAGCGCCACTGCTACCCACAGCCACAGATTTTGTAAACCGGCACACCAGGCCACCATTTGGCTGAAACCGTCGCGATAAGCGGTTGCTTTTCCAGCCCAACGCAATCGTTGTGCTACAAATTCGCGCAGGGTTTTACAGGCTTCCGTTTGCACCAAAACTTCCCGATTCTTTAAGAATACCACCGAACCCGGAAAAGCCTTTTTCACCGCGTGCAAGAGAAACACGTCGTCGCCGCTGGCGTAATCCTTACCCGGTAAACGCTCATGAAGCTGTAAGCCTGTTTTTTTGCGGAAAGCCAAATTGGTTCCGTTACACATAAAAGGTCGTCCGGCGCGGGCGGCTCCTGTCGAAGAAGCTACCAATGCCAGCAAATCGAGCCTTTGCAAAAGCGAAAAAAAACCACCACCGGATTTAATCGCCACCGGACCGGCTACCAAATGCACATTTTGTGAAGCAAAAGGACGACTTAGCGTTCGAAGCCATGTAGGAGGCGCCGTGCTATCGGCATCGGTACAAACGATAATCGTTCCGGAAGCCTTATTCATCGCGCTGCGTAATGCAGCCTTCTTACCTTCGTGCTGCGAATCGGGAGCAAGGTAGCGGATACGGTCGGGATACTGCTTTTCGTAGCGTTGTGCGATACGGGCCGTATCGTCGGTCGAATGATCATCGGCGATAACTATTTCATAATCGGGGTAATCTTGCCGGAGAAGATGTTGGAGACAACAAGCGAGGTACGTCGCTTCATTCCGCACAGGCAGCAGCACTGTTATTTTTTCGTGGGCTTCTCTTTCGTTGCTTGCGGTTCGAATACGGCGCAGCCATCCATAGCTGAAAAAAATCAGCATTGCCGTATAAGCCAATGTTACTGCCAGGCTTACACTTCCGATTATCCAATAATACTCAGGCAAAGGTTGATTTTTTGGACAAGAGCCAAACCACCGCACCACAAAGTGCGGGCAGCACCTGATTAAGCACCCAAAGACTAAATGACGCCGCTAATACTTCTACCGGTTGACCGGTAAGCGTACCGAGCAAACTTACCGCTACAGCTTCGCGGATACCGAGTTTTCCTAAAAAAGGAGAAGGCACAAAAGAAGCGCAGAGAAAAATAACCGCAACCATAGCCGCAAGGAAAAGTGTAGCGCCCTGCACCTCAAAAATCGACAGGAGAATAAGGTATTGCAAAAGAAATACGGCATACCGCAATGTCGCTATCTGCAAAAAATACCAAAGTCGGTCGCGTCCGTGATTCCAATACAGAGTTCGGGACGCTTTTTCTTTTTTACCTCGCCGCCAGCGTGGTAATTTTTGCAAGCACCGACTCACAAACTGTGGAAAAACAAAGGCCAATACCAAAGCCAAAGATGCGAGTACCAGCAGCGCCGCCGCCGAAAGCCAGGCCCAGGAAAACGGTAGCCATCCTGCGGCCATCACCGCGCACAAAGCCAGCGTACCTGTCCACAAGGTGACGGCTCCCTGAACGAGTCCGGCTTCGAGCGCCAAGGAGAGAGATTTCGCCGTCATTTTCCCTTCGGTCCAGAATGCGCGTCCTATCACTTCTCCTACCCGATGTGGCGTCACAAAACCCGAAGCCATACCTGCCAGCACGGCGGTAAAAGCTCTTTGCCACGACAAGGGATATACCCCCTCCGTTACCGCTTTCCACTTCCAGGTTTCGGCGGCTACGTTGGCTACCGAAAGGATCAGTAAAAGGAGCCAAAGCGCGTAACTGGAAAAAGCAGAAAAAACAGATTGCCAAAGCGAATACCATACGAGGTCTGCTATATAAGGCTGCAATTGGTACCAGGTAATCCAAAGTGCGCATACAAAAAGCACCGCACCTGTCAGCGACACAAAAAGCCTGGTTATATTTGCAGAATGACTGTGCATACGTCTGTTCGCAAAAGTAAGATTTTAAGCCCGGAGCGCATAATACTCGGAATAGATCCCGGTACTAACCTTATGGGATACGGCGTGTTACGGGTCAGCGGTAAACACATTGCCCTGGTCGAGATGGACGTGCTGCGTTTACAGAAGCTGGAAAGCCATGAGGACAAGCTCAAATGTATTTTTGAAAAAATGCTGGAAGTGATCGATCGGTTTAAACCCGACGAGACTGCGGTGGAAGCGCCTTTTTTCGGTAAAAACGTACAGTCGATGCTGAAGCTGGGCCGTGCACAGGGCGTAGCTTTTGCGGCTTCACTCTATCGGAATATTCCCGTAGTGGAATATTCTCCCCGAAAAATAAAACAATCGGTTACCGGCAACGGGAATGCTTCTAAAGAGCAGGTAGCAGCCATGCTGAAATCGTTGCTAAAAATTGAGGAGATGCCTGTTTTTTTGGATGCTACCGACGCACTGGCGGTAGCGGTATGCCACTATTTACAGCGCAATTCGGCCGCTTCGGCACAAGGTGGAAGTCGCTCTTCGGATTGGAAATCTTTTTTGAAAAATAACCCGGATAGGATCAAGTGATCGGTTTCAGGCGTTCCGGATGCGCTCAGCCAACTGCGCCAGCTCTTCGGAAGTGGGATTCAGCTTAGGGCGGGTAAAGTTGAGATCATCGGCCGTGCGAATCGGCACCAGGTGCACGTGTGCATGCGGCACTTCGAGTCCTACCACCGCAATACCGATACGTTCGCAGGGAACCACCTTACGCAATTTAGCGGCTACTCCACGAGCAAAGGGTAAAATTCCGCTCAGCTCTTCTTCATTCAGATCAAAAATATAGTCGGTTTCTCTTTTGGGAATGACCAGCGTATGTCCTTTTGCCAGAGGTGCCACGTCGAGAAACGCGAGGAAACGTTCGTCTTCATCGATTCGGTGGCAGGGAATTTCGCCGGCTACTATTCGGGAAAAGAGGGAAGCCATCAGCGTGCGATTTCGAGAATTTCGAACTTCATCATGCCTGCGGGGGTTTGCACCTCGGCTATTTCTCCCTGGGCTTTACCCATGAGTCCTTTGCCGATGGGCGAATCGACCGAAATTTTGCCTTCTTTCAGGTTTGCTTCATTTTCGGCCACCAGCATATAAGAAAAAGACGCGCCATTGGCCACGTTCCTGATTTTCACTTTGGAAAGGATAAACACTTTGGAAGTATCGACCTGCGATTCGTCTATTAATCTCGAATTCGCCACCAATTCTTCCATCTTCGCGATTTTCATTTCCAGCAATCCCTGAGCTTCTTTTGCCGCGTCGTATTCTGCATTTTCAGAAAGATCGCCTTTATCGCGAGCCTCCGCTATTTGGGCAGAGATCCGGGGGCGTTCCACGGTTTTGAGCTCTTTTAACTCATCCTTCAATCGCTGAAGGCCTTCTTTGGTAAGATAGGTCAATTGTGCCATAACAAGACTAGTTTAGTCGTTGCAACTTATATAAAAAGGCAAATCCCCAGTAACTGGGGATTTCTGCCTGTCAGAACAAAATTAGTAAAAACTTTTTATCTCACATCGATACGGAGGCCGATGCTGTGTACGCCGTTAAAGGGGTTAGTAGCGCGGTAGGTATAATCCAGACCGATACGTCCTTGCTTTTCGCCGGTGATCAGATCCACCGAAACACCTGCGGTAGGACCGGTAAGTGCAGTGGTACGATCCATGGCATCGGAACCGAATATTCCTTTTTCATAGACATAACCCGCTCTCACGTTGAAGGCAGCACGCTTGGTCGTAAAGCCGTAATCGACACCCACTCTGAACTGGTCTTTGGAAAAAGAGTTAGAAGTAAAGGCACCGGCAGCCACCAGCTTGTGCTGTTCGCCGAAAAGGAAGTCGTAAGAAAGCCCTACTGAGAGCTGTGAGGGCATCTCAAAGTTAGCCGAACGCTGTTCGGTAGCGAGTACGGTTCCGTTGTTCAGGGTGCTGAGTACCGAAAATCCGTCGCCTGTGAAGCTCATGGGAGGACCTACGTTTTTGAGGGTAATTCCGAATTTGAGCTTATCGTTTTCGGCCACATAACGAATACCGGCATCAAAAGCCACGCCTGAGGATCGGGCGTTGGCGATAGACTGGTTAATGGCTTTCACGGTAATTCCTCCGTAGATGCGTTTCGAAAATTCTTTTGCGTAAGAAAGTCCGATATTGAAATAACGCGGGGAGAAAGTACCTATACCGCCTTCGGGCAATTCGGGGGTAGTGATTTCCAAATCGCCGAAGTTCATCGTCATGATGGACAAACCGAGTACGCTGGTTTCACCTATGCGTTGTGCGAGGCCCATGGAATTCATTTTTATACCCGAACCGGCCAACCAGTTGGTACGCACAAATCCCAGTTCCGTTTTGGGGGTAAACGCTAATCCGGCCACGTTGATATAGGTCGCTTCGAGACCGGTTACGCTGGAGATGCCCACATCGCCCCAGCCTGCGCTACGCGCCCAGGGGTTGATGAGGAGCTCCGTGGCGCCGGCGCTACCTACGCGATCTTCATTGCCAGCATAGCCCGGAACGGCGAGCAAACTTGCAAAAACAGCTATGATTCCTATTTTTTTCATATCACTAACGGGTCTTGGTCTTTTTAAAGTATTGCCTTTTGTTCGTTAAGGTTAGAAAGCCTCGAGGTCGGATGCGCGCATCGCGCCAAACCATTTGACTACTTTTTCACCTACTCCGGGTACGTTCACATGGATGATATACACCCCACCTGCTATCGGTACACCGGCCTGATTTTTCAGATCCCAGTCAAGCGACGTGATGGGCGAATCTTTGGTAAAATACCTTACCATCTGACCCGCCACATTAAAGATCTTAATGGTACAAATTTCGGGCAGGTTAGTGATTTTCACGCGTGTGTCGATACGCGACACTTCGTAAGAGTTTTGTGCGTAATATGGGTTAGGTACCACATTAATCAAGCTGAGAATAGAATCGTGATAGGTATCGTAGTTAGTCTCTACCGCGAGGTCATTCATGCTGAAGCGGTACATAGGGCGATAACCATTTACCGCACCGGCGGTGCTGGGCAAATAAACCGCAGGATCTGTAGAATACTGCTCGTAACGTTTCTCCACACGGATTTTGACACGGGTAGTAGTAGGAATGCGTGAAGGATTATTAAAGCTGTAATTGGGCTCCAGCATAGGCATACCTACCCATACACAACTACGCCACATAATACGTTTCGCAGTAGTACCGGGAGTAGGTGTGGCCGACAGCATGCTGTAGAGGAAAGCTCCTTCGTCGTAAGCAGGCATACGCTGGTTGCTGCCTAAGAAATCACGACGCTGGTTTTTGAAGACATACACATAGTGCTTACCTCCGAAAATCGGCAGACCGGCGGGAGAGAACAGCGTAGAAGTCGGATTGAAGAGCATATCGCGACCATTGTTACTGGCCAACCAGGAGTCTTCACCAAAGGCGATATTGAGACGCTCTCCGGTTTCGACGTCAATGGCATAACCGGGGAACCATCCCATACCTGTTCCGGTTCCGTCAGGATTTCCATTTTTATCTACTGAAGGCGCCTGACGAAGCTCGTTCTTGTAGGCTCCCCCCTGCGCAAGCGCACGGTCTTCCTGCATTTCGAGCACGGGTGAACGCGTCCACTTGCTCTTATCGCTGGTAAATACGATATCTACACTGGGAATCTCTGCCAACTGCACTGCTCCAAGCGTTCCGACGTTACCGGAATAGTAAGAGGAGATAGGCGCGGCAAGCGGATACTCATTTGTAGTAGCACCTGTGGCACAAAGGGCGTAAGGAGCCCAGGTTCCCTCAAGAATACCTTCGTAAATCTGCTGATCATCGTAACCGAGGTAGTCGTTGTAAATACAGGGGTCTGTATTGGGATCCGGATAATTGGCCGCATCACAATCCTGCTGCTGGGTACCTGAACGTATCCAGTTGTTATATGCCGTTCCTTCTCCATCACGTACGCCACCCAACCAGCGCTTAGACGAGTCGGTGTACACTACTTCTGCACGAATAAGGTTGGTATAACGACGTGAAGAGCGAAGCTGGTAGAAAATCTGGTCTATACCGATAGAAATCCCCAAATCGGGTACGAGTTGCTCGTTCACTACAGAAATACTCCGGTCAGCACGTGTAATAACATCGCCTGCGGCATACACACGCCCGTTAACTGTCATGGCTTCTGCGGCATAGAGCGTCCACTTGGCGTTATCTATATTTCCACCACCATCATCGAAACGAATCTCGAAACGACCGGGAACAACGTTAAGCGGGTCTATCACTTTTACATTGACGGGGCCTCTTCCTTTTTTATAAGTAGGATTCGCCATAATATTGTTCGAAAGGATATACGCCTCCGAAGCATCGGTAAGGTCTATAAACATTCCTCCGTTACCGGTTCCTTCGATACGGGTAATTTCAGGTCCGTCGCCATACTGGCTGTTAATGCGCGTACCATTCGCTTCGGGCACGGGAATGTGAGGAATAGTAGAATACGATTTTATCGGGCTGCCGTCGTATGACTGGCGGCTTTCGATATACACTTTCTTCTGTCCGTCGAGCGCAGTAGGGTCGTTCGGATTGAAATTTTTATAGTTGTTGTAAGCATAAGCTACCGCCATATAGTAGTAGGTCTTATGATTGATAAGCCTGGCTTGGGTAAAAGCATCGGTAGTTACGCGGAAAGAGTGGCGAAGCCCTTTGTCTTCTCCATCTACCATCAGCGTCGGTACGTCAAAGCCAAGATCTTCGTCCTTGATGAAGTTGATAAGACGCGTAACGCCGTCTTTGATATCGCACTGTGCGATAAGACGAGCCTGATCGCCATCACTCAGGTTGGAAGAAGATACGGTAGCATCTTTAAGCTGATAAATTTTGTATCCCTGAAAACGGTAGGAAGACAGGCTGTCTCTTACATCGTTGTCCGTAATCAGCGAGTCCATAGAAGGCGGAAGAATAATGAAAGGATCGCGCTCTACATAGTTTTCGTCGCTGTTGGTGGAACTGGGCGGGTTAGAAAGGTAAAGAATAATTTCGCGGTCAAGTTCCTGGAAAGTCAGCTCAGGAGCAGGAGGACCGTCAAGAATTTTAAAGCAGTTATCAAAAAGAGCCTGTGCCTTGTCGTCTGCAATCTGGAGCTTCTCTACCGAGGCGAAAGTGTTACCGCTGGCGGCACGTGCGTACACTACCCCTACGGTAATGTTGTTCCGCTGACCGGGTTCGAGGGTAAAAGGACCGGCAGACTGCATAAAGCGGCGGTCGGCAGGCGTGTTACCTTCGCCGGCTTCCGTCCAGTTAGAAGTAGGTACGGCTACCCCGCGAGTACCCCAGTTAAGGGGGTCTGTAGTACCGGGGAACATATAGTCGCACTCGATCATACCGTTAGCCACTACATTAGGGTGGGTAAAGTACGCGGTACCTCCGTAATAAAAAGGTGTTCCATCAAGCCATATACCCTGCAGGTAACGGTAGTAATCCGTTCCGTTTTGCGGCTCACGTTGTGCAAGGATAGCGGTCTGGTCGCTACGGAAGTAGTAAAGGAACTTACGCATACCGAAGCGTTCGTTATCTACCACGCCGTCGCCGTAACCGATACCGATACCGCGATAAGGAATACCGAGGCTATCCTGTGCGTTAATAATGTTGGTGGTAAGCGGGTTGTCAATTCCGTCTGAATCCTGATAAGGACCTTCGAAGAAGTCGATACCTACTGCAGGAGGGTTAAAGCCGTAACCGGCCTGACCGTTTCCGGCAGGGTCGAAAGGACGACCGTTGTAAGCATAGCCAAGACCACGAGATACGTCGCAACCTACGAAATCGTCTTCCGCAAATCCAACGTCGGGGTCGGCCCACTGTCCGAAATAGGTATTGGTAAGTCTGTACGAACCACGGTTAATAAGCTCGTAGTTATAGAAAGTCATGTCGTTCACCTCATCGTTGGTAGAGAAAGCAAAAGCCTGCGCTTTGATTTCCATACCGATAGGATCAGCGCCTGTTTCGGTGTGAATGTTACCGTTGTCGTTAAATACCCACCAAAAGTTTTGGTCACCGTACAGCGTTACACGACGATCGTTACCGCACTCCAAATCTTTTTCAATGTCGTACCAGGGGTAGTCGCCTTGTTCAGGATCATACACACCATCACCGTCTTCGTCGTAGAAAGGTGCCAATTGGAAATCGTAGCCGGCATCGTAGTTATTACCGGGCCAGTTACGGATGCTCAGCGGAATCTGATAGCCGGGGAAACTTTCATTGACATCACAGTTAACAGGGTCGGCCAAACACTTTCTGTAAGCTACAAAACGTGCTACTTCGGCACGGGTGGTCTTAAAGAAGGTATCGTATTTAAGACAGGTCGCCTGGTTGGTTTCTGCCGAACCATCGGTCAGCAGCGGACCGGGCCAGAAGTCGTTCTGCGTACGGAATGTGATTGCCGCTACCCGAAGCTGACCGCTGAAGTCTCTTCCACCCATCCACAACGCACCGGCATAAAGTACGTTCAGCCTGGATCCTTTAGGCACCTCATAAGCCGCAATATTATTGGCCCTGTTCTGCCACATGCTTCCGCCCTGTTCGATGAGCGCGCTCACGTTGTTAAACTCAAGACGTTCACCGTGTGTAGCCGGCGAACAGTCACCCGCACGCGAGCCTATACCCGACGGACGGCTGGTCGTTCCATTGCCCTGAGTTGCGCTTCCACTCGAAGGGGTGCGCATCCTTTCAGCCATCGCCGCATTCCCGAGCAGAAGGGCCAGCAAAAGGCTTGTTCCGGTTTTTAACATCATCCCTTTCATACGATTCCGTGTATTACTTAACACCATTGTATATTCTTATTTCTTCAGTTAGAAGTCAAATTTAACCCCGAGGCGAATGGTTCTGGGAAGACCATAGTTCCAGGGACTGTTCACTTTCAACGCATAGTACTCTCTGTAAGACTGTTCAGAGTTTACCTGAGAGATAGCCAACTGATAGCGGGCATCGGAGAGGTAACCGTCGTCGTTGGCGTTACCAGAGGCACCGTACACGTTAAGCACGTTGATGTTATTCAGTACGTTGTTGATTTGCAAGTAAATGTTCAGGTTGGCTGTTTTCACTTTGTCGCCCTCTTTACCGCCAAACTTCACAGTGATATTACGGTCAATCTGCGCATCCATACGGAACTGGCTGGGCTTACGCGAACCGTTTACCTGACCTTCGAGCGAGCTGTAAGCACCACCTTCGAGGAAAGCCTGAGGTGTCACAAGCTGACGGGCGCTGTAAGGCGTTCCCGAACCGAAATTGCTCACCACGTTGATACCGGTGTTTTTCAGCACATCCACGCCACCGATTTTGGGTCCGTTGTAATCTTTTCCTTCTCCGTAACGATAGTCCACCACCATCACGATAGCATGACGCTGGTCGTAAGAGAAAGGATAGATGGTACGCAGGTTAGGCTGACCGGAGTTTACCAGGTTAAGCGCCGAGTTGGCATCCGAACCGGTACCTTCGGCAAACTGGAGGGTATAAGCCGCACGCAGTGTGAGGTTGCCGGTACGACGCAGGTCGTAAGAAATGGTCATCCCTTTTACGGTACCGAAGTCAAGGTTTTCATAAGAACGGTAGTTACGCGGATAAGCACCGATAACGTTCACCAGCGATACCTGATCACGGATTTCACGATAGAAAGCCGAAATTTTGAGTGAAGAAGAACGCGTGAGTACCTGCTGGAAACCAAGTTCGTAGTCGATGGTTTTCTCGGGACGGAGCGCAGGATTGTTCACCACCACGTTACGTACGTCAAGATAGTAGTAGTCAAGAATGTCGAGGCGGTTTCCGGTAGTAGGACGGCGGGTCAGCACGTCATAGTGTGCAAAGAAAAGCGCGTCGTCGCTGATAGGGAAAGAAAATGCGATACGAGGCATCACATTGATCTGCGGCTTATAGTCGGTAAAAGCCTTGATCATTTCGCTGTCTTTCTGCTGAATAGCGTTGGGATTCACCAACAGGGGGAAAGGAGTATCAGAACCTGCACCGCCAATTACGCGGGGGTCGGACACTTCCACACCATTTGCATTGTACCATGTTCTGCCGCTACGGTAACCGCTGATGGAAGTAGGGTTTTCAATATTATTCACATACACCACAAAATCGTTACCCATGTTAGCAGGGTGTTCGCAACCGGGGCAGATAGAAGAAGCGCTTACTTCCTGTACGGTTTTTGCTTCATACAAGAGGAAAGGATCTTTGAGTACGGGCTGGTTGGCGTCGAAACGGTCCACACGCACACCTACGTTAAAAATAAGGTCGTCGAACACGAATTTATCCATTATGTAACCCGAGATGTAAATGGGTTCGAACGCTCCGATAGGACGGGTCTTGTTACCGAACTCATCGCGGGCGGTAAAGAAATCCTGAAAAGAAGGCTTGTTCTTCGCACGCTGGCCGTGGTAATCGTAACCGTAATAGTTTACAAAGTTGTTACCGTTGTTAAGCAGCTCATTGGCGCTGAACCAATCAAGCTTAAACATATTGGGGTCGTAATCGTCGATGTTGAGGAAATCGATTCCATCGGTATTATAACCCATTGCTTTGCGCACATTGTAATCGAAGAAAGACTGTGATTCGTTATCCGTGCTCGCATCATACGCACCGGGAGAAGAGTTCAGACGGTCGTAATCCACGTTCATGAGCGGACCAAAGAAAGAAATATGCGGATTGGAAAGGTCAAGCTGACGGATGTGGTTATTGGCCAACTGACGGCCTACGGTCCAAAGCGAGGCGGGGTTCAACACCTGAAAGCCACGGTCGTTACGCTGCTCATATTCAAAACCGATAGAGATCGAGTGGTTTCCGATGTCGGCGTTACCCGAAGCGGTAATCCTGAACTGTGTGTTGTCCACTTTGTTGTACTGGCCGTAACGCGTACCGATGTTGTTCCAAAGGTTATACACGCTGATGGGGCTGTCGCCGTTACGCAGGGCGCGGGCAGCCAAAATCTGGTCAAAGTTCTCGTAGTTACCTACGGGGTCGGAATAAAGCGCATAGTACTGGCTGGTGATGGAAGCCAAATCGTAGTTTACATCAGAGGGCGTAAACTCGATAAGCGAATCACGGAACGTTTTGTGCACACGGGCAAAAAGGCCAAGGCTATCTACCGATTCGAACGCGTAGTCACGCACCTGGTGCAGCTTGAAGCGACCCACGTAACCGTAGTTAAAGAAACGATCCTTGTGAATGTTATCCTGCACGGTTTGGTTTACTTTAGAGTAGTCCACCATTACCGAGTAGAATGCGTTTTTTATCGTTGATGAGCTCTGTGCCTCTTGCTGTGCCGTGTTGTTGTTGAAACGCTGGGTAAAGCGTCCGTACACACGCCAGGAAAGTTCGTTTACGAGTCCGTTGTTCTCGGTATTGAAAAGCGCGTTGTTAAAGTCGTAGTTGCGGTAACGGCTGTAGTCCAACGATCCGCCTATAGCCAAACTGATTTGAGGATTTACGTTGATGTCTATTTTTCCAGCCGCAGAGATACCTTGTTGCTCGGCATCCTGACGGTATCTTACTTTTTCAAAATCGCTCATGCGCAGGTAGTCCGTGTTGTAAAGCACACCCGTACCTGTTCCCGTAGGACGCAGCGGCTGCGCGAGCAGACGGTCACGCACATCGCCTCTTACGCGATACTGATCTACGGCAAAAGGACGGTTATCCACCACATTGGTATAGTTGGCCGAAAGGAAGAAGCCAAGGATGGGCTTTACCTTTCTACCGGTGCTGTCTCTTTGCACCAGCAGCGGACCCGAAATACTTCCTTCGATAAGGTTATAGGCGTAACGGTCAAGACCTACGGTTTTATCACCGAAGCGGTAACCGGAAGTCAGGTAATCGATACCTCCGAAATAATCTTTCGAGGCACCACGGGTAGTGATAGAAATGATACCACCGGTTGCGTCACCGTAGTTGGCCGGAAGACCACCGGTAATTACCGATACCTCTTCAATAGCCGACTTGGGCAGGTTGGTACCTCCACGCACCTTGATACCGTCGATAAAGTAATAGTTCGCATCGGAACGCGAACCGCGGATACTGAGCGCTTCGCTACCGTCGGCAGAATATACCCCACCTACGGTCTGCGCCACAGAAGTCGCGGTACGACCCGGCATTTTGGCTATGTCTTCGCGAGTAATGGTGGCACCTGAGGCTCCTCCGTCCTTATCGATAAGGGGCACCGCATAGTCCACAATCACCACTTCGTCGAGCGTTACATCGCCCGGCTCGAGCGTAAGCTCAAATATGTTAACTCTGTTGGCATTGATAATCACACCGTTAATCTGAACAGGCTTGTATCCTACATAAGTGGCCCGCACGGTATAAGAACCCGGCGTAATGGACACAATTTTGTAGTTACCGTCCAAATCGGAAGTGGTTTTGGAAACCATAATGCCGTTTTGCTCTATCAATACGCTTACAAACGGTAGCAATTCCCCGGTGGCCTTGTCTTTTACCTTACCCTGAAGAGTACCCTGGCCCTGACCGAAGGAGACAATAGAAGCTGTGGCGAATGCCAACAGCAAGCTCAGTCGTCTTAACATACGTTTAGTTTAATGTTAATCGTTATTCGCAACAAAGGCCGTAAATATAGAAATTTTTAAATTGAACAGACAAATCAAATTAAGAAACGGTAATCCTGTGAAAAGAAACGCAATTACCGGTCTTATTCCCCTTATGATTAAGCTGCTCGTTTCAAATTTAATCGATTTTACGGGCGATAGCGAAGAAAGAAACGTCAAAAAATCTCTATTTTATACAGGTCAAAAGCCCCCTTTTTATTTGGTAAACCACCGCTTGTAAAAAGGATCGCGTTTATTTTCTCTTAACCTTTCAGATTTTTTACGGCTCTCTTTCATCCGCTTACGTGTTTTTTTATCCTGTATCTCTTCGTGCCGCTTAAGTCCCTCTTTCCGTGCCTTTTCCTTGTCCACGGTTCTTTCTTTTTTCCGTTTTTCATGGTGTTCGTTTACCGGCGCCCCTCCTTTTCCACCCGAAGACTGGGTAAATCCGGAAAAAGGAAGCAGGCAGCACGCAATAAAAACAGTCAGTCTCAGTATTATGTGCATAACGAAATGTGTTACCTTTACGGTGAATGAATGCTAAAGTAAGGAATTTATCGGCTTGGCTGCTGCTGGTAGTTGCCCTCGGTACCCTTTCGTGCAAGCGGGATCGGAGCGAGCTGCCCGACGTGCTGGTCGATATTCAGGTAAATATCAACAACCCCGGCTACATCAACCTGCAGGCCATCGGAGGCTCCATGTATTTCGACGGAGGCTCGCGCGGAATTATCGTGTACCGCAAATCGGCCGATGAATTTATCGCGCTCGAAAGGCATTGCCCCTATCAAGCATCCAAAGGCTGCCGGGTTACCACCGACGATTCGGGGCTCATAGCCGTCGATAGCGATTGCTGCGGCAGCCGGTTTCTACTCACCGACGGCTCGGTACAATCGGGCTCTTCGAGCTTCCCGCTCAGGCGTTACCAAACCTATTTCGACGGAGCCGCTATTCTGAGAGTCTATAATTAAAACTTTCCCTGATTTTCCTTTTTCAGGTATAAAAAAAGAGCGGCTTTTGGCCGCTCTTTTTCAATAGAGTTGTAATACCGGTTTAATAACGGTACCAATCGGTTTTGTACGGACCTTTTACTTCCACACCGATATACGCAGCCTGCTCGGTAGTAAGCTCTTCAAGCTCCACACCGATTTTAGCCAAATGCAGACGGGCTACTTTCTCGTCGAGGTGCTTGGGCAGGGTATATACTTTGTTTTCGTAGTTGGCGTGGTTGTTCCAAAGCTCGATTTGCGCGAGGGTTTGGTTAGTGAAAGAGTTGGACATCACGAAAGAGGGGTGTCCCATCGCACAGCCCAGGTTCACCAAACGGCCTTCGGCCAGCAGGATAATCTCCTTACCCTCAATGGTGTATTTGTCCACCTGCGGCTTAATCTCTTCTTTGCTGGCGCCGTGGTGAGTGTTGAGCCAGTTCACATCGATCTCGTTGTCGAAGTGACCGATGTTACAGACAATGGCTTTGTCTTTCATCAGCTTGAAATGCGTGCCGGTCACGATATCTTTGTTACCAGTAGCGGTCACAATGATGTCGGCCAGGGGAACGGCATTTTCCATTTTCAGTACCTGGTATCCGTCCATCGCCGCCTGAAGCGCACAGATAGGGTCAATTTCGGTAACGATCACCCTTACACCCTGACTGCTGAGCGATTGCGCCGATCCTTTACCTACATCACCGTATCCGGCCACGACGGCCACTTTACCGGCCAGCATAAGGTCGGTCGCACGGCGAATGGCATCTACGAGCGATTCGCGGCAGCCGTATTTGTTGTCAAATTTCGATTTGGTCACCGAATCGTTCACGTTGATCGCAGGTACGGGCAAGGTGCCTTTGCGGAACCTTTCGTACAGACGCAACACACCGGTAGTAGTCTCTTCAGAAATACCGCGAAGGGCTTTCACCATTTCGGGATACTTGTCGAGCACGATGTTGGTCAGGTCACCCCCATCGTCGAGAATCATATTGAGCGGCTGGCGGTCGGGACCGAAAAAGAGCGTTTGCTCAATGCACCAGTCGTATTCTTCTTCGGTAAGCCCTTTCCAGGCAAACACGGGGATACCCGCAGCGGCAATAGCGGCAGCGGCGTGATCCTGGGTAGAGAAAATATTGCAAGACGACCATTGTACTTCGGCACCAAGCGCTACCAGCGTCTCGATCAGCACAGCCGTCTGAATAGTCATGTGAAGGCAACCGGCGATACGCGCGCCTTTGAGCGGTTGTGTCTTGCCATACTCCTCACGCAGCGCCATAAGACCGGGCATTTCGGCTTCGGCTAAACGGATTTCTTTACGTCCCCATGCAGCGAGGCCGATATCTTTCACCTTGTAAGGCAACACAGTGTGATCTGTAACAGAACTCATAAAATTGGTTTGACTTTTAAAAGATTGAATGCGAATTCAAAGTTGAGGCACAAAGGTACGAAATCGGGTTTTTAATCAAAAACAAAAAGGGAAAAGCCATTCGAGTCGGGAGCAGAATACCTGAAATGCGGTAAAAAATTTACTTTTAACCCCGCAGATGCCCCTTATTTCACGCATATCGCCTTGTCCCGAAAGCCTGTTGCTTACCTGGAAAATTGAAGAGGACGAATCCTTTTTTCAACAAAAGCTGGGGGCGCTGGCCGAAGGCTGCCTGCATTTCAAGGACCCGCTCAAGCGCCTGCAATGGCTGGCGGTACGTGTGGCCTTGCAAACGGAGGGGATCCATACTCCGTTGCGTTACCTCGAAAGTGGAAAACCCCTGCTGGAAGGGCGGTTTGTTTCGCTGAGCCATTCTACCGATCATGTCTGTATTTACCTTTCTTCCCGTTCCGAAGTGGGTGTGGATATCGAAAAGGAACAGCCCCGCATCCGGAAGATCGCTACACGTTTTATGCACGAAAGCGAGAAAGAAACGTTCGGTACCGGCGATCTGTTTACACTCACCCTTATTTGGAGCGTCAAAGAAGCGCTGTTTAAAAAACACGGAGGCGAAACTACCTTTTTTGCAAGCCGGCAACGCCTTTTGGAATGGGATAAAACGGCACAAATCGTCGTTGCGGAAGTGGAAAACGCAGGACAGGTCACAAAAGAAAGGCTAAGGTATTTTGTCGTAAATAATTTTATCGTTACCTATACGCTCTCTGCTTAACTTTGTCTTATTGTGTTGAATCCCATTCTCTCTCATATCGAATCGGCCTCCCGGCAGAAAAAGAAACAATTAGCCGTGCTGATCGATCCCGACAAGCAGGATAACGAATCTGCGCTGCGCACGCTGGTACAAAGCTGCCACGAAGCGCAAGCCGACTTTATTTTCTGCGGCGGAAGCCTGCTTACCCGCGGCGATCTTGACCACACACTAGCCATTCTCAAAAGCGAAAGCCGTGTACCGGTACTTATTTTCCCGGGCAGCGGCACACAGGTAAGCGCATTGGCCGACGCCATACTCCTGCTTTCACTGATCTCAGGGCGCAATCCCGATTTGCTGATCGGACAGCACGTGCAGGCCGCACCGCTGCTGCGAAAAACAGGCATCGAAATCCTTCCTACAGGTTACCTGCTGATAGAGAGCGGACGCTTGACTACCGCGCTTTACATGAGCCATACTGTTCCCATTCCTGCCGACAAGCCCGAAATAGCTGCCTGCACAGCCATGGCCGGTGAAATGTTAGGCTTAAAGCTTATGTACCTTGATGCCGGAAGCGGCGCAGCAGAAAAAATTCCTGCCGCGCTGATTCGTAGTGTGCGCGAAGCGGTTGCCTGTCCGCTATTGGTAGGTGGCGGTATCCGTTCGGTCGAAGACGCACAGGCGGCCTGGGATGCGGGAGCCGATATTGTGGTGATCGGCACCGCCATCGAACAGGATCCGGAATTGCTACGGCATTTTGCTACGCGTGAATAAGTAAAATCCCTTCGGAAAAATTCAACTTCGATTCAAAACCTGAAATCGACTCCCACCAAAAAGTTGGTACCCGCCTGCGGGAAATAGCCCATATCGCGGGTAAAGGTTCCGGCCGAAATGTAACGATACACCCAGGCGTTGGCCGAATACATCTCATTGAACACGTTTCGCGCCAGCAGGTTAATACGCAGCTCGGTACCGGGTCGGCGGGCAAGCGTGTAAGTAAGCCGCACATCGCCCACATGATAAGCCGGAAGCATCCGCTCGCGGCTGGAGGTATTGTCGATATACTGCTCGCCGACATATTTCGATATCCAGGCAATGTCCAAATGCTGCGCACGCTCGGCTTTTTCTTCGCCGCGCACAAGCTCGCGCGTACGGCTAAACAGGCGGAAACCCACTTCAACTCCGGCAATCAAAGAAGGTGAAAACGCAATATCGGTTTTGGAATACACCACCGAATCCTGCCCCCAGGTATCCCAATTGTCGATGTATTCGGTAAAATTCAGGATCTTATTCTGACTAAGCGTCGCATTGGCCGCCACGTGAATACGACGCGTAATTCTCCATTGCGCCTGCATTTCGAGTCCGGCGCGATAGCTGTCTTTGATGTTGATGCGGGTAAAAGCCCCCACGTCGTTAATTTTACCGGTAAGCACAAGCTGGTTGTGGTAATCCATGTAATAAGCGTTGACCGAAGCCACCACCCGATTGCCTGTATAGACATAACCCGCTTCGGTATCGTAAAGTGTTTCGTGCGTAGGACGCGTAGTGGGCGACGATTCGGTAAAGTCATCGCGATTAGGCTCTTTGTTGCCCACGGCAAACGAAGCATACACGCGGTGCGTATTGTTCCAGTCGTAGCTCAGTCCGGCTTTGGGATTAAAAAACGTAAACCGTGCCTGCTGCTGTACATTTTCGAGATACTGATTAAACCCTAAGAAATCGTAAGCTACGGTACGCAATTGCAAATCGGCAAATGCAGAAAAGCGCGTGTTAAAACGGTAGTTCACTTTTCCATACACATTAAAATCAGACTTGCGCGCATCGTTATCGTAATACCTTTTGCGGATATCGGAATCGGAGGCATAGCGCGCCCAAATAATTTCGCCGAAATGCGCCCCTTCGTACACATGCCATCCACCGCCCAAAATAGCTTCGAGCCCGCTGCGTTCGTAACGCAAAGAATATACGCCGCCGTAAAAATGGTTGTCGAGCCAGCGGCGCTGAATCAGGTCGGTCGAAGAAACCGTATCGCTACCGATAACAAGTGGCGTAAGGCCGTACTCTTCAAAATCGCGATCTTCTTTATACTGCTCGTAATAGCCTAATCCACGGGTATAGTGCAAGGCCACATTGGCCATCCAGTAACGCGAAAGCTGCTGGTTGTAAAAAAGCTGATAATGGGTTTGGGTGTAATTATCGGTTTCGTTGTCGTAAGTATAAGGATTGTAACGGCGGTTGGTCTGCATCGAGTCGGGAGGCACGCCACCCCAAGCCTGATAGGTGTGTTCTTTTCCGGAGAAAATGTTGAGTCGCACCGAATTATTTTTGCCGATATAAGCCGACGAGGTATAAAAAGACTTGAGTTCGGAAGCAGCGCGTTCGATATAGCCGTCGGACGACAAAGCCGAAAGCCTTGCATCGAACGTAAAACGATTATTGATAAGCCCCGTCCCTGCTTTGAACGTATGCTTGCGGGTGTTAAACGAGCCGAAGGCATTGCTGAACTCACCGTAGGCTTTTTCATGCACCGTGTTGGTCTGTAAATTGATCGATCCGCCGAAAGCGCCCGATCCGTGGGTAGAGCTTCCTACGCCACGCTGCACCTGAATATTATCGGTCGAGCTGGCGAAATCGGGCATATTGACCCAAAACATCCCTTGCGATTCGGCATCGTTGATGGGTATGCCGTTTACGGTGACATTAATTCGCGTCGCATCCGAACCACGAATACGAATCCCTGTATAGCCTATTCCGGTTCCCGCATCGGAACTGACCACCACCGAAGGCGTCTGATCGAGCAGGTAAGGCAAATCGACCCCAAGGTTATTCTTGTCGATGTCTTTTTTGGACACATTGGTCACAGCGATTCCGGTATTTTCCGAAATACGTGTAGCCTGTAAAGCAATTTCATCAAACTGTGTAGCCGAATACACGAGCGTAAAATTTTCGGTCAGTGCGGCATCGCTTATGGTGACGTTTCGCGTTTCTTTTTTGTAGCCTACAAAAGAAATTTCGAGCGTATAATTTCCGGGTGTCAGGTTACGCAGCAGGTATGTTCCTTCGCGATCGGAAGTAGTGTTTCGCAGGGTTCCGTCTGCTTTTACCGAAGCACCGATAAGGGCTTGGCCATGTTCGTCGGTAATTTTTCCGGAAATGGAATACTGTGCAAATAAAGCAGGCGAAAGCCATAATGCTCCGCACAGAAAAAGAAACTTTTTCATCATGACGCGTTTTTCAGCACACCTTAAAAAAGGCGTACCGGTGAATAAAATAAATTTTCCGCGCTTTTTATTTTACCTACGCCAGCATTATCTGGATCAGGTTCTCCCCGAAAGCTAACGGGAAATGGGTATGATCTCAGCCTTTCAAGTTAAGGCACCCCATGTATGATGTCGGGCACAAAGATAGCGCTTATCGCAAACGATCGATCGCTTCGCAGGCTTTTTTTACGCGTTGATCATAATTGCCGTGAAGCTCAACAAAATGACGACCGAGCAACTGTAAGTTTTTTTTGTAAACGGCATAAAAATACGATCGCAGTTCCGGGTGCTCGCGCAGTGCATCGGGTTCCCAGGGAATATCGATATCGCAGAGCAGGTAAAGATCGTACGTACGGCGTTCCAGCTCTTGCTGGATAAATGTGCTTACGCGTTGATAGCTGTGTTCGCTCCACACTTTCATGACCAGCATTTCGGTATCGCAGAAGAGCAAATTTTTCGCTTCCTGTGCCATGCGGTCTTCTTCTTGCAACTGATGCCGGGCGATATGATCCAAATCATGTTCCTGATAAGGTCGGCCAAGTTTTTCAAGATACTGCCTTGCATATTCGGGCACCCAGGGCGCCTCGTAATGCGCGGCCAGCAGGCGGGTAAGCGTGGTCTTACCGGTCGATTCGGGTCCTGTAACGGCTATTTTTTTCAGCATGTCTGCAAATAACTGCGGCGCCAGCGAATATAGGCATACGCGGCCATTAAGGTATAAATTACAAAAAGCCAGCCGAAAAGGTAAAGTTCGCGCGAAAAATACAGGTACGCTGCCAGCGCATCGACCACTACCCAATACAGCCAGGTTTCGAGAATTTTGCGGGCGGTCATCCAGGTGGCCAGCACACTGAACCAGCTCACCAGCGCATCGAGATAAGGGGCATTGGCACCCAGCCAGCGCTGCATCGCCCATCCGGTAAGTGCCGACAGCAGCAGCAATACCGGGATCCACCACAGGTGGTTTTTCCAATCGGTCGAAGTGATGCGCAGGGAGGGTTCGGCCTCGGAGCGGGTTGCGCTGCGTCGCCAGGCCATCCATCCGTACACCGCTACGCCCATGTAATAGGTATTGAGTACCAGTTCCGAATACAGCCGCTGATCAAAGCAAATATAAATCGTAAGCGCCACACCCAGCATCGACGCCGGCCAGCACCAGGGGTTTTCTACACTGGCAAGAAAGATGTACGCCAGCGAAGAAAGTACCGCTATAAGCTCGATCCAAAAAAAGATCTGCGCCATGCTCAGGAAGGATTGTGCAGCTTGAGCACAAACACCGATTTGACCTCTTTTTCAAACGTGGTTTTGATTTCGCGGGTCAGAATTTCCATCACTTCTTCGTACTGCCCGAAAAGTTGCGTACTCAGGTCGTTGGTCAAGACCTTCACGTTTTCGTAGCGGTTAAGACGGGTGATAAATTCTTCGATAAGCGTAATTCCCTTGTCGCTGATCGGATAAAAGCTGATCTCTGCGGCTACTTTCATACAACATGATTTTAAATGCGCAGAGGGGATACGCGAATAACTGCTTCCATTGCCTCCGCAGGCATTATCCTGTTCAGGCATATCCGGCCGGGCCGGAATGGGTATGATCTCAGCCTCTTGCGAAGCACCCCCTGTGCGGTGCAAAGGTAAGAAGAAATCACTTCTACAGGATACATCGCGAATGTGTACATTTGCCGCATGTGGTGGAAACTGACGGCCCCGCTGCGGGTGCTTTACAAAATTTACTTCGCGATCGTGTTTCTGTGCGTGGGATTGCCGCAATATCCGCTCTATGTTTTTCTGCTGCGTACCCGCCGGATAAAAACGCTGTTTTTCTTTAAACGCAACCTGTGGGTACCGCTGCTGCAATTCTTCCTGTTTGTGCCGATGCGAAAAATCCGCAAGCCGGGTTTTCAGATTCCCGAAGGGCCTTATGTGGTGTGTGCCAACCATGCGTCGTACCTCGATATTATGCTGCTGTACCGCATTCTGCCCGGCGAATTTATTTTTATGGGCAAAGAAGAATTGAAAAAATTTCCGATTATCGGACTGTTTTTCAAACGCGGTGACCTTCATATTGCCGTAAACCGGGGCGTCAAAGCCGAAGCTTCCAAATCGCTCGAAAAAATTGCCGAAAAAGTGGACGAAGGGTACCCGGTTATTCTGTTTCCGGAAGGAACTACTACCCGTAATCCGCCGTACATGGGCACATTTAAATTCGGGGCCTTCAAGCTGGCTATCGAAAAGCAGATTCCGATTCTGCCCATTACCTTTGTCGATAACTGGAAAAGACTATCGAACCCCGCCAAGCTGAAAGGGCACGCCTGTCCGGGGCTTTCGAGAGTCGTATTGCATCCGCCTGTTTCTACCCTGGGCATGACTTCGGATGATTTAGTATCTTTGCAGGAGCAGGTTCGTGAATGTATCGAAAACGGGCTGCGCGAATACTTACCTAATTATTTTCCGCATGCAGATCGACAATGAAACGGTAAACAAGCTGGCCACATTGGCCCGTCTCGAATTTGACGAACCCGGCCGCGAGGCTATTCGCGAAGATCTGCAACGCATACTTGGTTTTATCGACAAATTGAATGAGTTGGACACTACCGAGGTAGAACCGCTTATTTTTATGCACGAAGAAAAAAACGTGCTGCGTAACGACGAATCGGCACTCACTATTACCCAGCAGGAAGCGCTGAAAAATGCGCCCGATAAGGATTCGGATTATTTCAGGGTACCGAAGGTGCTTTCCAAATAAATATCTCCGGAACCAGAATCGGTTTTCATTCAGAGAACTACACTAACGCTGAGCTTAGGCTTGAACATAAAAAGACTGCCTCTTGCGCAGTCTTCTTTATTTTTCGGGTAAGATATGCTGGTTAGGATACGGGATCTTTTTGCTTGTTTTCCAGTAAAATCTCACGCGCCATTTTCATGGGCACGCTGATGTATTTTTTCTCCATATAGCCAATCACCTTATCCAGCACCTCGCGCGAATCGGGATCCAGGGTTTCCAATTCTTTGGCAAATACATTGTGCAGCGCCGTATGCCTTATCGCTTTTACTTCCTGCGGAACCCGACTCATCGCACGTTCCACCTGTCTTACACGGTATAGGTCTCTAAATTCCGCCAAAAAACGATCGACCAGCGCATTGCAATGTTCCAGCTCTTTTTCGCGCTCACGCAGGTTGGTTTCGGCTTCGGCTTTGAGGTGTTCCACGTCGATGAGCTTTATCTTGTAAAGGTCGGGAAGCGTACGATCCAAATCGCCAGGAACGGCCATATCGACCACTACTTTTGGTTGTGTATCGCCCTGTAAAAGGGTCTCGTACAAGGTCGGGGTAACCAATGCGCCTGAAGAAGCCGTACAGGTAACCAGCACATCGAATCCGCCCTGATACGACGCAAGCCTGTCGAGCGTATGTCCTTCACAATCCAGCTCTGTAGCCAGCGCAGCGGCTCTTTCGGCCGAACGGTTAAACACGATAAAGCGTGTATATCCGTGTTTTTTGAGAAAACGGGCCATGGTGGTATTCGTCTGCCCCGCTCCGATAAAAAGAATGCGTGCAGTATCGGGAATGGCTAATTCCTGAAGCTTGCGGTAAGCGAGTGAAACCACCGATACGGGTTTGGTCGCAATATCGGTATGCGTATAAATTTCTTTGGCTACTTCGACTGTTTTTTTCATCACCAGCCTTATGGTATCGCCGGTAAGCTGTAGTTGCCTACAGGTTTCGTAAGCCGTACGTACCTGGGTAATGATTTCGCGCTCGCCCACCACCATCGAATCGAGCGAAGCCGCTACGTTAAACACATGACGAACGGCCTCTTCTCCACAAAAAAACTCACATACGGCCACGGCATCGCTCACCTGCGCAGGTTGCCAGCCGGGGTGGAAAGCATGAAAAAAAACAGATAAGAAAAAGGTATCTACGGGTGTTTCGGAAACAAAATAAAATTCGACACGGTTACAAGTCGAAAGGTACATCAGCTCTTCGAGCCCCGCTTCCCGCTTGAGATAGCTAAGCCGCGATTCGAGCTCCTGATCGTCGATATGGAACTGTCCGATACTGGCCAGTCCGGCACGCTTGTGTGTAATGGCTATGGCATTGAATTGCTTCACGCTCCTCCTGTTTTCCTGCACAAATTTCACACTTGAGAGGCTCTTAATTGTCATAAAACTGTCACAATACGGTTTTTAGAAAGTTTCTAAATAACCGCAGCCACATACAAAAAGCCCTGACGATGACTGTCAGGGCTTTTCAGGAGGAGGTAGCAAACAAGAGTCTTGCCGGGTTCAGGAGTAGCGGCAAGACGATGTTACAAAAGGATTAGCTTCCGCACATTTCGCAATCGTCGGGATTGTCGATCGAGCAGGCAATGGCGGCCATTTCCTGTTCGTTGCTGCGGGCGGCAGCTTCGGCCGCTTTTTCTTCGGCGCTGCGTTCTTTCAGCGGGAGTGGTTCCTGCTTGGAGTTTTTCTCAAGCGTAAACTTGATCGGATCGGTAGCTGCTTTGGTACGCAGGTAGTACATGCCCGTTTTGAGACCTTTTTTCCAGGCGTAGAAATGCAGCGAAGTCAGCTTCCCGAAGTTCGGGTTCTCCATAAACACGTTCAGCGACTGGCTTTGGCAGATAAAGGCACCGCGGTCGGCTGCCATATCGAGAATCGTTTTTTGGCTGATTTCCCAAGCGGTTTTGTAAATATCTTTCAGGTTCTGCGGAATCTCGGCTATTGCTTGAATCGAACCGTTAGCAGCAATGATTTTGTTCTTCAGTCCTTCGTTCCAAATACCCAGCTTCACGAGGTCGCGCATCAGGTGCTTGTTCACCACGATAAATTCGCCCGAAAGCACACGACGGGTGTAAATATTAGAGGTATAAGGCTCGAAACATTCGTTGTTGCCCAAAATCTGCGCGGTCGAAGCGGTAGGCATTGGCGCCAGCAGCAGCGAGTTACGGATGCCATGCTGTTTGATCTCTTCGCGCAGCACTTCCCATTCCCAGCGATCGGTAGGGGTCTCGTTCCACATATCGAACTGAAGAATACCTTGTGAAGCGGGCGAACCTTCGTAGGTTTCGTAAGCGCCGTATTCTTTGGCAAGATCTTTCGACGAAGTCAGCGATGCGTAATAGATGGTTTCAAACACATCGCGGTTAAGCTGCCGTGCCTCGGGGCTGTCGAAGGGAAAACGCATGAGGATAAAGGCATCGGCCAGTCCCTGTACCCCGATACCGATAGGACGGTGACGCAGGTTACTGCGGCGTGCTTCGGGAATGGGATAGTAGTTATAGTCGATGATTTTATTCAGGTTGCGGGTAATCTGGTAGGTCACCTCAAAGAGGCGCTGGTGGTCGAACTCCCCGTCTTTGACAAACTTGGGCAGGGCAATAGAAGCCAGGTTACACACGGCCACTTCGTCGGGCGAGGTGTATTCCAGAATTTCGGTGCAGAGGTTAGACGACTTGATCGTACCCAGGTTTTTCTGGTTGGATTTTTCGTTACAAGCGTCTTTGTAGAGCATATAAGGCGTACCCGTCTCGATTTGCGACTCCAGTATCTGAAACCAAAGATCCTGTGCTTTTACTTTCCGGCGGCCTTTTCCTTCCTGCTCATAGCGCGTATAAAGTTCTTCGAACGCTTTGCCGTAGGTATCCGAAAGACCCGGACATTCGTGGGGGCACATGAGCGTCCATTCGCCATTGTCTTCTACACGCTTCATGAACAAGTCGGGAATCCAAAGGGCGTAGAACAGGTCGCGGGCGCGTTGCTCTTCTTTGCCGTGGTTCTTTTTCAGGTCAAGGAAATCGAAGATATCGGCATGCCAGGGCTCCAGGTAAATGGCAAAAGAACCTTTGCGTTTTCCGCCACCCTGATCCACATAACGTGCGGTGTCGTTAAACACGCGCAGCATGGGCACAATACCGTTGGAGGTACCGTTAGTGCCTTTAATATAAGTACCTGTCGCGCGGATATCGTGGATAGAAAGTCCGATTCCACCGGCCGACTGTGAAATTTTCGCACACTGGGTCAGCGTATCGTAAATGCCCGAGATGCTGTCTTTCTTCATGGTGAGCAGAAAGCAGGAAGACATTTGGGGCTTGGGCGTACCGGCGTTGAACAGGGTGGGCGTAGCATGGGTAAACCAGCCTTCGCTCATGAGGTTATAAGTATCGATAGCCGATTTGATGTCTTCTTTGTGAATACCCACCGCCACACGCATAAACATGTGTTGCGGACGCTCCGCCACTTTTCCGTGAAGCTTCAGCAGGTAAGAACGCTCCATGGTTTTAAAACCGAAATAATCGAAACGAAAATCGCGGTCGTAAATAATGGCCGAATCGAGCTGTTCGGCATTTTTGGTGATGATCTCATACACATCGTCGGCCAGCAGTGCGGCACGTTCTCCGCTGCGGGCATCTTCGTAGTAATAAAGATCGTTCATCGTTTGTGAGAACGATTTTTTCGTGTTTTTGTGCAGGTTAGACACGGCTATACGCGAAGCTAACAATGCATAATCGGGGTGTCTGATAGTATTGGTAGCGGCTACTTCGGCCGCCAGGTTATCCAGCTCGGAAGTAGTGACACCGTCGTAGATACCCTCTACCACCTTAATGGCTACAGTAGTGGGATCAACGATTGGGTTAAGTCCGTAGCACAGCTTTTTGATGCGGGCTGTGATCTTGTCGAACTGTACCGATTCTTTTCTTCCGTCTCTTTTAATTACGAACATGCGCGAGGGTTTGAACGGTTAATGTATAAATGGGTGTGGGGGATAGTCGAAACTAAAACGTTTAAAAATCTTCGTCAAGACTGAATTTATTGTCTTCTTTATTGGCCAATACGCCGGCTTTTTGGTATTCTCCTACCCGTTTTTCGAAGAAATTGGTTTTCCCCTGCAGGTTGATCATGTCCATAAAGTCGAACGGATTGCTCACGTTATATACTTTGGGATTGCCCAGCTCCACCAGCAGTCGGTCGGCGACAAACTCAATGTACTGGCTCATCAGGTCGGCGTTCATACCAATCAGTTTCACCGGTAGCGAATCGCAGACAAATTCTTTCTCAATGGCCACCGCCTCGGTAATAATCTGTGCCACTATAGCCTGATCCAGCTTGTGGTTCACGTGGTTGTTGTACAGCAAACAGGCAAAATCACAATGCAGGCCCTCGTCGCGGGAAATGAGCTCGTTGGAAAACGACAAGCCGGGCATGAGTCCGCGTTTTTTCAGCCAAAAAATCGAACAGAAGCTGCCACTGAAGAAGATTCCTTCTACCGCAGCAAAAGCAACCAACCTTTCCGCAAAAGAACCTTTAGAAATCCAGTTAATAGCCCAGTTCGCTTTTTTGTTCACGCAGTCGAGCGTGTCGATAGCATGAAAAAGACGGTCTTTCTCGACGGGATCTTTGATGTACGTATCGATCAGCAGCGAATAGGTCTCGCTGTGAATGTTCTCGATGGCAATCTGAAAACCGTAAAAAAACTTGGCTTCCGTGTATTGCACCTCCCTTACGAAATTCTCTGCCAGGTTCTCGTTTACAATCCCGTCGCTCGCTGCGAAGAAGGCCAGCACGTGCTTGATAAAATGACGTTCGTCGTCGTTGAGCTTGGTATCCCAGTCCACCAAATCGGCGCCGAGGTCAATCTCTTCGGCGGTCCAAAAACTGGCCTCCGCTTTTTTGTAAAAAGACCAAATGTCGTTGTGCCGGATGGGAAAGAGCACAAAGCGGTCTTTGTTCTCCTGCAGTATGGGTTCAAAATTTTCCATATCTTAAAATTTTTAGTGCCTTTTTTTTAGCGGAAAAGATCTCACATCGGGCAAAAATGCTTTACCCGCCACGAGACTAACCTTACAATTTTTAGTGTACCGACACCCCGGAACCGGGCCGCCGGATGACCGAAATCGGGAGGACAAAAATTGAAAAAAAACGGGCATACGACAATGCATTTTAATCCACATTCCTCCGAAGTTTTCAACACGATTTTTTATCCCCTCTCCTACCCCTTACCCCATAAGGCTTAGAGGTGTTTTGTTGGTAAAAAAACCTGTTTCGGCGAAAATTATCTCTTGTTAATCGACATTTTTGACAGGTAGCGAAAAACCGGGAAATAACCCTGAAAAAGAAAATTTACACCGTATCGGAAATTGTTTTTCCGAGCACAAGTTCCAAAAAAAGAGAAGGTTTTTTTTTTACCCGAAACGATTCTTTCCACAAAAGCCGGGTGGATAAAAATAGAAGGCCGAAAATTTGCTTTTGCGGAATATAGTATTATATTTCTTCGGCAACTTTCAAGGAGAAGTTCTATTCTCCGTTTTCGCCCTGTTTCCGAAAAGCGGCCGCCGCTTCAAGCGCCTCGTAAAATTCGTTTCCATAATGGCGTATGATAGGCTCTTTCAGAAAACGATACACCGGCACATCGAGCTTCTCGCCACAGGCACAGGCCGGACGGCAAATCGACCACTCGTTATAATTAAGTGCCTGTCCCTCAGGTAAACGCAATACACGAATAGGGTATAAATGACAGCTCACCGGCTTGCGAAATTCAATTTTCCCTGCCAAATAAGCCTGCTCAATGCCACATTTGGCTGTGCCTTGCCGATCAAACACCACATAAGCACATTCTTCTTCGTTCACCAACGGGGTGACATAATCCCCATCGGTATCCACTATATAGGTGCCCTGCTCCTCAATGGCTTTGATGCCTTCCGGACGCAGAAAAGGACGCACTTCTCCGTACACATCATCGAGCACAGCAAGCTCCTCCTCTTCCAAAGGGGCACCCGAATCGCCGTCCACACAACAAGCCCCTTTGCAAGCCGTTAGATCACACACAAACTTGCGATCAAAAAGCTCGTCCGAAACCAGTATGTCACCAATCTGTATCATGCCACAAAGGTAGGCATTAACTCGTGCAGTTAACGCAGATTTGTGTAGTTTTGCCGCATTATGAGTGCCACACAGGAAGATAAACTGAAAACCTTAATCAGCCATTGCAAAGAATATGGCTTTGTGTTTCCCAGCAGCGAGATCTACGACGGACTAAGCGCCACGTACGATTACGGACAATTGGGCAGCGAACTGAAAAACAATATCCGGAGCTACTGGTGGAAGTCGATGGTGCAACTGCACGAAAACATCACCGGTATCGACGCCGCTATCTTTATGCACCCCACTACCTGGAAAGCTTCGGGCCACGTGGACGCCTTTAACGATCCGCTGATCGACAATAAAGATTCCAAAAAACGTTACCGGGCCGATGTGCTGCTCGAAGAGCATATCGAAAAAATCAGGCAGAAAATCCGCAAAGAAGTAGAGAAGGCCCAGAAAAAATTCGGCGGTTCCTTCGAAGAAGCGCTGTTTTTGGAAACCAACCTCAACGTAGCCCGCTTCCGCAGTAAAATCACGGAGATAGAAAACCGTATGCGCGATTCGCTCGAAAAGAACGACCTCGAAGCGCTGCGACAACTTATCGTGGATTTGGAAATCGTGTGTCCGGTATCGGGCACGCGCAACTGGACCGAAGTACGGCAGTTCAACCTCATGTTTGCCACCGAGCTGGGCTCTGTCGCGGGCGATTCTTCGACCATTTACCTGCGTCCCGAAACGGCTCAGGGCATTTTTGTCAATTTTCTGAACGTGCAGAAAACCGGACGTATGAAAATTCCTTTTGGAATAGCGCAAACCGGAAAAGCCTTTCGCAACGAGATTGTAGCGCGTCAGTTTATTTTCAGAATGCGTGAGTTCGAGCAGATGGAAATGCAGTTTTTCGTAAGGCCGGGCACCGAAATGCAATGGTACGAATACTGGAAAGAAAACCGTATGAAATGGCATTTGGCGCTGGGTTTGGACAAAGAAAACTACCGTTTTCACGACCATATAAAGCTGGCTCACTACGCCAACGCCGCCTGCGATATCGAATTTAATTTCCCGATGGGCTTCAAAGAGCTCGAAGGTATCCACTCGCGCACCGATTTCGATTTGGCTAACCACGAAAAATTCTCCGGCAAAAAGCTACAGTATTTCGACCCTGAGCTAAATCAGAGCTATGTGCCTTATGTGGTGGAAACCTCTATCGGGCTCGACCGTATGTTTTTGGCCATACTGGCTACGGCCTATACCGAAGAAAAGCTCGACGACGGCAGCGAACGTGTAGTGCTGCGTATCCCTCCCGCGCTGGCTCCGATAAAAGCCGCCATACTGCCGCTGGTCAAAAAAGACGGTTTGCCCGAAAAAGCAAGAGCCGTGTTCGACCTGCTCAAAACCGAGCACTACTGCCAGTACGACGAAGGCGATTCGATCGGCAAGCGTTACCGCCGGCAAGATGCTATCGGCACACCGTTCTGCATTACCGTCGATCACGAATCGCTCGAAAATCAGACCGTCACGCTGCGCGAACGCGACAGCATGCAGCAGGAACGCATTGCTATAGACAAGCTACCCGAAATAATCGATAAAAAAGTAAGCCTGAAAACACTCTGGCATTAAGCGCGGAGACACTCAGCAGCACGCTCTTACACAAAGGCCCCGAATGAAACGCATAATCATAGGCACACGCGGAAGTGAGCTGGCCTTATGGCAGGCCCGTTATGTACAACTTGAACTGCGCCGCACCGGCATCGAATCGACCATCGAGATCATCAAAACCAAAGGCGATCAAATTCAGCACCTGGGTTTTGATAAAATGGAAGGAAAAGGTTTTTTCACCAAAGAGATTGAAGATGCCCTGCACGAGAAAAAAATCGACCTGGCGGTGCATTCGCACAAAGATTTGGAGACCTCGCCACCCGAAGGATTGGTGACTGCCGCCGTATCGTACCGCGAAGACCCCCGCGACCTGCTGCTTATCCGTCGCGAAGCTTACGACCTGACACAACGCTGGTGCGTAGCCGAAAAGGCCGTCGTAGGCACTTCGTCGGCCAGGCGTAAATCGCAACTGCTTTCGTTTCGTCCCGACCTGCAACCCCGCGACCTGCGTGGCAACGTGATGACCCGTCTGCAAAAACTGCGGGAAGGACAGTTCGATGCCATTATGCTTGCCAAAGCCGGTGCCGAACGCTTACAGCTCGACCTGAGCGAATTTCATGTAGAAACGCTCGATCCGCGCCTTTTTATTCCCGCGCCCGCTCAGGGTGTGCTGGCCATACAGGTACGCGCCGAAGATGCCGGACTCATCGAAGCATTACGCAAAATCAACCATAGCGAAGTAGAAGAAACTATTGGCGTAGAGCGATCGCTGCTTCAGCAACTCGACGGCGGATGCCAAATGCCGATGGGCGCTTTGTGTCTGCATGAGCAGGATACGTTTAAGCTTTGGGCTACCGTAGCCCCGGCCTGGAACGGATCCCCACGTCGTGTGTACCTCGAAGCCCCCGATAGCAAGGAACTGGCGGCCAAAGCCTTTTCCCTTCTTACCCGCCCTGTGAAACGCAGCGTATTTATTTCGCGCTCGCTTCAGGAATCGGATTATTTTACCCGTATCCTGCACCACGCCGGCTACGAAATCGAAAGCCGATCGCTGACCCGTTACGAAAAAGTACCCTTCCAGACCGTACCTCCCTCCGACTGGATTTTCTTTTCCTCCAAAAACTGTGTGCGTTTTTTCTTCGAACAGCAACCTGTATTACCGGAGCATATCCGCATAGGTAGCATTGGCGGCGCCACCGCCGAAGCGCTAAAGCAACGGGGCATCGCGTCCGATTTCACCGGCTACTCGAACGATACGGCCGCTATCGGAAAAGAATTTGCACGTATGCTCAACGGATATGAACAGGTGCTTTTTCCCCAATCGACCGCCAGCTACCGCACCGTACAAAAGCAGTTCGGCGACCAAAAAAATCTCATCGATCTGGTGGTGTACGATACGCTGCCCGACGAAAAGGCCGAAATACCCGATACGGATGTGGTGGTACTGACCAGTCCGACGAACGCACTGCTTTACCTTCGTAAAAAAACGCCACGCAAAGAACAGCGCTTCATCGCCATCGGCAAATCGACCGCTGAAGTATTACGCCAGCAAGGACTCGAAGCCTGGATAACTCCCTGGAACACTTCGGAAGCCGCACTGGCCGATGCCGTGATGAGCCTCGAATAAGCGTTTGTAACGCTGAATCGGGCTTTGTATCTTCGTAAAAACGTAATTCCTGCCTTTTTCACCGGCGTATGATCAAACTATCGGTAGTTATCATCACTTTTAACGAAGAGAAAAATATCGGACGCTGCCTCGATGCGATACGCGATATTGCCGACGACATTGTGGTGGTGGATTCTTTTTCGACCGATCGCACCGAAGAAATCGTTCGGGCAAAAGGAGCGCGTTTTATTCAGCACGCCTTTGAAGGACACATCGAACAGAAAAACTTTGCCATTACACAAGCCGCTTACCCGCATATCCTTTCGCTCGATGCCGACGAAGCGCCTGATGAAACCTTGCGTCGTTCGATTTTGGCCGTAAAAGCCAACTGGGAAAAAGACGGCTACACAATGAACCGGCTTACAAATTATTGCGGGCACTGGGTAAAACACTGCGGCTGGTATCCCGATCGCAAGCTGCGGCTCTGGGATTCGAGAAAAGGCCGATGGACAGGCATTAACCCGCACGACCGCTATGAACTGGAAGAGGGTTCCGCTACCGGACAGCTCAAGGGGGACTTACTGCATTACAGCTATTACAGCATTCACGACCATATACGGCAGGTGAATTATTTTACTGAGATTGCCGCCAGGGCACATTTTGAAAAAGGCAAACGCAGCAATCTCCTGAAAATACTGTGCAATCCGGTGATAAAATTTTTCCGCGATTACCTGTTCAGGTTGGGCATTCTCGACGGATATTACGGACTCATCATCTGCCTGATCTCTTCGCACGCCACCTTCCTGAAATACGTAAAGCTCAAACAATTGCAGGATAATTCAATCCGGTGAAAACACCACGCCATATCCTGATTTGCCGCACCGACAGCATCGGCGATGTGGTACTGACCCTGCCGCTGGCGGTGGCACTGAAAAAGCATTTCCCGCAAGCACGCATCACTTTCTTAGGCCAATCGTACACCCGTCCGGTGATAGCCTGTTGCGAAAGCGTGGACGAGGTGCTGGAATGGGATGCCATTTATCCATTGCCGCCCGAGGCACAACAAAAACAGATAGAAGCATTGGGCATCGACACGGTGATTCATGTATTCCCCGATAAAAACGTGGTGAGGCTCTGTTACAAAGCGGGTATTCCGATGCGTATCGCTACCGGCCGGCGCAGCTTTACCTGGTTTTACTGCAACAAAAAAGTATTTTTCAGCCGTAAGAAATCGGAGCTGCATGAAGCACAGCTTAATTTTAAGCTGCTGGCTCCGCTGGGTATTCGCGAGATTCCGGACGTAAACAATTCCGGCGACCTGTACCGCTGGCGTATCCCCGACACTTATCCTGAACCCGCTATCCGGCCTGTGCCGGGCAAGTTCAACCTCATCCTGCATCCCCGTTCCAAAGGCAGCGCGCGCGAATGGGGATTAGAAAATTTCGGGGAGCTTATCCGGCTTTTACCTGCCGATAAATTTGAGATTTTTATTTCGGGCACGGCGGCCGAAGGTGCGCAAATCGCCCCGCTTTTGCAAAATCTTCCGGCACACGTACACGACTGCACGGGACGGTTCAGTCTGCCCGAATTTATCCGCTTCATAAGCCGTTGCCAGGGATTGGTGGCGGCCAGTACCGGCCCTTTGCACATTGCGGCTGCCTGCGGAATTCATGCGCTCGGTATTTTTTCGCCTATGCGCCCGATTCACCCCGGTCGCTGGAAACCGCTGGGCAAGCACGCTACCTATTTCGTGAAAGATGCGGATTGTGAGGGCTGTCAAAAAGGAAAATCCTGCGAATGTATTGCTGAAATTCCGCCTTCGGTAATTGCTGCTTACCTCGAAGGGCTGACCTTATAATGCGCGGTTTTGCGGTTCTTTTGCCGTAGCCCAAACCAAAAAGAGACTGAAGAAAAGCACGAAGAAGGTAACACCTACCTGCGTTTCGAGCGTATCTTCGTTGAGCATCGACAAGCCTACTATCAGGAAAAAGGATACGAAGAGAAAATCGTTGCGATACTTCCGGTACAGCAAGGGTGCCAGCAACGCACACAGGAACCAGATTAGTCCGAAAAGGCCAAATGCGACGGTGATAGCAAGAAACTGATTATGCGAGCGCAGGCGAAATTCTTCGCGCAGCAGCGTGCCGTTACGGTCGTATTCACGGGCAAAAGCGGCAGGCATATCGCCCGTCCCTACTCCACAAATAGGATGTTGCAAAATGATAGCCGAAGCGGCTTTCCAGAATTCAAAGCGCTGGGTCAGCGAATGTCCGCTTGGATCGCGGTACTTACGATATTGATCCACTTCAAAAGTAAGCGCATAGAGCCTTGAGCGCAATCCCGAAAAAAACGGGTAACGACAGTTGGCCACACCCTTTTCGATGAGGCGTATATCTTCCTCGTCGAGCGCCATCACCCCATCGTAGTCTTTGCGCAGCTCTTTAGAAGTAAGGTACCTTTGCAAGGTAAAGCGTAGTCCGTTACCTCGTTTGTCGGGTCCATAAAAATCCATACGGCTGCGAAGCCCCCAGGCCTCTTCCATTTCTACCCAGCAATTGTACAATCCGACGTAATACCCGTTTTCGAGATTACCCAACTCAGGATCGTGCTGGTACGGATTTCCTCGCGGGGTAAAGGGTTCGAGCTGCTGCAAATCGACCTGCTGAGTTACCTGATAGTAGCGTTGTATTTCTTCGTAAATAACACGGGTTAGCAAAAATCCGGAAATCAGCAGCGTAGTAAAAAAAAGCACTTTGGGCCAAAGACTTTTATACCGCCAAATGAACCAGCCCAGGGCAAAAACAGAAACCATTGCCCATACGATAATGGCGGTAAGCGATTGCAGAAAAAACAGGAAGAACACCATCCAAACGGCAAGCAGAAAATAGAGAATCCGGTATGACGTGTCGGGTCTGCTGCCTTTGTATATCAAAAAGATAAACGCAAGCACGGTCATGAGTCCGAGCCGGATATGGGAAAGAGAACCCGTTACCTGCCGAATATCGGTGACCTGTTCGGAAGGCAGGTAATAATTGTAAAGACAGCGCAAGCTGGCCAGCACCAGCGCACCCGAAAAGACAAGCATCAACTGATCCTGCTGTTTTTTGTCGGGAACGGGCATAGAGCCGATAATCAGCGGGAGTACGAATAGCGGCAGCTTAATGCGTAAATCGTGCAGACCTTCGCTCAGATCGGCAGTATAAAGAAGCCCGAAAAGGTGCAGCAGAAATACCGATGCCACGAGCAGCAGGGGCCATCGCTGGCGAAGCAGTCGCCATTTGCCCGAAAAATCGCCCGAAGCCAGCCAGGTGCCCAGCAGCAGAAACTGGGATACGCTAAGCAAAAACTTAGACAGGGGCAATGCCGCTACCAACAGCAGTAACCCGAAAAAATAAAGCCTGTAGAGGGTAGAGCGTTTCACAAAGCAGTGACCGGCCTGTTTAAGAGCCTGTTCTTAAAACGAAAACCGGAGCTGTTTATTTTTTGGTGTGACCAATCCATTTGTAATCTCCTTCACCGCGGAGTATGGCCTTGTACTCCGATTCGTTACCCAGCACTTCTAAGGCACGGGTAACGACCGCGTCGCGACGCAGAGACGCTTCCATACGTCCGGTTTGGAAATAATAGCGCGATACTATCTCGTTTTCAAGGAATTCGCGGATTTCACCGCCAAAACGGATAAGGTCGGCCTGCTTATCGGATTTGATCTTTTCCAGCAGGTGCTGAAATTCCTGTTCGGCACCGGCGTAATAGTTTTCTTTTTCGGCTACGGTTTTCAGCTCTTCAAATTTCTGCTCGCTCGAGGTGGTATAAGAATACTCTTTATCGCTCAGGTATTGCAGAAAATCGTTGTACTGCGCGTCGGTAAGTGCAAAAGAAGAAGCCGGTGCAATGGTGGAGTGCTGACGGCGGAAGCCTGTAGCATAATCAAAAATGAGGTGCTGGGCGTACAGTGTCGAAAGGATTTTGCTGTAAGCGGGTGATTCCACTTTGATATCGGGATCTACACCACGACCGTCGGTCACTTCACGTTTATTGGGGGTATCGAATGTTTTGATCAGCGAATCGGCAAATTGAGAAACGTGACCCTCTTTGTCCTTATGGGCATAATCGAGCTTTTGGATACAGCGACCGCTGGGCGTATAATAGCGGGCTACGGTAATTTTCACCATCGCATTATAGGGAAGCTGACGGGTTTGCTGTACCAGTCCTTTGCCAAAAGAGCGCTGCCCCACTACCACCGCGCGATCCAAATCCTGCAGGGCACCCGAAACGATCTCTGAAGCCGAAGCAGAGCCCTCGTCGATAAGCACCACCAGCGGAATTTCGGTATCGATAGGATCTTCTTTGGCCCGATACACCACATTCATACCCGAGAGGCGACCTTTTTGGCTTACAATTTCCTGGCCGCGAGGCACAAACAGGTTAACGATGTTGACCGCTTCGTTGAGCAGCCCTCCGCCGTTACCACGCAGATCGAAAACCAGCTTTTTCATGCCTTTTTTATCTTTCAGCTCACGAAAAGCGGCTTTTACCTCGCTGCTGGCGGTATTGGTGAACGAAGTAAGACGAATATACCCCGTCGTTTCATTCAGCATACCGTAATAGGGTACATCTTTAATTTTGATCTCTTCGCGGATGAGCGTTTTCTCGAACGCCGCTTTTTCGCCCTCGCGCTGAACTTTAAGCTTAACCGGAGTACCGGCCTGACCTTTCAGCACACGGCTTACCTCTTCTGAATTTTTCCCTTCGATAGATTTGCCATCGATTTCGAGAATTTTATCGCCGGCAATAAGTCCGGCTTTGTGCGCAGGAAACCCCTCATAAGGGTCAGTAATCACCACGTATTTTTCCTGCGTACGAATTAGCGAGCCTATGCCTCCGTACTGGCCGGTGGTCATAAAGCGAAACTCTTCGATGTCCGATTCGGGAATATAAACCGTATAAGGATCGAGCGCTTTGAGCATGCCGTCGATACCGTCTTTCATCAGTTGGCCGGGCTGCGGCTCATCCACATACAGGTTTTGCACCTCTTTATAGACGCTTCCGAAAATTTCGATGTTTTTGGAAACTTCAAAATCGCTGTTAGTCAGCGTTCGGAAAGAAATGGCGGTGATTCCGGCGATAACCGATAACACGGCAAGGCTTACATATTTTCGCTTCATACTAAAAACCGGGAGTTAAGCTGGCGGGAGCTCTTCTTGAATCTCCTTAGCCAAACGCTGTAAAGTTAAGATTATTTTATCTCGGATCATCGGGAAATCAGGCAGGCTGGAAGCGGTAAAAAGGAAGGCTATTTTTAGCGTAACACCTTCTGGAACAACGCTTATAAGGCTTTGTTTTTCTAAGCGATAGGCTTCTTTCAGCAAACGGCGAACCCGGTTGCGATGTACGGCCCGTTTGAAGCGTTTTTTACTGACCGAAAATAGCACCTTTACGGGGGTGTCATCCTTTTCGAGGGTCTTTGTCCAGACCACGCGCACCGGATGCACGGCAAAAGACCGGCCTTCGGCAAACAGGGTTTCGATCTGCTTACGGCGATAAAGACGTTCTGTTTTATGTAATCCGAAAGGTTTCAAAAGTCAGCTCGTGTGCGGAATCGGGTTAATTCTATTGGTGCAAAAAGCCCGTCAATCGGCTGATTGCGGGCTTAGCTATTAAGGTATTAGTATCGGTTCGATAAGTTTCGGTACGAACGGGCTTACTTTTACTTGTCATTTTTGATGTAATGCTCGATAGCCATGGTCATGCTCGGTGCATTGGGCATAGGGGCATTCACATCCAAACGAAGACCGGCCTGTTTTACAGCGGCGGCCGTAGTAGCGCCGAAAGCTGCAATGCGGGTGTTGTTCTGCTTAAACTTAGGGAAGTTTTTGAACAGCGACTCTATTCCCTGCGGACTGAAAAAAACGAGCATATCGTATTTGATGTCGGCCAAATCAGACAGGTCGCTCGCCACGGTACGATAGAGAATGGCTTTGGTATATTCGATGCGGTGCTCGTCGAGGATATCGGTAATTTCCTGTTTGTGGATGTCGGAACAGGGCAGCAGAAATTTCTCGTCTTTATGCTTTTTGATCACATCCAGCAGCTCGATAAACTTTTGCTTGCCGTGAAAAATTTTCCGCTTGCGGTACACCACATACTTCTGCAGGTAATAAGCGGTCGATTCGGATATACAGAAATACTTCATGGTGTCGGGCACCTGAAAACGTAGATCTTTGCTCACCCTGAAAAAATGATCCACTGCATTCCGACTGGTCATAATCACTGCCGAATGATCGGGAACATTCACCTTCTCCTTTCTCAGCTCTTTTGTATCCACGCCTTCGACGTGAATGAAAGGCCGAAAGTCCACTTTTAGCTTGTACTTTTTGGCCAGTTCTGAGTAAGGATTCTTTTCGGTTTCGGGCTGTGCCTGGGAAACGAGTATGCTCTTAATCGCCAAGTGAGTAGGATTTAAATTAACCTCTGTTTTCTTCTGCTAATCAGCCTGATTCACTCATCAACACCTTAACTGCTATAATTAAGGGTATGATTTCGAGGGTGCAAAGATACAAAAATAAATGGAATATGCTACTACCGGCTGCCCGCCCCACGAATAGCCCGCGCCCCAAACGATACGCATAAATCAGCACAAACAGCCCAAGCGAAGCATATAATGCCGACATACGCCATGCCTCAGGGCCGAAAGTGGTAAAAATGAGCGCCGGTAACAGTACTAGCCCCGAAACCTGTGTAAACAGAAGAAAAGTATAGCGATTCTCGGTTTGTCCACCGTCTTCACCGATGATAAACTGCACTACTTTGAGTAACATTGTTTTAAGAAAAAGATAACCCAGAATAGCCCCGGCGCATATCCCGAAAAGCAAGAGTCCGCCCGGTAAGGGAAGGTAAAGATCCAGCAGGGGCAGCAGCAAATAACCTAGTAGCGACAGCACCAGCGAGAAGTTAAGCAGCAGCAAAAACGAAAAAGGATGCGCCAGTACCATTTCTTCACGAACCACCTGCTTCATGTAACGGCTTGCAAAAAACGACTCCCACAACTGCCTGAATTTATACGGATAAGTAAGCCGCGCCACCGCTACCAATACCAGCAATAGAAAGAACAACCCGAACTGCCAGTAAGTTTCGCTACGCTCGATAGCATTGCCGTAAAACGTATGTTCAGGCTGAAAAGAAGCGCCCAGCTTACCGAGAATGGTCCCTGCCTTCTGTCCCAGCGAATCCATTTGTACACGCAACACCCCGGCTCCTGAAGAAGCGACTGCGGGCGAACCGGATACTGAATATACGCTGTCGGGTACGGGCAAAAGGAAAAAGTGATAGTGAAACGCAAAGGTAAGAATTGCCCCGGCAAGTCGGACAGCAGGCAAGTGCTGCCTCAAGTGATTTTTTTAGCTACTTTTGCGCAAAACGTTAAATAATGGCAAAAACGGATCTGTTTCAAGCCCCCGACTATTACCAGCTCGACGAGCTGCTTACCGACGAGCAAAAATTGGTACGCGATGCCGCCAGGGCCTGGATTAAAAAAGAAGTCACTCCCATCATCGAAGATCATTACGAGAAGGCTACCTTCCCGAAGCACCTCATCAAAGGATTGGCCGAAATAGGAGCCTTCGGTCCTTATATACCACAAGAATACGGTGGGGCCGGGCTCGACCAAATTTCGTACGGACTCATTATGCAAGAGCTTGAACGCGCCGACTCGGGCATCCGCTCTACCGCCTCTGTACAAAGCTCGCTGGTAATGTACCCCATTTGGAAATACGGCAGCGAAGAGCAACGCCGCAAGTACCTGCCCAAGCTGGCCTCGGGCGATATGATCGGTTGCTTCGGGCTTACCGAACCCGATTTCGGTTCCAACCCCGGCGGCATGATCACCAATTTCAAAGACAAAGGCGACCACTACCTGCTCAACGGTGCCAAAATGTGGATCTCGAACGCTCCTTTTGCCGATATCGCCGTAGTATGGGCGAAAAACGAAGAAGGGCGCATTCACGGATTGGTCGTAGAACGTGGAATGGAAGGATTCACCACCCCCGAAACACACGGCAAATGGTCGCTGCGGGCTTCCGCTACCGGCGAGCTGGTGTTCGACAATGTGAAAGTACCTAAAGAAAACCTGCTGCCCGGCAAATCGGGGCTTGGTGCCCCACTGGGCTGCCTCGACTCGGCTCGCTTCGGCATAGCCTGGGGCGCTATCGGTGCTGCAATGGATTGCTACGATTCGGCGCTGCGTTACTCCAAAGAACGTATTCAGTTCGATGTGCCCATCGCCGCTTTCCAGCTTACCCAAAAAAAGTTAGCCGAAATGCTGACCGAAATTACCAAAGCTCAACTACTCACCTGGCGATTAGGCGTGCTGCGCGAAGAAGGTCGCGCTACCAGCGCACAAATCTCTATGGCCAAACGCAACAACGTGGATATTGCCATTCATATCGCACGTGAAGCCCGTCAGATTCACGGGGGAATGGGCATCACCAGCGAGTACCCCATCATGCGCCACATGATGAACCTCGAATCGGTGATTACCTACGAAGGCACGCACGACATTCACCTGCTGATTACCGGTGCCGATATTACCGGTATTCCAGCCTTCAAAGCAGGCATCTGATACAAAAAGATACTATCGCATAAATACACACAGGGTGGGAGTTTTTCTCACCCTGTTTTTTTACATTTAGGTTTCATACCTGCCTGCATGATTCCCGAACCTTTACTCGAAGTACGTCGGCTCAGTTCCGGTTTTACCGGCAACGGCACCTTCACGGCTGCGGTAAAAGATGTTTCGTTTACCCTGCACCGGGGCGAAACGCTGGGAATAGTAGGCGAATCGGGTTCAGGAAAATCGGTTACCGCGCTTTCACTGATGCGGCTGCTGGCCAATCCTAACGGGAAGATCGCTTCGGGCGAAATTATTTACCACGGCCTTAATACCCCTGTCGATTTACTTCGTATTTCGGAAAAAGAAATGCGAAAATTACGAGGTAACGATTTGGCTATGATTTTTCAGGAGCCAATGACCTCGCTCAATCCGGTCTATACCTGCGGCTATCAGGTTATGGAAGCGCTGCGGTTGCACCGAAAACTCTCCCGCAAAGCCGCACAGGCACTTACGCTACAACTTTTTGAAGAGGTAAAGCTCCCGAAACCCGAAAAAATCGCCGCCGCTTATCCGCATCAGCTTTCGGGCGGACAAAAGCAAAGGGTCATGATCGCTATGGCCATGTCGTGTCAGCCCGCTGTGCTTATTGCCGACGAACCCACCACCGCGCTCGATGTAACCGTGCAGCACACCATACTCGGACTGATGGAAGACTTGCAGCTCCGCCACCGTATGGGGCTGTTGTTCATCACCCACGACCTGGGTGTAATTGCCGAAATCGCCGATCGGGTGCTGGTCATGTACAGGGGCGAGATTGTAGAACAGGGCAGCGTGCTCGAACTCTTTACGAATCCGCAGCACCCTTATACCAAAAGCCTGCTGGCCTGCCGCCCGTCTTTGAACCGGCGCCCGCGTCTCTTACCGGTGGTGGGCGATTTTATGCAGACCGATGTACAGGGCCGGCATACCGAAGTTGCCGCTTCAGTAAGTACGGTGTTGGAAAAGTTAGCCGAAATACCCGGTGAGCGTGAGGCAAGGCAGAAGCTAATGTATGCGCAGGAACCAATTCTGAAAGTAGAAAACCTGCATACGCATTTTCCGCTTCGCAAAAATTTTACCGGACGTACTACCGAATGGATCAAAGCGGTAGATGGAGTGAGCTTCGAGGTTTATCCCGGCGAAACATTGGGGCTTGTAGGCGAATCGGGCTGCGGAAAAACCACCTTAGGGCGCACACTGCTAAAGCTGATCGAACCTACGGCGGGTCGTATTGTTTTTCAGGGAAACGACATTACCTCTCTTCCGGAGCGTGAAATGCGCAGCCTTAGAAAAAATATCCAGCTTATTTTTCAGGATCCTTATTCTTCGCTCAATCCGCGTATGAGTATCGGCGAAGCCATTATAGAAGGAATGCGGGTACACCGGCTTCACGGCGATGAACGCAAACGTCGGGGAAAAGCCATTGAGCTGCTCGAACGCGTCGGGCTGGAGGAAACGCATCTTCACCGCTATCCGCATGAATTTTCGGGCGGACAACGCCAACGTATTTGCATTGCCCGCTGCCTGGCGCTCGAACCGCGTTTCATCGTCTGCGACGAGTCGGTGTCGGCACTCGATGTGTCGGTACAGGCTCAGGTACTGAACCTGCTCAATGCACTCAAAAAAGAGTTCGGCCTTACTTATATTTTCATCTCACACGATTTGTCGGTGGTCAAATTTATGAGCGATCGTATGATGGTAATGAATAAAGGAAAAATTGAGGAAATGGGAGAGGCAGATGCAATGTATGCCGCACCGAAAAGCGACTATACCCACTCCCTGATCAATGCCATTCCGAAAGGGGAAACGGAAGATATTCTAAAGCATATAAACCGGAAAAAAGCGCTTTTTCAATCCTAAGCCGAAGGGAATCGAACATTCATTTTGCGCTTATTCGGCTTTCCAAACCAGCGTACTGTCGCCGGCCACGGTAAAGCGGTAAATCGCGCTGACATCCTGTCCATCGACATACACAAACAAGCCCGGATCATTCGCTCCCCATGCGCGCAGATGTGCTACCGCAGTAGTAATATCGGGTTTCTGCTCATAGTTTCTCCTTGCGTAATACATACATTCGGGTGTGATCCAGGAATTGACAAATACCCTTTCTTCGGGCCTTGCGTATTCGCGAATGGCCAGGCCGACATGGAGATTATAATAGTTCACCGTAGCCAGCGAATTAACTCCCTGGTAATGTTTCACCGATTTATAAAGTCCGGCTGCACTGATGCCCACCACCGCTAAAGTGCTAAGCGCGTATATACGCAGGGGTAACGTTTTTGCAAAGCGATCGATTTTCGCCACGGCGATCACTATCAGCAAAAAGAAAAGCGTTCCGGTTTTAAGCGTCGAAAAATCGTGTACCGCATTGAAATTAAAAAAGAACAGATGGTGCAGCAGCAGGGGGAAAAACACCAGTAGCAACATCCCTGTTTCGCGAAAGCCCGGAAGATACTTTTTTCGGTAAACGGCTATCAGCGCATAAATTCCGACAAAAATGGTCAGCAAAGGGAAAATATGCAGGTAATTGGCATCGTAATGTTGCCTGAGGTAAGTATAAGACTCGGGGTTACGAATGCTAAAACCGTATTCGGAACCTTCAGCGCCTGCGTGTCCGCTACGCAGCTTCAGCTTATGCAGAGAAGCCTGCACGAAAGCGTCCCAGCCGTGGATCGACGAATACGCATAAAGCGTGCAGCCCAAAGACAGCACTACCGCTCCCGAGAGCAGCAATCCGAAAGTAAGAAAGCGTTTTTCCTTACGGCTAAAATAACGCCAGGCGGCCACCAAAAAAGCGGTAAATGCAGCAAAGAGTCCGAGCCACTCGGTATATACCGCACAAAACGTGACGACAGCCGTCAATATCCATATCGACCGCGGCACGCTGCCATTTCGTGTAAACACATAATAATACACATACAGTTGCGCCATAAAGAAGAACTGCATGAGCACATCAACAAAATAGACGTTGGAGTGAAACCAAAGGTGTCCGGAGGCAAACAGGTAGAGCAGATAGCCCAATATTGCCGGGAAATAAAGGTTATCGTACCATGAACGTTTGAAAAGTTGCAAGAGCAGCAGGTAAAACAGCAGGGCCGTAAAAAAGTGGAGCACGAGCCCGAAGGTTTGCAAAGAAGCGGCGGTCATAGGTGCGCCGGTAATTTTAAACGTGTAATACGGCGCTAAAAATGCCAGCGGCGGATACGACACATAATAGTAATCTCCTTTTTGGTCGGCTACTCCGCCGAGAATGGGAATATTTTTGTTGCCCGGCTCATCAAAAGTATATACGGGTGAAAAATGAAAGGCATCGGGACCGCCGCCATGTTCCCAAATATTGAGGGTGAGCAGCGTATGTGCGCTTATCCATTCGTGATGGCGGCCAAGCGGTTGATTCAGGTTAAAAGAGCGAACCTGCACCGAAAGTGCAAATGCGCACAAGAGCACACCGAGGTGGATCAGAGAAACGGTAAGTGACTGGCGCGACATGGCTCTTTTAAATTATGCGTTGCCGCCTCAGGCCGTTTCTTCAGAAAGCCCGGTAGCGGTAATGGTCGATTTCTCCTGATAATCTTCGTAATCGGTATTGATTTCCCAAAGATTATGAGACGTGTTTTTCACGATGTTTTCGGCCGCAAGCAATCCCATCAGAATACTATGATCCTGATTGTTGTATTTAAACGCGCCGTAACGTCCTATCACACTGAGTCCTTGTATCGACGAGAGGTATTCTTCTACCGGCTTGAGCTTTTCTTTGTATCCGCTCGAATACACCGGATAACAACGGGGTATCTTGTACACATGACCTGCCGTAATAGCGGCCTCGCCCACGAGTCCGGTCTGACGAAGCTCTCTTTTGGCGGTTTCTATCAAATCTTCGTCGGGTGTGCTCCACAGGGCATCCTGGTTGTAACACCAGTATTCGAGTGCTACAATGGTTTGTTTTTTACCGTTGTTAACCTCGGGGATCCAATTGCTGAAATTTGTAAGGCGCCCCATTTTCAATTCGGCCGAGTGGACGTAAAGCCAGTTATCGGGGAAAAGATTCTGCGCGTCTATTTCAAGGTAAACGAGTATGGTATTCCGAAACGTAAGCGAATGAGCCAGTGTGGAGATGTGCGCAGGCACTTCGGGCAAACGGGTAACGAGCAAAGAAATGGGCATGGAAGAAATTACATGGTCAAACTCCCGCACGGTACCGTCGCTAAGCTCAAGCGCCGTCACTTTCCCCTCGCGGGTAATGACGCGGTTTACAGGCGTAGAAAGATGCACTTTCCCGCCGTGCGTATTGACGTAATCGGCCATACGCTCATACACCATCCCGGTTCCGCCTAAGGGGTAGGCAAACTGATCGACAAGGGTTTTATGCTTGTTGCCTTTTCCGCCTTTGAGTCCATTTTTGATGGCTTCCCAAAGCGAAAGCTTTTTGATACGTTGTGCCGCAAAATCGGAGTGAAGCTCGGTACAGGGTATGCCCCAAAGCTTTTCGGTGTAGGTTTTGAAAAAAATGGAATACAGCTTATAGCCGAAACGCCTTACTACCCACGATTCGAACGAGCCGTCTTCTTTACGAGGAGCGATGCGCTGGCGCATATAGCTGAATACGCACACCATAGCCGTGCCTACGCCCAATTTAAACAGCGCGTCGAAAGGTTTTATCGGGTAGTAGAAAAATTTCTTTTTGTAGTAAATGCGGGTCAGGCGATCGACCATGCGGTAATCTTTGCCGGTTACTTCGAGCCATACTTTGTTGACGCGGGTATCGTTGCTGAAAAAGCGGTGCGGACCGAGATCTATTTTTTGTCCCCACAAGTCGATCGTTTTAGCCAAACCACCCACCTGATCGCCGGCTTCGAACAGCTCTACTTCTACACCTGCTTTAGCCAGCTCGTAAGCGGCAGTCATTCCGGCAGGGCCGGCGCCGATCACGGCTACTTTTTTCTTCGGTTGATCCATTTTGTAGTTGCTGACCGCTTATGGCGGCAAAAGTGGATTAGGGTAAACAATGAAAGAATGGGCTTAAAATTGCATCTCGGGAACTTCGCCTTCTACCACCAGCCTTCCGGAGGTTACCGAGCGGATATATTCGACCGATACGCCGGGAGCACGTTCCAGCAGAAGGAAACCCCTATCGGGAGTTATTTCCATCACGGCCAAATCCGACACTACTTTTTTCACACACTTCACACCGGTAAGCGGCAAGGAGCATTCCGGAAGCACCTTCGATTCGCCGGCTTTGTTGGTATGCTGCATGGCTACGATAATGTTACGGGCCGAAGCCACCAAATCCATCGCACCACCCATACCTTTGACCAGCTTTCCGGGAATTTTCCAGTTGGCGATGTCTCCGGTATCGGACACTTCCATCGCTCCGAGAATGGTCAGATCGACCTTTCCGGCACGAATCATTCCGAAACTCAGGGCCGAATCGAAAAAAGCCGAGCCCGGTATAGTGGTAATTGTCTGCTTCCCGGCATTGATAAGATCGGCATCTTCTTCTCCTTCGACAGGGAAAGGGCCTATTCCGAGCAATCCGTTTTCAGACTGCAGCACCACGTTCACCCCATTGGGAATATAATTGGCGACCAGGGTCGGGATTCCGATACCGAGGTTCACATACATTCCGTCGCGAAGCTCGCGGGCAATACGTTGTGCGATTTGATTTTTGTCGAGTGCCATAGGTTCAGTTTTGGGGAGAATACGCCCTTATCGGTGATACCGTCTGCGGAAATGCGTTGTTCTCCTCTTACCCACAAAGAAACAGAAAAAATATCATTTTCGACCCGGTGCCGGAGGGTAAGCATATCGCGGCACACGGGGCTTTTGTAATGCTGCCGAAAGCGTCGTACAGGCGAGAAATCACAGTACTTTACAAAAAAGGGATCAGGATTTTTTGCGGACGGTACGCTGCTCAATTCGTTTCTCATAATCCACGCCCTGAAAAATACGATGCACGTAGATACCGGGCAGGTGAATATGGTCGGGATCAAGTGTACCGGCGGGAACCAATTCTTCTACCTCAGCGATGGTTATTTTCCCGGCCATGGCCACCAGCGGATTGAAGTTACGCGAGGTTTTGCGGAATATCAGGTTACCGTGGGTATCCCCTTTCCAGGCTTTTACAATCGAAAAATCGGGTTCAAACGCGTATTCGAGCAGGTGATCTTTCCCGTTGAAGTTGCGAATTTCCTTGCCTTGAGCCACTTCGGTTCCTACACCGGCGGGTGTCCACACGGCAGGCATACCGTAACCGGCGGCCATAAGACGCGTAGCGAGCGTACCTTGCGGAATAAGCTCTACTTGCAGCTCTCCGGCCAGCAGTTGGCGTTCAAACTCATCATTCTCTCCGACATACGAAGCTATCATGGTGCTGATTTGGCGTTGTTCGAGCAGAAGCCCCAACCCAAAACCGTCCACTCCCGCATTGTTCGAGATACAGGTCAGGCCTTTTATTCCTTTTTTAACCAGCTCGGCAATCGAGTTTTCGGGAATACCGCAAAGCCCGAAACCACCGAGCGCCACTACGGCATTATCGGTAATATCCTGCAAAGCGACGTGTGCGTCTTTAACTGTCTTGTTCATGGTATGGTAAAAATTTCATTCGTAATCTTCGTCGCTCATATCGATGTTAAAATCGGTCTCTACCTCTTCCAGGCGTATTTTCCAGATGTCGGCAGGAGCGGCTTTGATATGTTCGGCGCAATTAAGTGCTTCGTGGAACCCTTCGGGGCGTTCAAAGTCGCCGGTAGAAATTTTAATCGAGGGGTCGGCATACACTTTTTTCATGTAATAGCCCCAGATGGGCAACGCCATATTGGTACCCATACCGAGGGTCACGGTGCTGAAACGCACACTGCGATCTTCGGCTCCCACCCATACGCCGGTCACCAAATCGGGCGTAAGTCCCATGAACCAGCCGTCTGACTGGTTTTGCGTGGTACCTGTTTTTCCGGCAATAGGATATTTGATGCCTCCGTAAGGCTTGGCGTTACTGCGTATCCGAAGCCCGGTACCTGCCACTTTTCCGGTATAGGGATTCACTGCTCCCGAAGTGGTGCCTTTCATAATTTCGAGCATCATGTAGGCGGTGTATTCGTCCATCGCCTCGTTGGTTTCGGGCTCCATATCGATGATCACATTGCCGTTGCGATCTTCGATGCGGGTATAAATGATCGGTTTAATATACACGCCGCTGTTGGCGAAAGCGCTTTGGGCGGCTACCATTTCATAGACCGACAGATCGCAGGAACCCAAACAGATGGAAGGAACCGGATCGAGGTAGCCTTTGGGAATACCGAGCGATTCGACCAGCTTGATCACGAGCGGCGGTTTTTCGCTTTTCATGATATACGCGGTAATATTGTTCATGGAGGCGGCCAGCGCCCAAAATAGCGGAATCTGCTCTCCGGTATAAGCGGCTCCTGCGTTTTTCGGACACCAGGGCTTCGTAGAAGTCAGGGTATGTGGCACTTCGATACAATGTTCGATGTCGGGCGCCACGCTACAGGGAGAAAATACACGATCGCGGAAAGCGGCTGCGTACACAAAAGGTTTAAACGTAGAACCCACCTGCCTACGCCCCTGCTTGACATGGTCGTACTGGAAATGCCTGAAGTTAGGACCGCCCACCCATGCTTTGACAAAGCCGGTACGTGGATCCATCGACATGAGGCCGGCACGGAGAAAACGTTTGTAATACCGAATGGAGTCCATCGGTGTCATGATCGTATCCAGCTCGTTGCCTTTTGTTTTCCAGGAAAACACGCTCATGCTCACCGGTGTATTGAAGAGCTTTTCTATCTCCGCCTCGCTGTGTACCTGCGTTTTATGCTGGCAATGTGAGCATACGTAATAATTACCTTCTTTTTGGATGTGTTTTTTAGACCTTTCGCAATTGGCACAAAGCTCGCCGTTAAGCACCTTGTAACGCACCGAACGTTGCATAGCCTGTCGCAGCAGATCGTTTACCTGTTCGGTAGAAAGGTCGTTAGAAAAGGGCGCGTTTTTCCAACGTTTGTTGTCTTTATCGAAATCGCGTTGTAGCTCTTTACCAAGGTGTTCGGCAACCGCCCATTCGGCATACTGCTGCATTCTCAAATCGATAGTGGTGTAGATGCGCAGTCCGTCTTTATAGAGATTGTAGGGTTCTCCGTTTTTCTTACGATAGACATATTCCCCGTTTTCGTTTTTGCGGTTAAACAGCTCGGTAAGTTCAAGCCTCAGTATTTCACGGAAATGAGGAGCCGGACCGTCCACGTGATCAACGCGTTGAAATTTGATTCCCAGCGGTAAAGCGCGAATCGAATCGTATTGCGCACGGGTAATTTTAGTCTGAATATGTGCATTACCGCTGTTTTTGAGCAACTGGCTCAGCACCACTTCCCGACGCTGCAGCGCTCTTTCGGGAAAACGGAGAGGGTTGTACCGCGAGGGATTTTGGCACATTCCCACCAGCAAGGCAGCCTGCTCTATCGAAAGCGAATCGGGCGTAGTATTGAAATACACCCTTGCGGCCGAGTGGATGCCTACGGCATGATTGATGAAATCAAACTTGTTGAGGTACATCGTAATGATTTCCTCTTTGGTATAAGCGCGTTCGAGGCGGGTAGCGATAATCCATTCCTTGAATTTACGTTGCGCCACTTCGAGCTTGCTTATTTCACCACGGGGAAACAACATTTTGGCCAATTGCTGGGAAATGGTACTTCCGCCTCCCTTGGAAGCCCCAGTAACCACACCCGAAAATACGCGGGGCAGCGCTTTAAAATCGACACCGGTATGACCGTAATACCGTTCGTCTTCGGTAGCGATCAGACAATCGACCAAATAACGTGAAATGCGGTTGTATTCGACGTTAACCCGGTTTTCGCTGAAATATTTACCAAGCTCTTTTCCGTCGGAAGTATAAATCACGGTGGCTTCGTTGCTGGTCGGATTTTCCAGCTCTTCAAAACCCGGTAGATTACCGAGTGAAATAATAAACAGCAGCAGCATAAGCCCCAGCACGGGACCAAGCAGTATCAGCCAAAGCAACCACAATATGCGACGCTTTGCCCTGGTGCTGAGCTCATTTTGAGGGCCGGAGCTTTTCCCCGAAGCTTTCTTCTGTTTTTGTGTCATCCCTGTTTACTTTTTTCGATGCAAAGCCCTACATCCGTCACTTCGGGCAGTTCCTCGTCTCTCATACCTTGCTGGATAACAAAACGATAAGACCCGGCCATCGGAAAAATTCTTTTTACGCCAAACACAATGCGGTTATTCACCAGGCTCCCCGATGATTTACCTATCCACACTCCGTTTTCATCGGCCAGCGTGCAGGCGATGGTATCGCGCGAGGTCCGTCCGTCGGGGAAATGAGTGGTAAAAAACACGTAGATGTTGCTGTATTCGTAAGATTCGGTATGGCGCAGGTTAAGGAAAAAATTGTAGCCCGAAACTGTATCGGTCACTTCCACAGCAAATTCAAGCGAATCGGCCTGCGACCAGGTATGCCCGCGTATCTCGCGATTCTCTTCGTAAAACGGCTTTTCGCCGCAGGCAGCCAGCAGACATAAAGCGGTTAGTATGACCATGCCGAAGCACAGCTTATTGTTTTGGCCGGTCGTTGTGTGGGTTGTCATTACCTCTGTTTTTACCTCTGAAGTTTCTTCCCTGCTTCGGATTCCCCTGATTACCTTGGTTGCCCTGATTACCTTGATTGCTTTGGTTTCTCTGATTACCCGAATCACGCTGTCCACCTCCGGTAGCTCCACCCTGACGATTCGGATCGTCTCCTCTGCGGGGTTGGGATTGACGGCGGCCACCGCCATCGCTACGCGGATGCTGCGGTTTACGCCCTTGTGAAGAAGAAGCCTTCTGCGCATTAGCAGCCGAAGCATCCTGTCCACGATCACGCTCCGGATTACGATCGCGATCACGGTTACGTCCGCCACGACCTTTTCCGCCCCGGCCACGGTTTTTCTTTTCATCAAAACGGGTAAGCGAATCCTGCCCTACAACGTTGTCGAAGCCGGGTTGTTTTTCGACGATTACCTGTTCTTTATATTCTTCGAGGTTATCGACTACTATACCCTGACGGTTAAGCTGGATAATCTCACGCACCCTGTCGGCTTTTAAGCCTACGAATACAGCACCGAACTCCCCTTCTACCGAATACCACATCATCCGTTTGAAGATATCGGTTTTCTGGTGTATGGCAAGTCCTTTTTTGGTTTGCAGGCGCACATTGCTTTCGGGAAGTCCTTTATAGACTTCGACGTACATATCGAGCTCGTAGTTGAGGCAACATTTGAGTTTGCCGCACTGCCCCGCCAGCTTCTGCGGATTGAGCGAAAGCTGCTGGTAGCGCGCCGCGCTGGTAGATACGGTACGGAAATCGGTGAGCCAGGTAGAGCAGCAAAGTTCCCGACCGCACGAGCCTATGCCTCCGAGGCGGGCAGCTTCCTGACGTGCACCGATTTGGCGCATTTCAATGCGTATTTTAAACTCTTCGGCCAATACCTTGATAAGCTCGCGGAAATCGACGCGTCCTTCGGCGGTGTAATAAAAAGTAGCTTTAGAACGATCGCCCTGATATTCCACATCGCTGATTTTCATATCTAATCCGAGGCGAAGGGCTATCTTTCGGGCACGGTGCATGGTCTCTTCTTCCAGACCACGTGCTTCTTTCCATTTTTCGAGATCGTCAGGACGGGCTTTGCGATAAACTTTTCGTATTTCGTTCGATGCGGCAGAAATGTCGCGCTTTTCCATTTGTAAACGCACCAACTCTCCGGCTACGGTGACCACACCCACGTCGTACCCGGGGCTGGCCTCTACGGCCACGGCATCACTTACGTAAAGGGGCAGTTGGTTTACATTACGGTAAAAGGCTTTGCGTCCGTTTTTAAAACGAACTTCTACGATATCAAAAGGCTCTCTTCCGCCAGGTAACTCCATGTCGGACAGCCAGTCAAAAACCTCGAGCTTATTGCACCCGCCTGTGCTGCAGTGCCCATTATTACGGCACCCGGCGGGTGTTCCCCCGCCTTTGCTTGAACAACTTTCACAGGCCATGTTTACAGTATATACATTAGGGTTAAGCTACAAAATTAGCATTTTGTCGGAAACAGCAGGGTGCTTTTATTTTTTGCGCCCAAACGGCTATTATTCTGCAAAATAGGCTGATCAGCGTTTCTTGGGGAACATCAGGGTCACCACCCGGAAAGACAGGGTCAGGAAAACCAGCTTGGGATTGGCGTTGCGCTCTACGTAATAATGCGCTTTATTGAACTCTTCCATCAGCGGAACCACATTGTAACCGTGTACAAAAGCCGAAAAGCGCGAGATAAACTCCTGCTCTTCTTCTGTGGCCCTGAGCAATTCATTATCGGTATAGGTACCTACTATACATTGACGGAAAATATGCAATCCGTAACGCAGAAAGTTACGCTGCTGCTCGCGGTTAAGCGCGGCAAATTCGTCCACCCAATCGATCAGTCCGGCTACATCTTTACGGTTGCACAAGAGCATCCACTGCCTGAATGTCTGCATATTGTAACCGGAGTCTTCAAGTTGCAGCACCGAACTGAGCGCAGCCCAATAATTGCCTTCAGCCAACGTAGCCTGATTTCCGGCGTCTTCCGAATCAACGCCGTGCAGGCGAATAAGCGCTTCGCGAATCTGTTCGTCTTCGAGGCGTGGAATCTTAATAAGCTGAGTGCGAGACAAAATAGTCGGCAACAACTGTTCCTGCTGTTGTGCAATCAAAATAAATACCGTCTGATCAGGCGGCTCTTCGATAATCTTAAGCAGGTGGTTGGAAGTGGTGGCGTTCATCAGATCGGCCATCCACATGATAAGCACCTTATATTGTCCTTCGTAGGCTTTGTAGTTGAGCTTGTGGATAATGGATCCGGCTTCGGCATCGGGAATAAGCCCCGATTTGGATTCGGCCTCCAGCACGCTGTACCAATAGCGCAGGTTCATATAAGGTTGCTTCAGAAAAGCCTGACGGAAAGCCGTAATCACATCATCCGATTTTTCCACTTTTTTCTCTTTCACAATGGGAAAAGAAAAGTGCAGATCGGGGTGCTCCAGCTTGGCCACACGTTGGCAGGAGGAACATACTCCACAGGCATCCTGTTCTCCGCGATCGGTACAAAGAAGGTATTGGGCATAAGCGACGGCCAAAGGCAGGTGTCCGGAACCCTCTGGTCCCAAAAAAAGCTGGGCATGGCTTACCCGGTTCTCCTGAACCGAACGCACAAGCCGCTCTTTAAGGGCTTCCTGACCGATGATATCTGCAAAACGCATAAGCGGTTACGAATATACAAATGTTTGGCGTTGCTTATCCGACGTATTATAACCGGGTAAAAAGTCTATTTTTGCGCCGCCCGACAAAAACCAAAACCTTATTTACCGCACTGTCCATGAAAACCATAGATCAGTTCTCTTTCGAAGGAAAAAAAGCGCTCATCCGTGTCGATTTTAATGTGCCGCTCGACAGCAATGCTCGTATTACCGACGATACACGTATTAAAGCGGCTTTACCTACGCTGCGAAAAATTCTTTCGGACGGAGGCTCGGTGATACTGATGTCGCACCTCGGTCGCCCTAAAAACGGACCCGAAGAAAAATACTCGCTTCGTCACCTGCTCGACTATCTTTCGGACGCGCTTGGCACCCCGGTAAAATTCGCCGGTGACTGCATCGGTGAAGAAGCCCGTAACTTAGCCTCCACGCTCCAATCTGGCGAAGTGCTGCTGCTCGAAAACCTTCGTTTCTATAAGGAAGAAGAAAAAGGCGACGAAACGTTTGCCCGGCAACTGGCCGCATTGGGCGATGTCTATGTGAACGACGCTTTCGGCACCGCACACCGTGCGCACGCTTCTACGGCCGTTATTGCAAAGTTTTTCCCTGAGGCCAAAATGTTCGGCTATGTAATGGCCGGAGAGCTGCACAATATTGACAAAGTACTGAATGATTCCGAACGTCCTTTCACTGCGGTGATGGGCGGCGCTAAAGTGTCTGACAAGATTCTTATTCTGGAGCAATTGCTGAAAAAAGCCGATCATATTATAATCGGTGGCGGAATGGCTTTCACCTTTATCAAAGCGCAGGGTGGACAGATCGGCAGCTCGCTGGTCGAAGAAGAGCGGCTTGAAACTGCGCTGCAAATTTTGGCCGACGCTGAAAAGCGGGGCGTAAAAATTCACCTGCCTTCCGACACGGTTGCTGCCGACCGTTTCGACAACGAAGCAGATCGCCGCACCTGTCCGATTAATGCTATTCCTCAGGGCTGGATGGGATTAGACATTGCCACAGAAACCGAAAAAGAGTATGCAGCCGTAATTGCCGCTTCTAAAACCATCTTGTGGAACGGCCCTATGGGCGTGTTTGAAATGAGCAATTTCGCACACGGAACCCAAGCCGTAGCCGAGGCCATCGTCAAAGCCACCGAATCGGGGGCGTACAGCCTTATCGGCGGCGGTGATTCGGTCGCAGCCATTCACAAGTACGGATTAGGGGAAAAAGTAAGCTACCTTTCGACCGGTGGGGGCGCGCTGCTCGAATACATCGAAAGCGGCACACTGCCCGGCATCGAAGCGATTAACCAATAAGCCAAAGAACCCCGTTCAACATTAGGCGCAAGCGGCGGCCACCACGCTTACCCGCACCCCTTCGTACGCTAGCAACGCCCGGCCACAAGCTTCTATGGTCGCGCCGCTGGTTACCACATCATCGACCAGCAGCCAGTGCCTGCCGATCACCTCTTCGGGCTTTTTTACCCGGTAGCTCTCTGCTACATTGACCCAGCGATCGTAACGGCTTTTGCGGGTTTGTGAACCGGTCTGCACAATACGCTCCAGCAAGTCTTTTTCGACCTTACAACCCAGCGTAGCCTGCATTCCGCGCGTCAGCACCTCTGACTGATTGTAACCTCTTTTCCGTAATTTCCGGGGATGCAAAGGCACGGGAACCAGACCGTGCACCTCCGTCAAAAAAGGACAGGAAGACACCGCTTTTCCCATTTCGCGTCCTAAGAAAAGTCCCGCTTCTTTTTGCCCTTTATACTTCAAGCCGTGCAAGAGACGCTGCATTCCACCTGCCTTGGAAAAACGGAACAAGGCTGCTGCAAACTCCACCTGCACCCTGCCTTTCAAGGCCCCCATCACCTGATTATCGCGATCCGTAAAATGATCGGTATAAGGCAAACGAAGCAGGCAATAGGTACACAGGGTATTTTCTCCGCCCCGGAGCAAATCCCCACAGCAAGTACAACGACAGGGAAACCAAAGATTGATCCACTCAGCCCCCCATTTCTTCCACATCATGAGACAAAATAAATACCGCCGTAATCCATCTCCAAATCTGTTTTTGCGCATTATTACATTTCGAAAAATGCGTAACCTTGCTACGAATTTGTTTCGGCTCAGGGTTTTTATCCTCTGATTTTGCCTTACTTTTGTACTTAAGTTAAACCCTCTGTATGGAGACCACACAACCTAAAAAATCTAAAGACCCGCTCTACATCACGCTTATCGTGCTGTTGCTGGGTGCCGGTTCTTTTCTGTTTTATCAAATGCAGCAATACCGTTCGGGATTGGAAACCTGTGTGCAGAATGCCGACGTGATGCAAAAAGAAATTTCCGACCTCAACCTGATGCTGAAAAACAACGGAATGGTCGATCTGCTGGGCGATAACTTGCGTGATAATCTCGATCAACTGCTTTCCGAATACCAGGGCATACAGACCAACAATAAAAGTATGCGCGACAGCATCAACAAGCAGATCCACGCTATCGATTCGTTAAGCCGTTTGGCCGAACAACACAAAGGCGATGCGTATATGATTTACAAGCTGAATAAGGAAACCGAAACGCTTCGTAAAATCATGCAGGGCTATGTGCATACCATCGATTCGTTGAACACTTTGAACCAGGAATTACATGCGACCATACAGGTAAAAGACCGTCAGATCTCGGACGTGTCGCAGGAACGTGACGAAATAAAAGATAAAAACAAACAACTGGAAGATAAAGTAGCCCGAGGTTCGGCGCTGCAAACTTCGGGACTCACAGCCGGAGCCATTCACCTTCGCAACAGCGGCAGGCAGGTAGAAACTTCTCGTTCGGGAAGGGCCGATATGATCAAAGCCTGCTTTACCATTATGGAAAATCCGATTGCCAAAACCGGGCTCCGACAGATTTATATGGTCGTAATTACACCCGATGCGACCGTGCTAAGCACCGATCCGAATGCGAAATTCAAATGGGAAGGCGGCGAAAGCCAGTACAGTCTCGTACGCGAAATCGACTACCAGAACGAACTCACAGAGCTGTGTATGTATGCCGATGTGAAGCAGGATTTGGTCAAAGGTGTATATATCGTAGAATTGTACAGCGACGGATCCAAAATTGGAAAAACCTCGTTCACGCTGAAGTAAAAAATAACAGGTATTTATTCGTTTTCTTCCTGTCCGCTTTTGCGGCTGTGAAGAAAAGCACGCCGTGAAGAAACCTCTTCCTGCGCTGAAGAACCCGGAATAAGAAGTTCGAGCATTTCCGGAAGGGTTCGTGCATCTTCTACCTTCAACGCTCCATTACGCGTACGCCGCAAAGCTTTCAAGTAAGCCCCGCTACCTAAGCGCTGCCCAAAGTCGTGCGCCAGTGAACGGATATACGTGCCCTTGCTGCACACCACCCTGAAATCGACCTCGGGCCATGCAATACGGGTAAGCTCCATCTCATGAATCGTGATCCTATGGGGTTTTATTCCCGTTTCTTTACCCTGACGCGCAAGCTCGTACGCTCTTTTTCCCGCTATGCGCTTGGCCGAAAAATCGGGAGGATACTGTTCCTGCTCCCCTAAAAACGAAGCCGCTACACGCTGTAATTCTTCTGAAGAAATCGGAGACGTATCAAATACACGGTCAATAGCCGTTTCACAATCATACGAAGGGGTGGTAGCACCTATTACCAATGTACCGGTATATTCTTTTTCTTCGGACTGAAGACTTTCAATTTTTTTCGTGGCCTTACCCACACACACAATAAGCAGTCCCGTAGCCAGAGGATCGAGTGTTCCGGCATGGCCTATTTTGGCTTTTTTTTGCCCGGTAACCTTTATAAGGTGCCATTTGAGCTTGCGCAACACATCGAAAGATGTCCACTCGTAAGGCTTGTCGATGAGCCAGGTTTCCCCTTTTTCGAGATCGGGAATCATCAGGTAATAGTGAGTTCATAGCCCATTCCGAGCAGAATGAGCAGTGCCAGTCCGAGTACAATACGGTAATAGCCGAAGAGTTTGAAGCCATGGCGGGTAAGAAAACCTATGAAAAAACGGATAGCCAGCAGCGCTACAAGAAAAGCCACTACATTGCCCACAAGCAGCAAATACAGGTTATCGGACGTGATGGCTTCGTGCTGATCCCATAATTTTTTGGCCGAAGCGGCAAACATGGTAGGCACGGCGAGAAAAAAAGAGAACTCGGCTGCCGTTTTCCGATCGAGCTTCTGCGCCATTCCACCAATAATTGTAGCCGCAGAGCGCGACACCCCGGGAATCATGGCAATACACTGAAACAGACCTATTTTAAACGCTTTGGGATAATCGACCTGCGCATCGGGGCGAGGCTTGTTCAACCAGCGATCAATAAATACGAGCACTATACCTCCCACGAGCAGACTGATAGCCACTACCGTTACATTTTCGAGCATGGCATCGATATAATCGCTTAGCAACAAACCCAGCACTGCTGCAGGAATAAAGGCGACAAACAGCTTGTAGTAAAAGTCGATCGACTGAAAAAAACGTTTCCAATACAGCACTACTACCGAAAGAATAGCGCCAAACTGAATGTTAACAATAAATGCTTTAAGGAAATCCGTGCTTTCGAGCCCCAGCAGCTTTTGGGTGATGATCATGTGTCCGGTCGATGAAACCGGTAAAAATTCGGTAAGCCCTTCTACAATAGCTATCAGGACAGCGTCCAGCAGTTCCATCAGCCCGCAGCTTCTTTTTTAGGCTTTTTCAGAATGGCCAGCAGCACCACTACGTAGCCCACAATAATGAGGAAAGGCGCAAGGGTAATACGGCGATGGCTGAAAATTTCTTTCGCGTCGAAATGATCCGGATCGGGCGAAGCACCGCCCATCATCAGGATAAAGCCCAATACGACCAGCGCTATGCCGGCAATAATCAGCACGTAATTCTGACGGTGAAAAGGAAATCCTCCTATATGTTTATTTTTCTGACTCATCGTTTTTTAGTAAAGTAAATCGGAACGCATACGCAGGTATTTACGCAATGCAAAGTAAGTAGAAATCCACGAAATTAAAATACCGAGCAGGGTCACGCCGCCGAACAGTATAAGCAGAAGCGGCAAATCCTGCACCTCTACCAGCTCGGGCAGCCAGCTTACGGCATAATTGAGAATGAGCAGAATCAGCCCCAGTGAAATGACGGCCGCCACAATACCCTGCAAAAAAGCGCGCGCCAAAAAAGGTCGGCGTATAAAGCGCTCGGTAGCACCTACCAATTGCATGCTGCGGATAAGCAGACGGCGCGAATACACCGCAAGACGTATGGTGTTATTAATAAGCGCAATGGCTACCACAAGCAACAACGCGGCAAGCCCCAGAATAATATAAATGATCTGCCCTGCTTTTTGATTGATGGTCAGGAACATACCCCGGTCGTACGACACTTCCTGAATGATTCCTCCATGCGCAGCAATCAGGTTCTCTTCAATTTTTTGCACGCTGTCGAGGCGGGCGTAATCTTCCCGGATATACACCTCGACCGAGGGCAATATGGGATTGTAATTATCAATAGGTTCGGTCAGGTTCTCGTCGCCCAAAATTTCGCGCGTCAGCTCCAGTGCATCTTCCTTACTGATAAAACGAGCCGATTTCACAAAATACTCCGAAGCCAGCGTTTTTTCAAGCTGCCGCATATCGGCATCGCGCACGTTTTCCTTAAAAAACACATCGACACGGATACTCTCTTTGGCCAGGCGCGTAGCCTTTTTCGAAATCATCACCACCCAGCCCGTAAGCCCGAGCATAAACAGCACCAGCGATATGCCTATCACGGTAGAAAGGTAGGATGTACGCGCGCTGCGCCGGGTAAGACGCTGAGAATTATGCTTCATAAGGTTCGCAAAATAAGGACTAAAGTACCAATAATCGGCGCGTCATGCTGTTAAACTTTCTTAATCCATCAACAGTCGGCTTTTAAAATCTTCGGTTTCGGGCATCGGGCGCTTTTTTCCTAAATTCGCGGGATAAAAAAAGTTTCCGCAAGGCATGGAGTACAAACCGCAGGATATAGAACCCAAATGGCGCCGTTACTGGGCTCAGCATAAAACGTTTAGCGCAGCCGAACACAGCGATAAGCCCAAGTATTATGTATTGGATATGTTCCCGTATCCCTCAGGAGCCGGTCTGCACGTAGGCCATCCGCTCGGGTATATCGCTTCCGACATCGTGGCCCGCTACCGCCGCCTGCTGGGCTACAACGTGCTGCATCCCATGGGTTACGACTCTTTCGGGTTGCCTGCCGAACAGTACGCCATTCAAACCGGTCAGCACCCCGCCGTCACCACGGCACGCAATATCGAACGGTACCGCGAACAGCTCGATAAAATCGGCTTTTCGTTCGACTGGGATCGCGAGGTACGTACTTCCGATCCAGCCTACTACAAATGGACACAGTGGATTTTTATCCAGCTTTTCAACTCCTGGTACAATCCTGTGCAACAAAAAGCCGAGTCCATCGAAACGCTGATACACATTTTCGAAAAAGAAGGCTTCAAAGGTTCGGACGATGAAATGCTGCACGGCGGAATCGAAAAATCGATCGCTCCTTTTACAGCCAAAGAATGGCAACACTTCGGAGAAAAAGAACGCCTTTCTATCCTGATGAATTTTCGCCTGGCTTACCTCGACGACAGTTGGGTAAACTGGTGTCCGGCGCTGGGCACGGTACTGGCCAACGACGAGGTAAAAGACGGCGTTTCGGAACGGGGCGGCCACCCGGTAGAACGCAAGCTGATGAAACAATGGAGCCTGCGCATTACCGCCTACGCCGAGCGATTGCTTTCGGGACTCGACACCGTGGACTGGGTCGAAAGCCTCAAGGAAACGCAGCGCCACTGGATTGGCAAATCGGAAGGCTGCTCCCTGCACTTTGCGCTCGAAACCCATTCGCACGCCCAAATCGAAGTATTTACTACCCGACCCGATACGCTTTTCGGAGTGAGCTTTATTTGCCTCGCACCCGAGCATGAACTGGCTTCTTCATTGGCTACCGCCGAATACCGCGAAGCCGTAGAAACCTATATCACGTATGCTAAAAACCGCTCGGAACGCGAACGGCAGGCCGATGTAAAAACCGTAACCGGACAGTTTACCGGCTCGTATGCCGTACATCCTTTTACCGGCAAGCCCGTTCCGGTTTGGATAGCCGACTATGTGCTTTCGGGTTATGGCACCGGCGCCGTGATGGGCGTACCGGCGCACGACAGCCGCGATTACGCCTTTGCCCACCATTTCGGATTGCCTGTTACACAGGTCATCGAAGGCGGCGACATAAGCCAGGCTGCCTACGAAGCCAAAGAAGGACGACTGATCGCTTCCGGTTTCCTCGACGGACTTTCGGTAAAAGAAGCCATGAGCCGTGTGCTGGAAGAAGTCGAAAAACGCGGCATCGGTCAGCGAAAAATCAACTATCGCCTGCGCGACGCCGTATTCGGTCGTCAGCGCTACTGGGGCGAACCCATACCCGTGTATTACCGCGACGGCATCCCTTACACCGTAGCCGAAGAAGACCTTCCGGTGACGCTGCCCGAAATCGATAAGTTTCTCCCGACCGAAAGCGGAGAACCGCCCTTAGCAAGAGCCGGCTCCTGGAAATACCAGGGGCAATACGAATACGAACATACCACCATGCCGGGCTGGGCAGGAAGCTCCTGGTACTTCCTGCGCTACATGGATCCGCACAACGACAAGGCATTTGCTTCTCCCGAAGCACTGGCCTACTGGAAAGAAGTGGATCTGTATATCGGCGGAGCCGAGCATGCCACGGGGCACCTGCTGTACTTCCGTTTCTGGACCAAATTTCTCAAAGACCGGGGCTGGATCAGCATCGAAGAGCCCGTACGCAAGCTCATTAACCAGGGCATGATTCAGGGGGTATCAGATAAAATTTACATGAGCCGCGAAGCCCGGCAGCATATCGATCTTTACACCTTACAAGAAGGTGTCAGCGCAAAGCAGGTAAAAGCAAGCGAAAAGCTCGTAACCGTATTTGTAAGCGCCGACATTTACTGCAAGCACATCGAATTTACGCCCGACGATAATTTCACCGCTATCAACGTGCCCATCGAGCTGGTGAGCGAAAACCGGGTCGATCTTACCCGCCTCATAGCCGAACGTCAGGAGTATCAGGAAGCCGTATTTATCACCGGCAATGGCAGCTACTGGAAAAACGGGAAGCTTTACGGCAAGCAGGGCGAGTTAAGTTCCGTAACCGAAGCTGTGCATTTTCTCAGTTTCAACGAGGTCGAAAAAATGTCGAAATCGAAATGGAACGTGGTAAACCCCGACGAGATTATCGCCGTGTACGGAGCCGATACGCTGAGGCTGTATGAGATGTTCCTCGGCCCCATCGAGCAGCACAAGCCCTGGGATACCAAAGGAATAGAAGGCACTTCGCGTTTTCTGAAGAAATGCTGGAGGCTTTTCCATTCGGGCGATACATTTTCAGTAAGTGAAGAAGCGCCAGAAAAAACCGAGCTCAAAGCCCTGCACAAAATGCTGAAGCGCGTCAGCGAAGACATTGAACGTTATTCCTTCAACACGGTGGTATCGGCCCTGATGATTGGCGTAAACGAGCTGAGCGACCTGCGCTGCCACAAACGCGCCATTCTCGAACCGCTGGTGATCGCCCTTTCGCCCTATGCCCCGCACATTGCCGAAGAGCTGTGGGAAAAACTGGGGCATACCGGCAGCGTGGCGCATGCGCAATGGCCTGCCTACGATGAGAGTCACCTTGTAGAAGATGCTTTCGCCTACCCGGTGCAATTTAACGGCAAAACGCGTTTCAACCTCGAACTACCGCTGAACTTACAGCCTGCCGAAGTAGAAAAAGCCGTGCTAAGCGCCGCACAAACGCTCAAATACCTCGAAGGACGTACACCCAAAAAAGTGATCGTAGTGCCGGGACGTATCATCAACGTAGTGGGATAAAAAAAGGGAGCGGCACGCTATTCTACGATAAGTTCTACTCTTCGGTTGAGCGCTCTCGATTTTTCTGTTGCATTATCGGCCACCGGATAACGGCTGCCAAAACCGTTGTACCGCATCCGTTCGGGATTTATGCCTTTCTCTTTGAGGTAACTATATACCGCACCGGCCCGGTTACCCGATAAAATTTCGTTGGCTTCGGCATTGCCCTGCGCATCGGTATGACCGCAGATACGCACCCTCAGATCCGGATAACGCTGCATCCAGCCGTATAGTTGATCCAGCTCCGTAAAAGAGGCTTGCAGCAACTCGTATTTAGCCGTTTCAAAATAAATATTCCGCAGGGTAATCAAGGCCCCTTCTTCGGGCTGTTCTTCAAAAGGATTATGCGCTAATACTTCGCCTTTTCCCGCTTCGACCAAACTGAGATCATCAAAGCAATAATTGACGCTGAACCGGTTTTTACGCGTTTCGTACCGGTATTCCAACCGCGAAATCCCCTGGTCATATTTTTTTTCCGTTTCGCGAACACGTGCACTCATTTCCTGTTGCAAGACACTGTTTTTACGCTGAATCTCGTTCCATTTTTTAACCTGCTTCTTATTCACTTTCGGTGATTTTCCGCCGTGTAAAATAGAAAGATCTCCGGCAGTCACCGAAGGCTGTTCCCCAAGCGGAATAACCTTTGTCCGGTATTCTTCACGAATAAGCGCGGCCGCCTGTTCTTTTTCCCGCTGCAATTCAGCGATCGAGTCTTTTAAGGCGCCCAGCTCTTCATCCATCGCCAATTGCTGAGCCACATTGGTGAAATTCCCGATGGTGAGGTATTCTTCTCCGCCCTGTGCGGTAAACGTTATCTCGTAATAGCTCCAATTGCGATCCTTAGAATGATCGATGCGAAAAACCAACTGCGGCGTTACATACAGAAAAAGCTTGTAACGCACATCTATCGGGTAATCCGAAAAATACCAATGTATAGCCTGTAGCTCACGCGGATTGTCATTTCGCATAAACGGATCGCTCGAATTGCTGATCCGCACATACATTCCCGCACGATACCGCTTACCGGCCTCCAGCTTTTGGCTGAGCCGCACGTGCATAAATTCATTGGGCTCATTCAGGTACATACAAAGCGCATGATACCCCTCGCCCGAATGGGCAGGACAGGATTCCAGCGCTGCGCATTGGTAAAAATGATTGTAATCGTGCAAGGGTTGGGTCCAATACAGCGATTTCCCACCCTGTTGCGCTTCAAACCCCGGATTGGGGATAAGATTTTGAGCCGCAGCCGTAGCTACCACTCCCCATATCAGAAAAACCCCTATTATCCGCTTCACCCTTCCAAAATAAGGAAAAAACCCATGCGGTAGCTGCCGTTTCTGCCTTTTATCACAAACCCGAAAATAGTACCGCCGGACTATGTACATTTGTACATGAACCAATTTTTGCCCATTATGCGCTATACGGTACTTGCTTTTATGATCACCAGTTCATTTTTTGCCTGCAAAGGCTCCGGGGACCAAGGCCAGAAGGCTGAATCCCGCGATGCGGTTTACGAAAAACCAGAGGTAGCTTACCCCGATACCCGCACGGAAGACGTAAGCGATACTTATTTCGGTACGCTTGTCAGCGACCCTTACCGCTGGCTCGAAGACGATACCGCACGTGAAGTGACCGACTGGGTAAAGCGACAAAATGAAGTGACCTTCGGCTATTTGGAAAAAATTCCTTTCCGCGACAAATTCAAAACCCGGCTCGAAGAAATTTACAACTATCCACGTATCTCTGCGCCCCTGAAAGCCGGAGAATATTATTTCTTCTATAAAAACGACGGTCTGCAAAACCAGGCCGTGATTTACTACAAAAAAGGACTCGACGGAAAAGAAGAAGTATTTCTCGACCCGAATGCCTTGTCGGCCAACGGCACCGTCTCCATCGGACTGGTCGGCTTCTCGAAAGACCACCGCTATGTAGCCTACTCACGCTCCGAAGCCGGATCAGACTGGCAGGAAATACGCGTGATGGAAATTGAAAACAAACGCGAGCTGCCCGATGTACTTCGCTGGGTGAAATTTTCAGGCGCAGGCTGGCATGGCGACGGATTTTTCTACAGCCGTTATCCCGAACCGGTAAAAGGGAAAGAGCTTTCAGCCACCAACCAGTTCCATAAAGTGTATTACCACAAGCTGGGCGATCCGCAAGAAAAAGACGTCCTGATTTTTGAAGACAAGCAAAATCCGCTGCGTTACCATAACGTATCGCTGACCGAAGACGAAAAATACCTCGTACTTTATGTCGCTGAAGGAACCGACGGTTTCGAATGCCATTACAAACCCACCGATCTGAAAACCGGCAACTTCAAACCGCTGTTCACCGGATTCAAAAACAAAAGCTCGGTAGTCGATCACAAAGACGGTAAATTCTATGTCATCACCGACATCGATGCGCCGCGTTACCGCCTGGTGGCCATCGACCCGGCCAATCCCGCCAAAGAAAACTGGAAAGACATTATTCCGCAATCCGAAAACCTGCTCGAAGGTGTCAATACCGGCGGCGGAAAACTTTTCGCACAATACCTGAAAGACGTCACCACACGGGTATATCAGTACGATTACGACGGCCGTCAGGAACGTGAAATCAGCTTCCCTGCTCCCGGATCGGCCGGCGGATTCTCGGGTAAAAAAGAAGACAGCGAGCTGTTCTACGTCTTTACTTCTTTCACTTATCCTACCACCATCTACAAATACAATGTGGCCAGCGGCGAATCGGAAGTGTTTTACAAGCCTGAGCTAAAATTCAACCCCGAAGATTTCGAGTCGAAACAGGTATTCTACACCAGCAAAGACGGCACTAAGGTTTCCCTGTTTATCGTACATAAAAAAGGACTTGCCCTCGACGGTAAAAACCCGACGCTGCTTTACGGCTACGGCGGCTTCAACATCAGCCTCACTCCTTCCTTCTCCGTATCGATCATCCCCATTCTCGAAAACAACGGCGTGTATGCCATGGCTAACCTTCGCGGAGGTGGAGAATACGGTGAAGAATGGCACAAAGACGGTATGCTCGACAACAAGCAAAACGTGTTCGACGACTTCATCGCAGCCGCCGAATACCTTATCCAGCAGAAATACACTTCTTCCGAAAAGCTCGGTATTTCGGGCGGTTCTAATGGCGGACTCCTGGTCGGTGCCTGCATGACCCAGCGTCCCGAGCTCTTCAAAGTGGCCATGCCCGCCGTAGGTGTGCTCGATATGCTGCGCTACCACAAGTTTACCGTTGGTTTCGGTTGGGTGCCCGAATACGGTTCGAGCGACGATTCGGCCAGCTTCCACAACCTGTTTGCCTATTCTCCGCTGCACAACCTGAAAGCCGGCACCGAATACCCCGCCACCCTCATTCTTACCGGCGACCACGACGACCGCGTAGTGCCTGCCCACTCCTTCAAATATGCCGCAGCGCTTCAGGCTGCACAAAGCGGCAGCAACCCTACACTGATCCGAATCGAAACCGATGCCGGTCACGGTGCGGGCAAACCCACCTCCAAAGTCATTGAAGAGACGGCCGACAAATGGGCTTTCCTCTTCTTCAACACTAATTCGCCCGTAAGCTACAAATAGCCAATAACTTGATATTCTGACAGCGGGGAACTTTCCCCGCTGTTTTTTTTTCCGGCTTATTAAACCTGCGGCGTGCAAAACTATCTAAAACCGACCCGGGCAGAAGCCGATATAATATGGAAATTTACCTTCTAACCCTTGTAAAACGCGAAGGCCAATGAAAATTATCGTTCCCATGGCCGGTATGGGCAAACGTATGCGTCCGCATACACTCACCCTGCCTAAGCCGCTGGTACCAGTGGCCGGAAAGCCCATTGTACAATGGCTGGCCGAAGACATTACCGCCGTATGTGAAGAAAAAGTAGAGGAGATCGCTTTTATCACAGGCCGCTTTGGCAGCGAAACCGAAGCGCACCTTTTACAGATCGCCGAATCGCTCGGTGCCAAAGGAACTATCTATTATCAGGACGAAGCTCTGGGCACCGCCCATGCCGTACTTTGTGCCGCCGCCTCGCTTAGCGGAAAAGTAACCGTAGCCTTTGCCGATACCCTTTTCAAAGCCGGCTTTAAGCTCGACGAAAGCAAAGAAGGTATCATCTGGGTACAGCAGGTAGCCGACCCTTCCGCGTTTGGAGTGGTAAAAACCGACAGCGAAGGCATTGTCACCGATTTTATCGAAAAACCGAAAACCTTTGTCTCCGACCTGGCCATCATCGGTATTTACTATTTCCGCGACGGAGAAAACCTGCGTAAAGAACTACAATACCTGATTGATAACGACATACGCGGAAACGGCGAATACCAGCTTACCGACGCGCTGGAAAACATGAAGCAAAAAGGGCTGCGCTTCACCACCGGACGTGTAGAAGAATGGCTCGATTGCGGGAATAAAGACGCTACCGTGCACACCAACAGCAGGGTGCTTGAGTTTCACCGCGATAAAAACCTGGTCGCTGCTTCTGTCTCGGTAGAAAATTCGATCATTATTCCTCCCTGCTATATCGGCGAAAATGTGGTACTGCGTAACACTGTGGTGGGTCCGCACGTATCGGTGGGCAAGGCCACGGAAATTAGCGATTCGGTTATCAGCAACAGCATTATCCGCGAGCAAAGCCGCATTAGCGGAGCACGCATCGACAATTCCATGCTGGGCAGCCACGTGAGCTATACCCGTCGTCCCGACGAACAAAGTATCGGAGATTACAACCTGATTTCACTCGGATGAAAAAAGCCCTGTTTCCGTTTTTATGTTTCTGTGTGCTGATGGTTGCCTGTCGCGCACCTCAAAGCGTAACTCCGGATCGCAGCACCGAACGCACTGCGAAAAATATGCTCGATACCCTGCAACGCTTAAAAGCCTCGGGGCTTATCGTAGATGGAATGGTCGAAAAACTGCGGGGTAATTTCGAAGGCGCGGTAAACAATTTCGAAAAATGCCTGCGTGTGGACCCGAATAACAGCGCTGCCTATTACCACCTTTCGGGGCTTTACGATATGCAAGGCAGAATGCTGGTCGCACAGGATTTTGCCCGAAAAGCAGTAGAGTTGGAACCCAAAAACGAATGGTACATGCTACAATTGGCGTACCTGTACCAACGTAACGCCTCACCTAAAGAAGCCGCTCTCACTTTCGAAAAACTTATAAAGCTCAACCCCGAAAAAGTAGATTATTATTTTCCTTACTCAGATGCGCTGCTACTGTCGGGGCAAAGTGAAAAAGCGATCGATGCCTTGCAAAAGCTCGAAAAGCTTTACGGTTTTAACGAAAATGTCGTCATCCAAAAATACCGCATCTACGCGCAACTTCGGCAGTTCGACAAAGCACGGCTGGAAATCGAAAAGCTGATAAAAGTCAATCCCTACGAAGTACGTAACTACGGCATTATTGCCGAGCTTTACGAAGAACAGGGCAAGACCGAAAAAGCGATGGAGTATTATCAAAAAATACTCGAGATAGAACCCGGTAACGGAGTGGTACATCTCTCCTTAGCGCAGCATTATTACCATACCGGCGAAAAAGAAAAATCGTTCGAAGCGCTGAAAAAAGCATTTGCCAGTCCGGCGCTCGACATCGATACCAAAATGAAAATCCTGCTCGATTATTACGACCGCAGCGAAAACGATCCTTCCCTTTTATCCGAAGCGTACGCATTGCTCGATATTCTGCTGGAGGTTCACCCCTCCGAAGCAAAAGCCTACTCTATTTACGGCGATTTTCTGATCCGCGACGGCAAGGAAAAAGAAGCAAGAGAAATGTTTTACAAAGCGCTGGAACAGGACAGCAGCGTATATCTGATTTGGAACCAGGTTATGCTGCTCAACTCACAGCTCAACGATTTGGATGCCCTTTACCGCGACGGGAAAAAAGCCGCTACCCTGTTTCCCGCACAGCCCGTGTTTTTCTATTTTTACGGAGTAGGCGCATTCAGCACCAAACACTACGAAGAAGCACGCGATGCGCTGCTCAGCGGAAAAGATTTAGTCATCGACAATAAAGCTTTGCTTTTCGAATTTTATCAGTTGTTGGGCGACACCTATCACCAGCTCAAAGACGATGAAAAATCAGACAGCTACTACGAAAAAGCGCTCGCCATCGACCCTACCAGCGTGTATGTGCTCAACAACTATGCGTACTATCTTTCGGTGAGAAAAATAAAGCTCGAAAAAGCTGCCGAAATGTCGAAGAAAAGCAATGAACTCTCTCCGGGGCAATCTTCTTTTCAGGACACTTACGGCTGGATTCTTTTCCAGATGAAAAAATATACCGAAGCCGAAACCTGGCTGCGTAAAGCGCTAGATAGCGGTGGAAATAGCAGCGGCGTCATACTTGAGCACTACGGCGATGTGCTGTTTATGCTTGGCAAGCCCAATGAAGCGGTCGAATACTGGAAAAAAGCAAAAGAAGCGGGAGACAGCTCTCCGCAAATCGATCGCAAGATAAAGGAGAAGAAGTACTATGAATAAGCCCCTTGCCATCGTGCTTTTCGGGGTGGCGCTGCTGTTGACCGCAGCGGGTTGCCGACCCAAAAAAAAGCTGGTCAACCTCGATGCCGGAATCTATAACCTGCACGCACAGGAAATTACCGACAGCGTAGAAAGTCATCTGTTTATCTTTCGCACCTTCAGCTCCAGGGTTTCGACCGAAGTCAGCTCGCCCGGCTTCGACAAATCGTTTCGCACCAACCTTCGCATCGGAGCCGACAGCGTAATCTGGATGAGCCTGAGCATTGCCAACATCGTAGGTGCCGGTGCGCTTATCACCACCGATAGTGTCACGGTAATAGACCGTATGGCAAAAGAATATTTTTCGGGCGACTTCAACTACTTAAATTCGCTTTTTGGCACCGAGTTCGACTACGATGTGCTGCAAGATTTAATAGTCGGAAACCCTATTTATTTCGACCCTTCGGAAAAATATAAGACCGCACGCGATTCCACTTATTATTTCCTGAGCACTGTCGGCAAACGTAAACTCAGACGCGCTTTTGAAAAAGAAAAACGCCTCCGGAAAGACACCTATATCTGCCGTTACTGGTTTTATCCGGGCATCTTCAGGCCCGCCAAAGTGGTGATCAATGACCTGTCTGACAGCACCAGCCTGCAGGTAGAATACCTGAGCTACGAACAGCTCGATTCGGTACCGCCGGTACCCTCGAAAGTAAAAATTACCGCTACTTCACCCGGCAAAAAAGCAGAAATCAACCTCAATTACTCGCGTACCCGTGTCAACGATGCGCTCGAATTTCCGTTTAAGATTCCCGAAGGCTATGAGAAAATGGAATAAACTTTTGCTTTGCCTGCTTTTTACTGTGACCACATTCCCACTTTCGGCACAAAAAGCCAGTGAAAAGCTCAAACAGAAACAGCAGGAACTTGAGAAAAAAATCGAAAGCACCAAGTCGCTGATCGGTTCTGCTAAAAACAACCAGCGTATTACCATCGCCGAGCTGGCCATTATTAACCAGCAGATTTCTTACCGCGAAGAATTATTGCGTAACATCAGTCAGCAAGTCGGAAAAATAAACCGGCAGATCGAGGAAAATAAAAGCGTAATCGAATCGCTCGAAGCCGATCTCAAACGCCTTAAAGAACAGTACGCACAGATGCTTTTCTATGCTTACAAACACCGAAATACCTACCACAAGCTGATGTTCGTATTTGCCGCACGCGATTTTAACCAGGCTTACCTGCGCATGAAATACCTCCAGCAATACGGCGATTACCGGAAGAAGCAAGTGGAAATGATTAATCGTACAAAGCAAACGCTCGATGAAAAAGTGGCGCAACTGGAGCAGAAACGCGTCGAAAAACAGGGCTTAGCCAAAGAGCAGGAAAAAGAAAAATCCAACTTTGTAAGCGACAAACAAAGGCAGCAGGAAACGCTTTCTACTTTACAGAAAGAAGAAAATCGGTTGAAAGCCGCGCTTGATGATCAGGAAAAAAAGAAAAAACAACTGGCGCAAGAGATTCGCAAAGCCATCGAAGAGGAAATACGCAAGCAGCGCGAACTTGAACAAGCAAAAAACCGCAATAACAACAAGCCTTCCGGCGGACAAACGGCTACTTCGTCCAAAAAAGGCACCGGATTTACCGAAACGCCCGAAATAAAGCTCGAATCGACCCGTTTTGAAAACAACAAGGGAAAGCTGCCCTGGCCTGTCGAAAAAGGAGAAATTACCCAACGTTTCGGACAGCGGCCGCACGCCAGCGTAAAAGGACTGATAACCAACAACAACGGTGTGGATATCGGCACTACCAAAGCCTCGAAGATAAGAGCCGTGTTCGACGGAACGGTATCCAGCATCTTTGTCATTCCCGGCGCGGGTAAGGCGGTCATGATAAGTCATGGCTCATACCGTACGGTGTATGCCAATTTGGCCGAGGTTTCTGTCGCTAAAGGACAGGAAATCAAGACGAAACAAGAAATAGGAACCGTCTTATCGGGCGAGAGTTCCATCTCGGAGCTGCACTTCGAAATCTGGAAAATCACCGAATCTGACTACGTAAGACAGGATCCGGAAGGTTGGCTTTACAAAAATTAGTGCGCTTATTTAGCCCGAATGGCTAATTAATTAATACTTTTGTAGTACTAAATTCTGATCAAATGCTTCTTTCCGTTTTATTGGGGGCCATAGGTCCCTGGCAGGGCATCCTGATACTCGCTGTAGTAGTACTGCTTTTCGGTGGTAAAAAAATACCCGAACTGATGCGTGGACTTGGCCGTGGTATCAAAGAGTTCAAAGATGCCTCCAAAGGTGAGGACAACAACAAGAACAATTCTCCCGCCAAGCCGGAAAACTAACCTACCCCGCCCCTCCGTATGGCACGGAAAACGTACACTGAAATCCGAAGCGAGCTCCGTTCCGGCAGGTTGACCTGTGTAGCACTTACTGAACAGTACCTGCTTCGCATAGAAGAAAGAAAACAGCTCAACGCTTTTATTGAAGTCTTTCGCGAATCGGCCCTGGCCAAAGCACGCGAAACCGATGCAAAGCTGGCCGCCGGAAATGCCGGTAAATTAGCCGGTATGGTCATCGGTCTGAAAGACAATATCTGTTACAAAGGCCATAAAGTAAGCGCTTCTTCGCGCATCCTCGAAGGCTTCGAGTCACTCTATCACGCCACGGTTACCGAACGCCTGTTAGCTGAAGACGCCATTATCATCGGCCGGCTCAACTGCGACGAGTTTGCCATGGGCAGCTCTAACGAAACTTCTTTTTACGGCCCCGTACGCAATCCGCTCAACGAAAGCTGCGTACCGGGTGGCTCTTCGGGTGGCTCTGCCGCTGCCGTAGCCGCCGAACTCTGTACCCTCGCGCTCGGCTCCGATACCGGAGGCTCTATTCGTCAGCCCGCCTCTTTTACCGGAACCGTAGGTTTCAAGCCTACTTACGGGCGTGTATCCCGTTACGGATTGCTGGCTTACGCTTCTTCTTTTGATCAGATTGGTCCCATCGCCCTTTCGGTCGAAGATGCGGCTCTGGTGATGGAAGTCATTTCCGGGAAAGACGAATACGACAGCACCGTTTCCTCACGCGAAGTACCTGAATACAGCAAGCTGCTCGAAGCTCCCGAAAAAGCGCGCATCGCCTACATCCGCGAATGCCTCGAAAGCCCAGGGCTGAATCCCGAAATCAGAACCTCGGTCGAAACGCTTATTGAAAAGCTGCGCGCCGAAGGACATACCGTCGAAGCCGTAGATTTTCCTTACCTCGACTACCTGGTACCTACCTATTACGTACTGACTACTGCCGAAGCCTCTTCCAACCTTGCACGTTACGACGGCATCCATTTCGGCTACCGCAGCCAGGAAAGCCACGATATCGAATCCACCTACCTGCGCTCGCGCACCGAAGGTTTCGGTAAAGAAGTAAAACGCCGCATTATGCTCGGCACGTTCGTGCTTAGCGCAGGGTATTACGATGCCTACTATACGCAGGGGCTGAAAGTACGCCGTATTATCCGTGAGAAAACCAGGGCTATTCTTTCCGAATACGATTTTATTCTGACCCCCACCACCCCTAATTCGGCCTTTGAATTCGGACAGAAAAGCGCCGACCCGGTCGAGATGTACCTCGAAGATATTTTCACCGTACAGGCCAATTTGGCCGGGGTTCCCGCTATTTCTATTCCTGCGGGAGAAAACAGCCGCAATCTTCCTTTCGGCATTCAGCTTATGGCCGGCGATTTTAAGGAAGCCGAGCTGCTCGCTTTTGCCCGTAAGCTGGAACAAAACGCCTAATTTCAGCACTTTTGGAAAATAGGGTGTAAAAAGGGCAAAAAGTCTTTCTAACTTCCTTTAGCTTAAAACTTTCATTCGCCAGCCTGCGAAGCAAGGGCTTATTTCCCGATTTTTGTGTATATTCACGTCCCATTGGGCGGCCTGCAACGCCCTTTTTTCCTTTTAAAAAGCTTAAACCAGTTTAGGATGAAAAAGAAGATCGGCGCCTTGTGGACTCTCTGCCTGCTACTGTTCACGCCCACCCTGCTGAAAGCTGAAAACGAGAACCCCGACAGCACCCGTCTCCGCGCCGATGATCCGGTAGTCGCTATGATCGACAGCCTTACGGCCCTGAAGTTTCTGGAAAGCAATCGCTTCTCTCTCACCCGTCAGAACAAATACAATTTCCCCGCCGATTCGGTTCCCGTTTACAGCGAAGCCATCTATCGCCAACGCATTAAAAAGCTGGACTCCAAAACGCCCATGGAGTTCATCTACAACGATAAGGTACAGGCTTACATCGACGTATATGCCTACCGCTACCGGAAATACGCCCAACTGCTCATGGGCATGACCGAAATTTATTTTCCGCTCTTCGAGCAAATGTTAGACAAGCACGAAGTACCTCACGAGCTAAAATACCTTCCTATTGTAGAGTCTGCGCTGAATCCTAAAGCCAAATCGCGCGCCGGAGCTATGGGGCTGTGGCAGTTTATGCTGCCCACCGGAAGAATGTTCGGACTGGAAGTCAACTCCGTCATTGACGAGCGTTGCGACCCTATAAAATCGACCGAAGCCGCCTGCAAATACCTGAAATACCTGCATGGGCTTTACGGCGACTGGAACATGGCGCTGGCTGCGTACAATGCCGGACCTGGAACGGTCAACAACGCCATTCGCCGCTCAGGCGGGAAAAGGACCTATTGGGAAATATACAATTACCTCCCTAAAGAAACACAAGGTTATGTGCCCGCATTTATTGCGGTAAACTACGTGATGAATTACGGTCCCGAACACAACCTTTATCCTTCCGAGCCGCGAATCCGTTATTTCGAATACGATACCGTAGTGGTAAACCGCGAGCTCGATATGAGCAGCGTGGCCGAGCTGATTCAGATTCCACTCGAGGAGCTGAAGTTTCTCAACCCCGTTTACAAAACGAACATTATTCCGCGTATCGAAGGACGTAAGCAATACATTTTCCTGCCCAAAGACAAGGTGGGTGATTTTCTCGTCAACGAAGACACCATATACAAGCACAAAGCCCGTCCCGACGCAGAAATGTTGGCCGGAGGCGGAAACAACGCAGGACAAAAAACACATTACGTGAAGCAAGGAGAGTTCCTTTCAAGTATTGCGACCAAATACAACGTAAGCGTAGCCGACCTGAAACGATGGAACAACCTCAAATCGAATTACCTGGCCGCAGGACAACGGCTTATCATCAAATCGGGCGAAAACAATACGCCCGCTCAGGTAGCGACTACCGCTCCCAAAACCGAAGCTGCGGCTGGCACTCCCGCTAAAACAGCCTCCGTCTATATCGTTCGTTCCGGCGACACCTTGTGGGATATCGCCCGCAGGCACGGGGTAAGCGTAGATGCGATAAAAAACCACAACAGCCTGCGCTCTAACGGTGTACAGGCAGGTCAGAAGCTTAACATTCCCGTAAAAGGTAATGGCTAATCCGCCGATACTTCTTTTTCTTACGCTTGCATTTTTCTCCTGCAGCAAACCCGAAGGCACACGACAGGAAGCCTCGGGCCTTCCGGGAGAAGTGGTGGTCATTCTTGATCAGCAAAGCTGGGACAGTCGGCTTGGCGACACCATACGCCATTTTCTCGAAAAGCCGAAGCCCGGCCTTGAACAGCCCGAACCTTCGTTTCATATCGGTCAGTACGACCCGCAAGCTTTCAATGATGCGGTAAAAGCGCACCGCAACATTATCCTGTTTCAAATTGGCGGTACCGTCTCTCCGAGAGCTGCCTACGAGCAAGACCGCTGGGCCGACAATCAAACCCTTATCACCCTCGAAGCCGGCGATGTCGGGAAAGCCCTGGAGCTATTCAGTCGCGAAGCGCTACAGATAATCCGCCACCTCGACAGTGCCGAACAGCAGCGCATTATCCGGAAAAACCAGCAGCAACCCTCCCCCTATCAGGAGACACTCCGCGAAGCGCATCATATTTCACTGATCATTCCGGCCGATTTTAAACGAATGCAGGAACAAGAGCGCTTGTATTTTACACGCGACCGCATACGTTATGCCAACGGTGAAGCGCACGATGTGGACGAGGGTATTTTTATTTACGAATATCCGCACCCCGGCGATAGCCTGCCCGCTCCCGATCAACTGCTTCAGAAAAGAGATTCCGTCTATCTCCTTCACCATACCAATACTGCAGAAATACCTCAGGTTCCTTACGATTCTACCCTTAGCGTTCAATTTTTGCAGACCGCTTTTGCAGGACGTTCTGCCGTCGAAATACGCGGCACTTACCGTACCGAAAACGGATTATACAACGGCCCTTTTGTAAGTCTGGCTATTCACGACCGCGAAAAACAGCGTGTCCTTGCCATCGAAGGATTCGTGTATGCCCCGAAATTCCTCAAACGCGAATACCTACGCGAGGTAGAAGCTATCTGCTACTCTTTGTCTTTTGACTGAATTTTCCATGAGCCTCCTCGATATTATTCTACTCGTTCCCTTGCTTTTTGGTGCCTATCTGGGCTTTCGAAAAGGATTGATTATTGAGCTTTGCACCTTGCTGGCACTTGGCGGAGGAATTTATATCGGCATCAAATTTTCAGATAAGGTTACCCGCGCCCTGTCGGAATGGTTTAGCGAACCCTCTCCCTACCTGGCTTTGGTCGCTTTCGGACTCTGCTTTTTAGCCGTGGTAATCCTTGTTTTTTTCTTCGGAAAATGGCTGGAACGCTTTATGAACCTTGCTCTGATGAAGCCTTTCAACAAATTGCTGGGCGGCGTATTCGGATTAGCCAAAACGCTGCTGTTCCTCTCTGTATTACTCGTACTTACCGATGCCTGGATCAGCCAGCGCAATCCCGAATTATCCGATTCGCTTAAAGATAGTTCCTTGCTGTATAAACCTATGACCGGATTAGCGCTGCGTGTAATTCCCGCCCTGGAATACAGCAGTATTTTTATGTATGGCCTCGACGCACAAGCAAACGATTCTACCGCATTTCCTCCTCCTACCCCTCCTTTCTTTTTCCCGGAGAATTAACCCCGGGTTTGAACCGAAACGAAAATCGGCTGTACAGGCTTTCAATTCAACTCAATTCGTATGAAAAAGCTTGTTTCTATTTTTGCCGTGCTTCTCGTTTGCAGCAGCGCAGCTTACGCCCAGTATAACGCCGTAGCCGGGAAAAACGCCATCACCGAAACCGTGACCAAAAAAGAGGTAAAAGCCGATGGCTCGGAAGTGATTACCTACGAAGAAGTACGCGTAGAAAGTGACAATTACGGAAATGCCAAAGGCAATCAGTACGATTTGGCTGTAGATGGCGCTTTCGACGGACAAACCATTGTGGTGCTTCACCTTTATACCGGCGAAGGCTTTGACTTTGAGCTTCCCAAAAAAGCACTTCAGGAAAAAGGATTTTCGGTGTATCGCTTTATCAATAAGGCTCCCGAACCGGCCGAGCTGAAAGAAGCGCTCGACAAAGGCTGTCAGCTTTGGATAATTTCTGACCGCCAGCAAAAACTGAATAGCGATCATGTAGGCCTTATCAAAGCATTTTTCGAATCGGGCAAAGGCGTCTATATCTGGGGCGACAACGAGCCTTATTATTCCGATGCCAATTATGTGGCGCAGGAACTGATTGGCGCGTCCATGACAGGCAATCTGCTAGGCAACCAGACCGTAGGTTTACAAGACGGGAAAGGCACTCCCGGCCTATTGACCAACCACCTTGTTTCGACCGGACTGGAATACATTTACGAAGGCATTACCATCGCTACTATACAGGATCCGAATCAGGTACTTAGTCCTTTGATATACGGTTCCGCAGGAAATATGGTCACCGCCATTTACGAACGCGACGAAAAACGCCTGATCATCGACGGCGGATTTACCCGGCTTTTTGTAAACTGGGACACTGCGGGAACCGGGCGTTACGTGAAAAATGCCGCTGCCTGGCTGGTCAATTATGAACGCTTTGGCGACGATGTGCTGGGCAAGGCCACCGAAAAGGATGCAGAGCCTTAAAAAATCATAACAAATGGTGGAGCGGGGCGGTTGTTTGAGAAGATAGGGTTACCTTTGTAAACGCCGGATCTTTTTCTGCAAACCGCCTCTCAATGAACACCGATCTTCATCTTTACGCCGGATGGGAATACTGCAACGACCTGTTTGCCTATTCGCGCTTTACAACCCGCGAAGTAAAAGTAGGCACGCTCGGTATCGGCGGAGAGAATCCTGTACGCATACAATCCATGACCACGACCGACACGATGGATACAGAAGCCACCGTGAGCCAGTCGATCCGGATGATAGAAGCGGGCTGTGAGCTGGTGCGCATTACCGCACCGAGTAAAAAAGAAGCGGAAAACCTGGCCGCCATCAAAACCCGCTTAGCCGAAGAAGGACACCAAACCCCGCTGGTAGCCGATATCCACTTTACCCCCAATGCCGCCGAATTGGCCGCAAGGATAGTAGAAAAAGTAAGGGTCAACCCCGGTAACTACGCCGACAAGAAAAAGTTTGAATCGCTCGAATATACCGACGAAAGCTACCATGCCGAGCTGGCGCGTATCCGCGAACGTTTTATTCCGCTGGTAGAAATCTGTAAGGCCGAAGGGACGGCCATGCGTATCGGCACCAACCACGGTTCGCTCAGCGATCGCATTATGAGCCGTTACGGAGATACACCGCTAGGCATGGTCGAATCGGCCATGGAATTTCTCCGTATCTGCCGCGAGCTCGATTACCACGACATCGTACTTTCGATGAAAGCCAGCAATCCGCAGGTGATGATTCAGGCTTACCGGCTGCTGGTAGCGCGGATGAAAAAAGAGCAGATGAATTACCCGCTGCACCTCGGCGTAACCGAAGCCGGCGACGGGGAAGACGGGCGTATCAAATCGGCCATCGGCATAGGTGCGCTGCTCGAAGACGGCATAGGCGACACCATTCGCGTTTCGCTGACTGAAGACCCCGAATTTGAAATGCCCGTAGCACGTATGTTAGCCGAGCGCTATACGCAACGCCCTTCTAACCCGGTAAATGTCGATATAAGCAACGAACAGGCTGAACGCATTCACGATCCTTACACCTACAACCGTAGGCTATCGGATGAAGTGATCAACATCGGTGGGAAAAACGTGCCGCGTGTTATCGCTGATCTGAGCGGACGTACAAAAATAAGCGCCGCATCGCTTTTTGGAGTCGGGTACCACTATTCCGTTCCGCTCGACAAATGGAACCTTTCCGATCAGGCCTGCGATTACCTTTTTTTAGGCGACCAGCGCATCGATTTTGAAATACCCGGCACCCTCGGATTGATCTACAACGCCGAAACCTGGCAGCAGATCGGCGAAGCACCGCGAAGCTACCCACTGTTTACGCCCGATTCTTTTTTCACTGCGCAAAAGATACACTCTGCGCTTAATTTTGTAATCGCCGAGCCTCATTCGCTTACCGGAGATACGCTTACAAAACTCAGTGATTCTAAAAACGTAGTGCTGATTTTACGAGCCACGCACGCACATACCATGCCCGAATTAAGGGCTTTGTTTTTTAAGCTAAAATTGACTCCCTCTACCTTACCGGTCATCGTACAGCGCGAATATCCGCAGTTAGACGAAGAGCGAATACAGCTTTATGCCGCGACCGATTTCGGAGGTTTACTTATCGACGGATTTGGCGACGGAATTTGGATAAAACCCGAAAGTAGTAGTCAGCCACCATTCCTTAACCGCACGGCATTCGGCATCTTACAAGCTACGCGAACCCGCATTTCGAAAACCGAATATATTTCTTGCCCTTCCTGTGGCCGCACCCTGTTCGATTTACAGGAAACCACCCAAAAAATCCGTTTGCGCACCGACCATCTAAAAGGCGTGAAAATCGGGATCATGGGCTGCATCGTAAACGGACCCGGCGAAATGGCCGATGCCGATTACGGCTACGTAGGTACCGGACCGGGAAAAATTTCACTTTACAAAGGCCGCGAGGTGGTCCGGAAAAACATTCCTTCGGAAGAAGCAGTAGATGCGCTGATCGAGCTTATCAAAACCCACGGCGACTGGGTGGAAAAGGAAAGTTAAGCCGCACTATTTCGGCCCCTTCATTTTTACATTCTCTTTTTGTGGAAATTCCTGCACAGGCAAGTGTAGAGGGTTACGCCTTCTCTGCTTAAATCCTTTTATAGAAACTAAATAAAGTTCGAACTTTCAGTTTGTCGCAAAAAAGAATTGGAAGTACACTTGTTGTTTTGTAGGGAATTCCCACCACAATCCCCTTCCCGGGCACAAGTTACGAGAAACGAAAACCTGCTGCAAACCCACTTTCGGCCACACTGAAGTTTCGCTAATGCCCAAAATTTGCGACAAGCCTTATCTTCTCTTTACCTTCTGTCGCCTGATAATACGCAGCAAGGTATAAGCGAATAACACCAGGGCGCCAAAAGAAGAAGCGCGACCGATATAATCGCCGAAGCGGGCATAAAACGTGAGTGTATCATTGGCATTCAGCGTTGCGCGAATAACCGCAGGCTCCCACCACCCGGTCTGTTGCAGCACTTCTCCACGTTGATTGATAAACGCGGAAACGCCCGTATTGGCACAACGCGCCACACTGCGGCGCGTTTCGATAGCACGCAAGCGGGCATAAGCAAGGTGCTGCTTATAGCCGGGCGTATCGCCCCACCAGCCATCGTTCGTGATAATAAAAATCAGGTTGGCTCCTGCCCGCACAAAGCCGGTCAGGTAATCGCCGTAAATCGATTCGTAACAAATAGCAGGTGCCACTACAAAACGGGAATCGCGTGAAGGACGAAACACCGAGGGTTCGGGCTGCGTACCCAAGCTTCCGGAAGTGCCTCCCAAATTGAGCGCCAGCTTTTCGAGGAATGGGAAAATGCCCGAAAACGGAATTTTCTCTACACCCAATACCAGCTTGCTTTTATGATAAATACCGGGACGTTCGCCATTGGCCAGCCACAAAGCGGTATTGTAATGTTCGTATAACAAGCCCTGCACCGAAGTCGGTTTGGCCGAAGGAGATGTATTCTCCGATTCATGAATAACACGGTGACTCGACATCCCCGTGACCAGTTGCAGCGAAGGATAATCCTTCATAAACGCACGCAGCGACACCAGCTCAGGCTCATGTTCGAGCGAATTTTCAGAAACGGAAAGCGGAAGCTGAGTCTCGGGCCCTACCAAAAAATCGGTCTGCGCAGTAAGCTCACGACGCGCCAACGCATAAAAAGCTTCGAGCTGCTGCGCCGGACTCATCGCATCAAACTTATCGTTATAAGGATCAATATTAGGCTGCACCACCACTATATGTGCCGGATTTTCTTTTTCCGTATAGGTAGAAAAGCGCCACAAGCTCCAGGAAACAGGAAGCGCCAGCAGTGCGCATAAACCCAAGAGCGACAAACGGCGCGTGCGATTCGTTTTCTCCTTATACACGTAGCTGCGCAAGCTAAAAAACACACACAAATTTATACCCCATACCCAAAGCGTACCACCGGCCAGGCCCGTTAGCTCATACCATTGCACCACTTGCGGAGCCGTCGCAAACACATTGCCGAGATTGAGCCAGGGCCATGAGAGTTCCCAGTAGTAATGAATATGTTCAAAAGCCAGCCAATAAAGCACAAGCGAGAGATAACCTATGGCATCGCCCGCACGGCGACGAGTAAGGTGGAAAAGCCGGAACACCACCGCCATAAAAAACGAATTAAGGATCACGGCCATGAGCATTCCGCCTTCAGAAGCATTCCATATCCACCAGGTAGTGGCTAAGTTGAATACAAAAAAGAAAAGCAAGGCCGAAAAAAACACTTTACGCGAACGGTAGGCATGACAAGTCACATCCTCTTCAATCCACAGCAAAGGCACAAACGCGAAGAAAGAAATCCACCAAAGCGAACCGGTAGCGGGCCAGGACACCGACAGCAGCAATCCACCGGCAAGTGCAAAAGAAACAAGTTTCAGACGGCTCACGTTTTTTTTGGTAAATATAAGCCGCTGCTTCTGAATATGGGGAAACCGTTTGTCATAAATTTTTACGCCTGACGACGCAGTTTTGCCAATCGTTTGGTATATTGGCACATGATCAAAAGCGCGCTTATTCTTATCGGTGTATTCAGCACGGCCCTCGCTCCCGTTTTCGCACAGTCACCTTCCCCAAAAATGATAGACCATACTGTTTTTGACAGTTGGAAATCAGTTAGAAATACTAAAATTTCAGACAAGGCAGAATGGATTTCTTACGAAATTCAGCCGCAGATGGGCGACGGGTACGTCTATTTTTACAAGGTAAGCGACGCATCGCTCGACTCGGTAGCCCGGGGTTCAGCCGTACAATTTACCGAAAACGGGAAATACGCGCTGATCGTACAAAAAGTGCCTTATCAGACGTTAAGAAAAGCCAAGCTGGCCAAGAAAAAAGACGAAGATCTGCCCAAAGACTCGTTGCTGGTGTATGAACTTGGAACCGGAAAAATAATTTCCACTTTCGCGCAGGTAAAAGAAGTAAGGGGCGACGAAGCACAAAGCTGGATTGTGGTATGGCACGCCAAAGTAAAAGCGACACCGGCGAAAAAGAAAAAGAAATTGTTCGGAAAAAAACCGGTCGAAATAAAATCGGAAGGCACGGTGCTGGAAATCGTAAACCCGGTAAAACGTAACGAAGCCGGAAAAAAGAAGGCAAAAAATTTCGGCTTTTCTTACGATTGGGTGACCGAATATGCGTTTTCGAAAACAGGAGACCTTATCGCCTTTGCACAGCAAAAGAAAGTAGGGAAAACCGATTCGACACACGTATATGTGTTTCGCCCGGCTATCGATAACAGGCCGCTCCGCATTTTCTCGGCAAAAGGATTCGCAAAATCGCTGAGCACCGACGAAGCAGGCACGCAGCTTGCCTTTCTGTCGAGCGCCGATACCTCCAAACAAAAAGTATATTCACTTTGGTATTGGAATACGGAGAACGCCACTTCCAGCCTGCTTGTGGACGAAACCACTACCGGTATACCACAGGGCTGGTGTGTGAGCGAGCACGGTACGATCAGCTTCTCACCCAAAGGCGAAAAATTGTTTTTAGGCACGGCCACCAAACCCGTAAAAGAACCCAAAGACTCGCTGCTGGAAGAAGAAAAATTCCGCGTCGATGTATGGAGCTGGACCGACGAATACCTTCAGCCCCAGCAATTAAAAAACCTCGAAAGAGAAAAGAAACGAAGCTACACGGGCGTATTTCGGCTGGCCGAAAATAAATTCGTGCAGCTTTGCGACAGCACGGTCCCGCAATGCAGACTGGTGTTAAAAGGCGACGGCGAAACGGCGCTCGGCTTCGATAACCGCAATTACCGCCGCGAAAGCTCCTGGGTTTATCCTTCAGGAACAGATTTATACGCCATCGATCTGAAAACAGGAACACGTAAATTGCTGCGCAGCAACCAACGTTTCGACGCCGCCCTTTCTGCCTCGGGCCACTATTTGGCGTACTACGATCGCAGCAGCGACGACTGGTTCTCCATTTCGCTCGCTACCGGCGACACGCTGAACCTTACCGGCGATATTCCCGAAGAATTTTACGAAGACGATAACGGGAATCCTACCGAAGAAGATGCTTACGGACTGATGGGCTGGGCCGAAGAGGACCGCTACCTTTACCTGTATTCGCGCTACGATGTGTGGAGGGTAGATCCTACCGGGCAGGAAAAGCCCCTCTGTCTGACGCGTCATTTCGGCAAAGAAAGCAAAACCGTGCTGCGTTACGTAAAAACCGATCGCGAAGAAAATTTTATCCGCGAAGAAAATATCCTGCTGCATGCTTTTAACGAGGTCGGCAAACAATCGGGCTTCTATACGCTCGATCCGAATAAGCGTCTTTCCGCTCCTCAGCAGCTTCTCGAAGGCGACTACGAGTACAGCTTTACGGTGAAAGCCAAAAAATCAGACACGCTGATCTTCACACGTATGTCTTTCCGCGAGTATCCCGATCTTTGGGTGAGCAATACCCATTTCGAAAACGGGCGGAAAATTTCAAACGCCAATCCGCAGCAACAGGAATACCGCTGGGGGACGGTAGAGCTGGTACACTGGAATTCCTTTTCGGGTAAGCCGCTCGAAGGACTGCTATACAAGCCCGAAGATTTTGACAGCACCCGGAAATATCCGCTGCTGGTTTATTTTTATGAGAAATATGCCGACGAGCTGCACAATTATTATTCGCCGCGTCCTTCGGCTTCTATCATTAACCCCTCCGAATATGTCAGCAACGGCTACGTAGTCTTTTTCCCCGACATCCTTTACGACGAAGGAGAACCCGGGCAAAGCGCTTACGACTGTATCGTGAGCGGCACCGATTACATCGTCTCGAAAGGTTTTGTCGATACTACGCGTATGGGCTTACAAGGACAAAGCTGGGGCGGATATCAAACGGCCTACCTGATTACCCGCACCAATAAATACCGCGCCGCAATGGCAGGCGCACCCGTAAGCAACATGACCAGCGCTTACGGAGGCATTCGTTGGGGAAGCGGAATGAGCCGTATGTTTCAGTACGAAAAAACCCAAAGCCGGCTCGGCGTTACGCTGTGGGAAGATCGCGAGCGCTACCTGCGTAATTCGCCGCTGTTTTTTGCCGATAAGGTAGAAACACCGCTGCTAATGATGCACAACGATAAAGACGGTGCCGTACCCTGGTACCAGGGCATCGAATACTTCACCGCCCTACGTCGTCTGGATAAACCCGTGTGGATGCTCAATTACAACGACGACGATCACAACCTGACCCGCCGCGCCAATCAGAAAGACCTGAGTATCCGGATGCGGCAGTTTTTCGATCACTACCTGCTCGACAAGCCCATGCCCGACTGGATGAAACGCGGATTACCGGCTACCGAAAAAGGCTTGCGCACCGGATACGAGCTGAAATAAATTGCTTTAATGAAAAGAGGGACGGGCACGTTCATCGTCTTTACCAAAACGGTAAGTGACGAGAAAAGTGAGCACAGAATTATACTGCCCGCCGTTCCAACGGAAGCTTGTACCCGAAGGATGCTTGCGCACCGGAAGCAGTGAGTTGGTAAGGCGCACGCCCGCACTGAAATGTTGGGCAAAGTGGTAAGAAACCCCCACTAAAACCGAATATTCTTCCCGCCTGAAAGCCCTTTGCGGCATCACGTCGCCAAACTGGTTGCGCTCCCAATGATCACCGATGCGATACCCCAATGCGACTCCGAGCTCGCCTGCCAGTCCTTTCTGCGCCACACGAAGCATCAGCGGCACTTCTATGTAATTGAGCCGCAAGCGATATTCGTTAAAATCTCCGTTTTCCGTATCCGGATTTTTACGGCTTCCTTTCTGGGAAAAAGCCATCTCTAACCTGAGGGCCGCTTTTTCGCTGAGCATTACCGAAAGCGACGGACCGAGATACAAACCCGGCTGATTAAACCCTCCGTACGTATCGCCCGAAATTTGCGAGGCATTGATACCCGCCACTAATCCGGGATAAAACACCCGCTGGGCATACGATGCCGAAGAAAAACCGGAAAGCAAAAGCCCCGGTACAGCCCACAGAAAAATCCTTCGAAAAAACAGCGTACTTTTTTTCATTCCCATCTCCTCTTATCAATTTTGAGTGGTAAGCGCTTTGATTTTTTCAAAAAGCGCCTGCTCATCTCCTTCCTTATAGCTCGTGTGACTCGATACAATATTTCTTTCCCCGTCGAGCAGCATCGTGTACGGCACGCTCAAGACCTGCAATGCCGTTTTAAGCTTATGTTCGGTATCGAGATAGAATTCAAAAGGCCATTGATTAGCCTCGATCATGGGCGCTACCCGGCTCAGGCTGCGCGCATCGTCTATACACACGGCTACCAATTTCACACCGGTTTCGGCCTGCCAGCTTTTATAAACCTCAGCGATGGCGCTCAGCTCCTTTTTACAAGGCACGCACCAGGTTGCCCACAAGCTGACAATGATGGGTTTACCCTCGTTCTGTATATCGGCCGTGCTGAAAGAATTTCCGTCTAATGTTTTCAGGTTCAGCAACGGAAATGGAGAGTTCTTTGTTTCTTCGGCTGCGCGAAATGAAAACGCCGGAAAAAGCAGCAAAAGCGTGAAAAGAAAGGAAGTTCGCATACGGAAAACGGGATTTTTGATAAAATACGCTTCTAAGTTAGCCAAACTTTGGCGTTTTGTAAGGTCAAATTTTACCGTATTACGGGACGGCCAACAAGCCAAACACCTGTAAAGCTTCTGTTCAGTTAAACCTCTTCCAGTAATTTATTCACCAGCAAGGGTACACCTGTACCGGCTTTTTCGGATATCACCTGCAAATGCGCTATACCCGGAACCTGTGCCCCGGCCGGATCGACCAAATACAAGGCTGCGCCCGGTTTTGCGGCATAAATCAGTCCCGAAGCAGGATATACGCTCAGCGAAGTACCCGTCACAATAAGCACATCGGCCTGAGCCACTAAGGCATGTGCCTCGGGCATCAGCGGCACCTCCTCACCGAACCAGACCACATGCGGACGAAGCTGGTAGCCTTCCGCACAGCAGTCGCCCGGATTCAAAAAAGCGCCTGCGATAGGATAAAGCTGCCGATCGGCGGGGTTTGTGCTGCGCGCATAACGGATATTGCCGTGCAGGTGCAGCACCCGCGAAGAGCCTGATCGTTCGTGCAAATCGTCGATATTCTGGGTGACCACATCCACCTCGTAGCGTGCTTCGAGCCTTACCAGGGCTTCGTGCGCGGCATTGGGCTGCGCTTCAATCACCTGCTTGCGGCGTTTGTTGTAAAATTCGAGCACCCTGTCCCGATCACGGCTCCATGCCTCGGGTGTCGCCACATCCATCACATTGTATTCTTCCCAAAGCCCGTCGCTGTCGCGAAAGGTCTTTAACCCGCTTTCGGCGCTGATTCCCGCACCCGAAAACACAACCAGTTTTTTCTTTTTCATAACCGCTGGTGCTTAATATATTTTATTTTGACGATTTATTCAAACGATTCTCCGTTTTACGAAAAGCCATTTTGTTACTTTTACCTTTTCAAGCAAGAATATGATCAAAATTAAAAAGCAAGAGGCCCTGGATTACCATTCGCAGGGAAGAAAAGGGAAAATCGAAGTTATTCCGAGCAAACCTTATTCCTCACAGCGCGACTTGTCGCTCGCCTATTCGCCGGGGGTAGCAGAACCCTGCCTGGCCATCGAAAAACGAAAAGACGACGTTTATAAATATACCGCCAAGGGAAATTTGGTCGCCGTCATTTCGAACGGAACCGCCGTATTGGGGCTGGGTAACATCGGTCCTGAAGCGTCGAAGCCCGTAATGGAAGGCAAAGGCATGCTGTTCAAAATTTATGCCGACATCGATGTATTCGACATCGAAGTGGACGAAACCGATATCGATGCGTTTGTCAAAACCGTAAAAGCTATTTCACCCACTTTTGGGGGCATTAACCTTGAAGACATCAAAGCACCCGAATGTTTTGAAATAGAAAGACGTTTGCGCGAAGAGCTCGACATCCCTATCATGCACGACGACCAGCACGGTACCGCCATTATTTCGGCCGCCGCTTTGATCAATGCGCTGGAATTAGCCGGGAAAAAAATTGAAAAAGTAAAAATTGTGGTCAACGGAGCCGGAGCTTCCGCTATTTCCTGTGCGAAGCTTTACCTTTCTCTCGGCGCCAAAAAAGAAAACCTGATGATGTTCGACAGCAAAGGACTCATCAGCAAAAGCCGTAAAAATCTCGACGATTATAAAGCCTTTTTCGCTTCGTCGCGGAAAGTAAACTCGCTCGAAGAAGCCCTGAAAGGGGCCGACGTGTTTCTCGGACTTTCCAAAGGAAACGTGCTTAGCAAAGACATGATAAAGGGCATGGCTGCCAACCCTATTGTATTTGCGCTGGCCAATCCCGAACCCGAAATCGCTTACCGCGACGCCAAAGCCGCACGCGAAGACGCTATCGTAGCCACCGGCCGTTCCGACAATCCCAATCAGGTGAATAATGTGCTTGGGTTCCCCTATATTTTTCGCGGTGCACTCGACGTAAGGGCTACCGGCATTAACGAAGAAATGAAGCTGGCCGCTGTAAGAGCCATTGCCACCTTAGCCAAAGAACCGGTACCGGAAGAAGTAAACGAAGCCTATGGCGAAAAGAATATTTCCTTCGGACGCGAGCAGATTATCCCCAAACCACTCGATCCCAGGCTTATATGGTACGTAGCGCCCGCTGTGGCCCGTGCCGCCATGGAATCGGGCATTGCCCGCGACCCCATCACCGATTGGGATGCGTACATCGAAAGCCTTAAAACACGCCTCGGACAGCACAACAAGCTGCTGCGCCACATCACCGAAAAAGCGTCTAAAAACCCCAAACGGGTCGTATTTGCCGAAGGTGATAACTATAAAATACTGAAAGCCGCACAGATAGCTCTCGAAGAAGGTATTGCCGAACCTATCCTGCTGGGCGATCGCAAAAAGATCGAAGCGCTCATCAAAGAATATTCGCTCGATCTCGAAGGCGCCGAAATCATTGATCCCCGCGATCAGAAACAGACCGAGAGAAGAATACGCTATGGCGAAATAGTGTTCAAAAAGCGTCAGCGTAAAGGACTTACCTCTTTCGAAGCGAAAAAGCTGATGCGCGAACGCAACTATTTCGGTGCCGTAATGGTCGATTTGGGCGAAGCCGATGCGCTTATTTCGGGTATTACCCGCAGCTATAAAGATGTGGTACGCCCTGCGTTACAGATTATCGGCACGGCCGACGATGTAAAACGCGTAGCCGGTATGTACGTCATTTTCACCAAAGACGGCCCCATGTTTTTTGCCGATACCACCGTTAATTATAACCCCACCGCCGAAGAGATTGTGGACATTACCCTGCTGGCAGCCAAGGCGGTAAAGAATTTTAAAATTCAGCCGCGCATCGCCCTGCTGGGCTATTCCAACTTCGGTTCTTCGCCCGGAGAAGATGCCGAAAAAATGAGCCGCGCCGTATCTATCCTGCATAAAGAGCATCCTTCTTTGGTGGTCGATGGAGAATTACAGGCCAACTTTGCACTCAACAACGACCTGCTCGAAGAGTTTTTCCCCTTCTCGGATCTGCTAGGTAAAAAACCGAATACCTTCATTTTCCCTAACCTTTCTTCCGGAAACATTGCTTACAAAATGCTGCAGGAGGTGACCAAAGCCGAAGTGATCGGTCCTGTGCTGCTGGGAATGAAAAAATCTTTTCACGTATTGCAAATCGGCTGCTCGGTTCGCGAAATCGTGAATATGGTGAAAATCGCGGTACTCGATGCGCAGGTAAAAAACAGGAAATGATTGAATATATCCGCGGCCGTTTGGCCGAAAAAAGTCCTGCACACGTGGTCATCGACTGCGGAGGAGTAGGCTACTACCTCCATATTTCCGTAAATACATACGCGCAGCTCGGTCAGGAGGAAGCCTGTCTGCTTTACGCCCATCAGGTTATCCGTGAGGATGCGCACCTGCTGTTCGGCTTCCACTCGCGCGAAGAGCGGAGCGTATTTCGTGACCTGATCTCGGTCTCGGGCGTGGGTGCGGGTACTGCCCGTATGATCCTCTCTTCGCTCTCGCCGGCAGAAGTGCAGGCGGCCATCACGGGGGGGCAGGTAACTGTTTTTCAGAAGATAAAAGGCATTGGTGCCAAAACCGCTCAGCGGATTATCGTGGACCTTTCAGGTAAAATGGGCAAAACGGAGATTAGCGCTCAGGGCAGCTCTCCCATCCGGGAAGAAGCGCTTTCTGCACTGGTTACCCTCGGATTTGATAAAAACAATGCCGAAAAGGCCCTTGATAAAATACTCGCCGCACACAATAATATTTCTGTGGAAGAGTTGATTAAGTCTGCGTTGAAAAATATGTAAATTCACACCCTTCAATTTTAAGCGGTTTGGCGAGTAAAGGAACAGTCAAAGGGCTATTTTATTGCATTTTCGGAAGTTTCACGGGACTCGTGCTGATTGGCTATGCCTATAGCCACAGTCCCGGTGCAGACCCCTTTTTGCATTATCTCCCGCTCGCCGACAAGTCGCTGAACATCACACAAGCGCTTGATTCCCCGATCATTCCCCTACCCTTCCCCATTCCTGATCCGAGCAATCCCAACCCGGGGACTTCGGGAGGTGTGGATTTTCAAGACCCGGTCAACTTCCAAAATACGGTCAATTACAATCCGGAAACCGGCACTTACGAGTTCGATTATTCGGTAGGAGGTAGCTTTAAGTACCGCCCTTCTTCGAACATGACCCTCGAAGAATACATGAAATACGACATGGAGCAAGCCCTGCAGAAAAACTGGCAGGATGCCTCCAACGATCGCAGTGCCGACAATTCCTCCAAAAGCCCTATTCCTACGCTGAAAGTTCCCGACGGGTTAGGCGAACTTTTCGGAAGTAACTTTATCGACATCAAACCTTCGGGAACGGCCGAACTGCGGTTTGGGGTCAATTCTTCGCGCACCGACAACCCTCAAATACCTGAAAGACAACGGAAAATCACCGTTTTCGATTTCGACCAGCGCATTCAGCTTAACGTGGTCGGAACGGTAGGTACCAAGCTCAAGCTGGGCGTAAGCTACAATACCGAAGCTACGTTCGACTTCGAAAACCAGATGAAGCTCGAATACAAGGGCAACGAAGACGAAATTATCCAAAGCATCGAAGCGGGTAACGTAAACCTGCCCCTCAACAGCTCGCTCATTACAGGTAGCCAAAGCCTTTTCGGAATAAAAACCCAGCTCAAATTCGGTCGCCTTACCGCCACTACCGTGTTCTCGCAACAGAAAGGGAAAAGAACCGAGATGGAAATAGCCGGAGGCGCGCAAATCAGCACCTTCGAGATCACCGCCGACAATTACGAAGCCAACAAGCACTACTTCATAGGTCATTATTTCCGTAATCAGTACGACAATGCAATGGCCAGCCTGCCCGTGATCAACTCGCAGGTAAACATCACACGTATTGAAGTTTGGGTCACCAACACAAATAACACGGTCGATAATACCCGTAACATTATTGCTTTCTCCGACCTCGGTGAAAACAGCATTCTGGAAGGAACCCCCGGCAACCTGAGCAGCAACGCGCTGCCCGATAACGCGGCCAACGGACTTTACAACTTCGTGGCCAACAACCCCGGTGTGCGGGGATTCAACAATGCCACGCCTACGCTGAACAGCGTGGTCACCGCTCCCGGACCTTTGCAACAAGCCGTACACTACGAAAAGGTGCAAAGCGCGCGGAAGCTGACCGAACAGGAATACAATTATAATGCGCTGCTGGGTTTTATTACCCTTAACCAACCGCTCAACAACGACGAGGTGCTGGCAGTAGCTTTCCAGTACACCTACCAGGGTCAAACCTATCAGGTGGGAGAATTCGCTACCGACGGTATCGCCGGGCAGGATGCGCTCATGCTCAAGCTGCTTAAAGGAACTATCACCAATCCGCAGTTTAAGCGCTGGGATCTGATGATGAAAAACGTGTACGCCCTTGGCGCCTATCAGGTGAACCGCGAAAACTTCAGGCTCGATGTGTGGTACAACAACCCGGCTACCAGCGTGGATATCAATTTTATTCCGCAGCCCGGCGTGGACGATAAGCCGCTGGTACAAATTCTGAACCTCGACCGCTACGACCCCAACAACAACCCCTTCCCCGACGGAGTTTTCGACTTCATTCCCGTGGTGTTTATGGGCAATCGCTCGGCCACAGGCGGAACCATCAATCCGCAAAACGGACGTGTGTTCTTCACCACAGTCGAACCTTTCGGTTCGCATCTTCGCACAAAGCTGAACCAGGCGGGGGTCGATCCCACCGTCATTAACTCGATCGTGTATCAGCCGCTGTACGATTCTACCAAAACGGCAGCTCAGCAGATCCCGCAGCTTAACCGTTTCAAAATCAAGGGGTCTTACCAATCGTCGAGCAGCTCCGAAATTTCACTCAACGCACTCAACATTCCACAAGGTGCCGTAACCGTAACCGCAGGTGGACGCACACTCGTCGAAAATCAGGACTATACGGTCGATTACAACCTGGGGCGCGTACGCATTATAAATCAGGGACTGTTAGAATCACAAACACCCATACGGGTATCGGTCGAGAGCAATACGCTGTTCAGCATGCTGACCAAAACCATGATCGGCACACGCTTCGATTACCGGGTTAACAAAGACATTATGCTGGGCGGTACCATCATGAACCTTACCGAACGTCCGCTCACGCAAAAGATCAACATCGGCGACGAACCGGTCAGCAATACCATGATCGGACTCGACGGTTCGTTCAGCAAGGAAGTGCCTTTACTTACCCGGCTGGTGGATAAAATTCCGCTTATTTCGACCAAAGAACCTTCGCGGGTAACGGCTTCGGGCGAATATGCGCGCATCATTCCCGGAACAGCCCGGGCCATTAACGGTATTTCGTATATCGATGATTTTGAAGGCAGCCAGTCGGCTATCGACATACGCGCATTTAACAGTTGGTTTTTGGCCAGCGTACCCAAAGGGCAGCCTAATCTTTTCCCCGAAGCCGAGCTCAACAACGACCTGCGTTACGGAATGAACCGCGCCCTGCTCAACTGGCACGTGGTCGATCCGCTGTTCTACAACAACAACAACCTCACTCCCGGGCATATCCGCAATTCGGCTATGCAGTCGAACCACACCATGCGGCAGGTGTTTGAGCAGGAAGTATTCCGCAACCGGCAGTTGGCGCAAGGGCAGCCCACCAACATTGCGATGTTCGATTTGGTGTATTTCCCCAACGAAAGAGGACCGTATAACTATGATATGGCCGGTGCACCGGGCATATCGGCCGGACTTAACAGTACCGGTAACCTCAACGATCCCACAAGTCGCTGGGCGGGGATCATGCGTCAGTTGCAAACCACCGACTTTGAAGCGGCCAACATCGAGTCGATCCGCTTTTGGGTCATGGATCCCTTTAACGAAGACGCCATCAACGATTTCGGAACTACGGGCGGCGACCTTTATTTTAACCTGGGTAACATTTCGGAAGATATTTTGGCCGACTCGCGCAGGAGCTTCGAAAACGGGCTACCGCTTAGCATGCCCTACGATCCGGCGCTTGTCGATACTACCGCATGGGGTATTGTGGCTACTACCCAGCCTATCGTCAACGCCTTTGAAAACAGCAACGACCCCGCCATCAGACTTATGCAGGACGTGGGGCTTGACGGGCTCAACAGCGCCAACGAAAGAACCTTTTTCGACGCGTATGTAAACTGGGTAAACGGCTCTTCGCTTGACCCCGCCGCCAAAGCCGCTATTTTGGCCGACGTATCGAACGACGATTACAATTATTACCGCGACGACCGTTACGATGCCCAGCAGCTCAATATCATTCAGCGTTACAAGCGCTACAATGGCACCGAAGGCAACTCGCCTACCAACGAATATTCCCAGACCCTCAACAGCGACGGCTTCCCGACCGGCGCGACCAACCTGCCCAACGTCGAAGACATTAACCAGGACAACAACCTGAGCGAATCCGAAAGCTATTTCCAGTACCGGGTTAGCATGCGTCCGCAAGACATGGTAGTAGGGCAAAACTTTATTACCGACGTGCTTACCCGCACCATCGATATGCCCAACGGTACCACCCGCACCATTACCTGGTACCAGTTTACCATTCCCGTACGCAATTACGAGCGAGCTGTCAACGGTATTTCCGACTTCCGTTCCATCCGTTTTATCCGGATGTTTATGAAAGGCTGGAGCAATCCCGCCACCCTGCGCTTTGCGCGTTTGGAGATGATTCGCGGCGAATGGCGTACGTATATTCCCAGTCTGCTCGAAGACGGCGAATACATACAGGGCGACCCCGCCAGCACCAATTTCAGCGTATTTGCCGTAAACATTGAAGAAAACGGCAACCGTGTACCTACACCTTACGTGCTGCCTCCGGGCATCAACCGACAAATAGACGTATCGACCGCTAACCTGCGTAACCTGAATGAGCAATCGCTTGCCATGAAAGTATGTGCGCTGGAAGACGGCGATGCGCGGGCTTGTTACCGCAACGTAGCTTTCGACGTACGTTCGTACAAGCGACTCAAAATGTTTGTACACGCCGAAACCGCCAGCGAAACCGATCGGGTAACCTACGACAGCGACGTGACCCTATTCCTGCGCCTCGGCACCGATTTCACCGACAACTACTACGAGTACGAGCTGCCGCTGAAAATGACACCCTGGTATTCTTCGACCGACAATGAAATATGGCGTTCCGACAACGAGATCGATTTGGCCTTCGAAACGCTGACCGAGCTCAAGATGGAGCGCAACTCGCGGGTGCTGGCCGGTGTAGCGCAGAATAACAGGATTTATGTGAAAACCGATCCCGACAACCCCGACCGGCGCATTAAAGTAATCGGTAACCCTAACTTACAGGGATTGAAAGTGATTATGGTGGGTGTACGCAACCCCGGTAAAAATTCGGATCACCCCTGGAAACCCGACGACGGCTTGTCGAAATGCCTCGAAGTGTGGATCAACGAGCTTAGGCTCACCGATTTTGATCAGCAAGGCGGCTGGGCGGCGTTGGGGCGTGTCAACGCAAATTTGGCCGACTTTGCCAATGTCTCCCTTTCGGGAAATTACAGCACGCCTTACTGGGGCAGTATGGAAAAACGGGTAAGTGAAAGGCAGCGCGATACCCGCTATGGTTTTGACGGTTCATCTTCTTTCGAGCTGGGTAAATTTTTCCCTGAGAAATGGAACCTGCGTATCCCGCTTTTCCTCGGCTATTCCGAAAACGTAATCAAGCCGCAGTTCGATCCGCTGAACCCCGATATAGAATTTAACCGCCTTTCTCCGTCTGAACGCGCGGAATTAGGTAAAAAAGTGATCGACTACACCCGGCGACGAAGTATGAACTTTACCAACGTGCGCAAAGATCGGGGGCCTAACTCGGGGCCGGCACGTTTTTGGAACATCGAAAATTTCTCCGCTACCTACGCCTACAGCGAAATGTATCACCGCGACATCAACGTCGAATACAACATCAACAAGACCTATCGCGCCGGACTGAATTACAATTTTAACACCTCTCCCAAATCCTGGGAACCTTTCCGCAACAGCAAGCTGCTGGCCAAGTCGAAATACTTTAACCTGATTAAAGATTTCAACCTTTTCCTCGGGCCTAAAACCATCGCTATCCGCAACGACATCAACCGCACTTATTCGGCCAACCAAATACGCAACAACTTTGATGCGCTCGTGTTCCCTACCTACACGAAAAATTTCACCTGGGTGCGTTCGTACGATGTCAAATACGACATTTCAAAAAACCTGAAATTCGATTTCAACGCCAACAACAATGCGCTTATCGGTGAGCCTCCGGGAAGGGTAGATCGCGACTATCGTGAGGAGTATCAGGTATTCAAGGACAGTGTCATGCACAACTTCCGCAACTTCGGTATCAACCGGCAATACAACCATACGGCCAACGTCAATTACACCTGGCCCATCAATAAAATTCCGCTGCTCGACTGGATCACCATTACCACCCGTTATTCGGCCGGCTACGAATGGCAACGCGCCGCTTTCGGGCAGGATTCGCTCGGTAATATCATTCAGAACTCGCGCAATGTAAACTGGAGCGGGCAATTTAATTTCACCATTCTGTACAACAAGGTTCCTTTCCTGAAAAAAGTGAACCAAAAAGCCATGGCAGGAGGCGTACAAACACGGCAGCCGCAGCAACAGCCCAAGCCACAGACGAACGCTACCGACAGTACCAAAACTGAAAAACCGAAGCGTGAGCCTATTTTCACTGTTTGGGAAACGCTGGCTCGTGTGGGGATGAGTCTGAAAACCGTCACGCTCAACTACAGCACCACCGACGGTATTCTGCTACCCGGATACAACCAAACGAACCAGTTTTTCGGGATGGATAACTCCTGGGAATCGCCGGGGGTGGGCTTTGTGCTGGGCCGCCAAAATCGTGATCTGCTCGGGCGACCCAATACCTGGGGGCAATACAACGATTACGCCTTTTACGCAGCGGGCAACGGATGGCTGGTCGAAAATCCGCTTATCAATACCCAATATACTTCCAACCACGCACAGAATTTCTCCGCAAGGGTATCGCTCGAACCCCTCACAGGCTTACGTATTGACCTAACGGCCGATCGCAATCTTTCTGAAAATTACACTTCGTTCTTCCGCTGGGTGGACACGCTTAACGGATCGCCTTATCTCGATTACGCGGCACAAAACCCGATGACCAACGGGATGCTGAGTATGTCGGTGATAAGCTGGCGCACGGCATTTATTGCTGACCGGGAAAATAATATTTCGCCGGTATTTGAAAATTTCCGCGCCAACCGAACCGAAATTTCGGCGCTGCTGGGCGACGAAAACCCCAACTCTTCGGGGATGAGTGGTTCTGAAGAAGGCTATCGCGACGGGTATGGCGGCACACAGCAGGATGTGATGATCGCCTCCTTCCTTTCTGCCTATACGGGCAAGGGTCCGCGCTCCGGGCAGCTCGATCTGTTCGGTATGCTGCCCCTCCCCAACTGGCGGGTCACTTTTGATCCCATGGCTAAAACCAAGCTGCAATTCCTGCGCAAACGTTTCAAATCGCTTTCTATCAGTCACGGCTATCGCTCTACCATGACCTTAGCCAACTACACCACTAACCTGCTGGGCAGCACCGATCCGGCCGGCAACCTCAACAGCCGCGATATCTCCGACAACTTTATCAATACACGTCAGATCAATCAGGTCGTGATCTCGGAACAGTTCAGTCCGCTGATCAACGTCGATATTACGTGGAACATTAAGAGCAAAAACAAAACTTCGGGACTTATCACCAAAGTGGAATTAAAACGAGACCGCAACATGGCGCTGAGTCTTACCAACAACCAGCTTACCGAAGTACGCGGACGCGAGCTGGTGCTTGGCACGGGTTACCGTTTTAACCAGGTGAAGCTGCCTATCAAAATTGCGGGTAAAGATCTCGAAAGCGATCTCAATTGCCGGGTCGATGTTTCCATTCGCAACAACACCACCTATACGCGAAAAGTGGTCGAAAACCAGAACCAGGCCACTGCCGGACAGCAGATCATTTCGATTAAATCTTCGGCCGACTATTCTATCAACTCCAAGCTTACCGTACGATTCTATTTCGACCGGGTACTGAACCGCCCTGTCGTTTCGACTTCTTTCCCTACGGCCAACACCAATACGGGTATTGCCATACGATTCACGCTGTAAAGCTTTTGGGATTGAGTTAAATAAAATTTACTTTTGGCAGCACAACAAAACCAACAGCACAATGAATATTCCTTCTGAACTGAAATACACCAAGGATCACGAATGGATCCGTGTAAAAGAAGACGGTACAGCCGAAATCGGCATTACTGATTTCGCACAGGGCGAACTGGGCGACGTAGTATATGTGGAAATTGAAACTGCCGGCGAGACACTCGCAAAAGAAGAAGTATTCGGCACGGTAGAAGCCGTGAAAACCGTAAGCGACCTGTTTATGCCCCTCAGCGGCGAAGTGCTGGAAGTAAACACCGAGCTGGAAGGAAATCCCGAGCTGGTGAACAGTGATCCTTACGGAAAAGGCTGGATGATACGCTTGAAGCTGAACGATCCTTCGGAAATAAACACGCTGTTGAGCGACGCACAATACAAGGATTTGATCGGGTAATGTGGCTCCGGCACGTCTTACCGGGAATTGCCTGGGCGCTACTCATTCTCGCGCTCTGTATAAGTCCCGGAGAGGAACTGCCCGACCCCGCCATTTGGAACATTCTCGCTTTTGATAAGCTGGCGCATGCCCTATTCTTTGCCGTGCTGGTTTACCTGCTGGCTACCGGTTTCCGAAAACAATACCGCAGCTACAAGCTCCGCTACTACGCGAAAAGAGCCGCATTGTATATCGGACTGACCTATGGCCTGCTGATAGAGCTCCTGCAACTGCTGTTTTTCACCTACCGTCAGGGCGAATGGATGGACATGGTGGCCAATACCATTGGGTGTTTCGCCGGACTCTTGCTGTTCAGGCTGGTGTATGGTGCCGAACTAAGCCGATAAGATTTCCCCTTAAAATTCTTGTGGTAAGGGCGGGAAGGGAATACATTTCCCTATTCGTTATCGTCCCCCTGTATTTTTGATAACTGAAAAGGAAGACGTTGCTCCGGCGCAAAAAACGTCTCCAGAAATTGCTGAAGCTCAACAAATAAAGGGGGAATAGTATGGCTACGACAGGGTGCATAGCCGTCACGCAGCCTGGTTTCGGCATCTCGTAAAACCAGCCCAATCGATATCGGAGAAATATGCTTGCAGGTGAGCAGATATTGCTCTCCCTGCCAGCGAGCGGTACAAAATTGCTTCAGCGCGCGTTGATCCTCAGTGCCGAAAACCACCGAATCCTTCTGATGTTGAATTCCTTCGGGCCCATAGTGAAACCTTTTTTGGGTATGACGCACAAGGTATCCCTCACGATAGCTATAGGAAAGATGATCGGGAAGAGAATCTATGTTAAGCCTGAAAAACCGCATTTCGTAAGAAAACTGCAATAGTGGACTCGCCACCAACGTATCGGGTTGGGGCGTACTTGCCCTCACGGAACAAAGTCCCATCCACACGGGCAAGAGACTTAGCGCTACCCGTAGCATTATTCTTGCGGTACACTTTCTCATGGCTAATCGTTAAAGCTTTCAGTTGGCCGTAAGCTAAAATAAAGCCATTTTCGGGCAGCTCACCATAAGGTATTCTTCGTATTTTTCAGGAGAAACGGCAGCCGGGTTTAATCCCGAAAACTGGCATTTCTGCGGTACCGTCGTGAGCCCGAAATCCGGGAAAGGATGAAGCTGCTGCTGTCTATTTTCTCGGCGTACATTACCGGAGCCTTCCTTGCCACCTTCCTCTACGATTACACCAGATTCGGTGTATTCTATATCGTATGCGTATTCCTTACCGTGATACTGGTGTATGACCTTTACAAAATGAAAGGGGTGCACAGTCTCCGAAGAAAGCGGAAACAGAAAACCGTCGTGGCTACCGAACTGCCGGAAGAATTTGCTCCGGTGTCTTACAGCGCAATGTCAGATTACCACGAGGGCGTATTGCCTATTCCGCAAAGAGTAAGGGAAAAAGCGCAATACAAGGAAGAATAAGCCTGTAGAATTTTCTTATTGCTTCACGAACCAGGATCCATTTTCCTTAATGGCCAAAATACCCACGCTTTTTTGGTAGGCAATAAGCGTGTCTCCGGTCTGAGGATGGAGTGCGATGTAAACATCCTGATAAGAAACACCCGCAATCTCAAGGGTACTACAAAAATGGGTATTCGCGCTCAGGTAAAGATGCCGGTTAGACGCGTCGATGGGCGGATGGGGGTATCTGATAGTGAGCATATAATTATTTACGGTATTCCCATTGTTCCACTTTGTGATCTTCAGAAAATCCTGCCCCTGATCTTCCGAAAGAGGGTCGCTATCGAAAACCTGAAGCTCATAGCTATTGGCCGCAGTATGCCGCAGCCGGGTCAGGTGATGAGACTGGTGAAATTTAAATACATGCGGACATTCCGGGTTAGGTGTCAACTGCGCAGACGAACGTATTTCGGTCGTAGTAGCATTATACTCCACGCTCAGCTCGATATCTGAATTTCCATCCGAAAACACAATCTTATCCTCCAGTGCAAGCGGTACATAGGGCGTCCAGTCTTCGAGCGGCTCGTCCCACTGACTGTAAAAATGTTTTTCTGCAGGCCAGCCACAGGTTACAGGGTCTTCTTTTTTACAGCCTGAAAACAATATGGCCACACCCAGCATCGGCCATAATTTGGCGATTCTATTGGGATTATGACTTCTTTTTTTCTTCATATACCTGTCCGTTTAATTTTTCTAAACGCAGTCTAAACAACTTTATTTGATAAGCCATCTGTTTTTTACCCTTCGGTTTTATAACTGCGCGTATCTTTCCGCACAATGCGGAATAACAAAACCGCCGACAAAGCCGTGAGCGGAGTAAAAGCCCATTTCTCCAGATCGGTTTCGGCCAACAGGTTCCCGACCGTATTAAGTATAAAAAGTACTACAAAAAACCAGAGCATCAGATTCAATGGGCGACGCTCGCGGTGCTGACGCAGCAATTTCCTTTTTTGCAGAAGCAGCATAATCAGCAGCAGATTTACGGCCAGCGAAACGACCTCGAAGAAGTACATGTCTTGTTCCGACTGCAGCTTACCGCCCCAAACCATCGTGTAAGGAATAAGTCCGAAAATTACGGTAAAGTGAAAGATCATAACTGCGGTAAGCAATCCGATCATAAAAGCAGAAGCTTGAAGTTTGCTCACTTTCATCGTGTAAGTATAGCCATAAAACGTATCGAAAAAGGCGAACCCTGTTTAAGGAAAAGTAAATTTTAGCTCGCGTACAAACTATCTCAGGTCTTTTCTCTTTCGGTAAAATGTAGGGCGGGCTTTATGCACGAAGCGGGCCAAACCCTTTAGCACATCTTATTTTTCTTTCACAATAAACAGGTCCACACCGTAACCGTGGTGCAACAGGGGTTCTTCGTAAGTAGCACGGCGGATGTCGGAAAAAGGGAAAGCCGGCTTGTATTCGCGAGCCAATACGATGTCGCCCTCTTCGGTTCTATCGGCTTTACCAAGATCCTGCCCCGAAGCCAGGTGGGCCAGCACCAATTGAATCTTTCCGGCGGTATATACCCGCACCGAACTAAGTGCAAAACTTTCGATTATCGGCTCTTCGCTACGCGAAAGACCGTAGTACGTCGTATCGTGGAAAGCCGGTACGGAATAGCGTTTGTTTTCATAGACAAGGCAGGTGCTATGCGTCAGCGTATCGGCCAGCAGGCTTACTTTTTCTCCTTTGCGCTGAAAATCGCAAAAAGAAAGGTAATCGGGTTTAAATAAGGTGATAGCCGGATACCGTTGAACAATGGCGGTAAAAGCCTTCGTATAAGCTTGCGCCAGCTTAGTGCCATAGGGTCTGTCGATAGCGCATTCGGTACCTGCGGGAAGGGTAAGCAGGGGTTTTTGCTGCCAATCGTACACCGAAATGAAGGTTCGAAGCGTCCACATCGGGGTCCATTCGCCTCCACTTCTGCCCCAGGGAGCAAAACGCGCAGTGGCAGCCGTTTCTTCCGAGCGATGGATCTGCACATCGAGAGTAACGATGTAATTGTGGATCACTCCTACGGGAAACACTTTAAACTGATAGGCCGAAAGGCAGGCTATAGACGAAGAAATCGCACAGAAAAAGAGACCGAAAAAACAAAGTGATTTTTTCATTATTCTATACTTAGAAAAGAGGCGCAGAAAGAACGAGCAAAAAACCCGCGGAGTATTTCGGACAACACAAATATAAACGAATGGCAGCAGAAAGTAAAAATCGCTTAGTCCGACGTGAAGGCCGCTATAAGAATCCGGACTGGAAGCTCGGTAATATGCCTATAAAATAAGAATGAGGTTCGTTCAGGCAACAAACCTCCGGAGTCATGTAGCAGGCCACACACCGTTTTTTCGACCGCTTCCCGATGCTCAATGCCATATAATTCGACCACCGCCGAATCGGGAGAAAAGGTGTGAAGAAATACTTCAAAATCAGCGGCTTCTCCGTTTAGTTGAAGAATGCGGGACAGCAGCGCATCCGGCAATACAGAATCGCGTTGCCTGTCTTTACTATCGAGACCGACCATTAATACCACGGTTTCGTCGGCCGATAACGTACGGGCGCACTCCACCTCTATTTGCTTTTCCATTTCCTGCGTACATGCACAACACAGCATGAACAGTATGCTGCATAGCATTATTTTTAGTGCGTCTATTCGGTTTCGCTTCATTTTTTTTGAGGATATAGAAGTTTCTGACGATCATTTTCAGCCATTCATTACGCCATAAATCAACAACCTGATGTTTTTTTACATTTAAAAGCGGAATCTTTTTTCGGTCAGTTTTGAGGCAAGCGTCGGATAAATCCTAAAGAGCATTTTCAGGGTTTTGGAGGGTTTTTCTAACAAGTCTTCCACCACTGTCTTTGGTTTATCCATCACTTTAAAAATTCTTCCGTCCTTTAATTCAAATTCTATAACCTGAAAAATTCTTCCCGTTCGTTGATTTTTCAACGGACTGATACGTATAATATCAGCCGGTTCAATCGGTTCTTTATTCCAGACCAGACTCCTGTCTGTTTTTAGCGTGTGGAGACGACCAAATCTGAAGCGGATGTAACACATATCAGCCAACCATAACAAGGCTGTCGCTAACAGTCCGCCAGAAAAAATAAACCTACCCATAAAAGAGCCTGCAAAATCACCGAAAATCTCGTTCCGGAAAACATAAAAAATCAGTGTTGCCGTTACTGTCAGCGGGAGTATGCTGAAAAAAAGTCGTGCTGTATATGTTCCACTTAGTCTCATAAAACCGGGATAAACTTTTCGAGGGCAGGATAACGCTTTAGTATAGTGTTAAATGCTCTTTCATAGGTGCGGGCAAGCGTATCCAAATAGGTTGTTTCCAATGAATAAGTCGTATCGGCAGGCACGGTAAGCACGGGTTTTTGCTGCCAATCGTACACCGAAATGAAGGTTCGAAGCGTCCACATCGGGGTCCATTCGCCTCCACTTCTGCCCCAGGGAGCAAAACGCGCAGTGGCAGCCGTTTCTTCCGAGCGATGGATCTGCACATCGAGAGTAACGATGTAATTGTGGATCACTCCTACGGGAAACACTTTAAACTGATAGGCCGAAAGGCAGGCTATAGACGAAGAAATCGCACAGAAAAAGAGACCGAAAAAACAAAGTGATTTTTTCATCCTGATATACCTAAAGAGAGGGAAAGAAAATAAGGTGTAAACCCTACAGCCTCACACAAATATAAGCTAATCTCAAAAAGGAGGTGTAAAAACGGCTTCCAAAAAAACGATGCGCAGAGGAATTGACACGTTTTATTTTCACTAAAAATCGGCAGAACTCCCTTTTAAAGCTCCTTTATTTGTATCGTTATCTCTTTCTTTATGGGTGTTTTTGCTTTGTTTACCTTAAATTCGTTCTGTAATTTTCATAGCTAATGCGAGTCGGTCTGTTTTTTCTCTTTTTTTTACTGTGTGTATGCCCTGTATCTTTTGCGCAAACTGCGGAAGCGCATTACGAACGCGGGCTTACTAATAACCGAGCGGGGAATTACCTGCCCGCCATCGAAGAATATAACCGGGCCATTGCGCTTAATCCTAACTACGAAGAAGCGTATAACGACAGGGGAGTAGCCAAGAGCGGACTGGGCGACGAGCTTTCGGCCATTGAAGATTATAATACCGCCATAAAGCTGGACCGGAACTATGCCAATGCCTATCTGAACAGAGGGGTTTCATGGTCGAAGCTGAAAAACTTCCCGCAGGCTTTGGCTGATTTTAATGAGGCCATCCGACTCAACCCCGAAAATGTAATTTTCTTCCGATCAAGAGCAATGCTCAAGTTTGAAATGGGCAAGCCGGAAGAGGCCATAGAAGATTTTAACCGCGTGATAGCTTTGACCCCTGAAGACCCCGAAGCCTGGTGTAACCGGGGTTATGCTAAATTAACCATGCAATTATTCAGCAGTGCCGTAGGTGATTTGGACAAGGCCATCACACTAAATCCAACCTATCTTCAGGCATACCGCTACCGCGCTTTTTGCTATACTGAGATGGAGTTTTACAGCATGGGCATCGAAGACTGGGGCAAGGTAGTAACGCTGGATCCGGGTAATTTTGAAGCGTTCAATCAAAGGGGTTCGGCGCGATATACGCTCAGTGATTATGCCGGTGCCTTACAGGATTACCGCAAAGCGCTTACACTAAATCCGGAGTACGTAGAAGCAAAAATGAATTTGGCAAAAACCCTATCGGTGTTGCAAGATCTGGATGCCTCGCTTGAATTGTACAACCAGGTAGTACAGCAAAATCCCGATTTTGTAGAGGCTTACATTGATCGGTCGAATGTACGGACGCAACTGAAGGATATAAAAGGCGCTTATGAGGATCTCCGCAAAGCCGAAGTCTTAGCACCTGATAATCCCAATATATACATCTCAAAAGCCTTTGCCAAATTTGCCGAAGAAGATCAGGAAGGGGGATGTGAAGAACTGAAAAAAGCCTTTAAGCTCGGCGCTGGAAACGTGAAGGAGGTACTGGAGCATATCTGCCGGTAAATAGCTGTATGTATTGTGGGCGGGATAGTTAATGCGCTTCCTGAGGGTTTATAAGGAGTCCGAAGAAGTGTACCGGGACTAAAAAAAGAAAGGCCGCCAACACGCCCGCGATGCCGTAATAGGCATCAAACAGATCGGGGGTATTCAGCAAGGGAATCCACAGTTCGTAAGCCACCGTAAGAAGCAGAAAAACTACTCCTATAGCCGCTATATACAGAAAACGTGTTCCGCGAAGCAGCGCCATATAGCCTACACTGGCGAGAATAATATAGCTGAGGGAAAAATTAGAAACATGCTGGTAAAAATCAGGAAAGAGTTCGAGCAGCGAATCCATTCGTAAAAAATCCTTTTTTCTTCCCATAAAGAGGATAAAAGCTCCGACAAGGGAAATCAGAAAACAAAGTGAGGTCGGAATTTTAGGCAGATATCGGAACATTTTAACGAATTAAAAGTAGGCGCCTACTCCTTTTTAATAGCGAATCCAACCTGAAGTTTCGAAGCTTCATATTGCGGAAAAAAAAGTGAGATTGCATAAAAAACGTGCGTTTGGTGGTTGTATTGCGCTTACGGAACATCCACTATTTCTTTGCGAATATATTGTTTGATCAGTGCATTATTATCAATGGGTTGCCCTTCAAACGTATCGTCTCCAAAATCATGATGCACAACTCTTTGGTAATACACGGTCCTTTCAATGAGCGGAAACCAAAGGGGTGTTTCAGTAATCAAAAGATTTCCGTAGCCCCCCGAATAAGAACCTACGGGCTTGAAATAGGCATTAAAAATACGTCCGTCCACTCGCTGATATAAAAACGAACGGGCTTTAAGTACGTTTAGCCTAAAAGGATTAGATACATAGGTCAGCATTATGCCTGCTACGAGCATCGCACACGCGATTGCCAACATTCTTGCGAAAAAAACAATCCGGAAATTACCCGTCGAAGAGTGAAATACCAGCCATAAGGTAATGGCCGAAAGCAAAATAGAGAACAAAACGTCTGTCCAAATCCCTATCCACGATATTCCGGCCAATAAAAAAAGTGTAAGGCAAAGGCTAAAAAAGAGTGTAAGGGCTAATCCGATCTTGAATTTCATAAGACATCCATTTCATCTCCGGTTTTGGAATAACTAAATAAGATTCAAAAATAAAGGCAATATGAAGATCCGAAGAAAGAATTCGGGGAAGTATGGGAGGAAATTCGTTTTACAGATGCTTCAACTTTTCATTTTTTGGGCTTTGTTTTTTCGACAGTATCGCTTTCAGACGCCGACTGTCGTATCGGTTAGTTTTCTACCCTGTTGGGTTCTGTATGTTTGTTCATTTAACATCTTGCGATCCAACGCATCCTGGTGCTCATCGAGGGTTCTCTCTCCTATATGCGTGATGGTGTGTTGCGTTCCATTATCATAATCCTGATTATTAGCTTGCATAAAGCCGTTGATTCCCGCATGAATAAAAAATTCAGGAGATGTTAAATCTTTACCGGCATTTGCTTCTAAAGTAATTTTACTTGCTCCATCGGCAGCTACTATTGTAGCGTAGTGGTAGGGACAATCATCGGAATTAGTTAATATATGCCCCATTTTATCTCCAATCCGTGTTTCTGAGAGGTCTTCGGAAAGGTCGGGCCTATCCGTTCCAACCCCTATCAAATGCTGAAGGTGAGTGGCAAATTCCATACAATCATTTTTTCCCAAAATACCCGTAGTGGGTGCATTTATTCCGCCATCTGAGTTATTTCTTAAATCAGTTATCAAATTATCTTCAAGATCGTGCTGAGGAACCTGCATCGTAAAGCCCAAGAACCCGGCTAAACCGCATAGTGCATCTGAGGGAACCTCCTGTGTGCGATTTGTTTGTGCCGTTGCACGTTCGGCGTTCGAAAACAACCTGACATTGGGTGTCCAGGAGTTTAAATTTATCGGATTCAGATCATTGGTTACCTCATTGCCTTTACTATATAAGCTACGGGGAACCGGATCGGGTGCGCTAGTCTTACTATACAGCGTTTTCCGATTGTTTATTGGAATACTATAATTTCCCGTTGCACTGTTTTCGCAGGCGTTTAGGTCAACCGCGCGTTGTAGTACCGAATTTCGATGGCTCCCTATGGAACTGAGGTTCACCATTTCCTGAACAGCGCTCAACTGCCTCACCTGCCGAGCATTATTAACTATGTTTTGGAGCTTTCTTTGTGCAACAGAGGTTTCACGATTTTCTGTAAACCGCGCGGCCGATTCGCGCCTAACCTGAATCGGAGAAATAGCATTGGCTACAGCGCGCCCCGTCGTATCCGGCTTTTTATCAAAAAAAGCATTCATTTGTTCATGCGTTTTAACATTGAGAAACCGTCTTATAGCGTTTCCTATCAACAAATAGATTCAGATGAGAAATCCAAAGTTTTAATTTAATACTAAATTTTAAGAAAAGTGAAAAATTCCCTCTTTATATATCCGGAACGGCTCTTTGTGCATTCAAAAACGCCTCCGGTGGCATGATGCTCAGCCTCTTTCGTCACACTTCACTATAGCTCGTACTTTATATAAATAATTGCAGTAATAATGCTAAAAATAGCGGTAAGTGAAATTTCCAATCGTTTATTTCGCGGCGCTTTTTTATGATATAAAATAAGGATCAAAGGTGAAAGCACAAGTCCTGAAAGAAGTCCAACTATATAATTCGATTGCATAAGCCTATGGTTTTCGGCGCTCACAACCCAGCCTTCATTTGAGGACATTGCATTTAGTAGCAGGTGGGTACACAGAAAAATAGTTGTATAAAGCATTGTAGCTAACAGGATATAAAATAGCACAGGTGTCTTAAAGGGAAGCCTGACAAAGAATGAAGCTAAGGTGAGCAGTCCGAGAAGCAGCATATACAGTTGGGGTTCCTTCTTTAAGTGTGTCTGCACCACACCTGTTCCGAGGAGTAATCCGACGAATAGCAGTCCGATGAGCAGGGTAGAAAGATGGAGCTTCATTTTTTTATGCTTTGACCTGATAATGAGGCCATATAACTAAGATAAGGATTTCGGAGCCTGGCGAAGTGTCGGATTTTCGGAGCACAAAACTGTCGGTCAGTACTGAACCCGCTTTGCCAGGTCTAAAAAACTTTGCCGGGATTAAGAGGGCGCTTTCTATTCCGGGCAATTTTTCTCCTTCGCGCTACGGATCACTTTATTTCGTTTCCGCTTTTGTCAATTTTTAAGGTGCGTCCGTTTTGCTGCACATCCGAAACTCCATTTTTAAAATAGGATGCGTCTTCAAAAACCAGCGGAATAACTTCTTTACCGGCACGATCGATAAAACCCCATTTCTCATTTTTCATCACTGCCGCCAATCCTTCCGAAAAACTCAACACCTTATCGTATTTGTCTAAAATCAATATCGTATTGCCTTTTTTGTCGATGGCTTCAAAGCGCCCGTTCAGGCGAACCATTGCCAAATCTTCTGAAAAGCCCGATGACCAGTCGTATCGAAACGGGATGATGGTTTTCCCCGACTTATCAATAAAGCCGTATTTTTCGCTGATGGAAACCAAAGCCAGGCCTTCCGAGAATGATTCGGCTTTACGGTATTCCAATGGCAAAATAACTTTTCCTGTGTGGTCGATATATCCATATTTTTCTTTTAATTGAACAAGGGCAAGCCCTTCGGAAAATGCTTTGACGTAGTCGTATTCTAAAGGAGTCACTTTTTTTCCGGTTCGGTCTATGAATCCATATTTCCCGTTAAGGGAAACTTTAGCGAGGTTTTCGGAAAAGAAAAAGGGATAGTCATATTCAGGGGCGACAATTTCTTTTCCCGTTTTATCTAAAAATCCCCATTTTCCATTTTTTGACACCAACATTATTCTTTCTATAAGCGGCCATTTTTCGTCATAGCTACTGTGTAAATGGTCTTCCGGTTTTTGCGTATTATCGGTGTCGTAATATTCAATAAGCCTTTCCGAAATTTGAGCTACTTTTCCGTTTCTGTACTGAATTTGTGTAATCCAGTTATTGTGGTTGTCAAATTCATAGGTAAAAGTCTCGGTATATTTTTTCTTTCCGTCAGGCTCAAAACTCGATTCTTCGGTGACATTCCCATGTTCATCGTATTTTAGCTTAAAGGTATTTAATTGCTTGCCGCTACCGTCCACTTGAAATTGCTCCACCTTATTCCCTTTGCTGTCATACGTATAAGTTAATATAGCGTGTAGAGCTCCGTGGCGATTTACTAAAGTTTTTGTTTCAATTCCATTGCGATCATATTCATATATAAATGTCATCTCGGGAGGCTCATTTTCGGAAAAAGCCCCGTAAGCTTTTGTCATTAGGCCCTTACTGTCATACTCGAATGCCCATACATACGCTAATTTATCATCGGCACGGTACTGTTTTCCGCTTAACTGCTTTCCGTTTTTGTCGTATTCCGAAACCTTGGTAAATAAAAGCGTTACAGGCTCAGGCACTCCCTCTATCTCTTCTGCAAAATAAACTTTCTCTTTTACGGATTTTATATTTCCATAAAAATCATTTTTCTTTTCTGTCTTTTGCGCGTGCGTACAGCTTGCTAAAAGCAACAAATAACTTACTCTAAAAACAAATTTCAGAACCTTCATTGTGCTTAATTATTTTTAATAATTTAGGTTAGCATGCTGTTCATCACTTTTTCATGACGCATGATAAATAAATCCTTAAAGCCTCTTTTTCATGGCTTAAACACCCTGAAATTATGAAAATAATGGTTAGAATGGCGTAAGAAAAAACTATTTGTGGATTAATGGCCTGGCAAAATAGTGGAAATCGAAGCACTTCAGCGCCGCTTTTAACAAACCCCTGTTATGGGCAGTTTTTATTTCTATTCATACTTGTCTATGTCCAAATTTATCGACAAATGAAGTTCATTTAAGTTCTGAAAGTATCAACTTTTTCTGTTTGAGCGTATTCCTCATTGCTTTGTCTCTAACTTCCGGGTCTTCACTGTTTATCAGGTCAAAATATTCAACCGGGACAACCTGCCACGATAAACCATATTTGTCTTTGCACCAACCACAAGAACTTTCTTGTCCTCCGTTTGCTGTCAATGCGTTCCAATAATAATCTACTTCTGCCTGGTCTTTGCAGTTGATAACAAAGGATACAGATTCATTAAACTTGAAGAAAGGTCCGGCTGCCAAAATATTAAATTCCATTTCATTAATTTCAATAATTGCAGTTTCAAAGTCTCCTCCGCCTGCTTCCGGTGGATTTTTATATTTGCGATGATCTTTAAGCTTACCGTCCTTGAAAATAGAAAGATAATAATCTGCTACTGCTTTAGCATCTGTCGTTTCAACCCAAATTGAGGGTGTTATTTTTTGTGCAATCCTATTTTTAGTCATTTGGCTGGTGTCTTTTGTCATTAAGGTTTGGCTGGTTGATTTGTCGTTGTTGCTGGACTGATTTGAATTTGAACAAGAAGTTGTCAAACCCATAACAATTGTTCCGAGAAGTAATAATTTATTCATTTTTCTATTGTCGAGCTACGTTTGTTTATTCGTTAAAAGCTATCGGGGTTACACTGCCGGTTCCGAACTTATTTCGGAATCAGCCCGCTTGATCTATCTGCCGACAGGCAGGCGCAACCGCGAAGCAGCACCGAAGGCAAGCGCTTGTTACCAGCCGTTTTTTCTTTCTACGTAATATTTGTATGGGTTTTCAGAATCGTATTCTCCGTTATGATAGATTAAAAATTCTGCGTGTTTGTCGTCAAGTTTAATTGTCTCAATTTTAGTAATTCCTAATAAACAAAGGTCCCCAATATGAAAAACTTGTTTGTCAAAAATTACGAACTTTGTCTGTGTGATATGAATAATTTCCCCGCAAGCTAAAAATCCACCTTTCGTAACAGATATTTTATTGGTTTCGTCAATTCTGCTTTCATATACAAGTTGTCCGAATATGAGTGTCAAAATACTCAAAACGATTAAAGGTGTTAACAAAAATACTATCAATAATTTCTTTTTTGAGTTTTTGAATATGGTGAAATAAATAATTGTCGATATTAGAAATGTCCAGCTAATTATCGAAAAGGTATAAAGCCCTTTCAGTATGTACCCATTAAATGCAAAAACTGTAAAGATCAAAAACAATATTGTCGAAGCAACTAATATTTTCTGAATTGCCTTTTCTGTTTTTGGAAATGTCGTTTGGGTCAGAAGTGGAATGCAATTCAGTCCAATTATAAGTCCTATGAATATTAATATTGCTGTCATTCGTGTGTGTCTGTCTAAAATGGCTGGTAACGAGCCGCGTATTGCCGAAGGTGGGGATATTTAGCCCCTCCGATAGCTATCGGAGTTCAATCGAAGCCGTTTAGCCCCGCTTTTGGCAATACCTTGTCAGCGGTAGGCTTTCCTGAATATTCAATCATCTCTCTTAATGGCTCTAACACACATAAATGCAGGAAATTCATTTAATTCTTTAAAATGTTTTGGGTCTAACTGTTCAAATTCTGATGTTGGTTTAGGTTCAACTAATTTGTCAATGTAAAAACCGTTATCTGTCAATGGTGTAATACACTCGTTTAATGGTCTTCTAAAACTATTTACTTCAACAGGTTGTCCGAACGTGTTCCAAGTACATTTTACATTTTCAACTTCAAAATATTTCTTTGACTGGAAATAATTGTATTCAAAAAATGGATGCTCAATTGAAATTACAAGTATTCCTTTACTTTTTAAAACTCTATTAAATTCTTTGATGGTAATTGTCCAGTCTTCAATGTAATGAAGTGCTAATGCACAAAGTACTATGTCGCACGAACTATCTTCTATCATAGAAAAATTGACAGACAAATCGTGAACAAAAAATTCTCCTTTGTCATTGTTCCTAATAATAGCTAATTCAATCATTTTAGGACTTATGTCAAATCCTTTAACAATAGCCCCCTTATCAATTAAAATTTCAGCATATTTCCCCGGACCACAAGCTGCGTCAAGAATAGTTTTTCCATTCACATCTGGCAGCAATTGAAGTGTGTTGGGCCTGTCATAATAGGCATTGTGTGGTTTGTGGTCAATAAGTTCATTATACTTTTCAGCCATTATTTCATAAGCGGAAATTATTTTCTGTTTACTCATTTTGTTTATTGTTGTGGTGTCGTTTTAAGCTGTTGTCAATACTATTAACTGCACTCGCCCCTGATATAATTTTGTATGCGATTGAATTGTAAAATTAATGCTTTCTATTTCATCATAAAATCCGTTTTTAAGCACTTCCATTGTATGTTTATTTTCCCAAAGTCCTACAAGTTTTGGAAACAACGTTTTCATAATTCCTTTCTCGGGAATTGCAAAATCGCAGATTGCAATTTTCCCGTTTTCGTGGAGCGAATTTTTTGCGGATTTCAAAATCGTTTTTCTGTCGTCGGCACTCAATTCGTGCAACACAAAAAACAAAACTACATTATCGTATTTCCTGTTGTCTTTGTATTGAAGTATGTCCGATTGAACAAATTTCCCTTGTGGCACTCTTGCTTTTGCTCTTGCCAACATTCCTGCTGATTGGTCTATTGATGTAACAATCGCTTGTTTAGCCACAAGTTTTTTTGTGAGATAACCTGTGCCACAACCTAATTCCAAAATAGTTGAGTTTGGTTGAATGTTTATACGCGAAACAGCTTTTTCATAAAGTTTGTTTTTTGATGGCAACCAAACTAACGAGGCCAATAAGTCGTAACCGTAACCAATCCATTTATTTCCATATAAATTTGCCATAAATTTTATTCTAACTTTAGAACAAAGGTCAGCATATTTACAGCGCGAAACAGTGAACCCAGGTTAATAAATGCGTTTGCGTATTCTACTTAGTGCCTGTGGTGTAATTCCGATATATGAAGCGATATATTTTAAGGGTATTTGCCTGATTAAATCGGGCTGTTCAGAGAATAGGTCTAAATATAATTGTTCGGGAGATTTGGAAAGTAAGGCCATTTCCCGTTTACTTTTTTCCTTAAAAAGCATTTCGGCGGCCTTTCTTCCTATTATTTGTCCGGTGCTTGTCTGCTCGTATATCGTTTGAAGTTCGTCATAATGAATTTTCCAAATTACCATATTTGTAATGGCTTGTACATTATATTCTGAAGGGGTTCTTGTCAAAAAGGAGGTGTATGAACTATAAATAGAGTTTTCAAAGTGAAAGTCAAATGTTATTTCCTTTTCTTCCTTGTCCACCCAAGCCCGTAAAATTCCCTTTTCAATAAAATAGAGGTAGTTTTCTGTCTGACCTTTCAACACGATGATTTCGTTCTTAGTTAAATCTTCTCTGTGAAATTTGGGTTCAACGATTTCCCATTCACTTTGTGTCAATGGATGAATGGCTGATAATATTTCTTTTAACGTATTCACTCTTTTTTGTTAATCCTGTCGTTAGGTGTGGTACTGCCGTCATTGCCTGACCGATAACATTTTGGAAATTGCCTAAGGCGGGGATTTTAGCTCCCCGATAGCTATCGGGGTTCAATCGAAGCCGTTCAGCCGCGCTTTTGGCAATACCTTGTTAGTGGTTCGGGCCTTTGTCATTCTGCTATCCATTCAATTTCCTTGTCAATTTTTGCGTTCCAATTTTTCAGTTTCTGTCTAAGTTTATCGATTGAGGCAGGAACTGTCAATATATAAAACTCACTATAACTTTTATGTGGTTCTATTCTGTTGTTGTCAATTTTTATTTGGACTGCAGTATGTCCATTGTTTTCATAGCAAAAAACACGAAGCAAAATATAATAAGTCCATTTTTTTCGTTGTTCAAGCATCAGTCTTGGGCTTCAAATTCTATGTGTTTGTGTTCTGATATGATTTCAATAATAATATCAAAAAGTGTTTGTCCATCATTGTCTGTTAGTTCTTTTAGTTTGTCCTTAAAGAATTGTTTATTTTCAATTTTCTTCTCAGTGATTTTTCGTTCATACCATTTCTTTGTTGCTTCAAGTCCTAATTCTGCTTTGCTTTTTGAAATATTTTTCCAAATCAATTTAATTGGTTCTTCGTATTCATAAACTCCAAACCCACCACGCAACAAGTCATTAAATGCGTCTAAATTATGTCCTGTATCCCAACCAAGGTCTTTTGTCAATACTCGGTCAATTTCGTCATAGAAACTTTCCAAGTCTGAAAAATTGTCCCCGTTTATTATGATTGTCTGTTTATCCATTGTCGTCTTTTTAGCCTAACGGATAACGTTTTGCAGCTTTGCGTTGTGGCGGATTTCGGAGCACTGAACTTGGATAGAAGCACAAAACTCCATCCCGAAGGTTTTCGGGGTTGCACCGCCGGTTCCGAACTTGTTTCGGAATCACCCCGCCTGACCTGTCTGCCGACAGGCAGGCGTAAAATCCGTGTTAGCTGTAGTTTTTTATGTGTCTGTTGTTACTTCGTCCTATTCGTCAGCGTAATATGTCACCCAATTTATCGCATAGTGTCTTTCAACTAAAACGCTTGAACTCAAATTTGCAGATATTGTCTGTTTGTTCAAGTCAGCGTTTCTTGTCGCCCAATGAAGCCGATATGTTAAGTCTAAAATATCGAGTATTTCTGTTGTCGGTCTATTATTAGCGGTTTCAATAAATTCTGTTGGGTCAGTAAGAAGTTTAGGATGTCGTGATACAATTTCAGTGATTTCAACTTGTTTTGTCGGCAATTCCAACTTGTCAACTTTGTTGATTGTCCAAAGTAAATTATCTTTTAAAAAGTCAATTACATTTTCTCTTTCGTCAGGAACTTCAGTAACGTAAGCTAAGTAAACCAAAATTAAAATTCGTTCAGTTATTTCTTGTGCCGTCCTGATTTTAACTTCACTTCCTTCTTCTATCAACGGCAAATGATCAATGTATGGAATGTTCAACGACCGCAACAGTTTTTCAGATTCCTTTTTTCGCTGCTCGGCAGTATTCGGGCTGTTGTCATTATTTTGTTTTCTAAAAATGTCAAGTATTCCCATTGCCGCCGTGTTGTGTTAAAATTACTGCTAACGGTTTACGTGTTGCCGCAGTTAGCGATTTCGGAGCACTTCACCGTCAACCTGCACAAAAGTTCGATAGGAGCACTCAGCTTCAATTTTGCACATCACCGCCAATTGAGGCGACACGATGTTATGCACTGGCGTTTTTGCTTTATAATTTTCTTGCACGATTTATAAGTCCTGGGTCAGGATTGTTTTTTTGAAAAATGTGTTTTGCACGGCATTTTTGTGCTAATAGCTCTATAAGTCTTGACTCGTTCGGTTCAGTTGCTTTGTGATTTTTATTGAAATTTAATGTAATTAATACGTCAGATAAAAAGAATGAGTTTTTGTCAAGACTAACAATATAATCATCAACTATCTTATGCCAGTGGTTAGGTCTCTCAGCTATTAATAAAATCATGATTTCATGTTTAAGTAAAGTGTTCGTTTCACTTAATGCTTTATCGATGAGTAAAGGCCCCATTTTACTTGAAAATAAATCGTCTTTGAAAAATTTTACAACATTTGTAGGAACAGCTAATAAAACTGCAAGTCGTTTCTGAATTGGGTCATCAAAATTGAAATCATCCTCATCTAATTCAAATTTTGCACCTTCAAACGCTACATTCCCCTTGTCTGCTAATAGAGGATGAAGAATGATTAAAAGCTTGTTAATCTCATTCCATGCTTGAATAATCTTATCTAAAACTTCCTTTCTGAGATTAACATCGACAAAATCGCTATTTCTTAATGCTCGTGCAGTTGCAGTAATTTGCCTCATTAAAATTAAAAAGGAGTAATCACGAAGAACTGAATTGATTATTTGATTGTAGGGTCTTATTTGGTTATAGTGCTTGTCAGCGTACTTGTCTTTGACTTCATCAGGTAAGCCAGAAGAAATTACATTTTCTTTAAGCTTTTCTTCTTCCTTTTCTAGTTGCGGAATATCTGGATTCCAAGTAATAGATTTGTACGGATTAATATTGTCAGGAATCTTTACTTTATCTCTTACAATTTTAAGTGTTTCGTCTAAGTCTGTATTCAATACCTTCAAAGCGTCACCTTTATTCCTGTCGATACCGGTATAAAACTCTATGATTTCTGGATAGTCAATATATTTTTTGCCCTTATATACATCTTCGAGAAATTTTGGACTCATATTCATGCGATGTGCAATAAAGTAGAATACCCAATATGCATTTCTAAAAAATAAATAATTTGTAGAAGATTTACTTAGGATGGAATTGTCTATGAGTAAACTAATAAGATAGTTGACATCCAAGTCAATTAGGTTTGATTTACAGAATTCATTGATTTTACTTTTGAAGAAATCTTCTGTAAAATAAAAATCATTTTTGATAACTAATAATTCACATAAATACCCTAAAACAAATGTACAGTCTTTAACATCTGGCTTTTTACTGTGAAAAGTTGGTGTTTCATATTCTTCAAAAATCGAATTAAGGATAGTTTCAAGCAATTTTGTTCTATTTATTGGACTGTACTCTGTACCTATTTTATGGGATGCCCTTAAAATTGATATGCAATTTTTAGAAGTCCGATGCATATTCAATGTTTCCAAGTCCTTTGCTACTTTATCTAGCATAACATTGTAATCTTCTGCAATAGACTTGTTTTTAGAATAAACAGTAACAATTTTTCTCAATTCTGTTTGTGGTAATGGCAATAAGTAAAGAGGAGTGAACTTTCTTTTGATTTCTACTTTGTCGTCTTCTTGTGATTTTAGAAAGAAATTATTGTCTAAGGTGTTTAAAATTATTAGTGGAATGTTCTTGAATTCTTCACAAGCATTTTTAATCATTTGCATTATTCCGTTTTCTTCAAGACAAACAGAGTCTAATAAAATGCAGTCTATTTTTTCAGAATTTATAAAATAATAACTTTCTACTTCGCGTTTTATTTGATTTATGATTTTATGCTTTTTTGTCTTTTTCGAGTCTATATAGAAAAATATCTTCCCTTGTTTATAAGCTTCAAGTTTAATGAAATGTGCTAAAGATGTTAGTCCAAATTCGGAAGGTGCTTTAATTATAATATCATAGGGGGTTTTAATAATTGATTCGATTTCAACCTTGTTCTCAAAGTTCTTATTTGGATTGTTTGGAATTTCTTTCTTTGAGCTAATTATTGGATCTATCCACACAGGTGTCTTTTCATTATATATTGTTAATGATTCTTCTAAATCATTTTCAAGATGCTTTACTATAATATCAATTTCCGATACTACTTTTTCGGCATTGGAGACTTGAGTGTTTTCCTTGACAAAGATCTCTAATTTTTGCTTTAGTTTTTGCTCAAATTTTTCAATTCCATTGTAGTCAACGTATAATCCTTCCAAAGAAATTCCTGATTTAAATGTTTTGACTTTCTGGTATTGTTCAAAATCAAATTTGTCAGGGTCAACATTCTCTTTGCCAAAGAAAAAAATGATTCTAGGCAATCCATTTGGGTCAGTTATTTTTCTTTCAAGTGCGTCTTTAAATTCATGTTCGGTTCCGCTGCCAGCTTTTTTTGTTGGGTGTCCAAATCTATTTTTCATAATTCCAATAAATACATCATAGTTTGATTTCTTAATGTATTCATCAATTATATCTTGCCCATTTCGACCGATGTCTGGTAATACATCATATTCCCACATGAATGTCTCAAGACCGATCCCAAAATGTTTTGCAAATCCTAAGCTTATTTCGTCAATTACTTTTATGCAATTCTCTCTTTCGGCACTACAATCGCCTGGTGAAGAAATGAAGCACTTGAATATTTTTCTATTTTCCATTTTGTTTGAATTAATGTGCTATTCGGTCGTCCTCAACGCTTGTGCCTAACGTGCCGCGTATTGGCGATGGACGGGGTTTTTAGCACTAACGCTGACACGAAGCACAAATGTTGAATTTTGCACTTCCGTTGATACGAAGCCGTTCGCCCCGCCTATTCCCAATACGATGTTAGTGGCTGTTTTTTTCTTCGTCATAGTTTGTCAGTATGTTTTCCATTGTGCTATAAAACTTCTGTCTGTCAAAATCCTTTGGCTTTTTGTTTAGTTTTTCAATGTCTGAAATTGCTTCAAGTATTTTTGTTTTCAATAAACTAAATTGTTTTTGCTTATCAAGTTCTTTTATTTGTCGGTAGTCAAATTGTTTTACTACTAAAAGATTTTTGTATTTCGTTCCGTATCTTTTCAAATTTTCGGTCTGTTCACGAAATTTTGCAAAGTCGCCATTGAAGTCAAAAATCTCATATCCAAAATCAAACTTACGAACAGAAGTTCCAAAAGTCTGTCCTGCAAGTTTGTTGTTAATGAAATCTTCAATTTCATTAAGGTTGTAATGAATATCTTTTTCTTTTACTTCCCAAGTAGTAGTTCGTATAAATTGAAAACGGGTTGTGTCAAAAGGTTTGATGACAGACTTGTCTATTTCACTTTGAGATAATAGCAAAGATTTGGCTTCTAAAAATTTGGAATAGTCTGTAATTAAATTTTCTGCTTGAAAATCTTTTGGTAAAGTAACTCTTTGTGATAAATACTTTACCAAAACTAATGAAGCATTGAGAAGTAATTTTATTTTGAAGTCATTGTCAGATTTGTCAAAAAGTTGTTTGTCAATATGAGTCGATAAATGAGCGCAACTTGTATAAATAGTATCTGTGTGATGTCCAAAATTTACATTAGGCTCAACGTAAATGTCAAAACGAAATAGTCTGATACTGTTACCGTAATCTTTGTCAGAAATAAAGTCAAGAAAAATTTCTATCGCTTGTTGTTCAAGAGTTTCAAGTTCTCTTTCCTTGATGTTTTGGTTGATAAAAAACCAACATCTATATTTTTGTTGTTTTTCCATTATTTGTCGTTGGTACTGTCGTTCTAAAATTGCCACTAACTCACTTATATATAAAATAAAACCACACAAATACCCTGAATACCAGTCAGGTTTGTGGGATGAAAATAATAAAATAATACGATTATCGGATAGCGCTTTTTGTTTTTGAGTTAAGATAAAAAAGAGATATGGATTACCCGCCTTCGGCGGATGATCCCTGAAAGGGAGGCTTCAGTTTCAAAGCCCTGCCGCTTCGCGGCGTACTTTTCTATTTATTCAGATTGTCTGAACCTTCAGTTTGACTTTTCTCAAAAGGCATTCAGAAGTAGTAAAAGTTAATAGGATTACCCGCCTGCGGCGGCTGATCCCTGAGGAGAGGGGCTTCAACTCAGGAAATCCTCTTTGGCAGAGCCAAAGGCTTATTTTTTGTTTCTTTTACTTGCTCAACCCTTCGGGTTGGCAAGCCCTGACAACAAAAAATCCCGACGCTTTGCGTCAGGATTTTCTGAGTTGCGGAGAGGGCGGGATTCGAACCCGCGATACCCTTTTGGAGTATACACACTTTCCAGGCGTGCTCCTTCAACCACTCGGACACCTCTCCAGGTTGAATCATCGCGCAGGGTGGCGCAAAAACAGGCGCCTAAATTACAAAAATTTCCTTCTTGTACGGAATATCTGCCGGGTTCAGGTAAATTATTTAAGCGGGTAAACTCAGCTCCCCGCGCAAGGGAAGGGCAAACAAACGCGCCACTTCAGGCCTGTCGTAACCCGCGCCTAACAAAAACATCAACTTGGCCAAAGCCGCCTCGGTGGTCATATCGTACCCGCTTATTACCCCTATACGCGTAAAAGCCGAACTGGTCTCGTACTTACCCTGCTCGACCGAACCGCTCGCGCATTGGGTAATGTTAACCACTACTACACCCTGCCGCACTGCTTTTTCGATCGCTTCAATAAACCAGCTTCGCGTGCTGGCATTGCCCGCGCCAAAGGTTTCAAGCACTAAGGCTTTTAGTCCGCGGAGATTGGTAAGTGCTGCCACCACCGACTCCGTAATACCCGGAAAAAGCCGAAGCACCGCCACCGAAGTATCGAGCGTGGTATGTACTTTAAAAGGAGCCTCTGGCAAAGAAAGTATCGCCGGATAATTATAGTCTATACGCACCCCCGCTTCGGCTAATTGAGGGTAATTGTCCGAACTGAAGGCATTAAAATGATTGGCGCTCGCCTTAAGAGTGCGATTGCCGCGCAACAAACGGTATTCGAAATACACGGCTACCTCGGGTACCGCCGGACTCCCATCCGCTTTCCGCGCCGCCGCTATCTCAATGGCCGTAATCAGATTTTCTTTACCGTCGGTGCGAATGGTGCCTATCGGCAATTGCGAACCGGTCAGTATAACGGGTTTGGCCAGGTTTTCGAGCATAAAGCTCAGTACCGAAGCCGTATAAGCCATGGTATCCGAACCGTGAAGAATCACGAATCCGTCATACAAGGCATAGTTCTCGGCTATCATTTCGACAATGCGAATCCAGATGGCCGGTTCCATGTCCGACGAATCGATGGGCTTTTCAAAGGCAATGGCCGACAGCCTTACATCGAGCCGGTTCAGCTCCGGAACCTGTGCCGAAAGGTGCGCAAAATCGAAAGGACGAAGCTGCCCCGTAACCGGATCTTCCACCATTCCGATAGTGCCGCCTGTATAAATGATAAGTACCGAAGCGCTTTCTTTCATAGCCGCTAAAGGTACACGATTTTCAGATGCCAAAAAGTGCGCGGGCATTGCGCGTAGTGATCGCCGCTATCTCTTCGAGCGAACAACTGTACACTTCTGCCAGTCGCTCAGCAACCCTCTTTACATACGCGCTTTCGTTGCGTTTGCCGCGATAAGGTACCGGTGCCAGGTAAGGCGAATCGGTTTCGAGCAACAAAGCTTCGGGCGAAACGGAGGCTAAGGTCTTGTCGAGTCCTGCGTTTTTATAGGTCAGCACCCCGCCTATACCGAGCTTAAAGCCGCCATAATTGAGGATATGCTGCGCCTGTTGAGCAGTACCCGTAAAACAGTGGAAAATACCGCGAAGCGTCGTATCGTTAAGCTCGTCCAAAATTTCCAAAATTTCAGGAAAAGAATCGCGGGCATGAATCACCAGCGGGAGATCATAATTTTTCGCCCAGCTTATCTGCGCACGAAAAGCCAGCTTTTGTTCCGCTATAAAAGTGCGATCCCAATATAGATCAATGCCCGTTTCTCCGATAGCATAGTATTTACGGGTATCAAGCTGCTGTTTGAGCCGTTCGAGCACTTCCTCGTAATCCGCTTTTACAGAACAAGGATGCAGTCCCATCATCGGAAAACAGCGATCAGGATGCTGCGCACGCATTTGTTCCATAGGCGCTACCGACTGCTCGTCGATGTTGGGAAGAAACAAATGGGTCACACCTGCCTCAAAAGCCCTTTGCAGCATGGCTTCGCGATCGGTGTCAAATTCTTCGAGGTATAAATGGGTATGGGTATCGATAAACATAAGCCAAAGGTAAGCAGCCTGCCCGGTATGGGAACAATTTTCCCGATTTGAGAAAAAGAATGATTTTTATGGTCTTGATTATCTGCTGTTTATGAAAAAAGCGCGGTTCTTGCCTCCACAATGGCATAATTTGCTAAACCCTATTTTAATACTGTTATTATGAAAAAAAGTGTTGCCCTCTGCCTGGCCTTTTTTGCCGCTTTGTCTCTAAGTTTCACCGGATGTAAAAAATACGATGACGGTCCCGCCATTTCGTTGCTTCCCAAAAAAGAACGCCTCTGCCGTATGTGGAAACCCGACAAGTACATCAAAGCCGATGGTACTGAAACCGCAGCCGGATCGGACGATGCGAGAATCGAGTTTAAAAAAGACGAGCGCTTCTTCTACCACGATGGGGGCACTTCGTACGAAGGTACCTGGTCGTGGAGCGACAGCAAAGAAGCCGTACGGGTAACCTATCCTTTTATCGGTAGTGTAAATATTTCGGCAAAATACACCATTCTGCGCCTCACCAAAGACGAGCTTTGGGTAAAAGACGAAGACGGTGATAAAACATACTACAAAGCCGGTTAATTCCCGGGCTACAACTACACGAAGAACCCTGACCAATAAGTGTCAGGGTTTTTTTGTACCTGAGTAATCGAAAAAAACGAAGCTACGTTTTACTGCGAAAAACCCGTAAGGGATCTTATCTTTGGTTCCCGATACTAAAACTTTTGGTCGGTAGCTACAACTTTTCTGCAGTTATTTTGTGCTCGTTTTTCTATGAAAAAATTCTCTTCCGCTTTTGTCTTCGCAGCCTTAGTTTGTCTGCTAACCCTATCAGGATGCAATAAATACGAAGACGGCCCCGCCTTTTCGCTCCTCAGCAAAACACAACGTCTCGCTCGCGAATGGACTTTTGACAAGCTCGAAAATTTTGGCGGCACACAGCTTTTTATCGTACTTACACCCGATAAGATGAAGCTGAAAAAAGACCAAAGCTGCGTGTACACCGGCGGCAGTGAAACGTTGGAGGGCAAATGGTCGTGGCGCGACGATAAAGAATCGCTGAGCCTTTCGGTACAGATCAACAACCTGACTATCCTGACCGAAGAATTCACCATTTTGCGGCTTACCGCGAAAGAGCTAAAGCTCAAAAACACGCTGGGTACCGTATTCTGGTACAAAGCCAACTGATTCTGACGTACCCGCCTTTAATTTTCTGTATTTTCACGGAAAAATAAACCGCTGCGCAAAATATTAGTCATACGGTTCAGCTCTATCGGCGACATTGTGCTTACTTCGCCCGTGCTGCGCGCCTTGCGTACACAGCTTCCCGATGCCGAAATACACCTGGTGACCAAAGCAAAATTCGCTTCGGTATCGGCGCATAATCCGTATATCGACAAGCTGTTTACCTTCGAAAAATCGATTACGGAAGTACTGCCCCTGCTGCGCCACGAACGCTACACCTTCATCGCCGACCTGCACCGCAACCTGCGGAGCTTACAGCTCAAACTCTTGCTACGCACCCCTTCGCGCGCTTTTCCCAAGCTTAATGTACAAAAATGGCTGCTCACCCGATTTAAAATAAACCGTATGCCCGATGTGCATATCGTAGATCGGTATTTCAAGGCGGTAACTCCGCTGGGGGTAAAAAACGACGGTAAAGGGCTGGAATTTTTTATCGCACCCGACGATGAAATTCAACTGAGCGACCTGCCGGTATTTCTGCACCAGGGCTATGTCGCTTTTGCCATCGGCGCACAATTAGCCACCAAACGCCTTCCGCCCGACAAGCTGCGCGATACCTGCCTGCGCGTCAAACAGCCCATCGTTTTACTCGGCGGACCCGAAGATGCCGCTACGGGCGCCATGTTGGCCGAACTGGACCCCACCCGCATTTACAATGCCTGCGGACTGTTCAGTCTGCCCCAATCAGCCTCGCTGGTACGACAGGCCAATGTCGTGCTCACACACGATACCGGATTGATGCACATTGCCGCTGCCTTTGGGAAAAAAATCATTTCGGTATGGGGCAATACCGTACCCGAATTCGGGATGTATCCGTATATGCCGCAGCATCCCGACAGGTTTAAAATCGTAGAAATAAAAGGATTAAGCTGCCGCCCCTGCTCTAAAATAGGATACGATAAATGTCCCAAAGGACATTTTCGCTGTATGCGCGATATTTCGGACGAAAGCCTGGCCGGCCTAGTCGAACAGGGCTTTTAGCTCGGTCGCTTCGGCAGGCTTCATTTTCCCACCCAAAATAAGCGCCAACTGACGGCGACGCAAGGCTCCGGCAAAACGGTTTTTTTCTTCTTCCGTTTCGGGGATCAGCTCAGGCACTTCGATGGGCGAACCGTTCTGATCGACCGCTACAAAAGTATAGATAGCTTCGTTGCTTTTTTTGCGGCGCCCGCTGATATGATCTTCCACAAACACATCGATAAACACTTCCATCGAGCTGGTAAAAGCACGCGACACTTTTGCTTCGAGCGTCACGATATCGGCCAGCTTCACCGGACTGGTAAAGGCCACATTGGTAATCGAAGCCGTCACTACTACCCTCCGGCAGTGCCGATGTGCCGACACGGCCGCAATCTCGTCCATCCAGGCGAGCAATTGTCCGCCGAAAAGATTGCCCAATTGGTTCGTATCGTTAGGAAGCACCACCTTGGTACTGACTGCCAGGGTGTCTTTTGCCGTTTTCGATTTCATATTCGCTTAAAATTGTGCGACAAAGATACGGCCTTCTCTCCGGCTTAAACGTTAAGCCAAGCTCAATTTTTCTAATTTTGTCGGTAAGGATATGAGCTACGATATTGTCAAAGCGCTGCACATTATTTTTGTGGTAACCTGGTTCGCCGGGCTTTTCTACATCGTCAGGCTGTTCATCTACCATACCGAAGCGCAAGCTGAAAAAGAGCCCGAAAAAGCGGTGCTCAGCGCTTACCTTCGGAAAATACAACGCCCGCTCTGGTTCGGCATCACCTGGCCTTCGATGGTACTGACCCTGATTTTCGGCAGCCTGATGCTTTGGTTCAATCCGGCGCTATTTTCCATGCCGTTCATGCACCTCAAACTGACCTTAGTAGCGGGTTTGCTGATCTATCATTTTATCTGCCACCGCATGTTTCGTCGCTTACAACAGGGCTTTTTTCCTTATTCTTCGCTGAAACTGCGCCTGTGGAACGAAGTAGCAACCCTCTTTCTGTTCAGCATCGTATTCGTGATTATTCTCAAGCAGCGCTTCGATTGGCGTTACGGACTTATCGGGCTGGCATTGCTTTCGCTGCTTATCCTTTGGGGTGTTTACGCGTATAAAAGTCGGCGCGGGCAAAAATGAACCGGCGATTTTCTCGTTATAAGGGCGAATCCGGGGAAGAACCGAGGCGCATTTTTCGGGTTTAGTGCCTTTTTGAAGCAAAAATGAAACTTCGATGCCGGTGTTTATTTCCTTTTGAAACTTGTCTTTTACACTGAATCATGCTTTATACGATCGGGCACGGGCGCAGAAAAGAAGAGGTGTTTTTGGCACTCTTGAAACAATATGATATTCGCTATCTGATCGATGTGCGTTCGGTTCCCTATTCCCGTTTTAACCCACAGTACAACCGGAAATACCTCGAAAAACTTTTACCTCAGCACGGTATGCGGTATGTATTTATGGGCGATACACTCGGTGGCCGGCCTACTGATCGCGACTGTTATACACCACAAGGAAAAGTGAATTACGAAGCGATAAAGCAGAAAGATTTCTTTCAAAAAGGCATACAACGTGTAAAAACGGCTTACAAAAAAGAATTGTCACTCGCACTGATGTGCAGCGAAAGTAATCCCTGCCAGTGCCACCGTAGCCGGTTAATCGGTGCCGCTTTGCAGGAAGCAGGATTCCATCTGCTACACATTGATGAAAACGGCAAATTAAAAGAGCATATTCAGGTAATGCAGGAAATAAGTGGAAGAAAAAATCTTTTTAACACCTAAACAAATTGCTGGGTACGCTCCGGAATTTCCCCGAGAAATCTTATGGCAAACCGTATTTGTCGGCATATTTCCGATACAGCTCTTGCTGATAAGTACGTAAATCGAGCGGACGACCTTTGATGAATGCCATGGTTACGCGGTTGCTTCGCATATCGAGCGCATCACCGTCTGACACAAACAGGGTGGCGTCTTTACCGGCTTCAAGCGATCCTGTCGTTTTATCGATGCCCAAAATACGGGCGGCATTGAGCGTCACAGCCATCAGCGCTTCTTCGCGATTTAAGCCGTAAGCCGCAGCCGTACCTGCCAAAAACGGAAGGTTGCGTGCCTGTGAAGCTTCCTGATCCCCTTCTCCACCGAGGCAAAACAGCACTCCTGCTTTATGCAGCAAAAAAGGTAATTTAAATGGCAAATCGACATCATCTTCGGGCCGTACAGGCAGTTCATGTACACGCCGCAAAATAACGCTTACGCGATTTTCTTTGAGCAGATCGGTCACCATCCAGGCATCGTATCCGCCCACAAGCACAATACGCGCAATGCCAAGCTGCCGGCAAAAACTTACCGCATCGGTAATTTCTTTCACATAAGAAGCATGCACATACAGGTTACGCGTACCGTCGAACACACCGCGCATGGCTTCAAAACGAAGGTCTTTGCGCTCGGGATCTTTTCGGGCGACGTAAGCTGCCGCTTCGGTAAAAAATTGACGTATCTCCAGCAAGCGCTCCTGATAGCTGTCGTTGCGCGAAGTTTCGATCGCACCAGCCTGCCAGCGTCGGCGAAAAAAAGAAGGCCATTGCAGGTGCACACCCTCATCGGCGCGATATACCGCATCTTCCCAGTTCCAACCCTCGAGCATCATCACTGACGAACGCCCCGAAAGCACTCCGCCACGAGGCACGGCCTGCGTGAGCAAAACACCGTTAGAGCGCACCGTGGGAATAATTCTCGAATCGGTATTGTAAGCCACCAGCGCCCGCACGTGTGGCGTAAAAAGGCCGGTTTCTCTAAAATCGAGCGTAGAACGCACCGCCTCCACCTCAGAAAGCCCGAGGGTGATGTTGGTCGCGATCAAGCCGGGATATACGTGCTTGCCTTCGATATTGATAACCGTATCGTACAGCGAAGCATCGTAAGGAGTAGTAAGAATATTAGCTACGGTTGCAATTTTCCCCTCGCGTACACCGATCAGCGAATGCGTAATTACCTGCCCGTTGCCGATATGCGCCGTTCCGTTAATCAATAATACCGATTTGGAAGACTGTGCCATCGAAAGCGCAATGCTGCCACCGTACATCAAAAAAAGCAGCCCCATTTTCCGGATACCGGAACCGCACAAAAAATTATTCATGTTCCTCATATTCTTCAAGCGTTTCACAATGGTAAAGACGAGGCTCTTTGCGCTGTGGATTGCGGGTAGGACTATCCGATTTGGCCTTCATCATTTTAGCGGCGATACGCGATTGCTGCCTGCGCATTTCCAGTCTGAGCAGCACATCCCGTTCGCGATCGAAATAACAAATTCCGTCGATAAATGTTTTTTCCGCTTTGGCATATACCGACAGCGGATGCTCGCTCCATATCACGATATCGGCGTCTTTTCCTTTGCGAATACTACCCATGCGCTGATCGAGGTGCAACATTTTAGCCGGATTCAAGGTGACCATTTTCCAGGCTTCTTCTTCGCTCATTCCTCCGTACTTCACAGCTTTGGCGGCTTCCTGATTGAGGCGGCGGCCCATTTCGGCATCGTCCGAATTGATGGCGGTAAGCACCCCCATAGCTTGCAATAGCGCCGCATTAAAAGGAATCGCGTCATTTACCTCGTACTTGTAGGCCCACCAGTCTGAGAAAGTAGAGGCGGCTGCGCCATGCGCTTTCATTTTATCGGCCAGCTTATAGCCTTCAAGAATATGGGTAAAGGTATTGACTTTAAATCCGAGCGAATCGGCCACTTTCATCAGCATATTGATTTCGGACTGCACATAGCTGTGGCAGGTAATAAAACGTTTGCCATTGAGAATTTCCAACAGCACTTCGAGCTGAAGATCTTTTCTCGGCATTTCGGCATTGTGTTTGGAACGGCGCGAAAGTGATTCGTAATTTTTCCATTGCTGCTCGTATTCGCGGGCGCGGTAAAAAGCGTCGTAAAACACTTGCTCCACTCCCATTCGTGTTTGCGGAAACCGCAGGGTGTAATGCTCGCCCCAGTTGGATTGCTTGACGTTTTCGCCCAACGCGAATTTGATAAATCCTTCGGCACCTTCCACTTTCATTTCTTCGGCCGAAAGCCCCCAACGGAGCTTTATCATAGCCGACTGTCCACCCACGGGATTGGCGCTTCCGTGCAATAACTGTGAGGCTGTAACTCCGCCCGATAGCTGCCGGTAAATATTGATATCGTCGGGATTGATCACATCGGCTATGCTTACTTCGGCGGTAACGGCGTGACTGCCTTCGTTGACCCCGCCGCTGATCGCAATGTGCGAATGCTCGTCGATAATGCCCGCAGTGACGTGCTTTCCGGTGCCATCTATCACCCAGGTATTGCGATCTACCACGTCTAAAATTTTCCCGACACGGACTATTTTCCCCTCGCGCAGCAGCAAATCGGTATTGTAAAGAATGCCTTCGCTTTCGTTAGTCCAGACCGTCGCATTTTTGATCAGTACAGGGATATTGCGGGGCAAAGAGTCGAAGCCGTAAGCCGTTTGCGGGAATGACACCTGTATCAGATCAAGACTGTCGATTGCTTTCGGTGTTTTCTTTTCCTCTTTGAAACGCTGCTTGCGTATGGCGTTCCATTTTATCCAGCTTCCGTCGGGTAATTGTCCGTTGCCATCCCACGAGCCGCTATCGAAATTGATAACCCCGCTCAGACGCACCGCGCCCTGGTAATGGTTATCGTGTAAAGTAAAACCCAGCGAAATGTTACGTTGCTCGACAGCCAACTTTATTTTTACGGTAGCCGTATCGGCTTTCAGCGTAGCTACCGGGCTTTTCAATTCTCCTTTTACCTGAACCGTATAAATATGGTTGTCTATGTTTAAATCGTAGGTTCCGCGCACATCCGCTACGTCGTCGGGCTGCACAATATATCGCTCTCCCTGAATCCAGTTTTGATAAAGAATCGTGGACTCCTCAAACAAAGGCCCCGAAGTGATCAGAAAATTGGCCAGCTTTCCTTTTTCGAGCGAGCCTACCCATTTATCCATACCCACAAAAGCCGCCGGATTCAGCGTGAGCGCTTTCAACGCTTCTTCTTCGGGAAGGCCGTAACGCACGGCTTTGCGCAGGTTATTCCAAAATTGTTTTTTGTCTTTGAGGTCAAAAATGGTAAAGGCAAAGCGCAGCTCCGATTCGTACAAAAACTTCGGGTTAGCCGGGGCCAGTTCCCAATGACGTAATTCTTCGAAAGAAACCAACATGGCTTCGTAAGGATCTTCGATGGCATAAGGATCGGGAAAGCTAATCGGTATGATAAATTTTCCGCCCGTTGCCTTCACTTCGGCGATACGCTGGTATTCGCGTCCGTCGGTTTTAAAAATATATTGCAGGCCAAATTCGTCACCTATTCGGTCGGCGCGGAGAATATTATACTTGTCGTTGGCTTCAAAAATTTGTGGCAATTCCTGCTGCTCATTCCAGGCGCGCAGCGAAATATTTTCTTCGACAGGGTGTTTCTGTGCGGCGTACCATTGCGCATCGAGAAAGGTTTGACGCAGCAGGGCTATAGCGCCCATCAGGGAAGAAGGGTACGCCTGTTTCGATGTGCCTTTACGAAACGAATAATGCGCGGCCGCGTTTGTCCGTAATACGGTTTTATTTTCTTTCGCATCGGCCAGGGTGGTGAACACAGAGGTTCCGCGCGCTATACCGTCGGGCACGTGCGAAAGTACCGCTCCGAAACCCAGTTCCCGATACGTAGCCGCCGCTTTAGGGTCGGCCGAAAAAAGAGAAGCGGCGCTCACTTCGGGGTGAATAGCCTGGTTCCAGGAGTATGCCCCTTTCTTAGCCGATTCGTACTGCGGAATGGCACTGCGCGAAGCCTCCTGCACTTTTACTTCAGGAATACCGTATGCCGCATATAAATCTATAAAAGAGGGATACACATGCCTGCCCTTCAAATCGACAATTACCGCACCAGAGGGCGCCGAAATGCGGGCGCCTATTTCTTCTATCCAGCCGTCGCGCACAAGCATCTCGGCCTTTTCGAGTGTTTCGCCGGTACCGGTGTGAATGGTGGCATTGGTAAAATAATAGAGTTTCCCCGCTGCAGGCCGGGCTCCGTTTACCGGAAACGTTTCCTGCGCATCAGCAGAAATGCAAAAAGCCAGTAAAAGAAGAAGTACCGGAATTTTTTTCATGGACAGGTAAAAAGGTAATACACACAAAAATAACATTTCCGCTATTCGAAAGCCTACAAGACACGAATTTCGGATGTTTTACAAGGTAGCCTGTCGTTTTTTACGGGCCGCCATTTTAAACCATGTATTGGCCGCCACCGCAGCCAAAATGATTAGCGTACCGAGGTAAAAACCGGGAGTCATTTTTTCGGAACCCGGAAAAAAAACGAGGGCGAGCAGAATGGTATAGATCGGTTCCAGGTTCAAGCTGATGCTAACCGTATAGGGAGAAAGACGGCGCATTATCCAAACGCTGGCCACAAAAGGAAAAGCAGTACAGCATATTCCGAGCAGCAACAGATAGCCGGTATCGTCGGCATTGAGCGAAAGTCCGGCAAGGGTAAGCCCCCCGCTGAGCCAAAGGTAGATGGAGAGTCCGCCGAAGCCTCCGAGCATTTCATAAAAAGAGATCACCGACGAATCGACGCGTTTTACCAGCGATGCATTGATAAGGGTAAAAACGGTGGCAAAAAGCGCAGCAAGCAAGCCCCAAACAAAACCAAGGGTATGTTGTGTCTCCAATCCGACGAGCACTGCTACTCCGGCAATGACGACAAGCCCCAGCAGAATTTCGTAACGCACAAAAGGAGTCCGGGTAAAGAGCGGTTGCAGCAATGCCGTAAAGAAGCCCGATACGGCCAAACAGGTAACGGCTACCGACACGTTAGCGATTTTTATGGCGCCGTAGAAAAAAATCCAGTGTAGGGCAATGATCAGTCCGGTGCCGAGCAGGCGGAGCAGGTCTTTCGGGGATGGCAGCTTATGCCTGCGTGTAAACACAAGAAACAGGGCCAGTGTACCGAAAGCGATAAGCATTCGCCACCACACCAGCACGTATTGATCGACCGAGATAAGCTTACCGAGGATACCCGTAAAGCCCCAGATAAAAACCACGAAATGCAGTAGAAAATGGAGGCGAAAATCGGGTGTAAGCATAGCAGATAAGGTGCGCAAAAGTAGCGAATTACTTGATTATTCTGCAGAAGAAAGAAAAAGATAACACGGGCGCTACACAGTGAACGCGCACAAAATCGAAAATGCCATATAGAAAAAGGAGCCGCTCGAAAAGCGGCTCCTTTTGATGTACTCTCAAAATCCCGGTGGCTTCGACTCCGCTCAGCCACCGGGAGCGTTCATTCAGCGATTATGTTCAGGTACAGGCTTAATACTTTAATTAGGTGGCTGAGCGGAGCCGCAACAGCGATCCTCAAAGTCAAAAGAGCCTAAGCAAAGCCGAAAACAAAGGTGGCTGAGCGAAGCCGAAGCCACCGCACACCTCTTGAAACCAAACAAAAAACAAAGAGTGTTGAGCGAAACCGAAACAACCCTGCTCGAAGTCAAAGGGGGCTGAGCGAAGCCGCAATAACGCTCCTCAAAATCAAACAAAGAGGGCTGAGCGAAGCCGAAACCCCGGTTATTTCACCTTCCCCATCCTTTCTTTCACATCGTTCACGAGCTTGCGTTGCGTTTCGATTTCATTTTTCTTTTTGTTTTGCTCGTCTTCATTTTTCTTCAGGGTTTTTTCATCGTTGCTTATTTTTTTCTTGTTGCTTTCGATGTTATCCTGAAGTTTTTTATTCTCTTTTTCGAGCTTTTTCTGATCGCTTTCGAGCTTAACAAGCGCTTTTTCCTGTGCTTTGAGATCGCCTCCGATGTTGGATTTTGTAGCCTCAACGGCAAAGTTATAGACCTCATTACGGAAGGCCCTGAACTGATCGGGATGCTGTGAAGAAGAGAGATAAGCCCCACCTAAATCGACAGCGACTACCAGTCTCACACCGTTTTTGCCATCCTGTTCCACACGTGCGTACACATCGAAGGTATTGGGTCCCATATCTCTATGCTTGGCATCATCGGCAAAAATTTCTTTTTTAGAAGACACTTTTTTCGCGTCCATGCCTTTCATTTTGCTCACCCAGGCTTTTTCAACAGCCTTCTTGTCGTTTACCGGGATATTCACTACCAGTGCGTTGTGAGACCCGTCGCCAATCCTTTCGTTCGATTCGCGTACTTCAATGTTCTGCGCCGCTACATGTAGGCCAGAACCTAATAAAAATGAGAGAAATAGTATCCGTTTCATAATAGTTGTTTTTCTTAAAAATACGCATTTCCCATTTAATGCCAAACCCGCTGGAGAATTCAAAAGCTTCCAGTACATTTGTAAAAAACCCCTTTTTATGCATAACGGACTTTTACATGCTCATTCAGGTTTGCGCTGGCTGCTGCTTATCCTGCTTGTTTATGCGGTATTTAACGCTTTTAGCAAATGGCGTTTCCGTAAAAATTATACCACAGCCGATAAGCTGGTCAATCTGTTCACGATGATTCTTTTTCACATCCAGTTGGTCATCGGGCTGGTGCTCTATATTATCAGTAATAAAGTGCAATTTAACAGCGCTACAATGGAAAATACGCAATTGCGCTTTTTCACCGTAGAGCACGCGCTCATGATGATTGCTGCCGTAGCGCTGGTCACGATAGGTCGCCGCCGTTCCGAAAGCACAGACAACGTCACGGTAAAACACCGGCGTATTCTGTTTTGGTACGGATTGGCTTTGTTTCTCACACTTGTTTCCATACCCTGGCCTTTCCGCCCTGACTTAGGCGCCAACTGGTTTTAAGACGCCACGAGCTTGTTACACATGAAGAAAACGATACTCGGAACAGGAATATTGGCGGTGCTGATCGCCATTGCCTGTAACAATGAGGGCAGTGCCGGGCAAGCCTCCGGCTCCGCGCCCGACGGACAAAAAATTTATAAGCAGAATTGTGCCATCTGTCACGGCAACGACGGCAGGTTGGGTTCGGCCGGGGCTAAAGACCTGTCTGTATCCACCTTTACGCTCGAAGAGCGCATACACATCGTAAAATACGGTAAAGGCGGCATGACGCCCTTTAACGGTGTGCTGAACGATGCCGAAACGGAAGCCGTCTGTGTGTATCTTGACGAATTGATAAGCGGTAAATGATAGACGCGAAAATCGAACCGAGGCAGGATGCTACGGCCATAATCGTGGGGGTAATTTCCCCGACACAGGATGAAGAAAAAGTAAAAGAGTACCTCGATGAGCTCGAATTTTTAGCCGAAACTGCCGGGGCAAACGTGATCCGCCGTTTTACCCAAAAGCTGAATATACCCGTTTCGGGCACTTATATCGGCTCGGGTAAGCTGAAAGAAATTGCCGAATTCGTAGAAGCCCACGAAGTAAATCTGCTGATTTTCGACGATGAGCTTTCGCCCAGCCAGCAGAAAAACATACAAGACACCGTAAAGGTTCCGGTACTCGATCGCACCAACCTGATTCTTGATATTTTCGCTTCGCGGGCCCGCACAGCACACGCCAAAACGCAGGTAGAGCTGGCACAGTACCAATACCTGCTGCCGCGCCTTACCCGTATGTGGACCCACCTCGAACGGCAAAAGGGCGGTATCGGAATGCGGGGTCCGGGCGAATCTCAGATCGAAACCGACCGCCGTATTATCCAGGATAAAATCGCGAAGCTACGCGAAAAATTGCGGGAAATAGACCGGCAAATGAGCACCCAGCGCAGCAATCGCGGGCAATTGGTACGTGTAGCGCTTATCGGTTACACCAACGTAGGCAAGTCCACCCTGATGAACCTGCTCAGCAAATCAGATGTGTTTGCCGAAAACAAGCTCTTCGCCACACTCGATACCACAGTGCGCAAAGTGGTACTCGAAAACCTGCCTTTTTTGGTATCCGATACCGTAGGCTTTATCCGTAAGCTGCCCACACAGCTTATCGAATCCTTCAAATCGACGCTCGACGAAGTACGCGAAGCCGACCTGCTGCTGCACGTGCTCGATATTTCACATCCTAATTTTGAAGATCACTACCGGGTGGTCAACGAAACGCTTAAAGACATCAAAGCGCTTGATAAGCCCACGATTATTGTCTTTAATAAAATTGATGCTTACCGGCATATCCCAAAGGAAGAAGGCGACCTGTCGCCCCTGAAAACAGAAGAAATTCCGCTCGAAGAGCTAAAAAAATCGTGGATGGCCCGCATGGGCAACCGCAATTGCGTGTTTATCTCGGCCGCCGCGTGCATCAATCTCGATGAGTTGCGCGAAGTGCTTTACCAAGCGGTGAAAGAAATCCACGAAGTACGTTATCCGTACAACAATTTTCTTTACTAAAATCCAAAAGGGAAAAACGTCTTAACGGCCCGAAGCGCGTTTTTTGAGCAAGGCTATAATTTCTTCCTTGTCTTTGAGCTGCTGCTGAAGACTTTCGTTGAGCGTTTCAAGGTAAGTTATCTTCTCTTCGAGACGGGTCAGCTTGGAAGAATAGACCAAAGCAGGTTCTTCAACCGTCTGATCTTCTTTCAACAACGAGTACACAGTTACGCCCAGCACCTGAGCCACCTGTTCGAGCATAAGAAAATCGAGCTTTTTATTGCTGATTTCAAAGCGCGCATAACGCGACTGGGTAGTGCCGATTTTCGCAGCTACATACTCCTGACTGTATTTCCGCTCCTCCCGGATGGCGCGGATTTTTTTTAGAATAGGATGCACCTTACAAAGGTATCCCACAGAAAGCCCATAATATCACATGAAAAACAACTTGATTAGTTGTTTTTTGATTAAATTAGTGTGTTTCAAACACGATTTTCAATTAAAGATATGGGCAGCTATCCGTTTATTATTTGGTTGACGAAAGAAGACGTAGATCGGGCGCTTTTTCAACTTATCCGTTGTGGATCAAAAGAATGGGAAATTTCACTCCAGCAGAAAAACGCCGATGAACTGGCAAAAGAGCTGGAACAGGTAGAACACGATTTTCGAAAATTCTTTCGGAAAGTGGATTTTACTTCCACTTGCACACCCTATCCTAAAAGTCATCCTTTCTTTTCTGAAAATGAACGATACCGCATTGCAGAGCAGCTTATTCTAAATTTTATGTCGAAAGAAAAACCGCAGGATACACCCTTGCTGCTCGAAGATTTTTTACACTGGTTAAAAACACGAACCACCGAATAGGCATTGGTACCCGCTTAGTTCCACACCGGACAATCGTTCACGTTGCGCCGCTTGCTTCCGAAAGCCGCACAGGGAGAAATGCCGAGTACGATCTCATGTGTATTGGAGCTGGCATGGCGAATACGGGAAGTCGTGAAATCAAAAGCATAACCCAACGAAAAATACTTGAGGAAATTGACTTTGAACAAGGCGGCTATCGCATCGGTATTGCGATACGAAAGTCCTACCTGCAAAGTGTTCTGATAATCGACCATCAGGTTGAGATCGATAGCCGGGGTAGCCATAGGCGCAAACTTTAAGGCCAGCGAAGGGATATAAGAAAACTCGCTGCGATCGCGTCCTTTAAATCGCTTACCTGCCGTCAATATGTAATGGTACGTAAGGCGGCTGTCGAGTCCCACGCCTTTAATCCGGTTGCGCAAGGCCTGTCCCACGGTAAAGCCCATGTAATAATCGTCGCTGTATAAAAACACGCCCGGACTTACATCGGGCCAGATAAACTCTACACTCGAGCCCTGTATGGCATTGTCCTGGTAATTGGCCAGCGTTACACGTCCTGCATTAAACCTGAACTGCTGAAAACCGGCATACAGCCCCATAGAAAGCGTCGCTTTACGGGTTACCGGCACATGGTAAGCATAGGCAAGGTAAAAACGGGTGCGGCTCATAGGGCCCGTGTTGTCGGTTTCTATATGCCCACCGATACCGTGCTTTGTGCGCGTGCGGCTGTTGCGTTTACCGCCGATTTGCGAGTGAATATTCAGGAACATGGTACGGGGTGCATCCTGAAACCCCACCCATTGTGTGCGATAGCCCATACGCATATCCAAACAGGGGCGGGTTCCCGCTACCGCCGGATGATGGGCAAACTGGTTAAACACAAAATTCGTAAACTGCGGCGTTTGCTGCGCCGTAGCCACTACCGCCATTCCCCAACACAAACCGAAAAGAAAGGTAATTTTTTTGCTCATACTCAATAGACGATAGTGATAGAACCGGTAAACAACTCATCTGCTTTGGCGCCTCCCTCATTGAGCTCGATCACATAATAATAAGTAGCGGCAGGAAGACGCAGCCCGTTGTTAGTGCCGTTCCAGGCATTTTTGTTGGAATAGCCGATCGAATTAAACACCCGCTGTCCCCAACGGTCATACACGGTAACCTGACAAGCCGGAAAATTTTCGATGTGCGCAATTTCCCATACATCATTTACTCCGTCGCCATTGGGTGTAAAGGTATTGGGTATGGAAAGAACCTGACTTACGACAACCCGAACCTCGTCGGTATCCACGCAGTTGCCGTTGGTCACTACAAGCGTATAAGTCGTGCTCGACGACGGACTGGCAACCGGATCGGGGCAGGAAGAGCAGGAAAGTCCGGTAGATGGTGTCCAAAAATAAGTAGTGCCACCCGAGCCGTTAAGCGATGTGCTTTGTCCCGGAGCGATGATCTGATCGGCGCCCGCATCGGCCTGTATTTCCGTCACATTCACGCTAACTGCCGGAGAAGTGGCGGGCACAGCGCAGGACTCGTCGCAGGTAACCCGTACCTCTACCTGACTGGTCGAGGGCAAAAGGGTGAGCAATGTATCGGAAGCCACGGGAGGAAATACCGTGCCGTTGATTATCCATTCGTAGGTAGCCGTACCGGGGCAGTCGGTAGTAGCGGTAAACAGTACGGGTTCGTTGGAACAGGCATCGGACACGGAAGAAACCAGCGTAATTACCGGGGTAACCGTAGAATTGACGACAAGCGTAACCTGATTGGAAATCGCTGTGGTTACGGCTGCACAGGGATGCTGTGAAACCACCCGACACCCTACTACATCACCGTTGACCGGCTGGTAGGTATAAGTAGAAAGTGAACCGCTTTGTACGCTGTTGCCGTTCACAAACCATTCCAGAAGCGGGGCTCCGCCTCCGTTTGTTACCACCGCCGAAAAAGTGACCTGATCGCCCAAACAGAGCGGATTCGCCGAAGGCGTAATCGTTACCGACACGGGCAACGACGGAGCCTGCTCGGTAAGCACGATATTATGAAAAGTAAAACGACAGCCGTTGGCATCGGTAATGGAAGCCTCGTATAAGCCGGGGCCCAGGTTTTGAAACAAGTTCATCGTTTGCGGCGGACCGCCGTTAAGCGAATAGGTATAAGGTGTTGCGCCACCGATAATCACAAACGTAATCCTTCCATCCTGGTTACCACAGGTGGGTTGCGTAACCTGCGGCGCATTACTGTTAGGCCCCGAATTATTGGTCACAATCACATTTTCGATTACCTGCGTACAGCCTATGGCATCGCTCACTGTAAGGGTATAAGTACCCGCCGCAAGTCCGGAAAAGGTATCCGAAGATTGGGGAGTACCGTTATTCAGCGCATATTGATACGGCGGATTCCCTCCCGTTACGCCGTTTACCTGAATAGAACCGTCGTTACTGTTACAGGAAGCAGAGGTAGCTACGGCCTGTCCGTTTTCGGGCCCATTTACCTGATCGAGCACAATATTATCGACCACCTGCACACAACCGTGGCTATCTTGCACGCTGAGGGTATAAGTACCTGCCACTAAGCCTGAAAAAACAGTAGAACCTTGAAAAGACGATCCGTTCACAGAATAGGTATAAGGGCCTTCGCCTCCCGATACAGAATTGACGGTGATAGCGCCATCGGTAAGTCCACAGGTTTGATCGGTCACCGCAGAGGCAGCGCTCACTTCTACTCCGGTACCGCTAAGGCTGATCCGGAAACTGCAAGACGCAGGATTAGTAGCCGTCACTCCGTTAATCCATACATAATAAGTAGTCTGAGGCAGCAAGCCGGTAGCCGAAAGCGTAAATGAAGAGGCGGCGCCCGACTCGCAAGTCGAAACGGTCGTATAAGTCGAACCGTCGCAGGGTACGGCAGCCGAAAGGATTACCCCCTGAAGCAGCGTTCCGTTACCCGCACCGGGAAGACAGGAGATATTGGTCACCTGTACAGCGGCATCGCCTCCGCTTGCGTTGGTCACAAAAGAAAACCAGACCGTATTCTCGGCTGCGCCACAGGATCCGGTAAACACATCGGCACAGCCCGCACAGGTTTCGGCGGTAGCACCCTGATTCGATGCATTAAAAACCACTCCCGGACACAAGTACAGGGCATCGGCGCAATTATCTCCCGGAGGTTGAGCTTTTAGCATTAACCCACTGAAAATAAAAAAGAAGAGGAGAAAAAAAGAGATTTTACCGCGCATCAGCCCACTTTATATGAAGTCTAAAAATAGACATTTCCAGAATATTATACACAGCTAAAAATGAGCGCGAAAGGATTTTCTATATTTGCCGAATGTAATTTTTGGTACGATTCCTGTAATCTGCCAAAAAGCAAAACAAGCCTTTATGAAAAAAGTTTACCACTTTCTACTCCTTACCTTATCTCTCATTTCGTTTCTATTTTTATCGGCCGACGGCCATTTCGCACAGGCGCAAAAGCTCCGGTACGACGAAGACAGCGGCTGGAAACTCGGTCTTAACGTAGGCGCTACCTGGCAGGAAAGCGATATGAAAACCGTACCCGGACTCGGTTACGGACTGACCTTCGGAAAAGCTTTGTCGCAACGCGAAAGCCGATTCTTCGCCTTCGATATGCGTTTCCGTTACCTGCGCAGCACGCATAAAGGTTATTCGACCGACCGTGCCTACGGACTGGCCAACAACCCGGTATTTAACGGCAGCGACTCTACTTCTGCACTCAATTATTACGGCGATTCGCTGGGTTATATTTTCCCGAACTATAAAATGGATTTGCACCGCTATTCGCTCGAAGGGGTGCTTACACTGAACCTGCTGCGCGAGCGCACAGGCATTGTATTATACGGATTCGGCGGCATCGGGGTAACCGATTATCGCATTACCACCGATCAGCTCGATGCCAACGGATTGCCCTACAACTACGGACTTATCGATACCACGGCCTCTGCTTCCAATATCCATTCGCAGCTCAATAATATGCGCGATGGAAAATACGAAAGCAATGCAGAAGGAAGCTCCGAACGCCAGTTAACGTTTATGCCTTCTTTGGGTGTAGGACTCGGGTATCAGGTAGGACCTTTTCTGGCATTAGGCTTCGAGCACAAAGTCACCTTTGCGTTGAACGATCTTATCGACGGTCACCGCTGGGCAAATAACAACACCGCGCTCGGTAAAAACGACCGTTACCATTACACTGCGTTTACCCTTACCTGGCATATTCCGGGCGGAAGAAACCGCAACAATCCCGACAAGCCCAAGCCTAATCCGGCCGACGATTACAGCGTGGTACCGGCCACTCCGCAACCTGCCTATCCGCAGCCCAACCCCAATACACCGCCTCCCGTTACACGCCAAAAGCCGGTTATTCAGGTCACCAATCCTGCGTCTTCACCGGCACAATCGGCTGCACAAATTTACGAGCTTGCCGCGCACATTTACCACATCGAAAATGCGCAGCAAATCAGCTTTAAAGTAAACGGCACCGAAACGAGGGCTTTCAATTACGACCTTGCTTCCAAACGTTTCCACAGCACCCTTTCCCTCATTCCGGGTAACAATCTTGTAGAAATAAGAGCGACCAACGAAGCGGGTACCGATTACCAATCGGTAATTATCGTGTATAACCTCAGCTCTTATCCTACCACACCTGCACCTATCGTCACGATTACCAATCCGCCGTATTCGCCTTATGGCACGGGAGTTTCCACTTTCAACGTAACCGCTACGATTCTGAACGTGGAATCGGCCCAGCAAATTTCTTACACCGTAAACGGCATACCTTCGGGTAATTTCACCTACAGCCCGGTTACCCATGCCTTCTCGAGCACTATCTCGCTCAATCCGGGTAGCAATTTTATTGAAATAAGAGCCGTCAACACTGCCGGCGACGACCTCAAAACAGCAGAGATCAATTACCGGCCGCTGGTACAGCAACAACCTCCGGTGGTGACGTTTACCAATCCTACGCTGAATCCTTACACTGTAAATGTGAACTCCGTTTCGGTCGATGCTTCGGTGCTGAATGTCGCTTCGCAAAATGACATCACGTTGCGCATCAACGGACAGCTTTCGTACAATTTTACTTACAATACTTCTACCCGTCAGCTTAATACCTTTGCCAGTCTGATAGAAGGCGCCAACACCTTCGAGGTAACCGGAACCAACGCGGCGGGTAGCGACAGCAAAACGATTACCATTTTCTACCAAAAACCGTCGGCACAGCTTCCGCTGATCATTTTTACCGATCCCGCCATCAACCCTTATACAACCGGCACAGCAGCTAAAACAATTAAGGCTACCGTATTGTATGTGGCATCGAAAAATGACATCCGCCTGAAATTTAACGGCCAACACGTTACCAATTTCACTTACAATACCAGCACCCGCGAAGTAAGCTACAACGCTACATTGCTGAACGGATCGAACCTGCTTGAAATCACCGCAGTGAACGAAGCCGGTACCGATATAAAATCGACTACACTCATCTACGAGCGTATCACGCAAAACCTTGCGCCGGTAGTCACGATTACCTATCCGCAGCAGAATCCGCAACAGGTAAGCCAGTCACAGGCCACGCTTATCGCTTCTATTCTGCACATCGACGGCGCAGCTAATGTGAATTTCAGGGTAAATGGCGTGCCTTCGGGCGATTTTAACTACGATGCCAGCAGTAAAGTATTCAGCGCCAATGTCACGTTGAACGAGGGCACCAATACTTTCCAAATTACCGGCACCAACGCGTATGGCAGCGATACCAAAACGCAAACCATCGTTTATACCGTTCCCTGCCGCAACCCGATAATTACACTGCTGCAACCACAAAGCCTGTACTTCGAAACAAGCAGCGCGCAAACTCAAATCAGCGCGATCATTTCTTCCGTACAGCAGGCTTCCGACATTACCTTTAAAGTGAACGGCATTCACACACCATTTACATTTGATGCCAACTCCGGAACGTTTAATGCCGGGGTAACTTTTACAGGTGCTGAAAACACCTTGTTCATCAATGTGGTAAATGCCTGCGGCTCGGCCAACCAAACTATCCATGTCAACTACCGTCGTCCGCTGCAACCACCTGTGGTCACCTTTACCGTACCGCAGACTAATCCGCATACGACCACCGTCAATACACAAGCCATTCAGGCTACTATTCTGCACGTGAATCAGGCTTCGCAAATTGTGTACAAAGTGAACGGCACGCTCAGCAGCGATTTCAGCTTTGACCCCGCCACCTTGCAATTTACCAGTACTGTAACACTTACTCCGGGCAACAACGTGGTAGAAATTACCGCAACCAATGCCGACGGCAGCGACAGCAAAACGCAAACCATCGTTTTCCGTGGCAATACTACACCTTGTCTCAAACCGATCATTGCTATCGGCACACCGGCTGCTAATCCTTATAGCAGCACCGCCAGCGAAACGGCTTTTCAGGCAGTGATACAGCATGTCACAAGCAGCGCTTCGCTGGTACTGACCGTTAACGGAGCCAACACTCCTTTTACCTTCGATCCCGCCACAGGCACTTTCAAAACCACGCTGCAATTGGAAGAAGGAGCGAATACCGTAACACTGACCGCGACCAACAATTGCGGAAGCACCGCACAAAGTGTCAGCATTCAGTACCAACGCCCGCCGACTCCACCGGTAGTCACCATCGTAAGTCCGGGACAGAATCCTTTCCATACCTCCAGCGGCTCACTTATACTGACGGCACGTATTCTGAACATTGATCAGGCTTCGCAAATCACTTATACCGTAAACGGCGCAAGCAATACGGCATTCGCCTTTGACCCCGTAACCCACGGATTCAGCAGCCAGCTTAGCCTGAGCGAAGGCAACAACGTGCTGCAAATTACCGCGACCAACCCCGACGGCACCGACAGCAAATCGACTACGGTTATCTACAAAAAAGAGCCCGACCCCTGTCAAGCGCCTGTGATTGTGCAAACACACCCGTTGGGTAGTGCCGAAACTTCGCTAAGCGCCAACTACAATGTCAATGCTTTTATCGGACATATCAACGGTGCACCATCGATCAAGTTCCGTCAGAACGGAGTGGACAAACCCTTTACTTACAACGATGCGACCAAACGTTTTGAAGCCCCGGTAGTGCTGACAGCAGGTCCTAACAGCTTTGTACTGATCGCCGCCAACAAGTGTGAAGAAGTACAGGTCAGTTTTGTCATCACCTACAACCGTCCGGCGACACCTCCGGTGATCACCCTGATCAGCCCGGCTTCTTCGCCACATTCCGTTTCTTCGGCAGCGTTTACCTTTACGGCGACCATCACACACATCAACGAGGCCGAAAACATCAATTTTACGCACGTAGGAGAGAACCAGCCCAGCTTCGGCTTCGACCCTGGAACACAACTTTTCACCGCCAATGTAAACCTGAAGAGCGGAGAAAACCAATTTGAAATTACCGCTACTAACCCCGACGGAAGCGATAGCAAAGCGGCCATCGTAATCTATACCCCACCGGTCAAGCCCTGTGATCAGCCCACAGCTACGTTCATCCAGCCTTCGTCTGCACCACGCGACAGGCAAAGCGAATCGGCCACCCTACAAGCGCAGCTTACCGGCATAAATACTCCCGAACAACTTACTTTCCGTCAGAACGGAAGAGCGGTAAACTTTAACTATACCGCTTCTACCGGTAGCTTCAGTGCCGAAGTAAGACTGGTTAACGGCAACAACGTGTTTGAGCTTACCGCTACCAATACCTGCGGAAGCGTAACGGCTACTACTACCATCGACTACCGCAAACCCGAGCCTCCGCTAATTACCCTGACGAACCCTGCCACAAGTCCGCAGACCGTTGCCGAAGAAGGATTTGTTTTTACAGCCAACGTACGCCATGTAACGCAGCCCTCGCAGCTCAGCTTACGTGTCAACGGACAAGCGGTATCGCAATTTAATTTTGATGCAGGTACCGGCAATTTCAGCGCACAGGTAACACTTGTAAACGGCAACAACAGTTTTGAACTGAGTGCGAATAACACCGATGGCAGCGATACCAAAGCCGCAACGGTAGTCTATACCAAACCCGCCGCACCTTGTTACAATCCTGAAATCCGTTTGACAGAACCCGCCCAAAACAGTGTAACGGTAGAAGAAACAAGCTTCCCGATTAAAATCACGCTAAGCCACATCACCGCACAGCAGCAAGTAAAGCTTACGCATAATGGCGAACCGATCGATTTTGCACTAAGCGGAACTACTGTAAAAACCCTTACCACACGTGTGGATTTGCTTCCGGGAACGCACCATTTTGAAGTAACTGCTACCAACAACTGCGGCACCTCCACACTCGGCTTTACGGCTACCCACAACCGCCGCATACAGCCACCGGTAGTGAAATTTACCACGCCGGCAGAAAGTCCGCACACGGTGTCGGCACCCTCTTTCCTCGTAAGCGCGAAAGTAAGTCACGTGCAGAACGCCTCCGACATCCAATTCAAAGTAAACGGCGCCACGCAAACCAACTTCGTATTTAACCCGCTTACGCAAGATTTCAGCGCCCCGGCTACGCTGGTTAACGGTGCAAACGCTATCGAAATTACAGCGACCAATGCCGACGGCAGCGACAGCAAATCGACCGTAATCATCTATCAGGCCTGTGAAGTGCCCACTGTGCAATTGCTGCAACCCACATCCACTTCACTTACCGTACAATCTCCGGTGTTCAGGACGGAGGCCCTGCTGGCTTACGTACCCCAGCAAAGCGCCATCACCTTTACACACAACGGCAATCGCGCTGAATTTAATTTCAATCCCACTACCTCGCGATTCTCCGCTTCGTTGACGCTGAATCCGGGAGCCAATACCCTTCAGGTGAGGATCAGCACTTCTTGCGGAAGCACCGAGCTCACTTTGCAGGTGAATTACGAACGCGGAAGCAATCTGAATGAAGGAAATACCGGAGGTATAACAGAGCCTACACCCCCTCCGGGTAATAGCGGTACAGGTGCACAAGCCGGTCAGCAAGATGCGCAGGATGCCCGTCTGGAACGTAACTACAGAGCCAAAATCGAGCAGGCCGATCGTGAATTCGACGCCGAACGGTATGTAGAAGCAAGGGCGCTGTATGTACAGGCATTGGAGCTAAAACCGGCTGAACCTTATCCTGCACAGCGAATCGCCGAATGTGACGCGAAAATAGCCGGGCAGCAACAGCGTTTACAGGAGCAACAGAATGCCCGTCAACGTGCCGAACAAGAAGCCGCACGTATCAAAGCTGAACAAGAGGCCGAACGCAAACGCCAACAGGAAGAAGCGGCACGAATCAAAGCCGAACAGGAAGCCGCCGCACGCCAACGTGCTAACCAGGAAGCTGCAAGAATCAAAGCCGAGCAGGAAGCAGCTCGTATCAAGGCCGAACAGGAAGCCGCACGTATCAGGGCCGAGCAAGATGCCGCACGGTTAAGAGCGGAGCAGGAAGCGGCTAAGGTTAAAGCGCGTCAGGAAGCCGAACGCATTAAGCAAGAACAGGAAGCGGCTCGTATCAAAGCCGAGCAGGAGGCTGCACGAATTCAAGCAGAACAGGAAGCCGCCAAAATAAAAGCCCGGCAGGAAGCCGAACGGAAGCAAAAAGAAGAAGAAGAAGAAGAAAAACAAAAACCGGAAGAAGAGCAGGAAAACGAGGGAGAAAAGATCATCCCCAGGGGCAAATTAAGTCCTGAAAATACAGAAGGCACGCTTTCTCCGCGTTAAGCTAACACACTAAAGGATAGCGGGCCTGAAAAGACCCGCTATTTTTCTGATACTGGTTTTTAACCGTTTATCGAAAAAAACGCTTCAAAACAATTATAAATTTTAAATTCGCTGTCTCTCAAATTTACTTAAAATGAAGAAATTATCTTTTGTGTTTGCGGCCATGCTGCTGGTAATGACGGCTCGTGCCGACGAAGGGATGTGGCTATTGACGCACCTTCGGAAAATGAATTACGAAGACATGCAGAAAAAGGGACTGAAGCTCACTCCCGAAGAAATTTATGACCTCAACAAGCCCGGACTGAAAGATGCAGTAGTGTCGCTTGGAGGTTTCTGCACCGCAGAAATTGTCTCCAAAGAAGGACTTATGCTCACCAACCACCACTGCGCTTACGATGCCATACAAGGCTTTAGCACGGTAGAGCACGATTACCTGACCGATGGTTTTTGGGCTAAAAATAAAGGCGAAGAACTACCCGTTCCGGGCCTGCACTGCTCTTTTTTGGTGCGTATGGAAGACGTGACCGAACAGGTACTGGCCGCAGGGGCCAACCTGACCGGCAGCGAACGCCAGTCGGCTATCAAACGCAAAATCGACCAGTTGAAGCAGGAAGCCATTAAAGGCACACATTATACTGCCGAGCTGAAACCTTTCTTCGAAGGCAACGAATATTACCTGTTTCTGTACGAAAAGTTTACCGACATCCGTCTGGTAGGCGCTCCCCCTTCTTCTATCGGTAAATACGGCGGCGATACCGACAACTGGATGTGGCCCCGCCAAACCGGCGACTTTGCCCTGCTCCGCGTATATGCCGGCGCCGATAACAAACCCGCCGAATACGCCGCTTCGAACGTGCCCTTTAAGCCGCGCCACCACCTTCCCGTATCGCTACGCGGTGCCGAAGAAGGTGACTATGCCATGATCATGGGCTACCCCGGAAGCACCGACCGTTTTCTGTCTTCTTTCGGCGTAAAACGCGCCATCGAAGTAGAGCAGCCCACCCGTGTGAAACTTCGCGCAGCCCGCCTCGACATCATGAAAGAAGATATGGATGCCAGCGATGCCGTACGTATCCAATACGCGTCAAACTATGCGAAAATCAGTAACTACTGGAAATATTTTATCGGTCAAACCCGTGGACTGAAACGCCTCAAAGTGTATGATAAAAAACAAAGCGAGGAACAGCGTTTTGCAGAGTGGGTAAATGCCGATGCTTCGCGCCGTGAGCGTTACGGCAACGTGCTGAAAGATATCGAAGCAGCCTATGTGGCACTCGACCCCCTGATGCTGCCCGATGTATATTTCAACGAAGCCGTGTTCGGCATCGAAATAAACCTGCTGTTCCTGAAATTATTCCCGCTGTACGGAACGCTCAAAGCCGGTACCCAGGGCGCCGATCTGAACCCTGCCGTAGAAGGCGTAAAATCCGATGTGGACGATTACTTCAAAAACCACAACGCACCAACCGATATCAAGCTGATGGCGGCACTGCTCCGTTTGTACTACAACGATATTCCCAAAGAATATCATCCCAAAGAGCTGACCAACATCCACTCTAAAAACAAAGGCGACTTCCTGAAATTCGCACAGAAATACTACGCCAAATCGGTGTTTACCGACCGTGCACGTTTGGAAGCATTCCTCCGTAAGCCCGACCTGAAAGCTTTTGATAAAGACGAAGGATTCCAGCTTATGATGGGCTTTATTCAGGTGTATCGGGATTTCGGGGCCAAAGCCACCGAAGCCGAAACCCGTCTCCAAGAAGCAACCCGCCTCTACGTAGAAGGTCTGCGTAACATGCTGCCCGAGAAGAAATTTTATCCCAATGCCAACTTCACTATGCGCGTCACTTACGGACAGGTACTTTCCTACCAGCCGCAAGACGGAGCCACCTATCACCACTATACTACCTTGGCCGGTGTGATGGAGAAAGAAGACCCTACTAACGATGAATTTATTGTGCCTCAGAAGCTCAAAGACCTGTACGAAGCGAAAGACTACGGTCCGTATGGCACCAACGGCGAGCTGAGAGTGGGCATCATCTCCAACAACGACATTACCGGCGGTAACTCCGGAAGTCCGCTGATTAACGGTCGTGGTGAGCTTATCGGTATCGCATTCGACGGTAACTGGGAAGCCATGAGCGGCGACATCGCTTTTGAACCCAACCTGCAACGCACCATTTCGGTCGATATTCGCTATGTGCTTTTCATCATCGACAAATATGCCGGTGCCAAGCACCTGGTCGATGAGATGACACTGGTTCCTTAAACTTTGCAGAGAGGGATCTCATTCCCTTACGTTTTCAAAAGGAGGTCGATTGACCTCCTTTTTTGATCCCGATGTGTGATGAAAAGTCTGTATCGCACAGAAAGCGCATCCACCACAGCCACTATACGCATTGGCGAGTAAGCCTGATGTAGGAATAAAAAAGCCGCTAAACAGAAGAAGGAGACCAATGGTCTCCTTCTTTTTTGAACCGGATAGCCGGTGCGTATCAGACTGGAAAAAACGATAGTTTATTTCTGCTCGATAATTTTGTAAAGCTCGTCTAAATTGGGAATAAGCACCACTTCGATACGACGGTTTTTCGCTTTATCGGCCGGATCGACGGGCAGGTACTCGCTGCGTCCGGCAGCAGTAATGTGTTTCGGATCGAATTTGCTGCTTTCGAGCATAATCTTGACCACCGAAGTAGCGCGCAGCACACTCAGCTCCCAGTTATCGGCCGGAGCGGTATTTGAACGGAGCTTGTCGGTATCGGTATGCCCTTCTACCAGCACTTCAATGTCTTTCTGCTCTTCGAGCACTTTCGCCAACCTGATCAGAATGTCGCGCCCGGTTTTATCGACCGCATAGCTTCCCGAGGCAAAAAGCAGCTTGGCTTCCATGCTTACATATACGCGTCCGTTGCGCTGTTCTACGGTAAGTCCTTTGTCTTTAAAGCTGAGCAGCGCAGCAGCCACTTTATCGGTAAGCGATCGTACAGCCTGTTCCTGACGCTCGATAAGCCCTTGCAGCTCGTTGATTTTTTTCTCGCGCAGCACCAGTTGTTCCTGCTTGGCATTGAGTTCTCGTTCCAGCGTTTTGAGCTCATCTTCTTTACGCTGCAATTCGAGGCGGGTCGCTTCAAGCTGGGCAGTAAGCTTGGCCGATTCGGCTTCACTACCTTTCTGCAACGACTCCAGCTTTTTCATAATCTGGTCGTTAAGCGTATTGATTTTGTCGTACTGATCGCGCATCTGGCGGTACGATGAACCCAGCACAGCCGTATCTTTTGCCAACGCATCGGCCACTTTTTTCAGTTGCGCATGCTCACGGTTCAGCTCTTTGTAGAGTCCGCCATACGTACGGGCACTGTCGCTCTGCACGGCAAGATCCGTTTCACATTGCTGATATTTACGTTCAAGTTCTTCGTACTTACGAGCCGGCACGCAAGAGGCCAGGTAAATAAGCATACCCAGCAGCGGGGCCAAAAGGATTACATTCTTTTTCATTAGGAAAGATTTTCAGTCAGTTGTATCAAAATTAGCCCCTATTCTCTTAGGACATAGAAAAAGGAAACCCTTTTTTTAAACATTTCGTTATTAATAGAGTTTTAAATGCTTCGATTATGTATGCTTTGGGAAAAAACTGGTTTATAGAGCCCGCCATCGACTTCGAGCTTAAAAAATATAGGCTGCTGGCTTATCTGCAACAGGCCGAACGGCAACTTTCACAAAAAACACTGTTTCCGCTGGTCGAAGACCTGTCGGGGCAGGTCAATAATCTGGAAACATACATCCAACGGCGAAATGAGCTGGAACAGATGCTGCGCAAAACACCCGAAGGGCTCGATTTTGCTTCGGGCAAGCTGCTGTATGCAAACGAAAATCCTGTTTCGGAAGAGCTGAAAGAAATAAACCGGATTGTCACTTATTCCTATAAAAAACTGGTGAAATGGCAGGAAAAAGCACAAGAATTGGTCACAAAATACCGGCAAGGCATTTCGATCAGCCCGGTAGGACTGCTACCGCTCTATAAAAAAGAAGGCTACCTTTTTCTGCTGCGCGAAAAAACCATCAGCGTGTTCGACTACGCCATTTACGAGGTCTATTCCCATGCCCGATCAAACACTTTTTCGGTACAAACCCGTGCCCTGGGCGAGTTTCCCGACAGCCCCGGACTTACCTTCGAGAAATTGAAGCACGAAATAACCCGCGAAGAAGGAAAGTACGCTTCACCTGCTACTTTTGTCTGCGAAAGCGCCACCAGTTTGCCGATTTATGAAACGCTACTCCCTTTGGCACAACAAGCGCTTGCCTTGTATGTTTATCGGTAAGCGGGATTATAGGCTTAGTCGAGCGCCACTTCGAGCAGCATAGGGCAGTGATCCGAATGCCTGGCCTCGGGCAAAATGACCGCCCGGCGCAATTGTTTTTCAAGGGGCTGCGTAGCCATCTGATAATCGATGCGCCAACCGAGGTTTTTGGCCCGGGCATTGGCCCTGAAGCTCCACCAGGTGTACTGGTGCGGCTGCTGATTGAAATAACGGAACGTATCGATAAAGCCGCTTTCTACGAATCCGTCCACCCAGGCACGTTCTTCGGGCAGGAAGCCGGATGAATTTTTGTTGGAAACGGGGTTATGAATGTCGATAGCCTTGTGGCAAATGTTGTAATCGCCAGCAATAATCAGCTTGGGGCGCGTCACACGCAGGCGGTTGATGTAATAAAAGAAATCTTCCAAAAACTCCATCTTAAACGCTTGCCGCTCATCGCCCGTAGTACCCGAGGGCATATAGACGCTCATCACCGATACATCCCCAAAATCGGCACGTACTATGCGCCCTTCGAAATCGTATTTTTCTATTCCGCAACCGTATTCCACGTGATCGGGCTTTATCCGGGTTAAGATCGCTACCCCACTGTATCCCTTCTTTTGTGCCGGATACCAATAGCTGTGATAGCCCATCGCCTCGAACACCGAAAGGTCTATCTGCTCAGGCGTAGCTTTGATTTCCTGCAAGCAAACAATGTCGGCATCGACCGATCGCAGCCATTCCAGCCAGTTTTTGGTCATGGCCGCACGAATGCCATTTACATTGTAGGTGATAATTTTTGCCGTCACTTTACGTACTTTATAGGATTGTACTGCAAAGTAAACACTAAAATTTTAGACTTACTTTTATCCCAAATTAAAAGGTGCTGAAGCTCTTTCGTTTTCTGACGATCCTGATGATCGGACTCGCCTGGGGCGTGCCTGAAGACGTATGCGCACAAAGCAACCTGAGGTATAAAACACTCATTGTCAGCAGCGACACGCTGGTGTTGGATTCTCTCAGTCTTATTCCCGGCTCGCTGGTTATCTTACACCGGGGCGAAGTGCTCGATTCTACAAGCTACCAAATTGACGCAGCAGCCGGCAAAATCGTGTTTAATCCGCGTCCTGCCGACACCCTGCGTATCAGCTACCGCGTATTCCCGGTCAATTTTACCCAGCCGCGCGCGCACAAAGACCGGAAAAAGCTCGAACCCGACCTACAGGGTAACCGCAACCCCTTCAGCTACACGCCCGCCGACGGGATTAACGACATCTTTTTTACCGAAGGACTCACCAAGTCGGGAAGCATCTCGCGGGGCGTTTCCTTCGGAAACAGTCAGGATTTGGCCGTCAATTCGAACCTTAGCCTTCAACTGTCGGGAAAAATATCCGACAAGCTACACGTGCTGGCTTCGGTTACCGACGACAATATTCCCATTCAACCCGACGGCAATACTCAGCAATTGCAAGACTTCGATCAGGTATTTATCAAAGTATATGACGACCGCTCTTCGCTCATCGCCGGCGATTTTTGGATGAAAAAACCCCAGGGCTATTTCCTTAACTACAACAAGCGTGTACAGGGGGGATCCTTCTCTTCGACCATAGGTAGCTGGCAGGACAAAGACAGCAGCAAAGGCTTTTTGGAAACCCGTATCAGCGGAGCCGTGTCGAAAGGAAAATTTGCCCGTAACCTTATACAGGGTGTCGAAGGCAACCAGGGCCCTTACCGGCTTACCGGCGCCGAGAACGAAACTTTTATCATTGTGCTGGCCGGTACCGAGCAGGTGTATATCGACGGACAGCTCCTTCAGCGCGGACAAAGCAACGATTACATCATCGACTACAACTCGGCCGAAATCATTTTCACCCCCAACCGGCTTATCACCAAAGACCGTCGTATCATTGTCGAGTTTCAGTATTCGGATAAAAACTACGCCCGCTCCATTCTCGAAACCTCCAACACCTATTACCAGGGCGCATGGAAAGTGCACCTCAACGTATATTCCGAGCAAGACAACAAGAACCAGCCCCTGCAACAGGAACTCAGCACCGAAAACAAAAGGCTGCTGGCTTCGGTAGGCGACAGCGTGCAACTGGCTTTTTCGCCGCGTATCGACAGCGTGGCCTTTAACGACAACCTGGTGCTGTATAAAATGATCGACAGCCTGGGCTACGATTCGGTATTCGTGTTTTCGAACAACCCCGACAGCGCCTTTTACAAGCTCGGGTTTTCGTTCGTAGGGCAGGGCAACGGCAACTATACGCAAAGCGATTTTACCGCGCTCGGCCGTACATTCCGCTGGGTAGCACCCGATACGGTGGGCGGCGAGATACGAAGGCGGGGAGACTACGAGCACGTGGTGCTGCTCATTGCCCCCAAACGCCGGCAGATGGTGACAGCGGGCGCCGAATACCGTATGCGCTCGGGCGGGCGGCTCTTTTGGGAAGGTGCCTACACCTATTACAGTCCGAATACTTTTGCGCCTTCGCAAGCCCATCATAGAGGATATGGCTTTAAAGGAGGCTGGCAGCAACGTTTTAATTTACCTTCCGAAAAAAAAGACCTCGCCCTGATAACGACAGCCAATGCCGAAGCCATATCGGCCACATTTAATCCGGTAGAGCGATTCAGGGCCGTAGAATTTGAGCGCAACTGGAACGTGCTGGGTCGCCCGCTAAGCGGTAATCAGTATATCGGCGATGCCGAAATTGCCCTCGAAAAAAGACAGGTGGGGCGTATCGGATACGGCTTCAACTCTTTTATTTCGGGAAATGACTATACCGGTGTGCAGCACCGTTTGCAGGGTAATTACCAGAAAAATCGCTGGAACGGGCAAGTCAACGGAAGTCTGCTGCAAAGCTCGGGCTTCGAAAAAAGCAGCTTCCTGCGGCACAAAGCCGCACTTTCTTACGCCACCCGCTATATTACCTTCGGCTTTCGCGACGAGCACGAATACAACCGTTTTTATGCCGAAGGCAGCGATACCCTCGGCGCGCGCAGCTACCGTTTTTACGACTGGGAAATTTATGCGCAAAATGCCGACACATCCCGCAACCGATACAATATCTTTTACCGCCGGCGCATCGACTGGCTGCCTTTTAACCGTGAGCTACCCGAAGCCACCAAAGCCGATCACTACGGTTTTTCTTTCGAGCTGCTTAAAAACAGCCGGAGCCAGCTTCGCGGAAAAGCGGCCTACCGCAACCTGCAAATTACCGATCCGCAGCTTACCGCCCAGCAACCCGACCGCACCATCCTGAGTCGGCTAGAATACGATCTGCGGCTTTTCCGCACGGCAATCACCAGCTCCACTTTTTATGAAATAGGCACCGGACAGGAGCTCAAACGCGAATTTATCTATATCGAAGTACCCGCCGGACAAGGCATGTACACATGGATAGACTACAACGGCAACGGCATCAAAGAGCTTAACGAGTTCGAAATTGCCGCTTTCCCGGATCAGGCCACCTACATCCGTACTTTCACACCTACCAACGAATATGTGCGCACCTATACCAACCAGTTTAGCCAAACCCTTACGCTGAATCCCGCCTCTATCTGGCGCAATAAAAAAGGCGTACGCAAAGTGCTGGCCCTGTTTTCGAACCAGTCGGCCTATCGCATCGACCGGAAAACCAATTCCGAAAACGAGCTGAACCGTTTTAACCCTTTTCTGCTCGAAATTGCCGATTCTTCGCTTATCTCGATGAACTCTTCGCTGCGTAACACCCTCTTTTTTAACCGCAACGAAGGCAGCTTCGGCGGCGACTACACCTACCAGGATGTGCGTGGCAAATCGTTGCTTACCAGTGGTTTCGAATCACGCACCAACCACTTTCACCTGCTTCGCATACGTTGGAACATCCATAGCCTTATCGGCCTCATTACCGAAGGAGAACAGGGCGTAAAAGCCAATGCCTCCGATTTTTTGGCGGGCCGTAATTACACCATCGGTTATCATTCGATACGTCCTAAAATCAATTTCCAGCCGGGCACTACCTTTCGCCTCAGCGTGTTATACAATTACAGCGAGAAATATAACGACCCCGAATTAGGTGGAGAAAAGGCATTTATCTCCGATTTAGGAATAGAAATGCGATACAGCGAAATCAACAAAGGGAGTTTGCTCGCCAATTTCAACTACATCCAGATTGCCTATACCGGACTTCAAAATACCGCACTGGCCTTCGAAATGCTGAATGCCTTACGCACCGGCACCAATTTCACCTGGTCGGCCTCTTACCAGCGCAACCTGTCGAACAACCTGCAGTTAAGCCTCAATTACAACGGTCGCAAATCGGAAGAGGTAAAAGCCATTCACAGCGGCGGCGTACAGGTTCGTGCTTTTTTCTGAATAAAAATATGCGTTGAAAAATTAGCGTACGCATACAGCACGAAATTTCAGAATGCCATTTTTTTGGTAGTAATACCACTCTTTATTTTCGGTTTTTTTACTCTATCAGCGGTAACAAATACCTTTAGAAAGCAGCCTAATCGCTTACTATTAACGTGTTCTATTTCGAAAAGCCCGACGCTTGCAAAGGCGCGAAATCAATTAAGAATCGTTCTAAATAAATTTCAGGTTTGTTTGCTATAGGTTTCAAATTTACATTTGTGGGGTCAACTCAAAACCAACAGTTGTTCCATGAGCAATTCTGCGCTACTTAAATCCTCCCTCGCGAAAAAATACTGGATGTCCCTGACGGGATTATTCCTTTGCCTGTTTCTGATTGGTCACCTGGCCGGGAACCTGCAATTGCTGCTGTCGTTCGGGGCCGAGGCACGCGACCAGTTTAACGGTTACGCCGTATTTATGACCACTAACCCTCTGGTGAAAATACTCAGCTACCTGACGTATTTCAGTATTCTTTTCCACGCGGTTGACGGCATTCTCCTGGCGGTGCAAAATGCAAAAGCCCGGAAAGTCAAATACGCTTACAGCAAACCTTCGGCCAACTCCACATGGATGTCGCGCAACATGGCTATGCTCGGCACGTTGATACTTGCCTTTATCATCATGCACATGGCGCAGTTTTGGGGCGTAATGCACTTTGGCCACCTGCCCACCTACCAGCTCGACGGGAAAGAAATGAAAGACCTGTACAGCCTGGTGATTTATTTCTACGGCGACAAAAGCCTCGGTTTGGTATGGAGCTTCGTGTACCTGATTGGACTTATCGCGCTTTCGCTGCACCTGATGCACGGTTTCCAAAGCGCTTTCCAGTCGGTTGGCTTACGCCATGCAAAATATACATCGCTCATTAAAAAAGTAGGGATGGGCTTTGCGGTGCTTGTACCGCTGCTTTTTGCCATCATTCCGTTTTATATCCATTTCGTACTGGATATTCCGGAAAGCTTTTTTGAGTACTACCTGAATTCTCACTCCAACTAAAATCAGCTTACTGATGACGCGGTTGAACGCTAAAATACCCGACGGTTCCATCGACAAAAAATGGACCAATCACAAGAACCACGTAAAGCTGGTAAACCCTGCCAACAAACGTCATATCGACGTAATCATTGTGGGTACCGGGCTGGCTGGCGCCTCGGCTGCCGCTTCACTGGCTGAGCTGGGTTACAATGTAAAAGCTTTCTGTTTTCAGGATTCGCCCCGCCGTGCGCACTCTATTGCCGCGCAGGGAGGAATCAACGCCGCCAAAAACTACCAAAACGACGGCGACAGCGTGTTCCGTCTTTTCTACGACACAATCAAAGGAGGCGACTATCGCGCCCGCGAAGCCAACGTGCATCGCCTGGCAGAAGTATCGGCCAACATTATTGACCAGTGCGTGGCACAAGGCGTTCCCTTTGCGCGCGAATACGGCGGACTCTTAGACAACCGCTCTTTCGGAGGCACACAGGTACAACGTACGTTTTACGCTGCCGGACAAACCGGTCAGCAATTGCTCTTAGGCGCCTACTCTGCCCTTTCGCGTCAGGTAGCGCTGGGTCAGGTCAAAATGTACAACCGTCACGAAATGCTCGATGTGGTGATCGTGAACGGCAAAGCGCGCGGGATCATTGCCCGTAACCTTGTCACAGGAGCTATCGAACGTCATTCGGGACACGCCGTACTGCTCTGTTCGGGTGGCTACGGTAACGCATTCTTCCTTTCGACCAACGCGATGGGCAGCAATGTAACCGCCGCCTGGAAAGCCCACAAGCGCGGCGCTTTCTTCGGAAACCCCTGCTTTACGCAGATTCACCCTACCTGTATCCCCGTTTCGGGCGACCACCAGTCGAAGCTGACCCTCATGTCGGAATCGCTGCGTAACGACGGCCGTATTTGGGTACCTAAAAAACAGGAAGACGCCATTGCCATCCAAAAAGGACAAAAACGCGGTAACGACATTCCGGAAGACGATCGGGATTATTACCTCGAAAGAAGATACCCTGCCTTCGGTAACCTGGTTCCCCGCGACGTGGCCTCCCGTGCCGCTAAAGAACGTTGCGATGCCGGATTTGGCGTGAACCCTACCGGACAGGCCGTGTTCCTCGACTATTCTTCGGCTATCGAACGCTACGGACGCATCGAGGCCAATAAGCACAACCTGCATAACCCCGATGCCGAAACGCTGCGCAAGCTGGGTAAAGCTGTAGTGAAAGAAAAATACGGTAACCTGTTCGATATGTACCAGCAGATTACCGGCGACAATCCTTATGAAACGCCGATGAAAATCTATCCCGCCGTGCACTACACCATGGGCGGCCTGTGGGTGGATTACAACCTGATGACTACTATCCCCGGCTGTTATGCGCTGGGAGAAGCCAACTTCTCCGACCACGGGGCCAACCGACTGGGTGCTTCGGCGCTCATGCAGGGCTTGGCCGACGGTTACTTCGTCATTCCCTACACGTTGGGCGATTACCTGGCCGACGATATTCGTACCGGTAAAATCCCGACCGATACACCCGAATTTGAGCAGGCCGAAAAAGAAGCCCGCGAACGGGTGGAATTCTTCGTCACGAATAAAGGAACCCGGTCGGTGGACCATTTCCACAAGCGCCTGGGTAAAGTGATGTGGGACAAATGCGGAATGGCGCGCAATGCCAACGGTTTGAGAGAAGCCTTAACCGAAATCAGACAGATACGCGAAGAATTTTGGAAAGACGTACGTGTACCGGGCAGCGCCAACGAGCTTAATCCCGAGTTGGAAAAAGCCGGCCGCGTAGCCGATTTTCTGGAACTGGGCGAGCTTATGTGCATGGATGCCCTGCACCGCGAAGAATCCTGCGGCGGACACTTCCGTGAAGAATCGCAGACCCCCGAAGGAGAAGCCGAACGCAACGACGAGCGTTTTGCTTACGTAGCGGCCTGGGAAAATAAAGGCGACGTAAAAGAATCCCTGCTTCACAAAGAAGATCTGGTGTTTGAAAACATTAAAATGGTTTCGCGCAGCTACAAGTAATTTTCAGCAAAGAAGAACTCAACCTTCCCGGAATATGAAACTGCATCTCAAAATATGGCGTCAGAAAGGGCCCAACGACAAAGGACGGCTCGTGGATTATACCGTCAATGACGTTTCGCCCGATATGTCTTTTCTCGAAATGTTAGACGTGCTCAACGAACACCTGGTAGAAACGGGAGATGAGCCTATCGCTTTCGACCACGACTGCCGCGAGGGTATTTGCGGAATGTGTTCGCTGTATATCAACGGTAGAGCGCATGGCCCCAACAGAGGAGTTACCACCTGCCAGCTCCATATGCGTTCGTTCAAAGACGGAGAAACCGTCTATATCGAACCCTGGAGAGCAACTGCATTCCCTGTAATTAAAGACCTTGTGGTGGATCGCAGCGGATTCGACCGTGTGATACAGGCGGGCGGCTTCGTGTCGGTCAATACCGGCGGAGCACAAGATGCCAACTGTATTCCCGTACCCAAAAGCGATGCCGACAAAGCTTTTTCGGCCGCTACCTGTATTGGTTGCGGAGCCTGTGTGGCTGCTTGTAAAAACGCTTCGGCTATGCTGTTTGTATCGGCCAAAGTATCGCAGCTCTCGCTCCTGCCACAGGGGCGCGTCGAAGCCAAAGATCGGGTGCTCAACATGGTCAAGCAAATGGACGAGGAAGGATTTGGCAACTGTAGCAATACCGGTGCCTGTGAAGTGGAATGTCCGAAAGGCATTTCGCTCGACAATATTGCCCGTATGAACCGCGAATACCTTTGCTCTTCCATTGCTTCCGAAAAATAAAACTGCTTATCGGCCGTAAACCGGCACATAAAAAAACCCCTGGCCTTTGGTCAGGGGTTTTTCATAAAGCAAAAACGCTTAGTTACATTTCTTTGCTTCTTCCTGAAGCTGTTCTGCGGTTTTGCTCTTCACGAGCTTGTCGCAGGCTTCGGATTTTGACTTGTATTTCTCTTCAAGCGCCTTTACTTTGGCTTCGTCAGTACCGGCTTCTGCAAACTCCTTCATAGCCTGCTCACCGATTTTAGCGCAGTCGCAAAGTGAAGGTCCGCTGCAAGAAGAAAATACAAGTGTAGCCACTACAGCTACGGACAAAAAGAACTTTTTCATTGGATTTAGATTTTGGATTATGATCGGGAGTTGAAAATTACAAGGTTATGTGGACGCTATACCTGCCAAGGGGGTTTTTGTAAAGAGCCTTTCAGGCAAGGCCGAATCGGGCGCAAAAATACATTTTTCTTTCCATAAAAAATCCCCTGATGGTATCACCAGGGGATTGGGTATAAAAAAGCCTAAAGCTTATTTACATTTCAGCGCTTCTTCCATCATCTTAGCCTTCTCTTCTTTGGATTTACCTTCGGCGAGCTTATCACAAGCTTTGCCTTTGGCTTCGTATTTCTCCTGGATGGATTTCATTTTGGCTTCGTCGCCTTTAGCTTCAGCGATTTCTTTGCTAGCCTCTTCTCCTAATTTCATACAATCGCAGATAGATGGGCCACCGCAAGAAGAGAAAGCGAGAACAGCCACTACAGCTACAGGTAAAATGAACTTTTTCATTGGATTTGGATTTTGGGTTTATGATATGGGTTTGAAAATTACAAGGCTCGATTGATCTATACATTCAAAAGTAAAATCTTAAAAAGATACTTTCGCTATGGCTAAATCAGGTGCAAAAATACATTTTTCTTTCTATAAAAAAATCCCCTGACGATGCTGTCAGGGGATTTACTATAAGAAAGCCTAAAGACTTATTTGCATTTCAGGGCTTCTTCCATCATTTTAGCTTGCTCTTCGGGAGATTTGCCTTCGCCGAGTTTCTCACAAGCTTTGATTTTAGACTCAAACTTTTTCTCAACAGCCTTGATCTTAGCTTCGTCTCCACCAGCTTCAGCGATCTCTTTGCTAGCCTCTTCGCCCAGCTTCATACAGTCGCAGATAGAAGGTCCACCGCAAGAAGAGAAAGCAAGAACAGCCACAACAGCTACAGGAATAAAGAACTTTTTCATGATTTTGATTTTAGGTTATAAAGGTTTAGAATTTACTCGGGAAGTGCCGCTATCTCTTCGTCGCAGCGATCCATAACGGCTTCGATTCGTTGTAAGGCTTCTTTGTCATTTTTATAGCGCTCGACCAGCTCGGCTTGCAACTTTAACGCTTCTATCCCCGCTTGAGTGCTTTCTTCTTCACTTTTACTGAGAAATATCTTCTTCCTTAACGCACACAATTCTTCAGCCCCCTGCTTCGCCGGATCGCCACATGCGGCCTGGATTAGCAAAAACCCGGCCAAAGATACACTTAAAAGGAAAATATTTTTCACTTTTCTCGTTAGGACGGTTAAAATTAGAGAATCTAATTTATTCTGCAAGAATTGTTAGCAATTATTCTTCTGCGCCCTTCGAATCGCGCTCATAAACGGCACATTTGACCACCGCATCGGCGTAACGCCTTGATAACGAAGGATCCTTCCCTAACTTTTCACGGTGTGTACTTATCAAGGCCTGACACTCGTCGAGATTCTTGCTGCCGGCCTCGGCCGCCTGGAAGCATTCGCAGTACTGCTTAGCCATACCTTCCGGACTTTGAGGGCCACAGCCAAACGCAAGAAACACGCAGGCAACGAAAACCAACTTACTGTTAATCACACTCATACGTTTTTTCTAAAATAAATGTCCGCTCCGCACTACCCTCCGGATAAAGTGCTTTTACCTCTTTCTCCAGCGCCAACACCTCCTTCAGGTACCCCGTACGCACCTCACCCGTATGGTTTAGAATAAGTGCGTTAAGCCTGCACCATTCCTTAGCGTAATACTCCGGATTACGGCTTGTACAGGCCTGACTTAACAGCAGCAAAAGCGCTATTTTAACGGCACGCATCATAAATCCGTTGGAAAGTGGCGTACTTTTCGGGCGAATCTTTATAGCGTTGTTCGTATTTCCGCAGTAAAGCATCGCAGTGTCCCATTTTCTTTGTGGCTTCCTCCCCTTCGGCACGAATCACCCCTGTATAACATTCGCAAATTTCCCGGGCGTCGTGTTCGGGTCCGCAAGCTGTAAAAGCCACCAAACACAAGGCAAAAAGCAATAAAACAGTTTTTTTCATGACACCTAACAAGAGTTTGCGACTAAGATAAATAATTGACTCTTCGGAAAAACCCGCGACTCCAACTTTCTATCCCTCAAACCGGTGTATAACTAATTTGTGGGCTGCGCACGCTTCCTGCGTAGAGATCTCTTAATTTTGTGTGTTTCAGAGAATCGATATGCCACATTTCCCCCACACTATACATTCCGCGCTGCCCAAAACGGGACAAAGTATTTTTTCGGTGATGAGTCAACTGGCGCATACACACAAGGCCATTAATCTTTCGCAAGGTTTCCCCGACTTTGAATGCGACCCAGAGCTGGCCACGCTCGTGGCTGCACATATTCGGGCCGGACATAACCAATATGCACCCATGCCCGGCATTTTGCCTTTGCGGGAAACGCTTAGCGCCAAAATGGAAAAGGCCTACGGTACCTACTATAACCCCGACACCGAAATCACCATCACGGCAGGCGGCACTCAGGCGCTCTATTCTGCCATCGCCTCGCTGGTGAAGGAAGGAGACGAGGTCGTTATTTTTACACCTGCTTACGACAGTTACGAACCCGCCGTGCTGCTCAATGGAGGGAAGCCCGTATATATAGAACTTTGTTCGCCCACTTATTCGATAGACTGGCCGCAGGTGCGAAAGCTGGTCAACCGTCACACACGGATGATCATTCTCAATACGCCGCACAATCCTTCGGGCACGGTTCTTTCGGAAGAAGACCTGAAAGAACTGGAAAAAATCACCCATGATACCGAAATTATCATTCTAAGCGACGAAGTGTATGAGCACATTCTCTTCGACGGGCGCACGCACCAAAGCGTATGCCGTTTTCCCGGATTAGCCGAGCGATCGCTGCTGGTCTATTCGTTCGGAAAAACATTTCACGTGACCGGCTGGAAAATCGGTTATGTAGCTGGGCCCGCCAACCTGATGAACGAATTTCGCAAAGCCCACCAGTTTACCGTATTTGCCTGTAACACTCCGGCGCAATATGCGCTGAACGATTATCTGCAAGAGCCTTCACACTACCTGAAGCTGGCCGCTTTTTACGAAGAAAAAAGAAATTATTTCCTCGATGGGATACGTGGCAGCCGTTTCGGCTATACTCCTGCCGCAGGCACTTATTTTCAACTGCTCAACTACAGCCGGATCAGCGAAGAAAAAGACACCGAATATGCCATTCGGCTTACCCGCGAAAAAGGACTGGCCAGCATTCCCGTTTCGGTATTTTACCACCGCGAAAAAGACGACAAAGTACTGCGCTTCTGTTTTGCCAAAAAAAGAGAAACGCTCGACAAGGCGATAGAAATTATTCATTCCATTTGACATGAATGTACGTGAAACGCTTCGTGTAACCCTGGTACAAAGCACGCTGCACTGGGAAAACCCCGAAGCCAACCGCAGGCATTTCGATACGCTGTTAGCCGAGGTGGGCTATGCGGACTTGATCCTGCTGCCCGAAATGTTCAGCACCGGATTTTCGATGGACGCCGCACGGCTGCACGAAACGATGGAAGGCCCCTCGGTGCAATGGATCAAAAAAACCGCGGCTGCGTCAAATGCCGTCGTAAGCGGAAGCCTTATTATCGGCGAAGCGGGACATTATTTCAACCGGTTGATTTGGTGTACGCCCGAAGGGGAAATTCATACCTACGACAAACGCCATCTTTTCCGCATGGCAGGCGAAGAGAAAATATTCACTCCCGGCAAAGAACGCCTGCTTGTCACGCTGCACGGCTGGAAAATTTGTCCGCTGATATGCTACGACCTACGTTTCCCGGTGTGGAGTCGCAATGTCGAAGAAAACTATGATCTTCTGCTCTATACCGCCAACTGGCCTGAGGTAAGGCGTCACCCGTGGAAAACGCTGCTTACGGCAAGAGCCATAGAAAATCAGTGTTACGTAGCCGGAGTTAACCGTGTAGGCCCCGACGGGAACGGTATAAATCACTCGGGCGATTCGGCACTTCTCGATCCGAAAGGCGAAATAATAGAGGCTCCCGAGCCCTACAACACAGAATGTGTCACCGCTACGCTCTCTTACGCGGCCTTAAAAGAATTTCGGGAAAAATTCCCGGTGAGCCGCGATGCAGACGCTTTCGAAATCAGCTTGTAATTTTCTGCTCAGCTTACACGAAACCAAAAGGAACCGCCATGCCGTTCCACACCTTCGAGTGCCGGATGATTCCATACAGGCGCTACTATTTTTCGTAAAGCGGGATCTTCGCTGATAAAATAATTTGGCAGCAATACCTGGTATTTTTCAGGCGCGCTGAGTAATAGCATCGCCAGCAGGTATTGTTCGGAATAAAAACGATCGCACATAAATTGTGGGTAATCGTAGGGCAGGTAAATGTCGTGAATGTGGACGATCACACCTTTTTTCAGCCGGGGAATCAGCTCCAGAAAACAAACCGTCACATCCGAATTGGGCAAACAGCGATGCGAATTATCAATAAACAGGATGTCGTCTTTTTCGAGCGTATCGATAAAAGAAATATCGTTTAGGTTTTCGAGCGGCATTCTCACCACCTCATCGGCCAGGCGATCGATAGAAGCACGGGGAAAAGGATCGATAGAGGTAATGCGTGTAGCAAGCTTCTGATCCTGAATAGCCTTACGTGCAATTTTAGTCGAATTTCCCGACCCGATTTCGACGTAACGCTGCGGTTTGAAAACAGCCAGCAGGGTGTAAAGGGTCACCATATCCAATCCCGGAAAAAAGCCGTTGTTCCAGGCGGGCTGATCTTCACGTTTTTCGAGGTCGGCCGTTTTAAGCGTATGAAAAACCGACGCATACGTGGTACATTCGCGGAGCAGTCCTTCATACACAGCCCGCCCTGCATTGATCTGATCATAAAGCTGCGGATGAGGCGGCTTACCATGCCCGTAACGCGGCTTAAACGCTACTTTGTATTCCAAAAACAAAGACTGATGCCGGGGTGATAAAAAACGGTATAAAGATCGAAGTGTTTTCATAAAATATGTAGTTTAATCGATGTAAGCTATAAGATCTGAATGTCCCACAGCATTTCGACCGTAAGCACAGCCACCAGCAGCGCCTGTACTACAAAAAACAAAGCCCAAAAAAAAGACGGTATAAAGGTAAGCTGACGCAGGTTTCGCGCATCGCCCGAATGGCGGGGGTCGGAGAAACTCAGGTACAGCAGCACCCAGGCAGAATATACCGACTCTACCAGATTAAGCGCGGCCACCAAAAATAGAAAATAAAAATTCACCGCCGCATTATCGAGGTAAAAGCAAATCGCCAGCAGCACTAAAAAAGAAAGCAGCCAATAAATGCCATAACGATTGCGCACCCAAAGCAGCAGGTTAAGCACACACAAGCCCGCCAAACCATACAACAGCCATTGGGTATGGTTGTAATGCAAGGCGTAGCACATCAGCCAGGCGGCCGCAGAAGAGGCCGGGTAACCTGCCAAATTGACCAGCAAACGGCTCAGCCAGTAACGACTACGGTACACACAAGCACCCGAAGTGTCGGCAAAAAGATCGATGCGCTCTACCGAACCGCTGGTAAACAAGGCGATCAGGGCATGGCCGCTTTCATGAAAAAGGGTATTGACCACGCGAAAATAACGCCCTATGGTCGGGATACGCAACAGGACAAAAGCCAACACGACAAGTCCGATGTATTGATATTCGCGGGGCGCAAAATCCAACACCGGGAAAAGAAATTAAAATCCGAGTTTTTCCCTTACCTGTACCAGCTTTTTTTGTGCCAGCACGCGGGCTTTCGCTTCTCCGATCTGTAGCTGTTCCTCTATCTTCTCCGGATTTTCCATATAATCGCCATAACGCACACGCGCTTCAGCAAAGGTGTCGAGAAGAAGGGCGAGCAGCTCCTGCTTGGCATGGCCGTAACCCAATCCGCCGGCACGATAACGGGCAGCAAGATCGGCTGTCTGCGCAGGAGAAGCCAGTAAACGATAAAGGGCAAATACGTTACATTTCTCCGGATCTTTCGGCTCTTCGAGCGGAATGCTGTCGGTCACGATACTCATCACCTGCTTCTTCAGCTCTTTTTCAGGAAGAAAAATATTGAGGTAATTGCCATACGATTTGCTCATTTTTTGTCCGTCGGTACCGGGCACAATCATCACCTGCTCGTCGATACGGGCCTGAGGCAAGACAAAGGTTTCGCCCATACGGCGATTAAATGCAGCCGCGATATCACGCGAAATTTCAAGGTGCTGAAGCTGATCTTTGCCCACCGGCACAAATTCGGCATCGTACAGTACGATATCGGCCGCCTGTAAAACAGGATATACAAACAATCCGGCGTTGACATCTGCAAGCCGATCGCTTTTTTCTTTGAAAGAGTGTGCATTGGCCAGCATCGGAAAAGGCGTAAAGCAGTTCAGGTACCAGGCCAGCTCGCAGGTTTCGGCCACCCGGCTCTGCCTGTAAAAAACGGTACGGTTTACATCCAGTCCGAAGGCCAGCCACGAAGCGGCTACGGCATACACATTATGACGGCGAACTTCGGCGTCTTTGAGCGAAGTCAGCGAATGCAGATCGGCGATAAAAATAAACGACTCGTTGCCCGGCTCATTGCACATAGCCAGTGCCGGACGTATGGCGCCCAGTATATTTCCGAGATGCGGCACCCCTGAGCTTTGGATACCGGTGAGAATTCTTGCCATGAAAAAATAACGTAAAAACGGTTAAAGCATTTTGAGAAAAGCCACTTCTTTTTCACTCAGAAAACGCCATTTGCCACGCGGCAAATCTTTTTTGGTAAGACCGGCAAACATGACCCGATCCAGCCTTACCACTTTGTAACCCAAGTGCTCAAACATACGACGCACAATGCGGTTACGACCCGAGTGGATCTCCACGCCGATATCGCGCTTGTTGCTGGCATCGCCTACAAACTGCACGTCATCTACTTTGATGAACCCGTCTTCGAGCTCAAAGCCTGCACGCATTTGATCGAGGTGTTCGCCCGATACGTTCTGATCGGTCACTACGTGGTATATCTTTTTGATGTTGTGGCGGGGGTGAGTCAGCTTTTTGGTGAGCTCTCCGTCGTTGGTGAAAAGCAGCAGTCCGGTAGTATTCCGGTCGAGGCGACCCACGGGATAAATGCGTTCGCGGGTAGCGCTGGCCACGAGTTCCATCACGGTTTTGCGTTGCTGCGGATCGTCTGACGTGGTGATGTAATCTTTGGGCTTGTTGAGCAGCAGGTACACCAGTTTTTCGCGCTGAAGTGTCTGATCGCCGTACATCACCTTATCGGTCGGATTGATGCGGGTTCCGAGCTCGGTTACGGGTTTTCCGTTTACGGTAATCGCACCCGACTCGATGAGGGTATCGGCTTCGCGACGCGAGCAGAGACCGGTATTGGAGATAAATTTATTCAGTCGAATTAATCCGTCGTCGTTTTTCGACGTGGTTTTTTCTTTTTTCGTACGTTTTACCAGGGTGTTGTATTCCTGTGCCGAACGGGCATGTTTCTTTTTACGGTCCTGATATTTGCCCAGGTCACTTTCGTCTTCGCGCGGAGCACGCGGTTTGCGTGCAGCGGGCTTTTTCGGCCATTCGCTTTTTTCTTTCCCTTCTCCACTATCTGAGCCGGGCGATTTGCGTTCGCGGTAGGCTTTCTCAGGCTGTTCGTCACGCGATTGGCGCTCACCACGTATGTATGAGGGGCGAGGCGATCCTTTGCGGGCTCCGGAATCGGAATCGGAACGGCGTTCGCGGTAGCCTTTCTCGGGACGTTCGTCACGCGATTGACGCTCACCACGTATGTATGAGGGGCGGGGTGATCCT
>CAYWRZ010000002.1:0-300598 GCA_964460845.1 uncultured Weeksellaceae bacterium
CTTTGAAGGCGGCTGCTATGCCAAAACCATCGATCTTTCGGAAGAAAAAGAACCGCAAATCTGGAAAGCGGTAAAGTTTGGCGCGCTGCTCGAAAATATCGGCTTCTACGAAAATACTTCTACCGTCGATTTCAACGACAGTTCAAAAACCGAAAACACCCGCGTAAGCTACCCCATTCATCACATTGAAAATGCCGTAGCACCTTCGGTGGGCGGGAATCCACGTAATATTTTCTTCCTTACTGCCGATGCTTTCGGTGTATTGCCTCCGGTATCGAAGCTTACACCCGAACAGGCCATGTACCATTTCATTTCGGGTTATACCGCTAAAGTAGCCGGTACCGAGATGGGCGTTACCGAACCGCAAACCACCTTCTCGGCTTGCTTCGGACGTGCTTTCCTTCCTTTGCATCCTGCTAAATATGCCGAGCTGCTCGGTAAAAAAATGAAAGAGCATAACGTCAACGTATGGCTTATCAACACCGGCTGGTCGGGTGGGGCATACGGTACTGGCGAGCGTATCCGCCTGCGTTATACCCGCGCCATGATTACCGCCGTGCTCAAAGGTGAGCTCGATGCGGCCGAATACGACACCTTACCCGTATTTAATCTGCGTATCCCGAAAGCTTGTCCCGGTGTACCCGAAGAAATTCTGAATCCGCGTAGTACCTGGGCCGATAAGGAAGCTTACGATACAGCTCTGAATCACCTGGCTTCGCAGTTTGTAAAGAATTTCTCCCAATATGAGCAGGGTACCGGTGCCGAGATACTGGCTGCGGCTCCCCGTGCACAGGTGAATGCCTGAAAATAAAGGCTTCGGGATGGAAATTTCGGAGCGAAGAGAAATCGAATAAAACGCCAAGCCGTTTTAAACAAAAGTTTGTAGTTGTTAAAAAGTTACATATATTTGCACCTCGTTTTAAAAAACTGAACACGATGGCTCGAGTTTGTCAGATTACCGGTAAAAAAGTGATGGTTGGAAACCATGTTTCGCACTCCAACCGCAAAACCAAGCGTAAATTTTTCCCCAACCTGCTGGTGAAGCGTTTTTATATCGCTGAAGAAGATCGTTGGGTTACCCTGCGTCTTTCGGCTGCCGGTCTTCGTACCGTAAGCAAAAAAGGCATTATCGCTTCTCTGAAAGAAGCCCGCGAAAAAGGATTCATCGACTAAGATACGATACCCCTCTTTTGAAAAGCGTTGTTACTCCGGTGGCAACGCTTTTTTGTTAGACAATAATATGCCGATTCTTACATTTCGCTCTTTACGGCACATTAATTTACGTCCTTTGTAGCGAGACGGTATGTGAAATCAAGGGGCGAAAGCATACGTGGGGCGTATAGTGGCGTTTACGCACGATTTTTGCCTTCTGTAAAAAGAACCTTGTTTCTAAAACGAACCTTTTCTACTTTTAAGAATATGCGCTATTCCTTTTTCCCATTTATACTGGGGCTGATAATGCTGGTAAATCCCGTACAGGCGCAACAGCCCGAAGGACAGCTCCACCTGCACCTGCATGCCGTGGATGCCGATTACGATCAGGATTTGCTGCCCGCTTCTTTTCACCGCCAACGTCGAGAAGAGCTGCGCAAGCTTATGCCCGATAATTCGGTGGCGCTGTTTTTCTCCGCACCCGTTCGTAATCGTTCCAATGATGTCGATTACCATTACCACCAGAATCCCTCTTTCTACTATTATACCGGGTTTACCGAACCCGATGCGGTAGTGGTTATTTTTAAAAAGCCCCGGAAAATAGACGGCATAGAAACCAACGAGATCATTTTTGTGCGTGAACGCAACCCCCAATCCGAAATGTGGGACGGTAAAAGACTGGGTACCGAAGGCGTAAAGCAAAAGCTGGAGTTTCCTTTGGTGTATTCCCACCGCGCGTTCAGCACGATCGAACTGGGGTTTGAAGGCTTCGACAAAATATTGATCCTTCCGCCTTTTCAGGATGTGAAAGACGATAAAAACGATCCGGCCGATCTGTATTCGCTCCAGCAGCAGTTCCGCGAAAAAACGGAATCGCTGAGTAAAAAAGCAGTGAACCGGATTGTGCTGCCCGAACTTACCGCACGGCTGCGCGAAGTAAAAACGCCCGAAGAGATTGTACTCTTGCGTAAAGCAATCGACATTACCTGTAAAGCCCAACTGGAGCTAATGCGCGGATTAAGGCCGGGTATGAAAGAATACCAGACCGCAGCCATTGTCGAGTACGTCTTTAAATTTAACGGAGCCGAGTACGAAGGTTTTCCTTCTATTCAGGGAGGAGGGGAGAACAGTTGTGTGTTGCATTACACGTCTAACCGAAAGACACTCCGCAATAAAGACTTGCTGGTAAGCGATATTGGTGCCGAATACCACGGCTATACGGCCGATGTGACGCGTACCCTGCCCGTTCGGGGGTATTTTACACCCGAAGAAAAGGAGTTGTATAACTTAGTGCTCAAAGCGCAGACTGCCGGTATTGCCGAGTGTAAGTCCGGTAACAGCTTTTGGTCGGCGCACCGTATAGCGCAGGAAATCATTACTCAGGGGTTGCTCGATTTGGGAATTATCCGTGAGCCCGGCGAGGTGAAGCGTTACTTCCCGCACGGCACTTCGCATTACCTCGGACTCGATGTGCACGATGCCGGTACCTACGGAGCGCTTAAGCCCGGTACAGTGCTGACCGTAGAGCCTGGAATTTATATTCCCGAAGGCAGTCCCTGCGACCCCAAATGGTGGAATATCGGCATACGCATCGAAGACGATATACTCGTCACCGAACAGGGACCCGAAAACCTTTCGGCCTGCGTACCCCGTACCATCGAAGAAATAGAAAGGATAATGGCCGAAAAAAGCAGTTTGGAAGAGTTTATTGAAGGAAAATGAGCAGGATGTTATTTGTTTATTCCGTATAAATTTATACATTTGCAGCCCGTTTGACTATTTTAACACAGGCGCAACAATGGCAAAGAAAGGCAACAGAGTTCAGGTTATTATGGAGTGCACCGAGCACAAGGCCAGCGGTCTTCCCGGTACTTCGCGTTATGTAACCAACAAGAACCGTAAAAACACTCCTGACCGTATGGAGTTGAAGAAATACAACCCCATCCTCAAGAAGTACACTGTTCACAAGGAAATTAAATAAGCTGAGTCATGGCTAAGAAGACCGTAGCAACCCTCCGTACCGGCGCAGGTAAGAACCTGACCAAGGTAATTAAGATGGTAAAATCGCCCAAAAGCGGCGCTTATACTTTTAAAGAAGAAGTCGTGCCCAACGAAAAGGTGAAAGATTTCTTCGCCAAGAACTGATTTTTTCAACTTTTTATAACCAAGGCTTCTTCCCTTAGGGAGGAAGCCTTTTGTTGTTCAAACCTATATCATGGGATTATTCGGTTTTTTTTCAAAAGAGAAAAAAGAGCGTTTGGATCAGGGTCTGGAAAAGACCAAACAAGGTCTGTTCTCACGCCTTACCCGCGCTATAGTCGGTAAATCGAAGGTAGATGACGAAGTGCTCGATAACCTCGAAGAAGCACTGGTATCGTCGGATGTAGGCGTGGAAACCACGCTGAAAATTATTGAGCGCATCGAAAAAAGAGTAGCGAGCGATAAATACGTGAACACCTCTGAGCTGAACAAAATACTTCGCGAAGAAATTGCGGCCCTGCTGGCCGAAAACCATTCGCAGGAATATCAATTGCCCGAAGTTCAGGGACCTTATGTGATTATGGTCGTAGGCGTTAACGGAGTCGGGAAAACGACCACCATCGGAAAGCTCGCACACCAGTTTCGCAGTCAGGGTAAAAAAGTGCTGCTCGGTGCCGCTGATACCTTTCGTGCCGCTGCTGTCGATCAGCTCAAAATTTGGGCAGAACGGGCGCAGGTACCTATCGTGACCCAGGGGATGGGCGCCGACCCCGCCGCCGTCGCTTTCGATACCGTACAATCTGGCAAAGCACAGGAAGCCGATGTGATTATCATCGATACGGCCGGTCGCCTGCACAACAAGGTGAACCTGATGAACGAACTGAGCAAAATACGCAAGGTGATGCAGAAGGTAATACCCGAAGCACCTCACGAAGTGCTGCTGGTGCTTGATGCCTCTACCGGGCAGAACGCCATTAACCAGTGTCGTGAATTTACGGCCGCAACGCAGGTAACCGCACTGGCGTTGACTAAGCTCGACGGAACCGCCAAAGGAGGCGTGGTAATCGGTATCTCCGACCAGTTTAAAATTCCGGTGAAATACATCGGCGTAGGCGAAAAGATGGAAGACCTGCAATTGTTCGAACGGCACGAATTTGTCGATTCCCTGTTCGGAGAAAAATAATCCCATTTTCTGCTGAACCTTTTCCGTTTCGTCTTGTACAGGATGAAAAAATCTTCTTATGATTTATTCTATCCTCATTCACGTGGTTATTTTTTTTCGTGCTGAACTTCCTTTGATTATTTCACAATTCCTTGCTAATAAGCTGAATAGATCTTTTTTTTCCTGAAGAATACCGGTTGTTTCTTCCGCCGCTTGCCAGCCGCTCAAAGTTTTATTTTTGAGCATTTTATCGGCTGATGAAATAGCGCCACAAAGAAGTTGGCATACTAAATACTAAGATCTTGCGTATAAAAAACACCTCAGATTTTAAATTTACCGCCACAGTATGGAGATACGCTCAACTATAAAAAAGCCTTGCCCTGAGAATTGGGAGACCATGAAAATTGGGCTTCATTCTCGCTTTTGTGACAATTGCCAAAAAAATGTAATTGACTTTACAAACAGGAACAGAAAAGAAATTCTTCAATTTCTGTTGGCTAATCATGACAAGCGCATCTGCGGACGAATCTACCCTTCGCAAACAGATTTTACGCATTCGGATCTAATAGTAACCATTAATGCGCTGACAAGACAGCACAAAGATTCAAATTTACCTTTTTATCTGCTTACAATAGGCACAATACTATTAATGAGCTGTAACAGTCCGACAACAGAGAAGTCAAAAATAACTACTTCTGATACCCTGGTTGTGCAGCAGGATACGACAATAGACCAACCAACGATTGCTTCACAAACAGACACTATTCAAAAAAATCAGAAAGAAGAAAAGTTTGTTGAAATTCCGGAACTTCCAATTTTAGGGGAGATAACTTTCGTCCCCGACACGGCTTTTGGGCGTACAACGCCATACCCTTATGTGGAAGTAATGCCGGAGTTTAAAGGTGGTATTGACAGTTTAATGAGTTTCTTAAGACAGAATTTGAAGTACCCTGACTGGGAAAAAGAGAATAAAATTCAGGGTAAAGTATTCGTGAATTTCGTAGTGGACAAAAACGGGAAGATAAAAGAGGCAAGAATTTTAAAGTCGGTTAAAGGGGCTAAGAATTTTGATACGGAAGTTCTTCGTGTAGTCAATAGTATGCCGGATTGGATACCTGGACAGCTTAACGGGAAAAATGTGGACGTAGAATTTAATTTGCCTGTTAACTTTAAATTATGACAGGACAAGAAATAAATTCTGCCGCCGACACCCGTTTCTCCTGTGTTTCATGCTCCGAAATCCCATACAAATCTTTAAAGTATAGAAAATGGGACTTCCACAAGAAATGATACTAAAAAAAATAACACTCATAGCTGGAATTTCAGGGCTGATACTTCTCGGAGGTTTTTCCTCCCAACAGAAGTTTTATGCCTCTGACACCGATCCTGTCAAGGAAAATGCTGAAATAAACTCACTTGCCGACCAGTGCGAAATAAAAAATGGCGACTTGATTTTCCAAACTTCAGTATCGGCACAAAGCAAAGCCATACAACTCGCGACAAATTCAAAATATTCGCACTGTGGAATAATTTACAACGAGAACGGGCAGTTTTACGTTTTTGAGGCCATACAACCGGTTAAAACCACGGCGCTTGACGAATGGATAGCTCGGGGAGAGAACGGACATTATGTAATCAAACGCCTTAAAAACGCAGATCAGTTTTTGACGAATGAGACACTTCAAAAAATGAAACTCGAAGGAGAAAAGTTCAAAGGCAAAGAGTATGATCTGACTTTTGAGTGGAGCGATCAAAAAATGTACTGTTCAGAATTAATTTGGAAAATATATCAACGAGCGACAGGGCTTGAAATTGGAAAACTTCAAAAATTAAGTGATTTTGACCTGACAAGTGAAGTGGTTAAAGCAAAAATGAAAGAGAGATACGGCGAAAAGATACCTATGGACGAAATTGTAATTTCACCCGCAGCAATTTTTGACAGCGAACTATTGAGAACAATAAAATGCAAAAACTGCTGATTTTTTGCCTGCTTCTCTTCTTCACAGCTTGCTTTTTCGGCTCCAAAGTACACCGGCTTATTGATCAAAAAAACGACAGCATTTGGGTAAATACAGCAGATGCAGTCAGCTACCGGCTGATTATTGACTAAAATAAAATGTTGTCTGCGTATAAAATTACAACCGACACAAAATAAACCCTGTGATTTGTTTGTTTTTTAACTTTTTGGCATACAAGTTGCTAAGTAAGATGTCAAACACTTACTGCTATGATTTATTCTATTCTCGTTCAGGTGATCTTTTTCCACCTTGTAGCACGTTTCGTGCGTTCCTCTCTTTCGCTGAAAACAGTGCCGGTAGTACACAGGTGATACGTCGCCGCCCGGTAAACCGAATTCTACTGACTTTAGCGGTAGTGGCTGTTGTACTGCCGCTCCCGCTTTTTGCACAGCCTCAGGTTGCACCTCCCGCACCCGATTCCGATATTCTGGATTTTGCAGAGGAAGAAGCCGAGTTTCCCGGCGGACATAAGGCATTGCGTGATTTTATCGAAACTACGCTCGTTTTTCCTCCTCGAATATGGGAGGAAGACCAGGCCGGAAAAGTAGTGGTTCGTTTTGTGGTCGAAAAAGACGGAAGCATCACCAATGGCAGGGTGATAAAAGGAATGGCCAATTGCCTCGAATGTGATAAAGAAGCCTTGTCGCTCCTTAAAACGATGCCCCGCTGGAAGCCCGGAAAAACGGGGGGGAAGCCCGTAAGGCAGTATTACAATTATCCGCTGACTTTCCGAGCGCCGGTCTTGTTACCCCAGGGATATGAGGTCTTACAGCGCCATCTCGAAAAAAACCTGCGTTATCCGGCACGTGCATTAGAAGAAAAAACCGAAGGCCGGGTGTATGTGCGGGTGATGCTGGGTGAAAGCAAAGCCATTGAACAGGTTTCTTTGTGGAGGGAAATGAACAACTACTCCGAATGTGACGAAGAAGCCTTACGCGTGCTAAAAACCATTCCCGATACGCTGCTTACCTTGAAAAGCGGCCTCAAAACACCTTTTTATTTTAATACGTATGTGGAATTTAAAATTGAAAAGGAGGCCGAATTTATAGGGTCGCTTCGGAATTATGTGCAGTTTAACCGTATTTATCCCCCACGGGCGCGGAAAGAAGGCTTCAACGATTATGTGCTGGTAAAGGCTACCATTACGGAAAAAGGCAAGCCTACGAATGTGCAGTTGGAGAAAAAAATGGCCAATTGCCCCGAATGCGATAAAGAAGCGATTCGCCTGGTCAAAGCGATGCCCGATTGGAAGCCGGCAAAACGATACGACGGAACACCGTTCAAAAGCAACGTAAAGATTCTGGTCGATTTTCCGCCGTTATACGTCGGTACCCCAGTGACACATCCGGCCCACACAGCGCATTTTACCGGAGGATACGCCGCAGAGCAAGCCTTTATTCAATGCAGGCTGAAAGTGCCCAAAAAGGTAAAAAAGACGGGCTATAAAGGCGAATCGCATTTGCGTTTTATTGTAGAAAAAGACGGTACCATTAATAGCATAGAGGTGTTAAAAGGAGCAAAAGATTGCCCCGAATGCGATGAAGCGGCTATAAAGCTGGTAAAGGCAATGCCGAAATGGATTCCGGCCATGAACGGTGAAAAAGAAGCGATTCGGTCTTACGGCCAACGGATCATCCGTTTTGGTCCGCAAAAAAAGTAGCATTATTTAGTTTCGATCCCGACCTTTCGGCTTGCCCGAAACGGGCTTAAAAAGCTTTTATCCGACTGCCTGCTTGCGTATAAACAGCTTCCAGTGCAAGCCGCGCATTCTCCATATATCCTCTCATATACTGATCTTCCTTGATAAAGGGTACGGTTTTGCGAAGCAGGCGTACAACTTCCTGCAAGCGGGGAGAGGTAAGCGCAGGTTCCCTGAATTCTATAGCCTGTGCCGCATTCAGCAGCTCGATACCCAGTATTTTTTCTAAGTTTTCGACCACCCTAAATGCTTTGACGGCTCCGTTGGCACCCATGCTGACATGATCTTCCTGCCCGTTTGAGGAGTCGATTGTATCGATCGAGGAAGGTGTACACAGTTGCTTGTTTTGGCTCACGATAGAAGCGGCGGTGTACTGCGGTATCATAAATCCTGAATTTAAGCCGGGATTAGCCACCAAAAAAGGAGGCAGCGCTCTTTGCCCCGAAATGAGCTTGTAAATACGTCGTTCGGAGATGCTGCCCAGCTCGGCCACAGCTATACATACCATATCGAATACCAATGCCAGCGGCTGCCCGTGAAAGTTACCGGCCGAAATGATCCGATCTTCGTCAGGGAAAATCGTTGGATTGTCGGTCACCGAATTGAGTTCTGTTTCGATCACACCTGCGGCATAACGCAGTGTATCTTTCGAAGCGCCGTGTACCTGCGGAATACAACGGAAAGAATAAGGATCCTGTACATGCGTTTTGTGACGCCCAATCAGCTCACTGCCCTCCAGAAGGGTAAGAATATTGGAAGCGGTAATGGCCTGTCCGCTGTGCGGACGTATAGTCTGAATGGCCGGATGAAAAGGCTCTGATCGGCCGTCGAAGGCATCTAAGGACAAAGCGCCCACAATGTCGGCACAGGTGCTCAGGCGCTGCATGCGCAGCATGATCCAGGTGCCGTAAGCACTCATAAATTGGGTGCCATTGAGCAAAGCCAATCCTTCTTTGGCTTGTAATTTCAGCGCATTCCAGCCCAGTTCACGAAGCAGTAATGTGCTGTCGTAACGCTGTCCGCGGTAGCGAACCTCGCCTAATCCGATAAGCGGCAGCGAAAGATGCGCTAAGGGAGCCAAATCGCCCGAAGCCCCCAAAGAACCTTGCTGATACACCACCGGCAGAACATCGTGGTTGTAAAAATCGACGAGCCGTTGCACGGTTTCTAAAGCCACACCCGAATGTCCGAGCGCAAGCCCCTGAATTTTGAGCAGCAGCATCAGCTTTACAATTTCGGCAGGTACCTCTTCGCCCATTCCACAGGCGTGCGATTTCACCAGGTTTTCCTGCAACTGCGAAAGTTCAGATGCAGCAATACTTTTGTCGTACAAGGACCCGAAACCCGTGTTGATTCCATAGATTGGCGTATCGGACGAAGCGATTTTTCGGTGCAGGTAGGCATAACATTTTTCAATACGTGTCCGGGCCTCGTCACTAAGTGCCAATTTGCTGCCCGAACGGATAATATCTTCGATCTTCGTCAGCGAAAGGTGTTCCGGTGAAATAAGATGCGTGCTCATAAAGCGGCGAGTTTTTCGATTAATTCGGCCGGAGTAAGCTCCGTTTGTTCTCCTTTCTGCATATTTTTCAGCAGCAGCGTGCCTTTTTCCAGCTCGGCCGAGCCGATGAGCGCAACGAAAGGAATTTTTTTATCGTCGGCATATTTAAGTTGCCGGGCCATTTTCACCGTGTCGGGATACAATTCGGCATTGATATTGGCAGCCCTTAGCTGGCGGAGCAACTGCATACAATACGCGGCTTCTTTTTCTCCGAAATTAACAAAAAGCAGCGTAGTGCTGTCGTCTGAAAAAGCGGGGAAAAGTTCAAGTTCGGTCATCACGTCGTAAATGCGATCGGCGCCAAAGGAAATGCCTACGCCCGACATATCGGGCAGCCCGAAAATTCCGGTCAGATCGTCGTAGCGTCCACCACCGGTAATGCTGCTACGCAGGTTGCCTTCGGCTGCTTTTACTTCGAAAATGGCGCCGGTATAGTAATTGAGTCCGCGTGCCAGCGTAAGATCCAGTTCTATTTCGGACGATTTCAGGCTGAACAAACGCATTTGGTCCAGCATAAAACGAAGTTCTTCCACACCTTTAAGTCCTTCGGCCGAAGCGGAAAGCCACTCGCCGAGCAGGGTTATTTTTTCTTCGTTGCTGCCGCGCAGCGAGAGTAGTGGACGCAATTTCCCGATAGCGTCTTCGCTCACCGATTTGCGGCGCAGCTCTTCGATTACGGCCTCTTCCCCGATTTTATCGAGCTTGTCGATGGCTACGGTAATGTCGGTCAGCTTATCGGCTTCGCCAGTGATTTCGGCGATTCCGCTCAGCACTTTCCGGTTGTTGATTTTGAGAATGACCCGTATGCCGAGTTCGGCGAACACTTCATCTATCAACTGGATCAGCTCCAGTTCGTTCAGCAGCGAGTTGCTCCCAATCATGTCGGCATCGCACTGGTAAAATTCGCGGTAACGTCCTTTTTGTGGCCTATCGGCGCGCCATACCGGCTGAATCTGGTAGCGTTTAAACGGGAAGCTCAGCTCGTTACGGTGTTGTACGACAAATCGGGCAAAAGGCACTGTCAGGTCGTAACGAAGGGCTTTTTCGCAGAGCTTGAAGGTGAGCGGACCTAATTTTTCTTCTTGAAGTTCTTCGGCCGGAATACCTTCAAGGAAATTGCCTGAATTGAGAATTTTGAAAATAAGCCGATCGCCTTCTTCTCCATATTTACCCATAAGCGTGCGCATATTTTCCATCGCAGGCGTTTCGATAGGCATAAAGCCAAAACGTCTGAAATGCTTGCGGATAACGTCAAAAATATAGTTTCGACGCAACATTTCGGTAGGGCCGAAATCGCGGGTTCCTTTCGGTATGGAAGGTTTCTGATTGCTCATGGTAATGATGTTCTGCTTTGCGAAATTAACAAATCCCCGGCTGTTTGTGGGCATTGATTTTTTTGGTTACTTCGTTGTGACTTCGATCCTATGTCTAAAACAACTCTGCTTCTGGTTACGGATAACCGGGTTCGACAGGAGGCGCTTGAGCGTATTCTGCAACCCTTGCACTTCAGTTTGTTGTGCGTACACAGCGCCGAAAAGGCCCTGGATGTGTTCCGTTATACCGGAGTGTCGGTGGTGCTTATAGACCAAGAGCTGCCAGGGGCAGGATTTCACGATTTTATGACCCGCCTGCGTAAGGATCCCAGGGCCGAAGATACCCATGTCATTCAGGTGCTGCCGAAGCAATACAGTTCTGCAAAAATTGTGGAAAGTTATCGTTTTGGAGCGGTCGATTATATCGGTCAGCCCTTTATCCCCGAGATGATACGCTCGATGGTGAAGGTTTTTGTAAGGCTTTACGAGAAAAAGAAGCGTATTCGTAAGCTCTTGCTGAATATTTTGCCACGCGAGGTGATGGAAGAGCTGGAGTTGAAAAAGAAAGTCAAGCCCAAACGTTTTGCCTCTGCTACCGTTCTTTTTACCGATTTTGTGGCCTTTACATTGCGTACAAAGGAAATGTCGCCCGTAGAGCTGGTCAACGAACTGGACTGGTATTTTGCCCATTTTGACCGTATTATTTCCCGTTATTACCTGGAGAAAATAAAAACCATCGGCGATGCGTATATGTGCGTATCGGGCGTACCCGAAAAACGTGCTGAAAACCCTTTGCTGGCGGTATTGTCGGCTTTTGAGATCGCTTCTTTGATGGAGCGGGTATCGCGGCGCAGACGCAGTGTGGGGCGTCCTGCATGGGATCTGAGAATAGGGCTTCATACCGGGCAGTTGGTGGCGGGTGTGATAGGCAAAAGTAAGTTCGCTTACGATATCTGGGGCGATACCGTCAATACGGCTAATCGGATTTGCGCGGCCTGTGAGCCGGGGCGGGTTAACATATCGGCCTCTACTTACGAAAAGATAAAAGAATACTTTGAATGTAGCTATCGTGGTCCGGTCGAGGTCAAGCATCTTGGCAGCTTGGGTATGTATTATGTGCACGGCTTGAAACCCGAATATTCCACAGGCGGAAAAGGGCGACGACCCAATAAGGAAATGTTGCAGGCTGCAGGGCTTATTTCCGTGCAATATGAATCACTAAAAACGCATATTCTTTCCATGCTTCAGCAACAGCTTCCCGATAATTTATATTATCACGGCACGCATCATACCGAGTCGGTGCTAGAAGCGGTGCGGCTGATAGGTCGGAAAGAAGGAATTAGCGAAGAGGATCAACTGCTTTTGGATACGGCTGCTCTACTGCACGACTGCGGGTATCTTTATACCTATCACCATAACGAAGAGTTAGCTGTAAAAATGGCGCGTAAAATACTACCTGATTTTGGTTATACACCGAGTCAGATAAAAACGGTAGGCAGCATTATTCGTACTACCAAGTTGCGTTCCATCCCACGTACCCGTTTGCAAAAAATTATGAACGATGCGGATTATGATTATCTCGGTCGGAAAGATTATCCGGAAATTGCCGAGACCCTGTATCGTGAAATGCAGGGGCAGGGGGAAACGATGAGTCGTGCCGAATGGATCACCGTACAAATTACTTTTCTTGAAAAACATCGTTATTATACTGACTTTGCTATCAAAACAAGGCAAGCAGGGAAAGAAACGCATCTCAGACGTTTGCGAAAGCAGCAATTGAGTGAAGTTTAAGAATACGTCATTTTGGTATTCTTTAAAAAACTACCAGTCAGTGTTTTATTAAAATTGCGGAAGAAAAAAACGTCTTTTTTCGATTAATAGTTGGCGTATAATTGGCTGTGAAAGCCTTTTTTAGGGATATGTACACCTGATTGGATGATCTATTTTTGCAGAGGGAAGAACCATCTTTCTGCTGTCTTGATGAACGATTTGGTGAAATGGATATCGGAGATCTATCCGCAGGTAGCTTCTACGCTGTTGACAATGGCAGTGACCGCTTTTCTTACGCTTACTATCTCAACACTCTTTAATAGATTAAAAAAGCTGGAAACGAGTCATGTATTGATACCTGACCTTGCGGAGAATATGAAAGAACTCCAAAAAGGACACTTCGTGATTCCGGATATGACAGAAAGGATGAAGGAGCTTCAAAAGGGCCATGAAGTTATTCTGAAGCTGACGGAAAAGATAGAGAAGCTTCAAAAGGATTCTGTAGCCATTCCGGATATGACGGAAAAGGTGAAGGAACTCCAAAAAGAGGTGGTGGTAATTCCGGAACTCACGGAAAAAACGCACACGCTTCAGACCGGTTATGCGATGCTATCAGAACTCAATGAAAGAACCAAAGAGCTGTTGGAAAGGATGCGTAAAGTGGAGGCACAGTGTACATTGATTCCCGAGCTTTCAGAAAGGATGCGCAGGGTAGAGATACGAAGTACACTAATTCCGGTGATTGTACATAAAGTGGGATGCCTGAAAATGGCCGTAGAAAAGTCAAATTGGAGAATGGAGCAGTTGCAAAGAATCGTAAAGGGACTGGAGTTTTTCGCTATAAGAATGGAAGAAAAAATGGACGGGTTTGAAAAGAGAATTGATGGGATAGAACAGACTTTATTGTTGCATACGGATAGGCTTTATCGTTTGGAAGGAACTTTGGAGAAGTTGCTGATCTACATGAAGAATAAAAATCCGAAAATGGACGTAGCTGCTTTTATTGCTAAAAGTCCGCTGCAGCTTTCCGCATTAGGTTGGGATATATTGGAAAAAACAGGTGGTAAAAAAATAATCGATGACAATTTCACCGAACTTTTCAGACTACTTGATTCCCAACGCGACAAATTCAGATCTCCGCTTGATCTTCAGCACCATGCGACTCGACTCATCCTCGAACTGATAGATACTGAAATGTGTGTGCCGCTCAGAGACTATGTGTATTACAATCCGATCTATGTAACCGATAATGGAGAGAAGCTATTGATTGATCTGGTTTCCTGTGCCGATATTATGGGGATATATCTTCGCAACAAATACAGTGAAAATCTTTCACCCCGGTTGGGAATAGAATGGCTGGGAAAGTAAGCGTACACCCCCAAGAAAATAAAGCACAGCACCACGGCAGGAGAAATGGACAGGGAAGATTTGTACTTGAGTGAGGAGAACAGCAAATGGCGGATTAATGCGCGGTAAGGGCATTGTCTCTGTCCGGTAAAAAGCTGTTCAGAATATCAGGTTGAAGAATCGATTTGATTTTTTCGTAGGGAATAAGCAGCTCGGTCGGGCCATAAGCATAAGCAGCAATCTCGTAAGAATTAAAAAAGAACAGTAGTCCTTTGGGGGTAAGTTGGAAATTCCGGTTCAGACTGAACTTACCGTCGATAAAGAGAAAACCCTCGGCATCAAGATTTACGGTTTTATCCAGTTCCTTGTCCTGCCTGAAAATTTCTTCTGCTATCTGTTCCAGCGCCAGGGTGTCTGTTACGACTTCTTTCAGCGATAAACGATCCGGCCGGGTCAATTCGTAGCTCGAAAGCTGGGTAAAGCTGTTGGGATGCGCACCTCCGGTGAAAACATCCGCATTTGTGCGCAGCGATAGAAACGAACCGGCCAAAAGCTCTGCATGCGAAGTTAGCTCGAATGTCCAACCGGGTTCGTCCCGATAACGTTGGTGGATATTCACGTAATACTGCATCAATTCGTTTACAGCAACCTCCAGCGAGTTGGCTTTTAAACCTTTATCCGAGTCCAGTAATAGCAAAATAAGCGCCGCCTCGAGTTCCCGATTCAGGTAAGCGGCAATAGCCTCATCGCCCGAAAATACCGGATAATGAAGTTTTATCGAAAGGCAGTGATCCTGACTTTTTTCGCAATTACCTGAATAATAAGTCGTATCGAAAATCTCCCAGGTTACAAGCGGAGGGTTCTCTTTTGAGAGGGTATCTTCTGCCAGAACTGCATTATTATTCCCCTGTACGGAAGGCTGACAGGAAGAAAATCCTATCACTATAAAACAACCGAATATCAATAAAAAAACGCCGATTGATGTTGAATTACGCATAGTATAATGGGGCTAAGAATGAATAGCGTATTAAAAACAATAACTGTCTGCTGCAATCAATGCTGAAGCTACGTTTCTACGTGCTTCTTTTGCATTGAAAGGTTCCGTTTTGGTGAATCTACGGAGTCCCATCAGCATCATTCGCTGTTCGTCGCCCTCGGCAAAAGCAAGCACGGCCTCTTTTCCGGCTTTGTGAATACGATCGGCGGCATCGTGCAAAAAGGTACGGGCTATGTCGAGGTACAGCGATTTTTCCTGTATATCTTCACGATCGTTGATTTTCTCGGCACGCAGCAATACACTTTCAGCCAAATACGTATCGATTACCATGTCGGCAATATTCAACATAATTTCCTGCTCTTTCGCCAATTGGGTCGTGAGTTTTTGCGCCGCTGCCCCGGCTGTCATCAGTACCGCTTTCTTAAAGTTTTGCAGGTATTTTTTCTCTTTTGCAAAAGGCCTGTCTTCTTCCGATCCAAAATCGGGTATGGAAGTAAGTTCCTGCGCCACTTTCATTGCCGGTCCCATCAGATCAAGCTCGCCTTTCATCGCTTTTTTCAATAGCATTTCGACGATCAGCATACGGTTAATCTCGTTGGTGCCTTCGAAAATTCGGTTGATGCGCGAATCCCGATAAGCCCGATCCATAGGTGCCTCGGCCGAATAGCCCATGCCTCCGTATATCTGAACGCCTTCGTCCACGATATAATCCAGCGCTTCGGAACCGGCTACTTTGAGAATGGCCGCTTCGGCAGCAAATTGTTCTACGCCTTTAAGCACTGCTTTCTCTTTGTCCATTCCTGAAGCTTCGAGCGCAGAAATAGCTTCTTCGATATTCTGTGAGCAGCGGTAGGTCGCACTTTCGACGGCAAAAGCACGAATAGCCTGTTCGCCGAGCTTATGCCGGATAGCGCCGTATTTGGCAATCGGCCTACCGAATTGTTGCCTTTCGTTGGCGTATTTTACTGAATGAGAAATTACCTGTTTGGAAGCGCCCAGGGCTGCTCCGGCTAATTTGATACGACCGATGTTCAGAATGTTAAGTGCAATCTTAAAGCCGTTTTTCCTTTCGGAAAGCAAATTTTCGACGGGTACTTTTACGTTATTGAAAAAGATCTGACGGGTAGAAGATCCTTTGATGCCCATCTTTTTTTCTTCGGGATTGAGGCTGATGCCTTCGTATCCGCGTTCTACGATGAAAGCACTCAGGTAATCGTCTTCGTCAATTTTTGCAAACACGGTATATACATCGGCAAATCCGCCGTTGGTGATCCACATTTTTTGCCCGTTGAGCAGGTAATGTTTTCCGTCTTCGCTCAATATGGCCCTGGTTTTTCCTGAATTGGCATCCGATCCCGCATCGGGTTCGGTAAGGCAATATGCAGCTTTCCACTCGCCCGAGGCCAGCTTCGGAATGTATTTTTCTTTTTGGGCTTTGTTGCCGTAGTAGAGTATAGGCAGGGTTCCGATACCGACGTGTGCAGCCAACGCCACGGCAAATGAATTACCGGCTCCGGTAATTTCGGTGGTAAGCATACCGGTCACGAAATCTTTTCCGAATCCGCCGTATTCTTCAGGAATGGTGATGCCCAACAAGCCCAGCTCGGCCGCTTTATCGAGCAGCGAAACCATCAGTCCTTCTTCCATTTGATCAAGGCGCTCTACATTAGGAAATACTTCCTGCTCCAGAAAATCGCGACAGGTTTGTGCGATCATACGTTGTTCTTCGTTCCACTCTTCGGGAATAAATACGACATTTGCAGGTGTTTCTCGGATAAGAAATTCTCCGCCTTTTATTGCTTGACTCATATCGCTTTAAATTAGATAATTCGGATTTATAGTTTTTCAAATATCCCGGCAGCGCCCTGGCCTGTACCTACGCACATGGTGACCATTCCGTATTTCTGCTTGCGGCGTTCCAGCTCGTTTAGAATCTGCACGGTCAGCTTGGCACCCGTACAGCCGAGTGGGTGCCCTAATGCAATGGCCCCGCCGTTCACATTGACAATATCGGGATTCAGTCCAAGTTCGCGGATTACGGCCAGCGATTGGGAAGCAAAAGCTTCGTTGAGCTCGATAAGATCGATGTCTTGCAGCGACAGGCCTGATTTTTCAATCGCTTTCGGAATGGCGGCTACGGGACCTATACCCATAATGCGCGGCGGTACACCTGCCGCAGCGTAGCTCACTAATCGGGCTACAGGAGAAAGGTTCAGCGATTTCATAAGCTTTTCGCTCATCACCAGGACAAATGCGGCTCCGTCGCTGGTTTGGGAAGAGTTACCGGCGGTTACCGATCCGCCTTCGGCAAATACGGGCCTGAGCTTAGCCAGTGCTTCGGCCGAAGTATCGGCGCGGGGTCCTTCGTCGATATCGACGGTAAAGGAGCTGGTTTTCTTTTTTCCTTTTTCGTCGAGGCGGGCTTCCTGTATTTCGATAGGCACAATTTCATTTTTGAATTTTCCGGCTTTGATGGCTTCTACCGCTTTTTGATGCGAATGCAGGGAAAAAGCATCCTGATCTTCGCGGGAAACTTTGTACTCCGAAGCGACGGCTTCGGCGGTGAGACCCATGCCCCAATACCAGTCGGGATGGGTTTTGGAAATTTCAGGATGCGGCATTACACGCCAGCCGCCCATAGGCACGGCGCTCATCGATTCGGCGCCACCGGCAATGATGCAATCGGCTAATCCCGCACGAATTTTCGCTACGGCAATGGCAATGGTTTCGAGCCCCGAGGCACAATACCGATTTACGGTCATGCCCGGCACCTTGTCGGTATCGAGTCCCATGAGCGAAACGAAACGCGCCATATTTAAGCCCTGTTCCGATTCGGGCATCGCGTTGCCTACAATTACATCGTCGAGCTGTTCGGGATTAAGCTGCGGTACGCTCGCCATCAGATGACGTATCACGGCTGCCGCCAAATCGTCGGTACGGGTAAAACGGAATCCACCGCGACCGGCTTTGCCCACTGCGGTACGAAATCCGGTAATAATATAAGCTTCTTGCATAAAAAGTGCTGGTTTCGGTATAAAATCAGTTTCGTAATACTTTTCCGCCGTTGAGAATGCTTTGCATCCGTTCCAGCGTTTTTCTTTCTCCGCAAAGCGAAAGGAATGCCTGCCGTTCCAAATCGAGCAGGTATTGTTCGGGCACCAGACTCGCTTCGGAAAGGTCGCCTCCGGCCATTACATAACCCAGTTTTTCGGAGATTTTCTGGTCATGCTCGCTGATGTAATTGCCGCTGCGCATCGAATTGGCGCCCACATATACAATTCCTAAGGCCTGCTTGCCCAATACGGGAATATGGAGTCGTGGAGCCGGTTGTGTATAGCCTTTTTCGGCCAAGCGAATAGCCGCTTCTTTGGCATACTGAAGCTGATGCTCGCGATTCAGGATAATTTCATCCTGCCCTTCACGCAGATAGCCCAGCTCGAAAGCTTCGTGTGCAGAAGTAGAAACTTTGGCCTGACCGATGGTCAGAAAACGTTCGCGAAACCGGTTGATTGCCACGTCGCCTTCGTGCAGCTCGTCGCCCAAACGCAGGGCAAATTCTTTGGTGCCACCGCCTCCCGGTATCACGCCTACACCAAATTCTACCAGACCCATGTACGTTTCGGCATGTGCCACTACCTTGTCAGAATGAAGGCACATTTCACAGCCTCCGCCCAGGACCATACCGTGTGGCGCAATTACGACGGGAATGGAAGAATAGCGAACCCGCATCATCGCCTGCTGGAACGCACGGATGGCAAAATCGAGCTCGTCCCATTCTTGTTCTACGGCCAGCATAAAAATCATTCCCAGGTTGGCGCCGGCCGAAAAGTTATCACCCTGGTTGGAAATGACCAGTCCCCGATACTCTTTTTCGGCGGTATCAATGGCTTTGTGGAGTCCGGCGATTACTTCCGAACCGATGGTGTTCATTTTGGTATGAAACTCCATGTGGAGTATGCCGTCGCCCAAATCGGTCAGCGTAGTACCGCTGTTTTGCCAAACGATATTTTCGGGACGAAGCTGTGCAAGCTCAATAAGGTTTTCGGTACCTGGAATGGGTTTATAGCTTTCGGAAGAAATGTCGTAATAAAGTCGTTTGCCTTTTTCGGAACGGTAAAAGGATTCGTGTCCCGCTTCGTGCATTCGGCTTACCCATTGGGCAGGTTCCAAACCGTTTTCCCTTAGGAGCTCGAGGGTGTTTTTGAGTCCGAGTGCGTCCCACATTTCAAAAGGACCCTGTGCCCAGCCGAAACCGGCACGCATGGCATCGTCTATTTTGTAGAGGTCATCGGCAATTTCAGGAATGCGGTGCGACACGTAAGCAAAGAGTCCGGCAAAGCTCCGGCGGTAAAATTCGCCTGCTTTGTCTTTTCCTTTTACCAAAAAACGCAGGCGTTCGGGCAGGGAATCGATCGTTTTGGCGCCTTCGAGCGTGGCAAATTTCGTTTTTTGCTGCGGAGCGTATTCGAGCGTATGCAAATCGAGCGCAAGTATTTCGTTGGAGCCGTCGTCCTTTTTGGTTTTTTTGTAAAAACCCTGTTTGCTTTTGTCGCCCCACCATTTACGCTCATCCATCGTCGCTACATAATCGGGAATTACGAAGGTGTCGCGGGCTTCGTCGTGGGGGCAGTGCTCATGTACACCTCGTGCTACGCGGAGCAGGGTGTCGATGCCTACCACATCGCAGGTGCGGAAAGTGGCCGATTTCGGGCGACCGAGCACCGTTCCTGTAAGCTTATCGACTTCTTCGACCCGGAGATCCATTTCTTTGACCAGGTGAAAAAGTGCCATAATCGAATATACGCCGATGCGGTTGGCGATAAACGCCGGTGTATCTTTACACAGTACGGTGGTCTTACCCAATTGCCGGGTACCGAATTCCATTATTGTGTCGAGCGTTTCGGTGCTGGTTTCGGGAGTAGGGATAAGTTCCAATAATTTCAGGTAGCGGGGCGGATTAAAAAAGTGCGTACCCAGAAAATGGCGGCGAAAATCTTCGCTACGCCCTTCCAGCATGAGCTGCACAGGAATGCCCGAGGTATTGGTCGAAACGAGGGTTCCCGCACTGCGGAATTGCTCTACCTTTTCAAAGACCTGCCGTTTGATGTCGAGCCGCTCTACCACCGCTTCCATAATCCAGTCGCATTGCGCAAGGGCGGGCATATCGTCGTCGAAATTACCCGTGCGGATGCGCGAAGCAAAGCTACGGCTGTACAGGGCGGCCGGTTTTGCGTTGAGGGTGGCTTGAAACGCCTGATTGACGATACGGTTGCGTACCGCTTTATCCTGAAGCGTGCGGCCTTTCTTTTGCTCTTCTTCGGTCAGTTCTTGCGGAACGATGTCGAGCAGCAATACCTCGCAGCCCGCATTGGCAAAGTGACAGGCAATACGGGAACCCATTATTCCCGAGCCCAGCACCGCGATTTTGCGTATTTTTTTCATAACACTAAGGTGTATTTATACAGTTCTTTCGGGCATTAAAAAAAACGCCCGGGTTTTTCTTTGGTCAATAGGTGATTAATTTCGCCCATCACTTCAAAAAAAGCTTTCAGCTTTTGTTTCGGCAGTTGAGATTGCAGGTATTCGTTAAAACGGATAACCGTTTGTTTGGAAAGCTCTCTTTTGCGGCGCCCCAGCTCTGTCAGGTGAATCAGCACAAGGCGTTTGTCGGTTTTATCCGAACGCTTCACAATAAGCCCCTGTTCTTCCATGGCTTTGAGTGTGCGGGTAAGGCTTCGGGGCTCCATTCCCATTTTAGGACCCAGCCGGGTAGAAGGCGTGCCGTTGCGCTGGTCGATATTGAGCAATACGTATCCGATAGACATGGTAATGCCGTGTCGGTCGGCCTGCTGGTTATATACCCGGGCTATTCCGTGCCAGGCCCAGCGAATGTGAAAATCGAGCGTTTCTTCAGGTTTCATTTCTCCCAAATATAACATTATTTAATATTATGCACGCATACTATAAGGTTAAATTTTTTCAAAATTTTTGGTTCCGATAAGCATAAGAAAAAGTAACAATGACCTGTAAGACAAGTTAAGTCCATAAAAACAAAAAGCCCCGGAGATTTTTCCGGAGCTTTCAGTTAGGGTAGCTTACTTATCAGGGTTTCAGTATGCGCAGTGTACGTGTTTCGTCCGTGTCGAGTATGAGCTTTAGGATATACATTCCCGAAGGCAGCTCCGCAAGATCCAGTGTTCCGGAGGTATAGGCGCCGAACGTATAATTTTTTACTTCTTGTCCGGCAATGCTGATTACGCGTATCGAAACCTTACGCGGTGTATCGCCCAGTTCTAAGTGGAGATAGTCCTGAAAAGGGTTGGGATAAACACGTACCTGTGCGGCTTCATTTTCAGTGATGCTTACGCTGCTGAAAAGGTAGCAGTCGGAGGTGGAGCTGCATCCGTTCTGTGCGATGGTTACGGCGTAACTCCCGTTTGCGGTGGGGGTGAAATTCGGACCGGTCTGACCTGCAATTGGGCTGTTGTCCTGACAGTTGATCCATTGGTAAGAGGCACCGCTTATCGAAGCGCTGAGCGTGCCCGGCACTGTTTCCGATACGCTGCTTGTATGCGGGTTCGATACCTGTATTTGCAAGGTGTTGACACAATCCGGATCGCTTACATTCCAGTTGTAGAAATAGTAGTAATAGCCCATAAAATCGTAATCGCTGCCCGTGAGCGTGATGTGGCCTGACGTGCTTTGGTAGTTGAACGCGTTGCCGCTTTCGTTGCGGAAAAGTCCGCCGCAGGACTCGGATACGAGTATCATTTTGTAACGGCTGCCTTGGGGTACGGCTATGCCCAGCGGAAGGGTATGGAGTCCCGACGAAGGTACGCTCAGCGTTTTTTGTACAAGCGTGGAAGTGATCATTCCGATCACATTCGTTTCACAGATTTTGAGGGTGATGTTGCCCGGTCCGGCGGTATATACATCGACCGTGTTAATGATCATGTTTTTGGCCAGCGAGAAACTGATGTATTTATCGACGGTGGTGTAAAAAGCACCTGTGCCGAAGCTGTTATCGGCGGGACCTACGTATTCGGTAGCGGCATACTTATACGATGTGCTGGTTGTAGGACTAAGGTTAAGCGAAGTGCTTACAGAAAGCAGGTTCATCTGCTCGTCGTACAGAGCCAGCGGCAGGGCAGAGGTGTAGTTGAACGTATTTCCGGTGCAGAGTTGCGCATCTGCGAGCGTTGGGGTAAGGCAAGACTGTGCCCGTCCCTGTATGCAGGCGGCAAGCGCCATGCACAACAGCGAAATTTTTTTCACGGTATGTGGGTTTAAGTTAGAAAGTGACTTCGGCGAAGATTGTTTTGTCGCCTCGCAGTAGCTTTATTTTTACCTTATCGCCGGGATTGTATTCCGACAATAAATCGCGGTATGCAAACACGTTTTTAATCGGTTTTTCGTCAAAAGCCAGGATCACATCACCGGTTTTGATTCCGTATTTTTCAGCGGTCTTCCCGGGAAGTATGCCTTTCACTCTCACTCCTTTACCACTAAACAGGTAATCGGGCTTGATACCCAGCGTGACCTTGGTATCGGGTTGCTGTGCAATGGCAGGCAGCGCGGTAAACAGCAGCAGCAGACAAAGCAGGTGTCGTAGCCGGAAAAGAGGGAAGAAGCCGATAGAATGATTCATAGTTTAGTGGGTAAGTTTAGGGCGCAGGTGTAACCTGAACCGGATAAAATGTTCGTAGGCCAGCAGTCCCGAAACGATGAGCACTACGGCAAGCAGTCCTATCTGCGAATAATTTTTAGGGCTTACGATAAATGCTTCGCCAATCAGGTGTGCAACGTGCGAGGCAAAATAGATGACGCTGACAATTAACAGTCCCAGGTCAATCAGCTTGTTACGGGTGTAAAGCACAAAGATAATCCAGATAAAGGGCAGGTGGTAAAAGAGCGTCCGGATCATCACCAGGGTTTCGGGCTCTTCGTCTGACAGCTTCACATCGGTACCATAAAAAATACCGCTTACACGGTAATTGAAATGCAGAATCATGCCAATGATCGAGAGCAGCCAAAGTGTAACAAGTTTGAGATCGGGTCCGGTGTGTTTCATGGTGTAGCGTTTAGCAGGTGGTTGGGGTTAAATGAGCTTCGTATAAATTACACGGTCATTATTAAGAATTATTCTTAATAAGGCGCAAATGTAGCCGAAACAAAAGGGCAGATGCAATACCTTAAAAAGGTGATCTTTCTCTTTTTTACGACAGGAGAGGGAAATAGGCAACTGACCGTTTGCCGGCCCGAGATTTGCCGGATGGCAGGTATAGTTCGGGGATTATTCTTTTCTTTGTGCAAAAAGCGAAGCTCATGAAAGCCGGTATCACGTTGTTTGCCGAAAATAGTCTGGCCAGTTTGCTTTCGCTGGCGAAAATACTGGTATCGCCCGGGAAAAAGTCAGGTCGTATCCGTAATGAGTCCGGTAAAGAAGAATGTGTGCTGCTGGGCAACGGACCTTCGCTGAAGCCTATCGTCGAAAAGCATTCCGCTTTTTTGTCAGGAAAATACCTGATTGCGGTAAACCATTTTGCGCTTACAGCCCTGTATTCGGAGCTAAAGCCCCAGGGCTACGTCATATCGGCACCCGAGTATTGGATCGAAGGGGTTACTCCTTCATGGAAAGAAGAAAGGATTCGATTTTTTACGGCGCTGCAAGAAAACACGTCCTGGCCGCTTACCTTGTTTCTGCCCTCGGGAGCGCGTAAAGTAAAGTACTGGCAGGAAATGCTGGTGCAGAATCCGAATATACGCATCCACTTTTACAGCAATTTACCGATAGAAGGCTTCAGGCGTTTTGTCTATTTTTCGCTCGACAGGCAATGGGGTATTCCGCGTTCGCACAATGTGCTGGGGCATTCCCTTTCGCTTAGCCTGTTTATGCGGTTTAAAAAAATTTACCTGGTGGGCGCCGAGCATTCGTGGCTCAAAGACATTTGGGTGGACGAAGACAATACCGTGTATATGTCGCATACCCATTTTTACAGTCAGGGACAAGCCAAGCCGCTTCCCTTGTATCCGCATCTGCTGAATTCCGGGCAAAAAAGGCTTCATCACATTCTCTACAAATTCATGAATACCTTTCAAAGCTATTTCACGCTCGAAGGGTACGCGCGTAAAAAAGGAACCGAAATTATTAACGTAACGCCGGGTTCTTATATCGATGCTTTTCCGAGGCTCAATCTTGATACCCTTTCGGAAACTTCATCCTGACAGCGGATTTACACGGGGTCCACATCTACTTCGACCAGCACCGGCTTATATTCGGGGTGAATTTTGAAATCGAGAATTTTTTCGTTCATCTCCTGTTTGCGCAGCGCGTATTCCGATCCGCGTTCGAGCTTAAGGAGCAAGGTGCGGTAAAAATAATTCCGTATTCTCGGTACTAAGGGCTGTTCGGGACCCAATACCCTTTTACCAAGAGTGGTACGCAATTGTTCGGCTAAGTAACGGGCACCTTCTTCCACTTTTTGCAGATCCTTGTGCTTTAAGGTGATTTTTATCAGCCTTACGAAAGGAGGATAGGCGAAATTTCTACGTTCGATAAGCTCCTGGCTGTACATATTTTCGTAATCGTTTTGCATCACCTTTTGTACAATCCAATGGTTGGGTGTGTAGGTTTGGATCAGCACTTTTCCGCGTTTCTGCTTGCGTCCGGCCCGACCCGATACCTGCACCAGCAGTTGAAAAGAGCGCTCAAAAGCTCTGAAATCGGGATAATGAAGCAGCGAATCGGCATTGAGCACCCCCACCAGCGCCACCTTGTCGAAATCGAGTCCTTTGGTGACCATCTGTGTGCCCACCAGCACATCGATGCGCTGGGCTTCAAATTCGCGGATAAGGTTGTAATAGGCGTTTTTGGAACGGGTCGAGTCGAGGTCCATACGCGCCACCCGTATGCCGGGAATGAGCAAGGTCAGGTCTTCTTCTATTTTTTCGGTACCGAAGCCGAGCATTTTAAGCTTATGGCTGCCGCAGGCCGAACAGGTTTTGGGCGGGGGGTAAACCGTAGCGCAGTAATGGCACTGCAATTGATGCGTTTGCTTGTGATAAGTCAGGCTTACGTCGCAATTGCGGCAGCGGGGTACCCATCCGCAGGTTTCGCAGAGCCAAAAAGGGGAGTAGCCCCTCCGGTTTTGAAACAGAATAACCTGTTCTTTTTGTGCTACTACTTCACGAATATGTTCGATAAGGGTTTCGGAAAAATGCCCTTTCATTTTTTTATGCCGGGTCGCTTCGCCCAAATCGACACATTGCACTTCGGGCAGCATTACGCCACCGTAGCGTTTTTTTAGCGTGGCAAATCCGTATTTTCCTTGCTGCGCATTAAAATAAGATTCTATCGAAGGGGTAGCCGAACCCAACAGTACCCGGCATTTTTGAAGATGCCCCAGCATAATGGCCGAATCGCGGGCATGGTAACGCGGAGCCGGGTCGAACTGCTTGAAGCTGTTTTCGTGCTCTTCGTCCACGATAATAAGTCCGAGTTGCCGGAAGGGGAGAAACAGGGCCGAACGTGCTCCGAGCAGCACCCGGTACTTTCCGCTCAGCGTATGCGCCCAGGTTTCGGCGCGTTCCTGCTCGTTGAAGCGCGAATGGTAAATGCCTACCTCGTCGCCGAAATGTTTCCGCAGCCGGTTGATGATCTGCGTGGTTAAGGCAATCTCCGGAAGCAGGTACAAGACCTGATTTTCGCCCGAGGCCAGCGCTTCTTCGATGAGGCGGATGTAAATTTCGGTTTTCCCACCCGAGGTTACCCCGTGCAAAAGCACCACTTCTTTTTCCGAAAATCCATGCCTTACCTGATCGAGGGCTTGTTGCTGTGCCTCCGAAAGCGCTGCTACCGCAACGGTTTCGCCTTCGTAAACACCCAGCCTGTCCACCCTGACCTGCACGGATTCTAACACTTCTTTACGGAGCAGGGTTTGAAGTGAGCTGCTGTGTTCGGGCATTTCTTCTAACAGATCGGCTTTGCGTACGTCTTCGGATGTACCGCTATAACGGTTGGAAAGCTGTATAAAACGCAGCAGAATTTCTACCTGCTTTACTGTGCTTTTTTTAGTGCCGAGGCTGTCGAAAAGGTTTTTCAAGCCTTCTTCCGAAGCGTAGGCGGGGGCCAGACGGAGAAAGGTTTCGTAACGCGGCTTATACTTCTGCTTCAGCTCTTCTTCGACCATTACGGCACCCTTTTCGAGCAGCGATTTTACGTAGGGTTGAACGGTTTGCTGTGCAAGTAATTCGGCAATCTCTTTCAGCGTAAGCACTTCACGGGTTTCTAACGCGTCGAGAATTACCTGCTCTTTTTCGTTGAATACGGTGTCGCGATGATAAGCTGTACCGGCTACGATACGGGTTTCGCTGGCCAGCTTCAGGCTTCCGGGCAGGGCGGCATTCATTACGTCGCCCGGGTGACAGCAATAATATGAGGCCATCCATTCCCAGAATATAAACTGGCTTTCGTGCACCAGCGGTCCCGGGTCGAGCACCGCTTCGATGTACTTGGCTTCGTAATGGCGCGGAGGAGTCTGATGGATACGCCTTACCAGCGCGGTGTAGCGTTTTTGGGCGCCAAACTGAACCACTACTCTTTGTCCTTCGAAGAGAACTTCGTTCAGGTCGAAGGGTACCCGATAGGTGTAGTACTGCGGTACCGACAAAGGCAGCAGCACATCGGCAAAATAGGTGATTCGTTCGCTATGGTTCATAGTCGGCTCGGCAAAAGTAGGAAATAGGGCTTGCAGAAAACGATAAACCCGCTCAGAGCGAAAGAATTTCCATCATCTTCAGGTAATCGGGATTGAGCCCTTGCAGGTGCTTTACGGTTTTTTGGAAGGGGTTAAGCCTGATTTGTCCGTTGACAATACCCACCATCACATTGCGTTCGCCAGCCCGCAGCGCTTCTACTGCGGCAAATCCCATACGCGAAGCCTGTACCCGGTCGAGGCAGGTGGGGTTGCCCCCGCGTTGCAGGTGTCCGAGCACGGTGACCCGCGTGTCGAAACCAGGCAGGGCTTCTCTTACCTGACGGGCTACGCTGAAGGCGCCGCCTTCTTCGTCGCCTTCCGACACGATGATGATTTTCGAAGATTTGTCTTTGCGTCCTTCCGACAGCTTGCGGATAAGTTCCGGGATATCGGTTTTGGTTTCGGGAATCAGAATGGCTTCGGCACCTACGGCCAGTCCGCTGCGCAAGGCGATAAGCCCCGCATCGCGACCCATTACTTCTACGAAAAACAGGCGGTCGTGGCTTTCGGCAGTGTCTCTTATTTTATCGACGGCTTCGACTACAGTATTCAGTGCGGTATCGTAGCCTATGGTATAATCGGTACCCGACAGGTCGTTGTCTATGGTACCCGGGCAGCCCACAAAAGGAATATTGCTCATTTCGCTGAAGGTAGCCGCACCGCGAAAAGTACCATCGCCTCCGATGGCCACCACGCCTTCGATACCGTGCATTTGCAAATTTTCGAGGGCTATTTTACGACCCTCGGGCTGCATAAAACGTGCGCTTCTCGACGTTTTAAGCAAAGTACCGCCCCGGTTGATGATACGGGCTACCGAGCGGCGTTCCAATGGAATAAACTCGTTGTTGATCATGCCTTCGTAGCCCCGCAGGATGCCCATCACTTCCATTCCGTAATAGATGCCCGTACGCACTACCGCGCGAATACAGGCGTTCATTCCGGGCGAATCGCCGCCCGAAGTAAATACGGCTATTTTTTTCATACGCTACACAAGTGGTTACAGGCATTAAAGTAAGCGAATATTTGACAAATCGCTTGGTTTCCGGCTTTAGTTCCTGTAAAAAATAAACCCTGGCCGGAGAGAGTGCCTGCTTTTTATCGGGATTAATTCCGGAAATGCATAGTTTTACACCGCGAGAAAAGAACCTATGAAGAAACTATACGGCTGGTTGCTCAAAACCATTCCCCGGCCCTGGCTCATCCGGCTCAGCTATGTGTTCAGGCTTTTTGCCCCGCTTTTTCTGAAAGGCAATAAGGTAGAATGTCCGGTATGTACCAAAACTTATAAGCGTTTTTTACCTTACGGTGCCCGCCAGCGACCCAATGTGCTGTGTCCCAATTGCCTTTCGCTCGAAAGGCACCGCTTGCTCTGGCTTTATCTGCAGGAGAAAACGGATTTTTTTACGGCTCCGCATCAGATGCTGCACGTAGCTCCCGAGCAATGTTTTTACCATCGTTTTAAAGCGCTGAAAAACTTGAAATACACTACGGCCGATTTGGTATCGCCTTTGGCCGAAGTGAAAATGGATTTGCACCATATTCCTTTTCCCGACGAAAGTTACGATGTGATTCTCTGTAATCATGTGCTGGAGCATGTAGAAGATGATCGGCGCTGTATGCGTGAGCTGTTTCGTGTGCTGCGTCCCGGCGGTTTTGCCATTATGCAGGTTCCGATGGATTATACGCGAAGCAGCACTTTCGAAGATCCGACGATTACCCGTCCCGAAGACCGTGAAAAACACTTTTGGCAGAAAGATCACCTGCGCCTTTACGGGCTGGATTACCCCGATCGCCTTCGCGAAGCCGGTTTTAGGGTAGAAGAAGTCCGTATCGGCGATACCTTGGGCGAGACGCTGCGTGAACGTTACCGCCTCGATCCGCAGGAACCGCTTTATGTGTGTACCCGTTAAAGCCTTCCCTTCTTTTTTTAGGGAACGGTTGCGGCAAATTTCGTAACTTTGCGCAATTTTAAAGACCGGAATTACGCTTATGACCGTATCTGATTCCAAAATCATCGGCGAAGGGCTTACCTACGACGATGTGCTTCTCGTACCCAACTACTCGGAAGTGCTCCCCCGCGAAGTGGACATACGTTCGCGCCTTACCCGCAATATCGTTATCAACCTGCCGCTCGTTTCGGCCGCGATGGACACCGTAACCGAATCGGCACTGGCTATTGCCCTGGCGCAACAGGGTGGAATAGGGGTAATTCATAAGAATATGAGTGTCGAAAAGCAGGCGGCCGAGGTGCGTAAGGTGAAGCGTTCGGAAAGCGGAATGATTCAGGATCCGATTACTTTGCCGGTAAATGCTACCGTAGGCGATGCCCTGAAAATTATGTCGGAGAACAAAATAGGGGGTATTCCTGTAATCGATGGAAACCATAAGCTGGTGGGTATTGTGACCAACCGGGATCTGCGTTTTGAGAAGAAAACCGGCAAGCCCGTAGCCGAAGTAATGACCACCACCAAGCTGATTACGGCTAAAAAAGGAATAGACCTGTTTCAGGCCGAAGGCATTCTTCAGCAAAATAAAATTGAAAAGCTTCCGGTGGTGGACGATGAGTTTAAGCTCGTTGGCCTTATCACCTACCGCGATATTATCAAGCTCAAAGAACATCCCAATTCCTGTAAGGATCACCTCGGTCGCCTCAGAGTAGCGGCTGCGGTGGGCATTACGCACAATACTGCCGAACGTGTAGCTGCCCTGGTGGCTGCCGGTGTGGATGCCGTCGTGATCGATACGGCGCACGGACATACCGCTGCCGTAGTGCAGGTGCTCAAGCAGGTAAAAGAAGCGCATCCCTCGCTCGAAGTAGTGGTCGGTAACATCGCCACCCCCGAAGCCGCACTTGCTTTGGTCGAAGCCGGAGCCGATGCGGTGAAAGTTGGTATAGGTCCGGGCTCTATCTGCACCACCCGCGTGATTGCCGGTGTGGGCGTTCCCCAGCTTTATGCCGTGATGACAGTGGCCAAAGCGCTCGAAGGGACAGGCGTACCTGTTATCGCCGATGGTGGTATCCGTTATACCGGCGACGTGGTAAAGGCTATTGCAGCCGGTGCCTCTACCGTAATGGTTGGCTCGATGTTTGCCGGAGTGGAAGAATCGCCCGGAGAAACCATCATTTACGAAGGAAGAAAATTCAAATCCTATCGCGGTATGGGTTCTATCGAAGCCATGCAACAGGGATCGAAAGACCGTTATTTCCAGGACATGGAAGACGATATTAAAAAACTGGTACCCGAAGGCATTTCGGGGCGTGTGCCCTACAAAGGTCATTTGGCCGAGGTGACTTATCAGGTAGTCGGCGGACTGAGAGCCGGAATGGGCTATTGCGGTGCCAAAGACGTACCTTCATTGCAGGAGAAAGCCCGTTTTGTCAGAATTACCACAGCCGGTTTCCGCGAGAGTCACCCGCACAACATCAACATTACCCGCGAAGCACCCAATTACAGTATTGTTTAAAACGCTATAAATCCTCCACGAATCATTCCTACGCGCATGAAAATCACACCTTTTTTCGGATGGGCACTGGCCTTGTTGCTCAGTACGCCTGTGTTGGCACAGCAGAACGATGCCGTGATCATGACTGTTAATGGCAAACCCGTGTACAAGTCGGAGTTTGAAGCCATTTACCGTAAAAACAACAAAGAGGCTAACGTGTCTCCTCAGGCACTGGACGAGTACATGGAACTTTTTACCAATTTCAGGCTAAAAGTAGCTGATGCTCAGGAATTAGGACTTGATACCGTTCGTAAATTCCGCGACGAGCTGGCCGGATACCGCAAGCAGTTAGCCCGCCCTTATCTGGTAGATAATGAGTTGTCGGAAGATTTGGTCAAAGAGGCTTATGACCGAATGAAAGAAGAAATCAGGGCCAGCCATATTCTGGTACGTTGCGACTGGGAAGCAGACCCGAAAGATACCCTTGCCGCCTGGAAAAAAGCGATAGCCCTTCGCGAAAGAGTGATTAAAACCGGCGATTTTGCGCAGGTAGCCTCGGGCAAAAACGGCTCCGAAGATCCTTCGGTGTCCGAAAACAAAGGCGATTTGGGCTATTTTACCGCGCTTCGGATGGTGTATCCTTTCGAAAGTGCCGCCTATAAGCTCAACACAGGCGAAATTTCCATGCCGGTACGTTCTAATTACGGCTATCATATTATTAAAGTGACCGACCGTCGTCCTGCACGAGGAACCATCCGTGTGGCCCATATCCTCATTTCGGCTACCGCAAAAGACACTCCCGAAAATCAGGAAAAAGCCCTCGCCAAAATACAGGAGATTCGCGACCGGATCATCGCCGGCGAAGGATTTGCAGAAATGGCCCTGCTGCATTCCGACGACGTAGGATCCAGCCGCCGAGGAGGTGAGCTTGCGCCTTTCGGTACCAATGGAACCGTGCAAATGGTAGAAGAATTTGAGAATGCCTCTTTTGCACTCAAAGAAGACGGCGATATTTCTCCCGTAATCCGCACTTCATACGGATATCATATTATCAAACGTTTGGAGCTGAAGCCGCTCGAACCCTTCGACGAACTAAAAGCATCGATCCGTCAGCGTATAGCGCGTGATTCGCGTTCGCAGCTTCCGCAGCAATCGTTTGTCAACAAGCTGAAAGCCAAATACGGATTTAAAGAAAATGAAAAAGCCCTCGCTCCTTATTACAAAGCGGTAGATACACTGGTGTTCTACGCGGCCTGGGATGGGCGCAATACCGCCAACTTTAAAGCGGTGATGTTTGAATTTGCCGGTAAGAAATATACCCAGCAGGAGTTTACCGCTTATATTTTGGGCAATCAGCGTAAAGGCCAGCGCGAAGACATTCACGTGTATGTAAACCGCAGCTACGAGCGTTGGAAAAATCAGATCATTATCGGATACGAAGATGCCCGTTTGGAAGAAAGCTATCCTGATTTCCGTTTGCTGATGAACGAGTACCGCGACGGTATCCTGCTGTTTGAGCTCACCGAGCAGAAAGTATGGTCGAAAGCGGTGAAAGACAGCGCCGGCTTAGCCGAATTTTACGAAGCCAATAAGCAGAATTATATGTGGCCTATTCGTTACCAGTCCGAAATCTATTACGCCGCCGATGCAAAAATTGCCAAAGCGCTTCGCAAGGATTTGAAAAAAGGAAAACTTGATCCGGCCGCACTCGCCGAGAAATACAATAAAGATTCGCAGCTCAATCTGAAAATTGAAACGGGAACCTTTATCGGTTCAGACAACGAATTGTTGACCAATCACACCCCAAAAAGCACCGGACTTTCGGAAGATATTCCCTACAACGGGCAGGTGGTGATTATTCGTACGCTTCGTATATTGGATCCCGCTCCCAAAACGCTGGCCGAAGGAAAAGGACAAATCACTTCCGATTACCAAAATTACCTCGAAGCCGAATGGATCAAGTCGCTGCGTGCGCGCTATCCGGTAGAGGTAAACAAAGAAGTGCTGCACAGCATCAAATAAATGAAGTACGGGCTTATCTTCGGTTGCCTTGTCGGTTTACTGGCGGTTTCCTGCCGGCAGCAGACGGTGTCCGAAGAGGGCTTGCTGGCAAAAGTGTACGACAAGACCCTTTACCTTTCGGAAGTAAGAAAGCAGATGCCGCGTGGGCTCAGTCCCGAAGACAGCCTCGTATTTGTGAAGGAATACACCGACGGTTGGATACGGGAGTCCGTGATGCTGCACCGGGCCGAGCAGGAACTGCCCAATGAAGCGCTCGATGTGCAAAACCGGCTCGAACACTATCGACGTTCCCTGCTTATTTATGCCTACGAAAAAGAATACGCCCAGCAAAAGCTTGATACTACGGTAAGCGAAACAGAGATCGAAACGCATTATCAGGAGAATCAGGAAGATTTTAAGCTGGCCGACTATATCGTAAAAGTGCTGTACATCAAGCTCGATAAAAACGATCGCCAAAAAGAAAAAGTGGCTCGTTGGTACAAATCGACCGTAAAAGCCGATAGGGTAGAACTGGAAAAATATTGTGCCGAAAACGCCGTTAACTACTACAACGATTCCGAAAGCTGGGTTTATCTGAACGAGCTGTTACGTGAAGTACCGCTGCGTCTCGACGATAAGCAGGCTTTTTTGGAACAGCAGAAATCGGCACAATTTGAAGACGAAGAATTTGCGTATTACTTGTGGATATACGACTACCGGCTGAAAGATTCCTTCTCTCCGCTGAGTTTGGAAAGAGAAAATATTAAGGCACGCATTTTGAACCTGCGTACCACCGAACTGATAAAGCAGATGCGAATCGAACTGTTGAAATCCGCTTCGGCCGAAATTAAAAATTATGTGGAAAATTAAGTTCCTGTTGCTTTTTACGGCACTGTCGCTGGCCTCTTTAGCGCAGGCTCAGCAAAATATAGATCGCGTAGTGGCCGTAGTGGGCGATAAACCGGTGCTTTGGTCGGAACTCGAAACCCAACGTCTGCAAGCCGAACAGCAGGGTATCAACCTGGGGGCGAATCCTTACGGACAAATTCTGGATCAATTGCTGCTTCAATACCTTTTGCTCCATAATGCGGAGGTGGATAGTGTAAGCGTACCCGAGAATCAGGTCATGTCGGAGCTCGATGCCCGTATCCGGTATTTTGAAAATCAGATTGGCGGACGTAAAAAGCTGGAAGAGTTTTACGGGAAAAGCATCGATCAGATCAAAGAAGAATTTCACGATGTGATTCAAGACAAGCTGACCTCGCAGGCGATGGAAAGTAAAATTGTGAGCGAAGTCAAAGTGACACCTTCCGATATTCGGCGTTTTTTTGAGAAAATTCCGGTGGACAGTCTGCCTTATATCAACTCACAGGTAGAAATAGGGCAGATTACCATTGTGCCCAAAGTGAGCGACGAAGATAAAAAAGCGGTTAGGGAAAAGCTGGAGAAAGTGCGGACGCAGATCATAAAAGGGGAAACCAGTTTTTGTCTCGAAGCCCTGTACTCGGAAGACCCCGGAACTAATTCTAAGTGCGGAGAATGGGATTTTGTGCGCCGGGGAACATTTGTACCCGAGTTCGATGCTATTGCTTTCCGCCTGAAAGACGGAGAATATTCGGAAGTGTTTGAAACGGATTACGGTTTCCATTTCATGCAGCTTATTCAGCGCCGTGGCGAAGAGTACAAAGGACGTCATATCCTGTATATTCCGAAAGTCAGCGCCATCCAGCTACGCGAAGCAGGGCAGAAGCTCGACAGCATTTCGACACAATTGGTAGAGGGTACCCTCTCCTTTGAAGAGGCGGTGCTGCTGTATTCGACCGACGAGGAAAGTAAGTTCAATCACGGTAAAATGATGAATCCTGCTACCGGCGATGCCCGCTTCGATATTGCCGAGCTCGATCCGCAACTGTTTATTACCATCGACCAGATGCAGGAGGGAGCCTTTTCCCGCCCTATCGCATTTCAGACCCCCGATGGCAAGCAGGGCTATCGTATTCTCAAGCTGATAAAAAGAACCAGTCCGCACCGTGCCAACCTGAACGACGATTATCAGATCATTGCCAACGCTGCCCAGCGCGATAAGGAACGTTTGGCGCTCGAAGGCTGGACGAAATACCGCATCGGTATCACCTATATTTGGATTTCGGAAGAATTCAGGGATTATGAGTACCGCTATCCCTGGGTGAAGACCCAATAAAATTTCTCCGTATGCTGCGTTTACGATTTCTGCTTCTATGGATAGTGGTGGGTATTTTTTCCTGCCAGGGCAGCCTGAGCTCTACTACTGCCGAACCCGTATCCGACCCCTTTGTAAAAAAGCTTTGTGAAGCCACCGTGCAGCAAACGAAGCAAAAGGTAACGTACGACGGTTCCTACTACCGCATCGATTACCCGGGAGGTGATGTACCCGAAAATATCGGCGTATGTACCGACGTAATTATTCGCGCTTATCGGAAAACAGGTTATGATTTGCAGCAGCTTATTCATGAAGACATGAAAAAAGCCAAAGCTGAATATGACCGTCGTCGCAAAAGCGCGCAGCTCGATCGCAATATAGATCATCGGCGTGTGCCCAACATACAGACGTTTCTGGAAAGAAAGGGAGCCAAAAAGCCCATTACCAGTAATGAAGCGGATTATTTACCCGGCGATATCGTATGCTGGGATATAGCGGCCGGACACATAGGACTGGTGGTAAACCATAAAGTGCCGGGCACCTCACGGTATATGATTGTGCACAATATTTGTTGCGGACCGCAGCTCGAAGATTTTCTTTTCAGGGCTACTATTGTCGGGCATTACCGCTGGCATCCGCCTTTGCGTTAAGCGTCCTGTTTTACCTTTTCACCTTGTTTTTCCGCTTTTATAGCCCTTTCAATCAGGGGAAACGACAGCATGGAAAGCAAACAGTAAGAAAGGAAAAAATAGAGTCCGGGCAGGGTAGAGCTTTCGGTATCTATACCGGTATTCAGGTTGTAGAACGAGAGAAATGCCAGGAATACCGCGACCACAAACACATCGGCCATACTCCATTTGCCTATCCAGGAAACGGTTTTTACCAGCCATTTTCGGTTTCTCAGCGGCCGGCTGATCAGCATCAGCAGCGAAAGCGACACTTTAAATAGTGGAACTACTACGCTGAATAGCGTGATACATACGGCAATGATACCATTGCCACTTTGCAGGAGCATCTGTACCAAATCGGATACCGATTTGTTTTGGTAATAAAAGTACATTCTGCCGTCGAATGTACGGCTCAGATCAATTTCGATACCGACGTAAGGTATTTCTGTTTTTACCGGTATTTCGAGGTTGGCTTTAAAGGCTCCTATTTCCAGCATGGGGAAAAAAAGTCCGTTGACCAGGCACACAATAGCTACGGCGAGCATGGCTTGGGCAAAATAGCGGGCAAATTCGCCCCGCCAGCTAAATAACAGGGCTACGAGCGCTAAAAATAGCACAGCGCCCACTACCAATTGGTAAGCCCCTTGTAGGGCCAGATCGTAATTGCGCACCGAAGATTCGTGATGTTCTTCGGCCTTATGCAATGCCGCGCGGTAAGCCTTTTTACCGGGTAACCATTCGTCGATGTTGAGCAGCCTGTTTTTAAAATTAAGGGCTTCGGCATAGCGCGCCATTTCGCGCTGATAGGCTTTACCATGCTGAATAAACGCTACAGTGCTCCAGACCGAAAAAGTGAGAAATAAACTGAGTAAAAGCGTAAAAATCAGTGGATTAATGTTCTTCATGTTTATTCGTTATTCCAGTTCCGACACCTCAATCATTTTAAAAGGAATACGCACAATAGCCTCGTAATCCTGCCCGGCTTCCAGCATATCCTCATCGTCTTGTTCGTAATACCATTTTATCAGCAGCTCCGATTCGCGTATTCTTTCGAGCTTTTTCAACATATCGAGCAGGCATTTGGAAGAGCTGGTATTGAAGTACTCCAGCTTGATGTTAAATTCTGTACGCGATACCGGCGATTTTGAATAGGCTTCTATCCAGTCGAGCAGAGGCTTGTAAAATTCGATCGAGTTTTCGGGGATCGAACGACCTTTGAGCTCGAGAAATCCACGTTCTTTATTTAATTCAACCGCCGGGGTTTTTGGGGTGCTTTTGAGCAAAATATTTTCCATACCGGTAGATTTTTTCAGGAAGTGATTTTTACATGGAGTGAAAAAAAAGAATGTCGCTGATCGGCAGGTAAGAAGCGGTATTCCAGTTTTTGGCCCGATTTGCGGGCAATATCAATAATGCCGAGTCCGCCTCCGCCTTTGAAAGAAACCTGTCCGTTATTCAGTACCGAGCGGTGATGTTTCCTGAGCTGATCGCGGTTCATGCCGTTTACTTCGTCAATTTGCTGCCTTAACAGTTGTACATTTTCGGAAGGAATGAAGTTGCCGGTGAGAATAAAGTAGTGCGCTTCTTTTTTTCCGATCATAAAAATGCCCGATCCTGCCGTGGGATTCAGCGAAGCGGGTAATTCGGAATCTATATGCTGATAAAGGTTCTGTAAACACTCCACCAATACGTTGAACACTTTCTTCTTTACCCTGACCGGGGTTTCGTGTGCCAGCTTCGACTCTACAATGTGCAGCATACCGGTAAGCAGCTCAGGCGTAAAAGAGCCTTTGAACGAAAGCATGACCTGATCCTGTTCCAACTGGCGGTATAGTGCGTAGATATCTGGCATAAGAGACGGTGCGCTACTTGTATATTTAATAGTTTAAAAATGAGAACGTTCCTTTTTATCCGGAAAGTAATCTGATTTTTTATATCCCTTCAATACAAGTTAAAAATAAGGAATTTAAAAGTATAAGCAGATCGCAGGAGCGAAAATCGTACGGCCAAATTACAAGCTTGAAAAAATATTTTTTTCAGGTGTCCATTCTTTATGCGATTCATTTTCACTAACTTTTCTTTTTGTTTTTGCCAATTCACGCGATGGCTTACATTTCGCTCATCCGTACGGAGCGAATCTTTATCTTTAACACATGACAGGGAGAATTTTTATGCTGGTCTTACTGCTGGGATGCCTGGGTAATTCCGGTTTTGCACAGGCTGTAATGCCTTTTGAATTAAAAGCGTATTTGCAGGAGTCGGGGCGAACGGAGCAGTCGGTACACCTCTTTCTGAAGGGCGACGGCGCGCAGATCAAAAGCTGGCTCGATGCGCGGGGAGGAGTGTTTCGCTATACTGCCGGAAATACACACGTGGTATGGGTATCGCCCGGCCTGATCCCCGAGTTGCTCGCGCAGCATTTTGTGCGTTCAGCCGGCTTCAGGCTGCACGAAGGTGTTGCTTTGAACGATACCATGCGGGTACGTAACAATATAGATTCTGTACATGCCGGTTACGCGGCTCTTCATCGTGCTTATACGGGTAAGGGAGTAGTGGTGGGCATTATCGATACCGGAGTGGATTTTCTTCATCCTGATTTTCTCGATTCGGCCGGTAATACACGTGTATTGGCGGTATGGGATCAAAGTCTTCCCTCCGATCCGCAGCTTACTCCTGCGCTTTACGGATACGGACAAGCCTGGGATAGCACCGCCATTCGTAACGGGCAATGTACGCAGGCCGACTATGCGGCGCACGGTACTACCGTGGCCGGCTGTGCCGCAGGTAACGGTAACGCTACCGGTACACATAAAGGAGTAGCACCCGATGCCTCGCTGGTGGTGGTCAAAACGCATTTCGGGTTGCCCAATTGGACCGCTACGGTAGCCGATGCAGTCGATTATATTTACAGGATAGCCGATTCGCTCGGTATGCCCTGTGTGATTAATGCCAGTGTGGGTACTTACCTGGGCTCGCACGACGGACGCGATCCCGCCGCCCGTTATATAGACAGTCTTATTCGTGAAAAACCCGGTCGCCTGATGGTTTGTGCGGCTGGTAACTCCGGCAATTGGGGCAATTATCACCTTTCGTATCCCGTAACCAGCGATACCAGCTTTACCTGGTTTTCCTATTTGCCGGCGGGGCAGGGCGTTTTGCCGTACGACGCGGTATTTTTCGAGGCATGGGCCGATACCGCTGCCTTTAATCAGGTGCATATCGCAGTAGGAGCCGATTCCGATAGCCCCTATAGCTTTCGCGGAAGAACAGAGTTTTACCGGGTCGCCGATTTTCTGAATACGATCCATACCGATACCATTCGCAACAATGGAAATATCCTCGCGATAGTTGATTTTTATGCCGAGTTGCAGGATGATTTATACCTTCTTCAAGTACACCTTAAAGAACCCGATTCGAGCCAATACCGTTTTCGTTTTATGACCACAGGGCAGGGTACCTTCGACATTTGGTCCACTCCCACACTGGGGTACTCGGCCATGTTTTCCGCCGGTCTTCCTTCTGTCGCACAATTTCCCGACATGGTAAATTACCGGACTCCCGATTCCAGCAAGATACTCGTCAGCTCCTTTACCTGTCTCGAATCTGTAATTACAGTAGGGAATTATCACAATTACGTAAGCTATACCGATTATGCAGGTAATGTGCAGACTTTACCCGGCACTACCGGACAAATCTCTATTAATTCGAGCCGTGGGCCTACGCGCGATAATCGTCTCAAACCCGAAATATCAGCCAGCGGCGATCTGACAATGAGTGCCGGACCGCTCGCTTCACTGGCCTATATGCAGGTAAATGAACCCTGGAAGCTATCGCCCGACGGGATGCACATGCGTAACGGAGGTACCTCGATGGCTTCGCCTGTAGTAGCGGGAATAGGAGCGCTCCTGCTGGAGAAATGCCCGCAAAGCACATGGGCCGATTTTAGGCAGCACCTGATTGCTTCGGCAAAAAAAGATGTGTTTACAGGTCCCGATCCTTCTATTTCGTATGGTTATGGCAAAACGGACGCTTTCCGGATGCTTCTCGAAACACACTACACTCCACTTATTACCGGCGAGGTCAGTATTTGCGAAGGAGCGCAAACAACCCTGGCAGTGAGTGGCAGCTATAGCTCTTACCTGTGGAATACCGGCGATACTACTTCGTCTATTGTAACCGCTTTGGCAGGTATTTATACCGTAGAAACCGTAAATCAGGCCGGATGTACAAGCGAAGTGGCCGAGGTTTCGGTGCAGGTACATCCGCTTCCTGCACGACCGGCTATCGATGGTTCGGCGGCTCCGGTGCTCAGCACCCCTGCTGTGGCAGCGGCCTATCAATGGTTTGCCGATAATCAGCCTATTTCGGGCGCACAGCAGCACACTTATACGGTCACATCTGCGGCATATTATCAGGTGAGCATAACCGATACGAACACTTGCAGTAACATTTCCGATTCGCTTTGGGTAAATGTATCGGCAATCGGAGAGCAGGAAGGGAGCGGGGGAGCTTTGTTGTTTCCCAATCCTTCTTCGGGTGTGTTTTATCTACAATTACCGGGTGAACAAAGCGGAGTGCTGCAAGTGTACAACCTTCAGGGGCAGCTTGTCGCCACGCGGCATTTTACGCGTTCGGCTTTAATCGATTGGGATCCGGGGCTTGAGTCGGGCACTTACCTGTTGAAAGTCAATACTGGTGAGGCGGCGTATGTACTGCGGCTTGTGCGATAGCGTATAGCAGGCCATGCATGGGCTTGTAGGTAAAGCAACAGAAAAGATGTGAAAGAAAAAACCGCTCCTGTAAAGAAGCGGTTTATCAAAAAAGAGTTTCGTTTTCGGGAAACCGATATAACAACGGAGGAGGTTAGCAGACGCGCTGTATCCAGTTGTGTTTATCTTCGATAAGGCCACGACGCAGTAGCTCAAGGTGCTCGCTCACCTTATTGGAGAAAACGCGGGTTTCGATATCGGGCAGCTCGTAGCGTTTGTTACGGTAACCGATAAGCTTGATGTGGGCGATGGTCGCAGCGGTACCTGTTCCGAAGGCTTCGGTCAGCGTGCCTTTTTTGAGTGCGCTGATCACTTCGTCCACGTGGATGCTGGTTTCTTCCACATTTAAACCCCAGTCGCGGGCGAGTGTGAGCACACTGCTCCGGGTAATACCGGGTAGAATAGTGCCGCTTGTGGGAGGAGTAAGCAGCTTGTCGCCAATCATGAACATGATGTTCATGGTACCCGACTCCTCAATGTATTTGTGTTCTTTGGCATCGGTCCATACTAATTGGTGATAGCCTTCCTGCTGTCCCATACGGGCAGGGTAAAGCGCGCCGCCATAATTTCCGGCGGCCTTCGCTCTTCCTACACCACCCTCAAAAGCGCGGCTGTACACCGTCTCGATTTTCACCTTTACCGGCTCCGAATAATAAGCCGATACCGGACAGGTAAAGATCATAAAACGGTAGGTTTCAGAAGGTTTAACGCCAATATATTCGTCGGTAGCAAACATAAACGGACGAATATAAAGTGAGGCACCCGCCTGTGAAGGAATCCAATCGCGGTCAAGTTTGATGAGCTCTGTCAGTGCTTCCATAAAGATGGCTTTGGGAAGCTGGGGCATACACATACGTTCGGCCGAGCTGTTCAATCGCTTGAAGTTTTCTTCCGGACGGAACAGGTAAACCTCACCTTTGTCGTTTTTGTAGGCTTTCATTCCCTCAAAAATGGCTTGCCCGTAGTGAAGCGCATGCGTAGCCGGACTCATGGGGATAGGCTGGTAAGGACTGATAACCGGGTTTTGCCATTGACCGTTTACATAGTCTATACTGAACATGTGGTCGGCAAACTGACGGCCGAAAATGATATTGTTAAAATCGACTTCGTGGATTCTTGATTTTGGGGACTTCTCAATACGGATGGAAGATTGGGCGGTTTGTTCTGCAAACATTTATCGTTCTCCTGTTTAAATTCAACACTTCACGAATATAAGGATTTTGAGCCGGGGACTAAAGAAAAACATAGCGTGCGGAAATTTTTAACTTTGAAAAAACAGCCGTTTAACGGATGAAACAAGATATACATCAGGTCTTATTGCGTTATTGGGGATATACGGAATTCCGCTCCCTTCAGGAAGATATTATCCGTTCGGTAATGAAGGGAAAGGATACACTTGCCCTGATGCCTACCGGTGGTGGAAAATCAATCTGTTTTCAGGTACCGGCTATGGCTGGCGAAGGGCTTTGTCTGGTTATTTCTCCCCTAATCGCCCTGATGAAAGATCAGGTGAGCAATCTTCGTAAAAGAGGAATTAATGCACAATGCATTGTCTCAGGGATGGACAAGCGGGAAATAGATATTGTGCTCGACAATTGTGTGTATGGTACGGTCAAATTTCTTTACGTATCACCCGAAAGACTGGCTACGGCACTGTTTATCGAGCGGGTCAAAAAGATGAATGTATCGCTGATTGCCGTAGATGAAGCGCATTGTATTTCCCAATGGGGTTACGACTTCAGACCTTCTTACCTTCAAATTGCGGGGTTGAGGGATTTGTTGCCTGAGGTGCCTGTACTGGCGCTCACCGCTACAGCTACCCCCGAGGTGGCGCACGATATCACCGAAAAGCTTCGTTTTCAATCTCAAAATCAGGCTTTATATCAAAAAAGTTTTTCTCGAAATAACCTTTCATACATAGTTGAAAAAGAAGAAGATAAGCAAGGTAGATTAATAAGAATATGTAAGCGTATTGAAGGTCAGGGAATAGTGTATTTGCGAAGCCGTAAACGCACCCGTGAATTGGCGACCTTCCTCAACCGACAGGGCATTTCGGCCGGGTTTTATCACGCAGGATTGCCTTCTGCCACCCGCGAAGCCGTGCAAAAAGAATGGGTAGAGGGGAAAATACGTATGATATGTGCGACCAACGCGTTTGGGATGGGTATCGATAAAGCCGATGTGAGAACGGTGGTGCATCTCGATGTGCCCGATTCGCCCGAAGCCTATTTTCAGGAAGCGGGCAGGGCCGGACGCGACGAGAAAAAAGCTTACGCCGTGCTGCTCTGGAACGGAGCCGATTTGCTAACCTTAGACGAACAGCTTTCCCGTTCTTTTCCCGAGCCTGAACTCGTAAAACGAACCTATTTGGCCCTGGCCAATTATTACCAGTTGGCCGTAGGTTCAGGATTGGATGTTTCGTTCGATTTTGACTTGAGTGATTTTTGTACCCGTTTCAACCTTGTACCTTCGGTGGTATATAATTGCTTAAAGCTGCTGGAGCTTGATAATTACCTGCTGTTGTCAGATAGTTTACATCAGCCTTCACGTTTGCGTATTCTTGTAAGCGCTTCCGAACTTTATAATTTTCAGGTGGCCAACCGGGGTTTCGACCCGCTGCTAAATCTGCTTATTCGCTCGTACTCAGGTTTATTCGACGATTTTTCTATCGTTCGTGAAACGGAAATGGCCCGCCGCTTGCGTACTGAGCCGGAAATCATTCAACAGCAATTGCGTGCGCTCGACGAAAGACAGGTGGTGGCTTATCTTCCGAAACAGGATACGCCGCGTATTACTTATATCCGCGAAAGGGTGGGCGACGCTAATTTCAGACTTTCGCCCGAAGTATATGCCCATCGCAAAAAAGCCGCTACTACCCGTGTAGAAGCGATGAAACGCTATATAGAAGAAGAGCACCGCTGTAGGAGTCTGATGTTGCTGGCTTATTTTGGAGAAGAAAACAAATACCGTTGCGGAATTTGTGACTATTGTCTGGGCGAGAATAAACGTAGTCTGAGTAATCTTGATACCGAGTCTATCGCTTCCGAAATCAGGCAATTGCTCGAAAAGTCGCCCCATACGGCAAGGCAAGTGCTGGAGAGGCTCGATACCCACAGCGAAGAGAAGGTGCGCAAAGTTATCCGCTGGCTGCTCGACAAGGGCGATCTCGAAATGGGAACCGGGCAGCAGCTTTCCTGGAAAGGCACTTAAACTCCTTTATCTAAAAAAATCGCATATTTGCGGCAGAAACCAATGCATAGAATTTATGGCTAACAACTTACTCAAAGGCAAAAAAGGTATCGTTTTCGGCGCGCTTAACGACATGTCTATCGCATGGAAAGTAGCGGAAAAAGCGTATGAGCAGGGTGCCGAGCTGGTGCTGACCAATGCCCCTATTGCCATGCGCATGGGCGAAATCAATAACCTTGCAGCCCGTTGCGGAAATGCCCCCGTAATTCCGGCCGATGCCACTTCGGTAGAAGATCTGGAAAACCTTTTCAAACAGGCTACCGACAAGTTTGGCGGGAAAGTTGACTTTGTGCTGCACTCGATCGGAATGTCGCCCAACGTGCGCAAAGGACGTCACTATACTGATCTGAGCTACGAATTTTATCAGAAAACGCTCGACGTATCGGCTTCCTCGCTGCACAAAACCCTGCAAACGGCCATGAAGCTCGATGCGCTCAACGAATGGGGCTCGGTCGTAGCATTGACTTATATCGCTGCGCAACGTATTTTCCCCGACTATAACGACATGGCCGATGCCAAATCGCTGCTCGAATCCATTGCCCGTAGCTTTGGCTACCACTACGGCATAAAGAAAAAAGTGCGCGTAAATACCATTTCTCAGTCGCCCACTTTAACTACCGCTGGCAGCGGAGTGAAAGGATTTGACGAATTCATCGCTTATTCAGACGCCATGAGTCCGCTCGGTAACGCCGATGCAGCCGCCTGCGCCGATTATTGCGTGAGTCTCTTCTCCGATTTGACCCGTTATGTGACCATGCAAAACCTGTTTCACGACGGTGGATTCTCCAATACCGGTGTTTCACAAGCCGTGATTGAAAAATTTTCCAAATAATTTTAAAAAATAAGATCTGACATAAATCACTGTTTTTTAGTGATTTAATCTTTAAAAGAGGCTTAACCAGCCTCTTTTTTTTGATCTTTATTTTGTTTTTTAGATGGTTTTTTAGTAACTATCAGACAGGTTATCCCGCTTTTAGAACTCGCGGGCCTGTATGTAATTTCTTAATATCATTTTATATGAAACGCTATTTTTATTCCCCGATGGCAGTTATTCTGCTGTGTGCAACGCCTTTTGTGGCAAGTGCACAAACCCCTAATCAGGTAGCTAAATACCTGACTTCTACCTCATTTATCAATTCACAGATTACCGACGACGGCACCAATGTGGGCGTGGGTATCATGACCCCGACCTATCACCTCGATGTAAAAGGTGATGTCAATACGTACGGCCGGTATCGGTTGAGCGGACTTAACGGGTTGTTTACCAAAGGTGATAATCTTTTCGGAGGGCCTTATTCGGGCGATACCTATACTACTTTAGGTGGACCCGCGAATCAAAATACGGCCTTTGGCGTTTATTCGGGAGCCAGTGTGAACAACGGAAGCTTTAACTCCTATTACGGTACCTACGCAGGTGCTAAAAACGACGGCGAACATAATGTATTTGTAGGTTACCGTTCAGGATTGAGCTCCGAATACGGTTCTTATAATACCTATGCCGGTAGTCTTTCGGGAGCTGTTTCAAAAGCTTCGGGCAATACTTCGATAGGCTATCGCGCAGGTTATCAGTGTCAAAGCGGGAAAAATGTATTCGTAGGATTTGATGCGGCATACAATCACCAGTATGGGGGTGGAAATACGATTATCGGATTTTCGGCCGGAGTAGCAGCTCAAAATCAGGAAGGCAATACATTTTTGGGTGTCGCTTCGGGAAGCAGTAACGTGAACAGCTACAACACTTTTTTGGGCGCTTCTTCGGGTACCTCGAATTACAAAGGAGAATACAATACCGCATTGGGTGTGTCGGCCGGCGACAATAACGTGGACGGAAGCTACAATATTTACCTGGGTCCCCGATCGGGCACACACGACCCGGATGTATTTGGTAGCATTGCACTGGGTGTCGAAACGCGTGTAAAACACAATTATCAGATGGTGGTAGGCGAATCAACGACCTATCCTATCAAACAGGTGCTCTTTCCCACAACCGGCCATTTTCAGATTGGCGGTAGTGTGCTTGGAGGCCCCTATACGCTCGAAGTAAACGGTTCGATAGGAGGCATTTCGCTGTTTATCGTGTCGGATCAGACTTATAAGAAAAATGTGCAGGGTATCGAAAACGGAATGGATAAGATTATGAAACTTCGTCCCGTATCGTACGAATGGAAAACCAGCGAATACCCCAAGCACAATTTTGCGGCACATCCAGGCAGTCACCTCGGTTTTCTGGCGCAGGAAGTGGAAAAAGTGATTCCTGAAGCTATTCATAAAGATGCCGAAGGACACTATATGTATTCGCCTGCCGATATGCTTCCGGTGGTGGTAAAAGCTTTGCAGGAATTACAGGCCGAGATGGCCGAAATGAAGAAAATACTCGATGCTTATACTTCTTCTTCGGGCGATAATACTTCTTCGCTCCAACCGCTGACCGAAATTCAGGTGGAGCTGAGCGATAAAAATGCAGTGGTGCTTCGGCAGAATGTGCCTAATCCTTTCGCAGAGCAAACAGCTATCGATTATGTGATTCCTGAAAATGCCGTTTCGGCTCAGGTGCTTTTTTACGAGGCTGGCGGTAAGCTGATTAAGGTGATAGAAATTAAGGAACGTGGAACCGGACGACTTAACATTTTTGCGGCTGATCTTTCCTCGGGTGCTTATACCTATACCCTTATTGTGGATAATAAAGTGGTAGAAACCAAAAGAATGGTTAAGCAATAAACCCCTGATTCAACCTAAAAAAAAGGCCGTCTCGAAAGAGACGGCCTTTTTCAATTCTATACCTATTTACCTTTATTCCTCAGAATTAGGACTTTCCTCTTCCTTTTTGCTGGCAGGCTTCTTTTTATTTTTTTGCACTTTGATAATCAATTCTTTTTTCTCTTTCTCGAGGCTCACCAGTATAGTGTCGCCCTCGGTAAGGTTGGATTTGATGATCTCTTCGGCCAGCGGATCTTCGAGGTATTTCTGAATGGCACGTTTGAGCGGACGGGCACCGAATTTTTCATCGAAACCGTTTTCGCTGATGTAATCTTTGGCATCGTCGGTCAGCTCGATTTTGTAACCGAGCTCGTGAATCCGTGAATACAGCTTGGCCAGTTCGATGTCGATAATCTGATGAATGTCTTCCCGTTTCAGTGAGTTGAACATCACCACATCGTCGATACGGTTTAAAAACTCGGGCGCAAAGGCACGACGTAAAGCCGATTCGAGGATACCCTGCGCATCGCGCGAAACATTCTCTGTTTTAGCTTTGGTGCCAAATCCTACGCCGGTACCGAAATCAGAGAGCTGACGGGCACCGATATTGGATGTCATGATAATAATAGTATTCCGAAAATCGATTTTGCGACCAAGGCTATCTGTCATTTGTCCGTCGTCTAAGGCCTGCAGCAGCAGGTTGAACACGTCGGGATGCGCTTTCTCGATTTCGTCAAGCAGCACGATAGAATAGGGGCGGCGACGTACTTTTTCGGTCAATTGTCCGCCTTCTTCGTAACCTACGTAGCCCGGAGGCGCGCCGATAAGACGCGATACGGCGAATTTTTCCATGTATTCGCTCATGTCGATACGAATCATGGCTTCTTCGCTGTCGAACAGGTACTTGGCCAATTCTTTGGCAAGCTGCGTTTTACCTACCCCCGTAGGCCCTAAGAAAATAAAAGAACCGATCGGTTTGTTCGGATCTTTGAGTCCGGCCCGGTTCCGCTGAATGGCTTTTACCACTTTAACAACGGCTTCTTCCTGACCGATTACTTTACCGCGAAGGTTCTCCGCCATCTGTACCAGGCGACCGCTTTCTTTCTGCGCAATACGTTGCACAGGGATTCCTGTCATCATGGCCACCACTTCGGCCACATTGTCTTCCGTGACCGTTACCCGTTGCAAACGGGATTCCTCTTCCCACTTTTTCTTGGCGGCTTCCAACTGTTCTTGCAACTGACGTTCGGTATCACGGAGCTTGGCCGCTTCTTCGTATTTTTGGCTGCGTACCACGTTGTTTTTCTCTTCCTTGATCTCTTCGATTTTCTTTTCGATATCAAGGATATTTTTCGGCACGTTGATGTTGGACAGGTGTACTCTTGAACCCACTTCATCCAGCGCATCAATGGCTTTGTCGGGCAAATGACGGTCGGTAATGTAACGGGCAGTCAGCTTTACACAGGCAGTCACCGCCTCAGGCGTATAGGTCACATTGTGGTGATCCTCGTATTTTTCTTTAATGTTGTTGAGAATCTGAATGGTTTCATCTACAGAAGTAGGTTCTACCAGCACTTTTTGGAAACGGCGTTCCAGCGCTCCGTCTTTCTCAATGTACTGACGGTATTCGTCGAGCGTGGTAGCGCCGATGCACTGAATTTCTCCACGGGCAAGCGCGGGTTTGAACATGTTGGAAGCATCGAGCGAACCCGAAGCACCGCCGGCACCGATAATCGTGTGTATCTCGTCGATAAACAGAATTACGTCGGGCGATTTTTCCAGCTCGTTCATCACGGCTTTCATACGCTCTTCAAATTGTCCACGGTATTTGGTGCCCGCTACCAGCGAAGCCAAATCGAGCGATACTACCCGTTTACCGAAAAGCACACGCGATACCTTGCGTTGCACAATGCGCAGCGCCAACCCCTCGGCAATGGCCGATTTACCCACACCGGGCTCACCGATAAGAATAGGGTTGTTTTTCTTGCGGCGCGAAAGAATCTGACATACGCGCTCAATCTCGGCTTCACGACCTACAATGGGATCGAGACGGTCTTCCTCGGCCATTTTGGTTAAGTCACGGCCGAAGTTGTCAAGTACCGGTGTTTTTGATTTGGAATCGCTTCTTCTGGGAGTCTGGGAAAAAGAATCCCCTGCGTTCTCATCATCGTCATCAGCCGGGTTATTAGGCATTTCTGCCCGGGGGTAGTTCTGATCTTTCTGCATAGTATCAAGTTCTTCTTTAACGGAATTGTAATCGATTTTAAAACGGTGGAGCGAACGGGTCGCTACATTCTCTTCATCTTTCAGAATAGAAAGCAGCAAATGCTCCGTGCCGATAATGGAACTTTTGAACAGACGTGCCTCTAAATAAGTGACTTTAAGCACTTTCTCGGCCTGTTTTACCAAAGGTAAATTGCCAACGTTCAGGGCTTTCGACTGACCCGGACTCAGATTTTTCTCCAATTCACGGCGCAATTCCCGAATGTCGGTGCCCAGGTTGCGGATGATCCGCACGGCTTTTCCTTCTCCTTCACGGATAATTCCCAGCAATAAATGCTCTACTCCGATATAATCATGCCCTAATCGGAGGGCTTCCTCACGACTAAAGGTTATTACATCTTTGACCCTCGGCGAAAACTTGGCTTCCATGGTGTTTGTCCTTCCCGAAAATACGTAGCAAATGCCGGGTAAATGCAGCCCGGCTGCCACTTTTTCAAAATTAGTTACTAACAGTCTTGAGAACCTGTGTATAACCTCTTTTTTTCAACAGATTTTTGTTTAAAATATTGCGTGGTTAAAACACTAATTTCCTTAGGAAAATCAGTATCTTCGGCCTCCTTTCATCGATTCGCAAGAATCGTGCAACAGATTAACCACAGACATTATGGCAGAAGAAGCAGGCGAAAAGATAATCTCTATCAATATTGAGGAGGAAATGAAGTCGGCCTACATCGATTATTCGATGTCGGTAATTGTGTCAAGGGCGCTGCCGGATGTGCGCGACGGGCTTAAGCCCGTACATCGGAGAGTGCTGTTCGGAATGCAGGAGCTCGGGGTGTTGTCTAACAGACCCTATAAAAAATCGGCAAGGATAGTCGGGGAAGTGATGGGTAAATACCACCCTCACGGCGATTCCTCGGTGTACGACACTATGGTGCGTATGGCACAGCCCTGGTCACTGCGTTATCCGCTGGTAGAAGGGCAGGGTAACTTCGGTTCGGTTGACGGCGACAATCCCGCTGCCATGCGTTATACCGAAGCACGTCTGCAAAAAATTGCCGAAGAGCTGCTTGCCGATATTGACAAAGACACTGTCGATTTCCGTCCTAACTTCGACGATTCGCTCGAAGAGCCTACCGTGCTTCCCAGCCGGGTGCCCACGCTGCTGGTCAACGGTTCTTCAGGTATTGCAGTGGGTATGGCCACCAATATGCCCCCGCATAACCTGACCGAAGTGATCAATGGCATTATCGCGTATATAGATGATCGCGAAATTGATACCGCCGGACTCATGCAGCACATCAAAGCACCCGATTTTCCTACCGGAGGCATTATATACGGTTACGACGGAGTGAAAAAAGCCTTTGAAGAAGGTAAAGGGCGCGTAGTAATGCGGGCAAAAACCAATATCGAAGAAATCAGTGGCGCAAGAGAAGCCATCATCGTGACCGAAATTCCCTATATGGTGAACAAGGCTGAGATGATCCGCAAAACTGCCGATCTGGTCGAAGATAAAAAAATTGAAGGTATCTCCGATATCCGCGATGAATCGGACCGCAACGGAATGCGTATCGTCTATGAACTGAAACGTGACGCCATCGCCAACGTGGTCTTAAATAATCTCTACAAGCACACTGATTTACAAAGCTCTTTTTCAGTTAGTAACGTGGCGTTAGTAGGAGGGAGACCTCTGATACTTAACCTGAAGACGATGATTACCCACTTCGTGGATCACCGTCACGAAGTAGTGGTACGTCGTACCCGCTTTGAGCTGCGTAAAGCCGAAGAAAGGGCGCATATCCTCGAAGGACTCATTATCGCTTCCGACCATATCGACGAAGTGATTGCGCTGATCCGGAATTCGCAGAGCCCCGACGAAGCCCGTGAAAAACTTATGGAGCGCTTTAACCTCAGCGAGATACAGTCAAGGGCCATTGTAGAAATGCGTCTGCGTCAGCTCACCGGTTTGGAACAGGATAAGCTGCGTGCCGAATATGCTGACATCATGGAACTGATAAAGCGCTTGAAAGCCTTGCTCGACGACGAAGGACTTCGTATGCAGGTGATTAAGGACGAGTTGGTTGAAATTCGGGAAAAATACGGCGACGAGCGTCGTACTTATATAGAATATGCCGCCGGCGATTTCCGTGTAGAAGACATGATTCCTGACGATGAAATGGTCATCACCATTTCTCACCTCGGCTATATTAAGCGTACTCCGCTTCGCGAATACCGTACACAGGGTCGCGGTGGTACCGGAGCCCGCGGAAGCGCTACCCGCGATGAAGATTTTCTGGAACACATCTTTACCGCTACCAACCACGATTACCTACTGATTTTCACCGAAAAAGGCAAGTGTTTTTGGTTCAGGGTGTTTGAAGTTCCCGAAGGCAATAAAACGGCCAAAGGCAGAGCGATTCAAAACCTTATTAATATTGAACAGGACGATAAGGTGCGTACCTATATTAATGTAAAAGACCTGACCAATCCCGAATCCAATGCCGGAAAATCGATTATTCTTTGCACCAAGCGTGGAGTGATCAAAAAAACGGAGCTGGCAGCTTATTCGCGTCCACGCCAATCGGGGATCAACGCGATTAACATTCGTGAAAACGATACATTGCTTGAAGCCCGCCTTACCGATAGCAACAGTCATGTAATGATGGCGCTGCGTTCGGGACGAGCCATCCTGTTTGCTGCCGACGAGGTGCGTGATATGGGGCGTACGGCCACCGGAGTAAGAGGTATCCGTATTGCGGAAGAAAGCGGCGACGAAGTAATCGGCATGATTTGTCTTGATAATATCGACGAAAATGAAGTGCTGGTGGTTTCCGAAAAAGGCTACGGCAAACGTTCCAAAGCCAATGAGTACCGCATTACCGGAAGGGGAGGTAAAGGGGTTAAAACGCTCAATATCACTGATAAAACAGGGCATTTGGTCGCCATTAAAACCGTTACCGACGAGAACGACCTTATGATCATTACCAAGTCGGGCATTACCATTCGTATTCCCGCCAACGAACTTCGGGTAATGGGTCGTGTCACACAGGGTGTAAGGCTCATTACGCTGAAAGGAAACGAGGCCATTGCTTCCGTAGCGGTAGTGAACCGCACTGAAGACGACGAAGAAGAAGCCGGTGCTGCAGGCGAGAATACCGCTCCTTCAGAAGGTACACCCGATGGCACGGAAATTGACAATTCTATTGTGGAATAATCTTGTGTAACACATCTATCTTGTGAATAGAAACAAAAACCGCTCTATCATGAACCCAATCAAGAAATCGCTGCTTACGGTACTGGCTTTTTCGGTCGTGCTTACAGCCGCGCAGGCACAGGTAAATAACCGTACCAACGCTTTCCTGTCGTATAAAAGCTTTACTTCCTCTTTGCAGAAAGGAGAAACTGAAGCGGCGAAGAAGCACTTGCTCTCTGCCAAAGAATACATCGACAAAGCCGCCGCACACGCCGATACGGAAAGAGATGCCCGTACGCTTTATTACAAAGGGGAGATTTACACCTCATTGGCTGTATTTGCGCTCGACCCCGAGATGAAAAGCTACGCAAGCGAAGAGAATATTCGTGCCGGACTGGATGCTTACAAAGCTTCCATCGCGAACAAAACGAAAAAAGACGACTACACGCGTGAAATCACCCAAAAGGTGAGTATGCTCAACTATCAGAGTGCGACGGTAGCTACCGAGATGTACAACAAAAAAGAATATAAAACCGCATTCGAGGGTTTTGTAACTGCCTATGAAGTACTCACCGTGCTCAACCAGCTCGATACCTCTTCTGCCTTCAACGCCGGACTTTGCGCCGACATTCTGAAAGATTACGACAATGCCGAGAAGTATTTCCGTATTTGTCTTGATGCCGGTTACCGTGGTGCGCCCATGCATGTCACTTATATCAACGTGCTGCTCGATGCCGAGCGTCATGAGGATGCGCTAAAAGCCATTCGCGAAGCCCGAAGCAAATACCCCAAAGATCGCGACCTGATCATTACCGAGCTTTCTTATTACCTCCAAAAAGGCGATAACGAAGCCTCCGAAAAAGTGCTGCAGGAAGCCGTAGAAGCCGATCCCAACAACCCGCTGCTGTATTTCAGCGCCGGAGTGGTGTACGATAACCTTAAAAAATACGAAGAGGCTATCAAAGCTTACGAAAAAGCGATCAGTCTTAACCCCGAATACTTCGATGCCTATTTTAACCTGGGTGCAGTGTACCACAACGAGGCAGCCGATATGTACAACAAGCTGAACGACATTACCGACAACAAAGAATACGAGAAAGGCCGCGTGGTAGCCGATGCCCGCATCAAAGAAGCGTTGCCTTACCTTGAAAAAGCCCGTTCGCTGAATCCCGACGATCGCGATAACCTTATTATGCTGCGTAACGTTTACGGCCGTTTGAACGAGACCGATAAATGGAACGAAGTAAACGAGCTGCTGAAATAAATAAGCACCGGCTCTATTTCAGTAAAGTCCCTTTAGCTTATCGGTTAAAGGGATTTTGCTTTTGGTGGTATGAGGAGAACAAGGAGGGGATCAGATACACTTAAAATAATCGAAGGGTTCCAGGCAGCTTGTGCAACGGTACAAGGCTTTGCAGGAAGTAGATCCAAACTGGCTGACCATCTCCGTTTCGGTCGAACCGCAACGCGGACACTTCACCACACGCGGCTGTAAGCCCAGCAACACACGCTTATCGGCCGAAGAATGCTCGGGGGGGGCAATGCCGTATTCGCGTAGCTTTTCTTTCGCTTCTTCGTTCAGCCAGTCGGTAGTCCAGGCAGGGGCATAGACCGTTTCTATTTTCAGACTTTCGATTCCTTGATCGTAAAGCCTTGTACGGATGTCTTTTTCTATTTGGGTCATGGCCGGACAACCCGAATAAGTGGGGGTAATACGAACGGTAACTTTATCCGTATCCGTATCGATACTGCGTACAATGCCTAAATCTACAATGCTGATCACGGGTATTTCCGGATCAGGAATTTCCGAAAGCCAATGGAGAATATCGTCTTTTGAAGGGATCAAAATCGGAAGCTTAGAGAAAAAATACGGCCGCTATTACAAAGATCAGTATAATTATGATATACTGCCAAAAATCGACAAAATAAGGGTAATACCGACGGTAAATGCTTTTCAGATGCTTCATGATAAATTACCATTTTGCATCGGGGTAAGCCCGGGGCAAAAATTGCAATTCGGCTAACAGGAAACCCAGGTGCTCGGTATGATTTCCTTTACGGCTTCCCCGCTGTACATGCCCGTCTGTAGGGCGTTCGAGCGTAGCGGTGTGTAATACTTCATTTACTTGCTTGTCCCATTCGGGGCGAAGCGTAGCTAAATCGGGTGCAATGCCCTCTGCAATCAGGATTGCATCTACCTCGTCCATTTCGAACAATTCGCCGGTGTAGGGCCAAATGTCTTCAAGTGCCTGTTGTACGCGTCGGTTACTCTCTTCGGTGCCGTCGCCCAAACGGTACATCCATTCTACCGAGTGACGGAGGTGGTATTTTACTTCTTTCAAGGATTTGGCGGCCAGCGCTGCCAGGGTAGCATCCTTACTTTGCTGTAGCTTTTTGTAGAAAAGGGTCAGGAACGAGCTGTATAAAAACTGCCGGGTAATGGTAAAGCCGAAGTCTCCTTTGGGAAGCTGTACGATCAGATTACAACGAAAATCCTGTTCGAAACGCTTATAGGCGAGATCGTCTTCGGTACGGCCTTTGCCCTCTGTCTCACCCGCGTAGCGGAGTAGGGCCGAAGCCTGTCCGAGCAGGTCGAGCGCGATATTGGAAAGGGCCAAATCCTCTTCCAGAATAGGGCCTTTGCTGCACCATTCCGAAAGGCGGTGCCCCATTATAAGTGCGTTATCGCCTAAGCGAAGGCAGTAGCTGAAAAGCGCTTCTTGAGAAGTCATAATGAGCGTAGAAATCAGATGTGTTTAGCGCCGGCGGGCATCTGGTAAAACGTGGGATGCCGGTAAATTTTGTCGTTCATCGGGTCGAAGAGCACCTCGCTGTCGTTAGGGTTGGAGGCCACAATCGCGTCGGCGAGTACCACCCAGATGCTGGTTCCCTCGTTACGACGGGTGTAGAGGTCTCTTGCATTTTGCAAAGCCATTACTTTATCAGGGGCGTGTAAACTGCCGGCGTGCTTATAAGGAAGACCGGATTTACTTTGGATAAAAACCTCCCAAAGAGGCCATTGTGTGTCGGTAGGCTGACTCATGAAAGTATTAAAGTTATGCGGCTGCTACTTCTTTTTGCTTTTGTTTGGCGGCGTATGCGGTAGCGGCTTCCCGCACCCAGGCACCTTCTTCATGGGCGCGAATGTGATTGGCAATGCGCTGCTTGTTGCAGGGACCGTTGCCTTTTACCACTTCGTAAAACTCTTCCCAGTTCATTTCGCCAAAATCGTAATGGCCGCGTGCTTCGTTCCATTTCAGCTCGGGATCGGGAATGGTAAGCCCTATTATTTCGGCCTGCTGTACGGTTTTATCGATAAAACGCTGGCGAAGCTCGTCGTTCGATTCACGCTTGATTCTCCATTTCAGGGCACGTGCGCTATTGGGAGACTCGCTGTCGTTCGGGCCGAACATCATCAGCGAAGGCCACCACCAACGGTTGAGTGCATCCTGCGCCATTTGCTTCTGTTCGGGTGTACCGGCAGCCAGATGAGCCATCAGCTCGTAGCCCTGACGCTGGTGAAAGCTCTCTTCCTTGCAAATGCGAATCATCGCGCGCGAATAAGGTCCGTAAGAAGTACGTTGTAACGAGACCTGATTTACAATGGCGGCTCCGTCCACCAGCCAGCCTACGGCACCCATATCGGCCCAGCTTACGGTGGGGTAGTTAAAAATGCTCGAATACTTGGCTTTGCCCTGATGCAGTTGAGAAATCAGCTCTTCGCGGCTTATACCCAGCGTTTCACAAGCGCTGTACAGGTAAAGGCCGTGACCGGCTTCGTCCTGAATTTTAGCCAACAGGATAATTTTAGCGCGCAGACTCGGGGCACGGGTAATCCAATTGCCTTCGGGCTGCATCCCGATAATTTCGGAATGGGCATGCTGTGACACCTGACGAATCAGATGCTTGCGGTAATCGTCGGGCATCCAGTCTCTCGGCTCAATCTTTTCATCGGCGTCCACCTTTGCCTGAAACTGCTGTTCAAATTGCGAATTTTCCATCTAAAACAAGGGGTATGTTTCAAAGCACAAGTATAAGAAATTCTGTCAAATTTTGCGCCATGAATACCGATTATTTGGCGAAGAAGCTCCTTGTAAACTGAAGGAGTAAAGCCACTTTTTTTGTCGAACAAAAAATACGGCATAAAAAAAGCCTTCTCTTTTTGGGGAGAAGGCCTATACTCAGTTTTTAGTATGTCTGAAGAAAGTTATCTTGAAGGAAAAATCGGAAAAGAAAGGGTATCTTGTGTATGACAGAGTATGATTCGGAAAATCATCTTCTTCACAAAGCTATACTTTTTTTGGGGTAAAACAAATTTTAATCGGATTAAAATCATAAAAAAATTCAGGGTCTTAGCCATTCGGCATCCGGTTTGGCAAGAAGTCGGGCGTTATTAATAGCCATATCAAGTGTCAGGCAGGTGGAAGCTCTGTAGATGCCGTTTTCTTTTTCTACCACCAGTGCCAAATCCGCTTTAGATTGGGATTGTAAGCAAAGCGGTAATAACAATTGTATCTTGCCTTTGAAATATTGAGGAATAGCCGTTTTGTAATTGCGTCGAATTCTCTTTTTCGCATCATCTACAGTGCCTTTTAACAGGGAACTGAGTTGATGCTGATCCATCTCTTTGAAAGACAAGGGAAATCGTCCTCTGTTGTCTGTAATAATATGATCCATATTAATTCGTAAGTCGAGCCGCACATCGTAGATTAAATCAGAAGGATTTTCGAAATAATTTGCCACTTCGGGTAACCTGGAGAACTTCATCAAATCGCGGTCGCTTGCTTTTTTCCAACCTAGAAAGTACCAGGGAATGGTCGTTTCGGGTCTTTTGTTTTTTTGGAAATAAGCAAAAATTTCTTCCTGATTTTCAGTGACAAGGCCAGTGTTAAAAAGTGCATATTCTTTCTCGATCTCAATTTTACCTTCGGATTCGATTTTGGCAAAGGTGTGATGAATATAGTTTCTTAAAATAGGGTAATTTTTCAAAGGATGGGAACTGTAATCCCATTCTCCTTCATTCATCGCAGTGGCAGAAAGCTCTTTCATACTACTACCAAAGTCAGGAAACCATACAAAACGAAAAAGCGGAGAGTTTACCATAAAATAAAAAAGTGTTAAAAGATGATTTACAATTGATACCCTCTTGATTCACGTACACAACTATCAGACCCGAAGTGTTTCGCCGTGTCAATATGTCAGCCATATTTGTTAGGGTGAAGAAAATGCTTACATCTTGTCGGTATGCTTAACTTTCTTGTAATTTTCGCTTAAAACCCGTTAAGAATTGTAAATTTGACGGCTTAAAAAAGAACGAATGTCTGCGTTTCACCCTTTGACCGTGGCGGAAGTGCGCCGCGAGACCCCCGATACCGTTTCCGTCGCGTTTGATGTACCTGCTGAGCTGGCCGATACATTTTCCTATACGCAGGGTCAGTACCTTACTTTTAAACTGAAGCTCGACGGAGAAGAACTGCGCCGCTCGTATTCCCTCTGCTCTTCGCCGGCCCGTAATGAAAAGCTCAGGGTGGCCGTAAAGGAAGTGGAACAGGGCAGGGCTTCGGCTTATTTTAACCGTACGGTAAAAGCGGGCGACATTATCGAAACCATGGCTCCCGAAGGTAATTTCTATACGGAGCTGAATGCTGCGCAGGCCAAACATTACGTGGGCTTTGCCGTAGGCAGCGGAATTACGCCTATTCATTCGATTCTGCATACGGTACTGCTCAAAGAGCCGCAAAGCCGTTTTACACTTGTGTACGGCAACCGCTCTATCGAATCGGTAATTTTCGGACGTGAGCTGGATCAACTGCTTCAGGAATATTCAGGTCGTTTTAAATTGCTGCACGTATGGAGCCGTCAGGATACGGGAGTGCCCGAACTGAACGGTCGTATCGACGAGCTGAAAACCGCCTGGCTGTGCCGTGAGCCCGAAATCGTGAATGCCGACGAGTTTTTTATTTGTGGCCCCGAAGCCATGATCATGCAGGTATCCGAAACGCTCCAAAAGCAGGGTGTAAAAAAGGAAAAAATCCATTTTGAGCTCTTTACCACTCCGGTGCTGATGAAATCGGAGGCTACAGCGGTAGATGAAGCGACCGATTTTTCGGGCGATGCAGAAATTACCGTCATCATGGATGGAATCGAAACGGCTTTTACGCTTTCTTCCAAAGGAATGAGCATACTTGATGCGGCTATCGAGGCCGGAGCCGACGCCCCTTATTCTTGCAAAGGCGCCGTATGCTGCACCTGTAAGGCCAAAGTGACCGAAGGAAAAGCGATAATGGACATGAATTATGCCCTTACCGATCGCGAAGTGGCCGAAGGCTATGTACTTACCTGTCAGGCGCATCCCCAATCCGGTAAGGTGGTGGTCGATTACGACGTACCCTGATTGCGCTAGCGATACGCTTCGATGATTCGTACTTTTGCTAAGAATTTCCTTCCGGAGGTTGTTAGACCTGTACTGTTAACAATTCCCTTTTTTTAGCGTCTGCAAGGGCAGCGTGTACCCCTAACTTTGGGGAATGGCTTTTCAGTTGAAAAAAACATTCCTTTTTTGCATCGTATGCAGCGTGCTGGCTTTGGCTGGATGTAAGGGAAAGAAAAACCTGACTGGTGATACCCGGAGTCCGCGTTTTGAGATAGAAGGAGAGCAGGAAACCGTTAAAAACGACCGCAAACCCACACGAAAACCTGAAAAAGAGCCTTCTGACCCTGGCAATTACGAGAAAATCGTGAAAAAATATGCCGCAGAATTAGGCATAGGAGCGCAGGAAATAAAAACGCCGGCCCTTTATCAGTATATCGACAGTTGGATTGGTGTGCCTTACAAATGGGCGGGCGAATCCAAGTCGGGCACCGATTGTTCGGGCTTTGTAATGGTCGTATATCGGGATGTATTCAATAAGAAATTACAACGTTCGGCTACCGAAATGGTAAAAGAATGCGAACCGATAGAAAAGGCGATGTTACAGGAAGCTGATTTGGTATTTTTCGATATTAACGGTAAAAATTCGCACGTCGGAATTTATCTTGCCAATGGCCGTTTTATTCATGCGAGTACCAGTAGGGGGGTCATTATTTCCGATTTGAGTCAGTCGTATTATCAAAAATATTGGGGCAGGGCAGGCCGGGTAAAAACCGGTAGCTGAAAGTAGTTCCGAAATTCAATTCAGGAACACGTAAAAATCGGTCAGCATATTACAGCTTGCCGTAGCTTCTTCTCTTCGCAGGCATCTTTCAATGCGACGTATAAGTTGGTCGAGTCTGCGTTCCGACAAGGCTTCGAGGTCTCCGAAATCGGAGCGGTAATACCGGCTCGATCGGATGTAATGAATTTTTTCTTCCCGGCTCATGGCAGTACAGTTTTCAAGTTGGAGTTAATTCTACGTAATACTTTATCAAAAGTGGTGCCTCACTTAGGCAGCGGAAGTACGGAAGCGGTTAACGGCCTGAAATCAACTTGTTTTAGGGGCTGTTGCGGCGCGGCTCTTTTTTCTAAAAAAGAGAAAATGCACCTCCGAAGCAGCGAGAGAGTCCCCGACGTAAGGGTGTTTTTTTTGTATATTGGGCGAGCTTATTATCTACACCATGGTTCACCTTCCCCAACTTATATTTGATCTTGCACTAATTCTTTGTTCGGCCGGGGTTGTGACACTGATTTTTAAGCGTCTTCGGCAGCCCTTGGTACTAGGGTATATCATTGCGGGATTGCTGGTTAGCCCTAATTTCACGCTATTCCCTTCCATTATCGACATGACCAACGTCGAGATATGGGCCGAAATAGGGGTGATAGTACTGCTCTTTACCCTGGGGCTTGAATTCAGTTTTAAAAAGCTGATGAAGGTAGGGGGAACGGCTTCTATTACGGCCCTGGTACAGATTGTATGTATGCTGTTTTTGGGCTATGCCACAGGTCGCTGGCTCGGCTGGTCGAATATGGACAGCATCTTTCTCGGAGCTATTCTCTCCATGTCTTCAACCACGATCATTCTGCGCGCATTCGATGAATTGGGCGTAAAAAGTAAGAAGTTTGCAGGCATTGTTTTTGGTGCGCTGATCATCGAAGATTTGGTCGCCATCGTGTTGATGGTGCTGCTTTCTACCATTGCGGTAAGCCGTGAATTTGCCGGTTCCGAAATGATGTATTCCATTCTGAAGCTGATCTTTTTCCTGGTGCTTTGGTTTTTGGGTGGCATTTTCTTTATCCCGACTTTCCTGAAAGCCATTCGCAAGCTGCTGAACGAAGAAACTACATTGATTATCTCGCTCAGCCTTTGTCTGCTGATGGTGATTTTGGCCGAAAAAGCCGGGTTTTCGCCTGCCTTGGGGGCTTTTATTATGGGGTCTATTCTTGCCGAAACCACGCATGCCGAACGCATCGAACACTCGATAAAATCGGTGAAAGATCTTTTCGGAGCGGTGTTCTTCGTTTCGGTCGGAATGATGATCGATCCGGCAATGCTGGTAGAATATGCGTTTCCTATCCTGATAGTAACCCTTATTACGATTGTCGGAAAAACGTTGGGCACGGCATTGGGCGCTTTGATTTCGGGGCAACCGCTCAAGCAATCCGTGCAGGCCGGTATGAGCCTGGCGCAGATAGGAGAATTTTCTTTTATTATCGCCACGCTCGGACTTACACTGAAAGTGACCAGCTCTTTTTTATATCCGATTACAGTGGCCGTATCGGCCGTTACCACTTTTACCACACCTTATATGATTCGTTTTGCCGAACCGGTTTACCATTGGCTCGATCGGGTGCTTCCGGTAAAATGGAAAAATAAACTGACGCGTTATAGTGCCGGTACGCAAACCATTAACGCGGTGTCTGACTGGCAGGTTGTGATCAAATCTTACATCAGCAATGTCATTATTTTTATGGTAGTGCTGGTCGCGATTATTTTATTGTCGTCGCGTTACATTCTGCCGGTGATTACCGAAAGGGCAGGGCACGCCACCTGGGGTACGGTACTTACGGTGTTACTCACGTTGGTAGTGATGGCTCCTTTTCTTTGGGCGCTGGCCGTACGTAATTTATATACCGAAACGACGGCCCGCATTTCTCGGCAAAATAAGTACCTCGGACCGCTGTGGTTGCTTCGCATTGTGCGAATCGGATTGGCAGCGGCCTGTATCGCATTTTTGTTAAAAAGCTTTTTCTCTACTGCTATCGCCATGGCCGGTATTGTAGCGATTATCCTGCTGTTTTTCACTTTTGCCGGAAAAATTCAGTCGTTTTATATCCGTATCGAAAAACGTTTTCTTTCCAATTTTAACGATCGTGAGCTACAGGAACAAAAACAGCAACAAGCCGACAGGCAAAGGGATGCGGCGGGCTTACCCGAATCCGAAACATCGCTGGCACCCTGGGATGCGCATATTGCGCCCGTAGCGCTGGCTCCCGAATCGTCGGGAATAGGCAAAACGCTTTTTGAGCTGCGTTGGAGAGAAACGGCGGGAATCAATATAGCGATGATCAAACGCGGAAGTCTGACTATTTTGGTACCCGGCCGTAACGAAAGAGTGTATCCCGGCGATATTCTTTATGTACTGGGCACCGATGTGCAGCTTAACCGCTTTAACGCACTGATTCGTCCGTCGAAAAACATTGCGCAATACCAAAAGGATTCGGAGGTATCGCTACGGAAAATTATTGTGCGCGAAAACTCTGAGTTGGCGGGCAAAAGTATTCGGGAGTCGGGTATTCGTGAAAAAGTAAAAGGCTTGATAGTCGGTATAGAAAGAAATGAAAAACGGGTACTGAATCCCGAATCGACCTGGGTATTTGAAAATGAGGATATTGTTTGGATAGTGGGCGATGCCGAGCTGATCGACTCTATCTGAAGCGTTTTTAGGTCCGTTTCAGCATACCCGCTTTTCGATATAATCCGAATTGAGGACTGAAAGTGCCCCCATGTATTTTAGTCCGAGCCGTATTAAATCACCTACCTTGTAGTTACGCGGATTATCGGCCAAATCCAGTACCAGCATATCGGAGCTGGTGCCGCTTACGGTAAATTCACGCTCGTCGAACACTAAGTATTTCGGATCCACATCCAGCAGTCCTATATCCACAATAGCGCGAAAGCTGGTTTTACCTTTGAGGGCAGGGTCGGGTTGAAGCAGTTCTCCCTGCGGCGTATGCGCAAGTGGTCCTTCGGGTAGCAGGGGTTTACGGTATATCTCAATGATTTCGGCAAACAGTTCAAACACGTTGTCGTGCATGCCTTCGATACGTTGCCGGGCAAAGAGATCAATACCGAAAAACAGCGTTTCGCCGATGCGGAAATGATTTACGCCTGCGGGAAGTTCCTCGCGGCGAAGCAAAGGAAAAGCCACTGAAGTACCTGCCGAAATCCAGGGTATTTTTTTCCGGAATTTCCGTTCGAGCAGCAACTTGTAATCACAGAGCTCATTCAGCTTTTCGGCCGAAGGCATGACTCCGCTCAGGCAATTGAAATTGGTGCCTAATCCGACGATTTCGAGCTGAGGCAAGGCACAAGCCTGTTCGTAAAAGGCGATCAAATCCTTGCCCATCACGCCTTCGCGCAAGTCGCCCATTTCGACCATGATGATTACTTTATGGAGTTTTCGTTGCTTTACCGCTTCATCACTAAGCCAGCGCAAGGTTTCGCGACAGGTGTTCAGGCTTACGTCGGCATAGCTGACTATGCCCGGAATACTTCTTCGTGCGGGCGGTTTGATGTAAACCGTCTGTACCTGCGGATTTATTTTTTTGACGGTTTTCAGGTTGCTGAGTCTGGAATCATGGATTTCGGTAACCCCCAGCTTAATCAGCTCACGGAGGTAGTCGGCGTTGCCGCAAAGCAGCTTGGAAACTACGCCCCATGACAGGTTGTGCGCACGAAAAGAGCGATCTATGAACTCGAAATTTTCGCGCAGCTTGTCGCGGTATAAATTAAGGAAAGCCACAGGTTAACGGTGCAGGCGCATTTCGAGATAACGATTGGTAAAGCCCATGTTTTCGTAGAGCTTACGGGCCGGATTTTCGGGTTCTACATGCAGGGCTATGCTGCCTTCGCAGCGTTTTCGGATTTCTTCCATCAGCATTTTTCCCAGGCCTTTACCGCGGTGCTCACCGTGTACGGCAATATACACGAGTATATGTTCGGGAATATAGCCCGACATACCGGTGTGATTGACCACCGTACAAGCTATAATTTCTTCACCCTGGCAGCGGCAAACGGCAACTCCGCCCTTACCCGGATCGCCTGAGAAGGCATAGTCGAGACACTTGAGAATATCAGTTTGCGCGTCGCCATACTGTTCCAGGTGCGTAAACAGAAAACGGACCATGTCGTGTTGCCGGGCGGCAGTAGGAGGATTGTGTGGTGTAAATACGAGTGTACGCATAGCGTGTGTAGCGATAAAGTGACGGATAAACTTTCAAAAGCAGGGTATATCCGTCATGAATAAATTTCAGTACCCTTACCGGTATGAGGTATTTCAGCAAGCATTGTGAAAAAAAGATCCCTACCGCGGGTGGTGGTCAGACTCACAGCATAGCTTGCGGGGAAAAGGAGCAGAGAAGTGCCGAGAGGCGTGCTCCGGAAAAAAGAAAATACCGATACGGCTGTACAAAGGTACCGTATATAGCCCGGAAAATCAACCTTTTTTTCGGTAAAGAAGATGAAACCCCTTTAATGGCAAGGGATATACGAGGGGAATACGTACCATTTTCAGTCCGGTCGTTGGCTCTCACGCAGGTAACGCCGGTCAAAAAGGAAAGGGCCGAAAGGAAGTAGCGAGGCGATAAAAGCCAGTACTGCTTTTCCGAAGGACCATTTGCAGTCGTTCCATACCCAAAGCAGCGCAATCAGATAAGCGACAAACAGCACACCGTGTGCCCATCCGGTATATTTTACGGCCTCGGGCATATCGGCGAAATATTTGAGGGGCATGGCGATGCCCAGCAAAAGCAGGTAGGAAATTCCTTCGGCAATGCCGATCCATTTAAAAAAGCGGAGGGAGGCGGGCTGGTTCATGTGCAGGTAAAGGTAAAAATCAGTACGATAGTGCCGCTAATTTTTAGCTATTTTTAAGGAACTAATTTTCAACAAAATAATTTTTTTTCGTTCAGATTAGCGATATTCGCCCCTTCATAATCTAAATTTTTTCTGATGAGAAAAATTATACTCTTTTTAGGGTTTCTTTGTGCCGGACATACCGCAATAAGCCAAACGACACTTATTTCGCCTGTGCCGGCTAATTCGCAAGGTATTACTGATCTGCGTCTTCCGAACGGTACTTCTGCCCACACAAGTATTCGGGGGCATTACCTGCTAAGGGCTTCTGAGATTCCGCTCCTTTCGGGCTCGCAAATTACAGGCTTGGGGTTTGCTTACGTCCGCGGAACCAATGCACTGGCTTCGGGTAACTTTATCGTGTACCTGCAGAATACTGCCGACAACAGCAATACGAAGTCAATGACCTGGGCTACCGCCATCAGCACGATGACAGAAGTGTATAACGGCACCTATACGCTGCCTCAAACAGATTCTACAAATGTGGATTTCGTACTCCAGACACCCTTTACTTATACGGGTGGTGCTATCTACGTGGCTTATGAGTATATAGGCAGCTCATTTGCTACTGTTTCGGCTACAAATGTGGCACAAAATGAATGTATCGGCCCGTATCAAAAACGGTAGCAACGTGGCGCATACCGATATCAACGTGTACCTCGATGTAACCGGAGCCAATCCTTTTCAGGATACCATTACCGTATCGCTCGGAGCCGGTGATACCACTACCGTAACTTTTTCCGGAGTGGCCATTCCGAACAACGGTTTTCAAACGCTGACCGTTAGCGTACCTGCCGATGAAATTCCTTCAAACGATGCGAAGAGCTACTCACAGACCATTTCCTGCGATACCCTGGGGTATAACGGCCATGAGACGCCTATTGACGGTGTCGGCTTTAATACAGGCACAGGTATTTTGGGTGTGAGATACGTTTCACCTCCCATGCCTATTTCTGTAAAAGGCGTATGGGTAGTGATTGCTGATTCACCCAACAATGTCAATAAAACCATAGGTGGTCGGATGCTGAGCGACTCAGGTGCTGTTTTGGCCTCTTCTGCAGCGTATGTAATTACTGCCGGAGATTTATTGAATAAAGTGTATTTCGAATTCACGGCACCCGTTACGCTTCCTGCCAATACCCCATTTTATGCGGGCATGTTTCAGTCAGCAGGTAGCCCCGGCTCTTTTCCAGTAGCCGTCGCAGCGCCGGTTATTACACCTGGCGGTACTTATGCCGGGTTTCTCGCGGGTGGAAGTGCTCCTACGCATTACAGAGACCTCGGTCATTTTCTGATAGGTTACGTATTTGATGGTGTTACCGAAATAAGTGCTTCCGTTACCGGTGCTATATGTGAAGGAACCAGTGTAGAATATACGGCCGCCGGAAATTATGAACTGTTCGATTTCAGCGTAAACGGGTCAAGTGAGCAGTCTTCCGCTTCGAATGTATATACTTATGATCCGCAAGATGGCGACATTCTTCTCGTAAACGGTGTAATTAACGGTTGCATATCGCTTAGTGCCTCGGATACCGTACAGGTAAACGCGCTTCCAGTAGTAGCCATTAGCGCTACCGATACACTGGTTTGTATCGGCGAATCTACTACTTTAACTGCAAGTGGCGCTGATGTGTACACCTGGAACCCAGGTAACCTGAACGGCGATACTCAAACGTTTTCTCCTACCGTAAATACCATCTACACCGTAACCGGTACCGATGCAAACGGCTGCGAAGCCGATGCTACCATCGATATCGAGGTGGAAGTATGTGTGGGTGTAGAAGAAAACGAGGCTGCTTTTGCGCGTATTTATCCTAACCCTGCGATAGAAAACGTGACCATCGAGCTGAGCGATCTGCAAGGCGGTGCACAACTGATCATCTTCAATCAGGTAGGACAACAGGTACACAGCCAAACCTTGCATACGCAAAGTAGCCGTGTACAGGTAAACCTTCCTTCGGGTAACTATTATTTCCGTATTATCTCGGGCGACCGTGTAATGCAGGAAAAACTGCTCATTCAGCGTTAATAGCGTACTAATAGCGTAAAATGGAGAAAGTCCCCCGTAACTGGGGGGCTTTTTTTATGCCCCTATGCGAATCTTATAGCGTGGCGCAAAGAAGGAAAGGGGGGCTTCCATTTCGAAATTATCCTTATCAGTTAAAGCTTTCTTTTTTCCGAGTGTATCAAAGTCGATAGGAATCCAGCTTGGCATTTCAGAATAAAGCCCATAGCTTACTGAAGGTTCACGTACTACGCGAAGCGATTCGGGGGGAGTGCTTACGTGTTCAAAAAGCGATAGAATATACGCAGGAGAGCTTTTACTGTAGTTGCAAACCAGTTCGTGCCAGGGAATAGCGGGGCTGGGGTGTAGCGAATTAAAATGGGGAATTTTCAGTTTTTTCCGGAAAGGATAAGAAAATTCGTTCCGGATATGATAAGCGCTGACCAGCGAAATGCCATAAAGTGGCGTAAAAGGCCGGGCAGGGTAAAAATTGTAAAGCAGGTAAAGCGGGTAGCCCTTATGCGTTTCGGCATAGCGTATTAAAGCCTTGTTTTGTCCGGGATGCGCCATTTGCGGATAACGGCCGTTGCGGTACATGAGCTTGGCCTGCATAGGCAAGGTAACGAGTCCTTTGGGAGTGAGGATCTCAAATTCGATATCGTTGCCATTGGTTTTTTCGTCGCTGGCTTCGTACATAGCCACAGGTACCCGGTAAAGCTGTGTGTACAGCGCAAACTGATAAATAATATTTTGGGTGAGGGTTGTTTCGAAAATTCGGAGTCCGGGCTGCCGATGCGCAAGCGCGATCCGGAACCAGGTTTCGGAAGCGAACAATTTAAACAAATTGCAGAGGGAAGGATCTTGCTGGAAACGTTGGGCCTGGGTCGGGTGTGAATACATAAGAATAGATTATGGAATAAGACTGGGCAATTACTGTACCGGGATGGAAGTTTATTTACAACTTAACATAATATTAATTATAGAACAAAAGGGGATGCCGTATAAGTTGATTTTGCTAACGTTTTATAGATGCAGTAAAAATTTTAGCCCAAGAGTTTCTTAATTAGGAAACCATAATTACTTTTTAACGAAAAAAGTAAAAAGAAATGAAAACATATAGTTTAGAAGAACTGACCGATAAATACATCGGCAAAACAGAAACAAAGAAACGTGCCGAATTTGAAAATGAACTTCGTCTTGATTTGTTAGGACAAGCCATTAAAAAGGCGCGACAAGAACGCAATCTTACGCAGGAAGAATTGGGTCAGCTTGTAGGTGTGAAAAAAGCACAAATCTCCAAAATTGAAAACAGTGCTACCGATGCAAGACTTACAACAATATTAAAAGTATTTGAAGCATTGGGAGCAAAAGTAAATTTCAACGTAGAATTAGATAACGGAAAAGTAGCATACTAAGCCATACGAAGAAATCAAGTTCGGTTTCAGATAGTCGCGCCCCTCACCTTCCCGCATTTTGATAAAGCAAAAACAGGCTGCTCATTATGAGCACATCCTGTATAAAATGAATAAGCCAGGCCCAAAAGAAACCACGGGTTTCGTACATCGATTTTGCCAACACATATCCCAGCACGCCCGCCATTGCGATGCCGGTAATTCCGCTGGGCATTCCTGCAAAATGCGGGATGCCAAACAGCACGCCCGAAATCAAAAACAAGGTTCGCGGTGAAAGCAATCCGCTTAAAGGCGAAACGATGCCTAACCTGAAAATCATTTCTTCGCCAAAAGAATTACTCAGCGAAAACAGCAGTACCCAACAGATTCCCTGCGGTAAAGCGGCCCAGTCGGGATGAATAGCGCTGAGCTGAAAATAAAGGAATACGGCAGTTACCACGCTTATCACCACGCAAAGCGAAAGTCCGGTGTGAAGCCAGCTATCTCCTTTTTTGATACCGAATAGCCGAAGTTCCTGCCCGGGAGCCGAAAGCTGCCCGAACGAAAAATAGGTACGGAAATGCTGCCGGTTCAACAGGTAAGTGCTAAGTAACGAAAGGGCCGTAACGGGCAAGAGTAAAAGCTGATAGTTGAATTGACGCGTCAGATAACTGTTGTCGCTGATCGTAAAAACGGGATTTTCACTCCATTTTACGAGTCCCAAAAGCAGGCCTGCAAAACCGAGGGTCAGGATAATCGGAAGTAGAATTTTGGGCCTTAAGGTCATGTACCGGGTAGCTGCGATTTTTCAGATAAGGCATTAGCGGCATTTGGCAGACAGGTCGTGCCTGCCGAATTGTGCTAAGAGAATGCGGTTAAAAGTAGAAAAGTTGAATTAAGTCGGCGTTAATCAAGGGTTATGCTTGTTATACATAGCCATTCTCTTCGTTCCGCCCGGTAATGGCACAGCTCCAGTGCGGATACGCATCGGCCTTTTCTTTGTTGTTCTCCCATTGTAAGGGCTGCAGGTTGGCCACTATATCCTGACCGCCTTTTTCTGTAGGTTTGATGTGATCAATTTCCCAACCCATCGATGCGGCTTCCTGAACGCCGTAAAGACTTTTTCTAATCCAGGCTCCGCAACCGTCCTGTCGCAATTCTTCGGGATCATAGCCGGGTACGATTCGCCCTTTTTCCCATACTTTATCAATAATATCAGGCGTAAACGGCTCGTGCATACGCGTGATGTTCCTCATTTTTTGCCGAGATTTTTCGGTTGGAAATCCCATTTCAGGTATTTTTCAACTTCTGTAGCCTTATTTCCTACTGCAATTACCGCACAGCGAAGCTCCTTTTCGGTACATTGAAATTCGCGGGTCCAAAATGCAATCTGATCCGGTTGAAAAATATTGATTTTCAATCCCATTCCCCCCTGTTTCCGGTACTGTGACGAGACTATTTGCATCTGTGTTCGGATAGAACTCAAAGTTCAGGTCGGTGACCTTTAAAAACAACCGTACTATCACCCCTCTTTTTACCCCCGTAGTAATACCCCATTTATAGGGTGTTTATAACGGTTCTTCATTTCGTGGTTTTTTGCCCTAAATATTGTTGTACAATCACTTGTAAAAAAACAGATAAAAACACCCTAATGTATTGCCAAAAACGATTTAGATCGATAGGATACTTTTAGTTCCAATTAATTGTATCACTAACTCTTAAACACTGTTTTATTATGGCACTTACCGGAAACGAAGCGGAAGAATTCCCCCTTACTACCGCTGCAGAATGGACTCTTAATTACAGACAGGAAAATCCCGACCAAAAAATTGCGCACTTTTTCGGAAGTCGCATAATTTTGCGCATATTAGGGCAGCCGGATTGCGTGGGACTCCGAATTTACTATGCGCTCGATGAGAACGACGAACAGCAGCTCATCCTCGTAGGTGTAGATGAAGAAGGTGATGACCTCTATCAGGGCATTATCGGAGAGCGCTCACTGCCTTGCCCCGATATGTGCGGTGGAGGAAACCCGCTCAACAGACCGTAATGCTGAAGTGAATGAATATTATTATATTTTCTTGGTAATCGGACAGGTTTCAGCCCTGTCTGTGATACCCCCGCTTCTTGCAGGTTTATTTCATATAAGAGCTTTAACCCCACGGTTAAAGCTCTTATTCATTTTGTTAGTGTTCGGTGCGCTTACCGAATTTTTGGGCTACTGGCTGGGAAGCCACCGAATTAATAACTACCCGATTTTTAATCTTTATACGATTGTCGAATTTTTTCTCCTGACCGGCATTTATTACCTGAGCTTTACCGACCGGTTTACACGCCGCCTGCTGCAAATATTGGGGCTCGTTTTTCTGCTTTTTGCCCTTGCCGACCTTTGGCTGATTGAGGGATTATTCAAGCTCAACAGCTATACCCTGGCGCTCGAAGCGCTTATTCTAATGCCCTTGTCTTTGCTGTTTTTTATACGTATCAACCGCGAACTAAGGGTGCCCGTGCTGACCCGTTATCCCATGTTTTGGATTAACTCAGGTGTGCTGATTTATTTTTCCGGAAACCTGTTTCTTTTTATATTCAGCAACGCGTTATTGACATACGGGCTTAATCTTTACGAATCCTGGATAATCCATTCTATGTTGAATACCGTATCACATCTGATTTATACCGTCGCACTATGGAACAGCAGGTACCGGTAAATATTCCTTTTATTATTCTGCTCGGCGGACTCGGTATGCTCGTGCTTTCGCTGGGTATTATTTTGATGGTGATTATTTATCAGAAACGTATGCTGCGTCAGCAAAATGCGCTACAGGCTGCCGAAACTCAATATCAGCAGGAACTGCTCAAAGCGACTATCGACTCTCAGGAAAACGAACGTGAGCGTATCGCCAAAAACCTGCACGACGATGTGGGTGCGCTGCTTAGTGCCGTAAGGCTCAACCTGGGCCGTCTTTCGCTCAGAACCAAACAGGAAAGCGATTTGCCGGTACTTATCCGTGAAACCGACGGACTGATCGACAATGTGCTCGAAAATATCCGCTCCATTTCCAGCGATTTGGTGCCCCCCGTACTCGAACGCTTCGGGCTGGCGGTCAGCCTCCGTAATCTTTGCTTGCAGCTCAATACTTCGGGACTTATTCATACCGAAGTGCAGCTTGAAGGTGAAGAATATCGTTTACCCCGTAAAGCAGAGCTTCAGTTGTTTCGCATCACCAAAGAAGTGGTCAACAATACGCTCAAACATTCGGGCGCTTCGCACATCGAAATTATGCTCCAGCATTCGCCCGGTAACCTGCAGATTTGTATTTCTCATAATGGGAAAGGACTTACGCACGCACAGGCTTTGCTGCTGCTTGAAACTCAAAAAGGGCTCGGACTGAAAAGTATAGAAAGCCGGGCACGTTCCATTCAGGCGCTAATCCAGTATATTTATATCGATGCACAACATTCTAAAGTGCTTATAACTCTTCCGGTAGATGAAAAAAATTAAGCTGGCGGTAGCCGATGACCAGTTTCTGTTTCGCAAAGGATTAATCGCGCTTTTAGCGGAACACGAAGAGTTCAGGGTCTTAATAGATGCCGAAAACGGGAAAGATCTCCTCGACCAAATGGAGAAAAAAAAGCCCGATATTGTATTGCTTGACCTCGAAATGCCGGTAATGGACGGTATCGAAGTGACCAGTCATATAAAGCACCATTATCCCGATGTGCGGGTTATTGTGCTCACTATGCACAACAGCGAAGAATATATTGTGCACCTGATAGAAAAAGGCGCCCGGGGCTTTTTGCTTAAAAACACCGATGTCGAAGTGCTGGTCGATGCCATTTATTCGGTAAAAGAAACAGGCTATTATTTTAACGACCTTATATCTAAAGCTATGGTAACCGGTTTAGCACGCAAAAAAAGGATCAAACCCGATTTTCGCCCGGTAAAACTGACCGAACGGGAAATCGAAATCGTAAGGCTTATCTGTAAAGAACTCAGTAACCGAGAGATGGCAGAGAAGCTGTTTATCAGTCTGCGTACCATAGAAGGCCACCGCGAACGTATTCTTGAAAAAACCGGCGCGCGTAATGCGGCGGGAATTGTGCTGTTTGCCGTTAAAAATAACCTGCTCGAAGACGAGCTTCTTTAAGGCTTATTCTGCCTCTTCGGGCTGCACTTCCTCGATCGGTAAAGGAGTTTCGGGCAGCATCGGAATGCTGTCGGTACGCAGGCTATCGATGATCGGCGCAAAAGTACGGCAGTTATGAGCTTTTGTAATCGGTATCGAAGGTTCGGGAAATTTTCCTTTGCGAAGCTTTAAGGCAGGATCGGCATACAGCATATCCATGTATCGGCCATAAATGGGTAAAGCAGTACGGGCTCCCTCGCCCGTTTCGGAAGTGCGGAAACGAATCCGGTTATCGTCGGCACCTACCCAAACCCCGGTAATGTACTCGGCCGTTACCCCGATGTACCAGCCGTCTGAATAATTGGACGAAGTGCCCGTTTTTCCGCCTACTTCATTATGATGCACAAAGTTAAATTCCCACAAGGCCTGCGAGGTACCCCCCGGCTCTTCCATTCCGCCCCGTAACATGTAAGTCATCAGCCAAGCGGTTTCGGGATCCAATGCCCGGTTGACTTCAGGTAAAAAGACGGCTACTACTTTTCCGCTGCGGTCGGTGATATGGCTTACGTAATAAGGTTCGGTGTGCAAGCCCTTGTTCATAAAGGTGCCGTAAGCGCCCACCAGCTCGAGCAGGGTTACGTCGTTAGACCCCAACCCTATCGAAGGCACTTCTTTCAGCGCACTCTTAATCCCCATTTTCCGGGCGGTACGCGCTACTTCTGCCCAGCCTGTTTTTTCAGTAAGGCGCGCCGTAACGGTATTCACCGATTTACCCATAGCATGACGCAACGTAAGCATAGCTCCCGTATTGACCCAGTCCGAATTGCGGGGTGTCCAGCTTTTTTGTTCTCCCTTTTCGGTATAGCGTATGGTTACCGGCAAATCGGGCAGCCTGTCGCAAGGCCCCCAGCCCTGTTCAAAAGCGGTGGCATATACGAAAGGCTTAAACGTAGATCCCGGCTGATTCAACGCTACGCTCACGTGATCGTACTTGAAGAAATTGTAATCGATGCCGCCGATATACGCTTTCACCTTACCTGTATAAGGATCTAAGGTCACCATTCCGCATTGCAGCAGCGTCAGGTAGTGCTTTATACTGTCGAGCGAGCTGTATTCTACTTCTTTCTCTCCGTTCCAGGTGAAAATTTTCATGGGCTTGCGCACGTGAAGCGATTCGAATATCTGTTTTTCGTCGCCCTTGTATTGCCTGGAACGATTCTTCCAGGCGGGCGATGCACGTACCACTTCCATCAGAAATCCTTCGGGATTGGAAGCCGTAGCGGTAATGGTCCAGGGCGCGCGGCCGGCCCAGTGGGATTCAAAACGCTGCTGTATCTGCCTCATCTGCAAGGCCATCGCTTTTTCGGCATGCGCCTGCATACGGGAATCGAGCGTGGTGTGAATGATCAGTCCGTCGGTATAAATATTATACCCCGTTTCTTTCTGCCATTTTTCGAGCGAACGGGCTACTGCCGTGCGGAAATAAGGTGCTATCCCGGCCGTGTACGAATATTCGCGGTAACGGATTCCCAGTGGTTCGGCCACATAAGCCGAATGTGCCTCGCTCGTGATTTTGCCGTAGCGCAGTAATTGCCCCAATACCACGTCGCGCCGGGTTTTACAGCGTTCGGGGTGGCGCAGCGGACTGTAATAAGAAGGTGCTTTCAACATTCCGACCAAAGTAGCCGATTGGGGTACCGTAAGTGCAGAAGGAGCTACCCCGAAATACGTTTCGGCGGCTACTTTTATCCCGAAAGTATTGTGTCCGAAATCGACCGTATTCAGGTAGAGGGTCAGAATTTCTTCTTTGGTATAAAATAGTTCCAGCTTTACGGCCGTGATCCATTCTTTCGACTTGACCACCAGCGTACGTATTCCCGGAACGGAAGCCAGTAATCCTTGCGAATGGCGTCGCCGGGTCTTAAACAGGTTTTTAGCCAACTGCTGACTAAGGGTGCTGCCTCCCCTTTTTTCGCCCCGCGTGGTAGCAATCAGTGCCGCAGCGGTGCCCTGAATGTCAATACCGTAATGCTTGTAAAAACGTGCGTCTTCGGTTACGATGAGCGCGTCGATAAGCTGCGGATTCAGCTCGGCATATTCTACCGGCTCGCGGTTTTCCTTGAAAAACTTGCCCAGGAGCAGGCCGTCGGCCGAATAAATTTCTGACGCCATCGGTAAATCGGGATTCGAAACTTTATTGATACTGGGCATGGTACCGAACAGCCAAAGGAAATTAAGCTCTATAGCCAGCACCAGCAAAAAAACGGTAAGCAGAAAAGAATAGATCAGCGACAAGGGTTTTAGGTACCAGCGTTTGCGCCGGAAACGCCTGAAATTATAGACGCTGTGCCGGAACAAAAAGCGGAAAATTCGCCGTGCCAATCGGCAGACAAGTATCAGATAACGGTAGATAAGCCTTATGTAGGCGTAGAATACGTATTTCACCGGGAGCGATTAAAAATCAAAGTTGATGATTTTTTCGGCAGCAAAACAAGAGAAAGTACCTTCGACCCGAATCTTTCTGCTGTTCCGCATATCAATTTAAAATCCTTATTTTGTACATCGGATTGGCTTCCCTTGAAAAAAGCACTTCTTATATCTCTTATTATCTCGCTGATAGCCAGCGTATCCTGTAAAACCACCCGCCGTGTGAAGGAGGGCGAATTTCTGCTGGTGAAAAATGAAATAGTGGTGGATCAAAAGGGAAAGGTCTCCAATTCGCAGCTACAAACGGTACTCAAACAGAAAACCAACCGTAAAATTTTCGGATTTATTCCTTTTCACCTTTATATGTACAACCTGCCTAATCCCGAAAAGGTAGAGCGTAAAATGGAGGCTAAACAGGCCAAAACCGAAGCCCGTAACCGGAAGCTGGAAGCCGAAGTAAACGAGCTGAACAAAGAAATAAATACGGTACGCGGTTCTCTCAACGGTATGCCCGACAGCCGCGAGCGCGATAAGGTCGAAAGGCAGCTCGAAAAGCTGCAAAACAAAAAGAACAGCCGGGAAAGCAAGATAAAGCCTCCGAAAAAAGTATTCGGCGAATGGCTTCGCACTTCGGTAGGTGAGGCCCCTTCCCTGCTCGACTCTTCACAGGTCAACGCTTCTACCCGTAACCTTAATTATTACCTCTTCAAAAAAGGCTATTTTAACAACGAGGTACGCGATACTATCGTGCTGGATACGCTTCGCAAAAAAGCAAAGGTGACCTATTTCGTGACCCTTAGGGAGCCCTATACCATCAATTCGCTCGAATATAATATCGAAGCACGCGGACTTGCCCGAAGAATCAATACCCTGCGCGCGCGATCGCTCATCAAAGAAGGCGCTATATTCGATTTCGATGTGCTTGAAAAAGAACGCGACAGGATAGCCAATGAGTTGAAAAACAACGGGTATCACTTCTTTAGCAAAGAATATATCTATTTCGATATCGACTCTACCATCGGAAACCAAAAGGTCAATATCCGAATGGGTGTAAAAGACATGGTGAAGCCCGATCCACGGCACCCCGACTCAACAATTACCACCGGACACCAGCGTTATTTTATCAACAATGTGTACGTCTATACGGATTACAATCCGCGCGATACGCTGGGGCGTTACGACACGCTGCATGTGGTCGATCCCAACAACGGCGACAAATATATTTTCCTTTACCGCGATGAGCTCAAATTCAAGCCCCGGGTAATTTACGAATCCATTTACATCAAAAACACGTTCTTATATCGTTCGCGCGAGGTCGAAGCTACGTTCAAAAAGCTCTCTTCGCTGGGCATTTTTCGTTCGATAAACATTCAGTTTCAGATCAATACTAAAGATACTACCGGGCATTCGCTCAACTGTTTCATCTACCTTTCTCCGTCGAAAAAACAAGCCTATTCGCTCGAAGCCAACGGTACCAACCGCGGAGGAAACCTCGGTATTTCGGGAAATGTAACTTACCGCAACAAAAACCTGTTCAGGGGAGCCGAAATGTTCAGGATTACCATGGCCGGCGGTATCGAAGCGCAACAGGTGCTGGCTAACGAGAACCAAAGTATTATCGGCGACGGTTCTTTCAAACCGCTTAGTACCTTCAATACCGTTGAGTTCGGCCCCGACTTTTCACTCTCCATTCCCAAATTTTTGGTACCCTTTAATGTGGTGAAGCTCGAAAAAACCGCCAGTCCGCGCACCATTTTTAATGCCAACCTGAATTATCAGCGTCGCCCCGACTTTAGTCGCGTGGTCGAAGATGCTTCCTTTGCCTACGAATGGAAACAGGGAGAAAAGATCAACCATTACTTCGGTCCGCTAAGGGTCAGCGCCGTAAAAATTAATCCCGACAGCAGCTTTATCGCCCGGCTGAATCAGATCAATGACCAGTTTCTGCTCAACAGTTACCGCGACCACTTTATTATCGGTAACTATTACTCTTTTACCTACAACGGCGCGCTGGGTACAGGTATGCAACGAAAGCGTACCACCACGTATTTTAAAGTCGGACTTGAGCAGGCCGGTAATCTGCTTCGCAAAATGTACGAATGGACCGGCACGCACCGCGATAGCGTAGGACGCGTATTCGGAATTCAATTTGCCCAATACCTTAAAGTGGATGTCGATTTTCGCCTCCATGTCACTTTTAACGAATCGAGTAAGCTGGCCTATCGCCTGGCTGGAGGTATCGGTTTGCCCCAACGTAACTTTAACCAGTCGCTTCCTTTCGAAAAAAGCTTCTTTGCCGGAGGTTCCAACGGTTTACGGGGCTGGCGTGCACGTACCCTGGGGCCGGGCTCTTACCGGAGCCTCACTACCACCTTCGATAAAATAGGCGATATTCAGCTCGAAGGTAATGTCGAATACCGTTTTGACCTTATCGGATTCTTCGAAGGTGCACTCTTTGTCGATGCGGGAAATATCTGGACGCTACGCGATAACCCTGCACGCCCCGGAAGCCGCTTTTCAGAAGAATTTTACAAGGAAATAGCAATGGATGTGGGCTTCGGACTTCGTTTCGATCTTAGCTTCTTCCTTATTCGCCTCGATTTTGCGCTGCCCATTCGCGATCCTTCGCTGGTGGACGGCGAACGCTGGGTATTTTCTCCCAAAACCGAAACCAATCGCTTTTATGAAGACAACGGACTGGGTCCCTACCGTGCGCGCATCAACCTGAACCTGGGTATAGGTTATCCTTTCTGAGAAGAAACGATTAGCCCTCTCTGAAATGCACCCGCTTTGCAAAAATTGTTAGTTTTGTCGTCCCAATATCAATTTTAAACCGATGTCTGTTCACGTCACTTCTCTTCTGGGTCAGGATGCGGAATCACTCCTGCAGCACGAATGCCACACCATTACCCGTTCGCAGCTTCACCTGCCCGGAGCCGATTTTATTGACCGGAACTTCCTGCTCAGCAACCGGAGCACACAGGTAATCCGCAGCCTCGAATCGATATACAGTCACGGTCGCCTCGGAGGCACCGGCTACGTGTCTATTCTCCCTGTAGATCAGGGTATAGAACATTCGGCAGGCGCTTCTTTTGCCCCTGCTCCACAGTATTTCGACCCCGAAAACATCGTAAAGCTGGCCATCGAAGGCGGCTGTAACGCAGTGGCTTCTACTTTTGGCGTACTGGCTTCCTGCTCACGCAAATACGCGCATAAAATTCCGTTTATCGTTAAAATCAACCACAACGAATTTCTCTCGTATCCCAATAAATACGACCAGATTCTTTTTGGCAGCGTTGAAGAGGCCTGGAACCTGGGAGCGGTAGCCGTAGGTGCTACTATCTATTTCGGATCGGACGAATCAGCGCGTCAGATCGTCGAAATAGCACAGGCTTTCGAAAGAGCACACGAGCTCGGCATGGCCACCATCCTTTGGTGCTATACCCGTAACAACGGCTTCAAAAAAGACGGTGTCGATTACCATACCGCCGCCGATCTTACCGGGCAGGCCAACCACCTCGGCGTAACTATTCAAGCCGATATCATTAAGCAAAAACTACCGGAAACCAACGGCGGATATACCGCGCTGAACTTCGGAAAAACGCATAAAAAAGTCTATTCCGACCTGAGCTCCGAGCATCCTATCGATCTTTGCCGCTATCAGGTGGCTAACTGCTACATGGGCCGCGTAGGACTCATCAACTCGGGTGGGGCTTCTACCGGAAGCGGACAAAGCGATCTGGCAGATGCGGTCAGAACAGCGGTAATTAATAAAAGAGCCGGTGGACACGGGCTTATTTCAGGTCGTAAAGCCTTCCAAAAACCTTTGAATGAAGGAGTGGAACTGCTCCATGCCATACAGGATGTGTACCTCGATCAGGCCATCACCATAGCCTGATTTACCACGAATGTTTAACTAAAAAAGCTGTTATGGGTTGGTTTAAACGTGTAAAAGAAGGTATTACCACCTCGACCAAAGACAAAAAAGAGACCCCTGAAGGGCTTTGGTACAAATGTCCCGAATGCAATCACGTGGTCACTTCCGACGATCATGCGGCGCACGCCTGGGTCTGCGAGAAATGCGAATACCACGAAAAAATCAGTGCCGCGCAATACTTTGAAATTCTGTTCGATAACGGAAAATATAAAGAGTTTGCCCAGCACATTATTTCCGGCGACCCGCTCGAATTTGTCGATTCCAAAAAATACACCGACCGTTCGGCCGATACGCGTAAAAAAACAGGGCTTTCTGACGCCATTCGCACGGCTTACGGGAAAATCGACGGACAGGTAACCGTTATCGCCGCAATGGATTTCGCCTTTATCGGCGGATCAATGGGTTCGGTAGTGGGTGAAAAAATAGCCCGTGCCGTAGATACGGCCATCAGTAAAAAAGCGCCGCTCATTATTATCTCCAAATCAGGAGGCGCCCGGATGATGGAAGCCGGTTTTTCGCTGATGCAAATGGCCAAAACTTCGGCCAAGCTCTCTCAGCTTTCCGATGCACGCCTCCCCTACATTTCCTTACTTACCGACCCGACTACCGGTGGTGTAACGGCTTCATTTGCCATGTTAGGCGATATAAACATTGCTGAACCTAAGGCACTTATCGGTTTTGCAGGGCCGCGTGTGGTACGCGAAACTATCGGTCACGATTTGCCCGAAGGGTTCCAAACCTCCGAATTTGTCCTGGAGCACGGTTTCCTCGATTACATCGTGAGCCGGATCCAGCTTAAAAAGGAAATCAGCCACTCCATTCAATTGTTTCGGCAATAATTTTTAATGATTAGCTTGCTAAGTTCTATTTTATTCGTAACTTCGCAGCCTGTTTAGAAAAAGACATTGACATGTACCTGAGTAAAGAAGAGAAAAAAGAAATATTCAAAAAGCACGGCCAATCCGAAACCAACACCGGAAGCACCGAGGGGCAAATAGCCTTGTTTACACGCCGTATCAACCACCTTACCCAACACCTTAAGTCTAACAAAAAGGATAAGCACACTCAGAAGTCGCTTATTGACATGGTGGGTAAGCGCAGAAGTCTTCTTGATTACCTTAAAAATAAGGATATCGTGAAGTACCGTGAGCTGATTGAAGAACTCAACATCAGAAAATAATTTACGACACAAAAGAGAAAAAGGGCAATTGTGAAAAACGATTGCCTTTTTTTTTAAATAGGCTTTATAACACAATCATACTATGCAATCAGGATTTTTAAAAACAATCGATTTGGGTGATGGAAAGGCTATCACTATCGAATCGGGAAAGCTGGCTAAACAAGCCGATGGTTCAGTAGTAGTAAGACAGGGCAACACCCTGCTGCTGGCTACCGTATGCGCAAACAGAGACGCAAGAGACGGAGTGGATTTTATGCCGCTTACCGTAGAATACAAAGAGAAATTTTCTGCCGCCGGTAAATTTCCCGGTGGTTTCTTCAAACGCGAAGCCCGTCCGAGCGACTACGAAATTCTCGTAAGCCGCCTGGTGGATCGCGCCCTTCGTCCCCTTTTCCCCGACGATTTTCATGCCGATACTCAGGTAATTATTTACCTGCTTTCTTCCGACGAAAACGTACTGCCCGACGCACTTGCCTGCTTGGCTGCTTCGGCTGCACTTTCCGTATCGGATGTGCCTTTTCACGGCCCCGTATCGGAAGTACGCGTAGCCCGTATCGATGGTAAATTCGTAATCAACCCCCTCAAATCGGAACTGCCCCTTGCCGACCTCGACCTGATGGTAGCCGCTTCTGCCAAAGATATCGTTATGGTAGAAGGTGAAATGAAAGAGGTGTCGGAAGACGTGATGATCGAAGCCATCGCATTGGCACACGAAGCCATTAAAAAACAATGCGCCGTGCAGCTCGAACTGGCCGCTCTTTCTCCCAAAGGCGGTAAAAAACGTGAATACAGTCACGAAACGAACGACGAAGATCTGCGCAAAGCGCTGTGGGACTATACTTACAACAAATGCTACGCCATCGCTAAATCGGGTCTCTCTAAAGACGCGCGCGGCGAAGCTTTTAAAGCGCTGAAAGACGAATTTATCGCCACACTTGCTCCCGAAATAGCGGTAGAGAAAACGCCGCTCATCGGCCGTTACTACCACGATGTGGAAAAAGAGGCTATGCGCCGCATGATTCTCGACGAAGGTACCCGCCTCGACGGACGTAATACAACTGAAATACGCCCCATCTGGTGCGAAGTCGATTACCTGCCTGCTGCGCACGGTTCGGCCGTATTTACCCGTGGCGAAACCCAATCGCTGACCTCGCTCACTCTGGGCTCTGCCCTCGACGAGCAGGATATTGACGGCGTAACGCACAAAGGCTCGGAGAAATTCCTGCTGCACTACAACTTCCCTCCTTTCTCGACCGGCGAATCGCGCCCCCTGCGTGGTACCAGCCGTCGTGAAATAGGTCATGGTAACCTGGCACAACGCGCGCTAAGACCCATGCTGCCCCCCATCGAACACAACCCCTACACCATTCGCCTCGTATCCGAAATCCTCGAATCTAACGGTTCTTCTTCTATGGCTACCGTATGTGCCTCTACCCTGGCACTGATGGACGGTGGTGTGAAGCTTATCCGCCCCGTTTCCGGTATAGCGATGGGACTCATTACCGACAAAGGCTCCGACAAATACGCCATCCTTTCCGATATCTTGGGCGACGAAGATCACCTCGGCGACATGGACTTTAAGGTGACAGGTACCGAAAAAGGTATCACAGCCTGCCAAATGGATATCAAAGTAGATGGTCTTTCGTCCGAAATTCTCAAAAAAGCGCTCGAACAAGCTCGTCTGGGTCGTTTACATATCTTAGGCGAAATGCTCAAAACACTTCACGATCCACGCGAAGATTACAAGCCGCACGCTCCTCGAATCGTGTACCTCGAAGTGCCTACCGACGTAATTGGTGCCATCATTGGCCCCGGCGGTAAAATCATTCAGGAAATTCAACGTACTACCGGTGCGGTTATCACTATCGAAGAGGCCGACGGTAAAGGAAAAGTGGAAATCGCCAGTGCGAATAAAGACAGCCTCGATGCGGCACTCAAACGCGTAACTGATATTGCATTCCCGCCCGTAGTGGAAATAGGTGAAATCTATAGCGGAAAAGTAAAAACCATTATGCCTTACGGTGCGTTTGTAGAAATACTGCCCGGTACCGACGGACTCCTCCACGTCAGTGAGCTGGAATGGCGTCGTATCGAAAACGTAAGCGATGTGCTGAAGGAAGGCGATGTGGTAGAATTTAAAGTGATTGGAAAAGATCCCAAAAACGGCAAAATCAAACTTTCCCGCAAAGTGTTGTTGCCCCGCCCCGAACGTGCCGAAAGATCAGAAGCGCCACAGGATAACTAAGCGCTTAGATTCTTCTCCTCTATTTATACGCCCCGCAATTTGCGGGGCGTTTTTTGTGGCAGGTAATGAAACTTCAGCACAATAAAAAACCCCTACGAGCCTTTTGCCGGTAGGGGTTAAAGAAAGGAAGTGCTGTTTAGTAGTACACCAAACGGTTTACCTTAGAAATGTATTTCGCCAGGCGCATGACCTGCTTGGTATAACCGTATTCATTATCGTACCATACGTAGAGTACCACGTTTTTTCCGTCGGGCGCTACGATAGTAGCCTGACTGTCGAACACCGAGCAGCAGTTGTTCCCGATAATATCGCTCGATACGAGCTCGGGCTCATACGAGTAGTATATCTGGTTCACAAGGTCCCCTTCGAGCGAAGCCGAACGCAGCAACCCGTTAAGCGTTTCCAGGTTGGTTTCTTTTTCGAGCGTGAGGCTTAATACGGCGAGCGAACCGTTAGGAACCGGCACACGCACGGCATTAGCGGTCAGCTTGTCTTTCAGCTCGGGAATGGCTTTGGTTACCGCTTTGCCTGCACCGGTTTCGGTAATAACCATGTTGATGGCTGCCGAACGACCGCGACGCGATTTTTTGTGCATGTTATCGATCAGGTTCTGATCGTTGGTATAAGCATGTACGGTTTCGATGTGTCCGCGTTCTACACCGAGCTTGTCGTTAATAACTTTCAACACCGGAACGATAGCGTTGGTGGTACAGGAGGCGGCCGAAAAGAGCGTGTCCTTCTCCCTGTCGATATCGCCGTGATTTACGCCGTAAACCACATTGGGCAATTCTTTTCCGGGGGCGGTGAGCAATACCTTACCGGCACCTTTTGATTTTAGGTGACGAGCCAGCGCTTCGCGGGTGGTAAACGCACCGGTATTGTCGATAATAAGGGCATTTTGGATGCCATACGTTTCATAATCGACCTCTTCCGGACCGGGCGCATCGATAAGATGTACCAACTGTCCGTTGATCAGCATGGTCTTGTTCTCCAAATCGACTTCTACCGTACCGGCAAAAGGGCCGTGTACCGAATCCATACGCAGCAGGGCGGCGCGCTTGATGATTTCTGCCTCGGTGCTGCCACGGGTTACGATGGCGCGCAAACGAAGTTGCTGTCCCTTACCGGCTTGTTTGACCAGTTCGCGGGCGCAAAGACGACCAATACGACCAAAGCCGTAAAGTACCACATCGCGCGGAACCAGCGGACTGTCGGTAGCCGCACCGGCAATGTGACCAAGCTTGGCGCGAAGAAATTCAGCTTTCGAGGCAAAGTTTTTACCCTCTTCCATCCACTCGGCGGCCAGGCGACCAAGGTCTAACTTGGAAGGCAGCAGATCCATTCGGGTTAGCTCTGCAGCTATTCCTGCCGAATCGTACACCGAAATGTTTTTTTTCACTACCTCGCGGGCGTACTTGTGAAGGTTCAACACTTCAGAAACGCTGCGATCCACAAGGTGATTGCGGAACAGCACAAGCTCTACGGATTTGTTGTAGAGCAGTTGACCGATAGCGCTGTTAAGCTCTACAGCAGCTTTTTCCTGATCAATGTAATTTTTAAACTCGGCGTCGTAAGATTTAACGGCCGTATTCGCGAGTCCGGTTGCCATGATGGTAGTGAAGCGTATTAAATTTTGAGGTTAACCTAAGTATGCTTTGAGCAGTTTGCTGCGCGAGGTGTGGCGCAAGCGACGAATTGCTTTCTCTTTAATTTGACGAACCCTTTCGCGGGTAAGGTCAAACTTGGCACCGATCTCTTCGAGCGTCAGGCCGTGGTTCATGCCGATGCCGAAAAACAGCTTGATCACATCGCGCTCACGTTCGGTCAGTGTGGAAAGCGAACGCTCTATCTCACGTTGCAGCGATTCGTTCATCAGCACATAGTCGGCTTTGGGCGAGTCGCTGTTTACCAGTACGTCCAGCAGCGAGTTGTCCTCACCTTCTACGAAAGGCGCATCGACCGATACGTGACGGCCCGATACACGCAAGGTGTCGGCAATTTTATCTTCGGGAATATCAAGCACTATCGCCAGTTCTTCTGCGCTGGGCGGACGCTCATATTCCTGCTCAAGCTTGGAAAATGCTTTGTTGATTTTGTTAAGCGAGCCTACCTGATTGAGCGGTAAGCGCACAATACGGCTCTGTTCGGCCAAAGCCTGAAGGATAGATTGACGAATCCACCATACGGCGTATGAAATGAACTTAAATCCTCGGGTCTCGTCGAAACGTTGCGCTGCCTTGATCAGGCCAAGGTTTCCTTCGTTAATGAGGTCAGGCAGGGTTAAGCCCTGATTCTGATACTGTTTGGCCACTGAAACCACAAAGCGCAAGTTGGCTCGGGTCAGCTTTTCGAGGGCCCGCTGATCGCCTTTTTTAATCCGCTGCGCAAGCTCTACTTCTTCTTCGGCGGTGATCAGCTCCTCTTTTCCAATCTCCTGCAGGTACTTGTCCAGCGACTGGCTTTCTCTGTTGGTGATGGATTTGGTGATTTTTAATTGTCTCATTTAGATATCTCCGGAAAAATTAATTGAACGTTCGGAAAAGAGGTGCAAATGTACGTTAAAATTAGGTTAAAGTCAAGTAAAACGGGGCTTATTGCAAAGCTGTTTACTTCTTACAAGCCAAAAGCATAGTAGCCTTTGGAACCATTGGGATACAGTCCTTCGAGCAGCACTCCTCCTTTTTTGGTTTTGAGCAGCTTGACCAGTGATTCGGGGTCATTTACCGCTTCGTGATCGACTTTGGTGATGATAAAGCCTTTTGTAATACCAGCCGAAAGCAGCTTACCCTGAGAAACGGAGCTCACTTTAATCCCGTTTTTCAGTCCGAGCTTTTGCAATTCTGACGCCGTAGGTTTTGAAAACGTAGCGCCGAGAGCCGTTTGCAGACTTACGGTTTCCTTTTTTACGGTACCGGTATTGCCCTCACTGTTGCGCAGTGTAACAGGTACCAGCATTTCGTTCTTGCCCCTGCGTAGATGCACATTGACCACATCGCCCGGACGAAAACGCCCCACATATTCCTGCAATTGAGCTACGGTATTTACATAGGCCGTACCTACCCGCAGAATAATATCACCCGATTTCAGTCCGGCAAGCTCTGCCGCGCCACCCGGTACTACGCCGCCTACGTACACCCCACTCAGCTCCTCTACACCAATCTCATCGGCCAGCTTCTGATCGAGATTACGAATATTTACCCCAAGAAAACCACGTTGTACCACTCCGTAACGCAGCAAATCGGAGGTGACTTTCTGCACCAGGTTTACCGGAACGGCAAAGGAGTATCCCGAATAAGAACCGGTATTCGAGGCAATGGCGGTATTAATTCCGATCAGCTCGCCTTTTGAGTTGACCAGCGCTCCCCCGCTATTACCGGGATTTACCGCCGCGTCGGTCTGAATAAAAGATTCGATCGGGAACACGTTCTGCTCCGGACTGCCTTCGAGGATATTGATGTTACGCGATTTGGCGCTTACGATGCCCGCCGTGACGGTCGAGGTAAGGTTAAAAGGATTGCCTACCGCAAGTACCCACTCGCCTACTTTTACTCCATCCGAATTCCCCATGGTGATGGCGGGTAATCCGGTGGCTTCCACTTTGAGCAGGGCAATGTCGGTACCCGGATCGGCGCCTATTACGTGGGCCGTATAGGCCTTGTTGTTGTTGAGCGTTACATGGATGCGATCGGCATTGCGAATCACGTGGTTATTGGTCACAATGTAGCCGTCGCTGCTGATGATAACGCCCGAGCCGCTGCCTGATTGCGGACCGCGCTGCCGGTAATAATGCTCATAAAAAGGATGTGGCGCGCTGGTGGTCTGCGCATCGCTGAGCGTACGGATATGAACTACCGAATTGACGGTCAGTTCGGCTGCGTGCGAAAAATCGATCATACCGGTAACCGGTATTCCCGTTTCGTCGGAAGCCGTAAGCCGGTAAGGCACCTCTTCTTTTACGGTGCGTTCGATCAGTATTGCTTTTTGTGTAGTGTCTCCGTCGTACCAGCGGACAAGGCCGAACGCTGCCAGTCCACCCATACAGCCGACGAAGAAATTGCCAAGCTGTTTTTTCATAAATTCCTCCTAAATCTGGTGAGTTACGCTTCGGTTTGTTATTGACAAAAAGCCTGTTTTTGTCGTTGATAAAAAAACGAAAGAGCGCTCCGCTTGTTACGCCGCCGCTGTTAAAATTTGTTAATTTTATAGTTTGAATTTCAAGCTGAAAAAGCTGATATAGCGTAGGATATAACGTTTAAAAAAGTGAACCGTAACAACAGAGTAATTCTTTTTTCGGCCGGCATTCTTGTCGGGCTTATTGCCAGTGCGCTGTGGGTTTATACATTTTACGGCTTACCGGAACGTGCTTCTCTGACAGCAGCTCCCGCCCTTTCTTCTGCCCAAACGGAGGAAAGGAATACTGCTGCTACGGATACGCAAAAAATCACTACAACGGCGCATACGGAGAAAAAAGAAGATTTTTTGCCGCCCGTCGTTGTCGAAGAACCTTATTCCGTTGACGAGAAAGGAAGCCTTTCTTTGTTGCCGGATCCAAACGAGGTGACGGTATCCGACGAAAGCCACCCAGAGAATAAGTCTGTCGCTTCCGAAGCGTACGAAGACGGGCAAGTGGTACGAAAAGAAGTGCTGTTAGGCGTTTCTTCGCTGAAAGTAATCCGGAAAACCGTGACGAAAGAGCCCGGGAAAATTGATTCGCTGCTCGACGAAAGCAATCAGGTAAAAAGGGATCAGCCGGTATTGGCCTACCAGCTTGAATTTTGGCAGTCGCCGCTTAACAGCCGGGGCTACCGCGCCGGGAAAAACAAGCTGGCCCTCTACGGAATAGCACCCGAAACGCCGCTTACTTTGTATGAATTGGAAGAAGGCTTATTTTTGAAAATGGAAAAAGATGCATATCGCATCGAAAAAACTTCCGAATTTCGTCCGTTTAAAGCCGTTGGCGACAAACTCATACTGAACCAGCTTACCCCTTGAGCACTTTTTCTTTTTACAAATACCAGGGCACCGGCAACGATTTTGTGCTGATAGATAACCGTACGAAGCATTTCGAAGGGCAAAATCGTAAGCTGATCGTTCAACTCTGCGATCGCAAATTCGGGATCGGATCCGACGGACTCATCCTCATTCAGCATTCGACCGAAGCAGATTTTGAAATGGTATTCTTTAATCCCGACGGAAGCACGAGCTTTTGCGGAAACGGAAGCCGTTGTGCCGTCGCGTTTGCCCATCGGCTGGGCTTGATCGGAGATTCCTGTACCTTCAAAGCGATCGATGGTCTCCATTCGGCGCGAATAATGGATACGGAAGTAGAAATTTCCATTCGGGATGTCAGCTTTTCTGAAGTAGTAAGTCCTCCCCATTTCATCCATACCGGATCTCCGCATTACGTGGCTTATGTAGATAAGCTCGATACTTTCCCGCTTTTGGAAAAGGCCCGCGCTATTCGTTACAGCGCGCCCTTTGCCGAAAAAGGAACCAACGTCAATTTTGTAGAAATACAGTCTGACCGCATTCGTGTGCGTACCTACGAGCGAGGTGTAGAAGACGAAACGCTCTCTTGCGGAAGCGGGGTTACCGCTTGTGCCTTGAGTTTTGCCATAGCTACGCAGCATCCTTCTCCCTGTCGGGTAGAAACGCGAGGTGGCTTGCTACAGGTTTTTTACCAAAGCAGCAATTATCGGGATTTTACCGGGATTTTTCTTCGGGGACCGGCCGAGGCTGTATTTAAAGGAGAATGGAATGGATAAGCCTGTGCTCACATCGGCCGTTCGTCTTTTTTCCGAAACTATTGCGGAGAAAGGTTTTTTTCTGCTGCTGCACGATCCGGTTGCCGTACCTCCTCACCTGGCCCTGCTGGCCTACGGGCATTATTATTCCCTTTCGGTAAAAGGCTTAAAAAAAGGCAGCCGTTTTACTACACTTTACAGGCATATTCTTCAAAAACAAAGCCCATTGCTGGCCATTGAGCTTGATGAAGCAGGTTATAAAACAACGGCATTGAATCTCATGCTGGAAAAGTGCTTCGGCAGGTATGAAAACTTGAACCACGAAGGACTCACCTGTCTTGCTCCTATCCGGGATACGCTCAGCGAATTATACGCAAGCAATTATAACGACTGTGGATTTGTATTTGAACTTTATCCGAAACTGGCACAACAAAAGCGGATAAAATCCGTGTATCATCTTCATCTCGATTCGCAGTTGGATATGGACAAACGCTTTACTCTTCGTACCTACACAAGCGCCGATATACAGGCCTGCATAAACCGGCTTCTTCATGCTGACAGGTGAACATATCCTATTGCGCGCGCTGGAACCAGACGACCTGGAGCTGCTTTACCGCTGGGAAAACGATGCGGAAAACTGGAATGTGACCAATACTTACATCCCTTTTTCGAAGCACAATCTGAAAAATTATATTCATTCGGCCCGCGATATTTTTGCCGACCGGCAATTTCGTTTTGTGATCGAATCGATTGCGGATCGAAAGCCGCTCGGGTTTATTGATCTTTTTGAGTTTGAGCCTTTCCACCTGCGTGCGGGAGTGGGCGTGCTGATTGGTGAAAAAGGAGATCGGCAAAAAGGATATGCCCGCGAAGCGCTGCAGCTACTTATTGCCTACACCGGCAAAGTATTGGGACTGAGAAGCCTGTTCTGCAATGTGCTTAGCGACAATAAAGCCAGCATTCAACTCTTTAGCGGAGCTGGATTCCAGATAAGCGGTAAAAAAGAAGCCTGGCATCGTACCGACGAGCGCTGGGAAGATGAATTATTTATGCAACTACAGCTACCTTCCTTATGAAAAAATGGATTGTACTTCTTCTGTTTGCCTTGCTCACTGCGGGGGCTTACTACGGATATGCCTTTTACCGAAAAGCATACAGCGCCAACGTCGATCTTCAGGGTAAAGAAAATGCGTTTATTTATATCCCCACGGGGTCCGATCTGAAGCAGGTGGCCGATATGCTGAATAGCCTGAAATTTATCACAGACAAAGCCTCTTTTCTATGGATGGCCGAGCAGAAAAAATACACCGGCAACAATGTAGAACCGGGAAAATATGAAATTAAAAACGGCTGGAGCAATACACGGCTGATAGAAGAGCTGCGCGGTGCGGCCCGCCGTGAGCTGCCCGTTACCGTAACCTTTAACAATGTGCGCACCCTACCCCAGTTGGCCGGAAAAATAGCCCCTTATATTGAACCCGATTCTGCGCAAATTTTGGCCGTGCTCACCAACGACTCTATACAGGCGCATTACGGTTTTAATCACTACACGTTTATGACGCTTTTTATTCCCAATACATACGAGCTCAGGGAATGGGACACCAGTCCCGAAGCCTTTGTGGAGAAAATGGCCGGCGAATACAAAAAATTTTGGACCGAAGCACGTAAGCAGAAAGCCCAAAGTATCGGGCTGTCGCAATCGGAAGTGGCAATACTTGCTTCTATAGTTCAGGCCGAACAGGGGCGCCGTGCCGACGAGCGTCCGCGTATCGCCGGACTTTACATCAATCGTCTGAAACGGGGCATCAAGCTGGAATCGGATCCTACCGTAGTATTTGCCATCGGCGATTTCAGTATCAGGCGGGTATGGAAAAGGGATTTACAAATCGATTCGCCTTACAATACCTACAAGCACAAAGGATTGCCTCCCGGCCCGATAAATTTGCCCGATATCAGCTCGCTCGATGCGGTGCTGAATTACGAAACGCACGACTATATTTTTATGTGTGCCAAGCCCGGATACGAAGGCTATCATAATTTTTCAAAAACCAATGCACAACATGAAGTGTATGCGGCCGAATACCACAGATGGCTTAGAAAAGAAGGAATTAACCGATAACTGAACCCCGGTTTTTCGAGAGGTTCGACTAATTTTTTTTGGAGAAAAATGGACAAGATTAAATTTGGAACAGACGGCTGGAGAGCCATTATTGCGCAGGATTTTACCGTAGAAAATGTAGCCCGGGTTACTACCGCTACCGCCCGCTGGATAGTGGAAAATAAAAAAACGCCTACCGTGGTAGTAGGACACGACTGTCGTTTTGCAGGCGAGCTTTTTGCCACAACTACTGCTAAAGTATTTGCCGCGCACGGTATCAAAGTGCTGCTTAGCCGCGGATTCGTATCCACTCCTATGGTCTCGCTGGGTACTAAGCATTATGGAGCTTCGATTGGTGTAATTCTTACGGCCAGCCACAATCCTCCTTCCTACAACGGCTATAAGCTCAAAAGTGAGCACGGCGGACCGCTTTCGCCCGTGCTGGTGCAGCAAATTGAAGATACCATCCCGAATGTAAATCCCGTGAACCTCGATGAGTTTACGCTCGACGAGCTTATTGCGCAGGGCAAAGTGGAAATCGTACCGCTCGAAGACCTGTACGTGGATCATGTGAGTCAGCATTTCGATTTGGACGCCATTCGTCAATCGGGCTTAAAGCTGGCTTATGATGCGATGTATGGTGCGGGACAAAACGTGATACGTCGCATTTTACCCGAAACTACCCTGCTTCATTGCGAATACAACCCTTCGTTTCACGGACAGGCGCCCGAGCCCATTCACAAAAATCTGCTCGAATTTTCGAACCTGATTCGTAATGCCGGTACTATCGACTGCGGATTGGCTACCGACGGCGACGCCGATCGTATCGGTTTGTACAACAGTCGGGGCGAATTTATCGACTCGCATCACATCATCCTGCTGCTGATTCATTACCTCTGTAAATACAAAGGCTATCGGGGCAAAGTGGTGACAGCCTTCTCGACTACCCCACGTGTCAAAAAGATGTGCGATTATTACGCGCTCGAATCGGAAGTGGTGAAAATCGGGTTTAAATACATTGCCGAAATTATGGCTGACGAGAAAGAGGGCGTGCTGGTAGGCGGCGAAGAATCGGGTGGCATTGCCATCAAAGGCCATATCCCTGAGCGCGATGGTATCTGGATGGGGTTGGTAATTTGGGAATTTATGGCCAAAAGCGGTAAAACGCTCGACGAGTTGATCGAAGAAGTGTATGCCATTACCGGAGCTTTTGCCTTTGAACGCGACGATCTGCACCTGAAAGAAGAGGTGAAACAAAAGATAGTAGCCCGTACACAGGAAGAAGGATACGACCGCTTTGGAGAATACATAGTCGAGAAAATGGAGAATATCGATGGCTACAAGTATTATTTTGCGCACCACGAATGGGTTATGATACGCGCTTCGGGCACCGAACCGGTATTGCGGCTGTATGCCGAATCGAACGATGCTGCCGGTGCACGCCGCATACTGGATGCCGTGAAGCAGACCATACTCGCGTAATCTTTAATTCACAGAAAGTAGAAAGGGATCCAAAAGGATCCCTTTCTTGGTTTATTTCTATTCAGCAACCATCCCTTATTTGATTTTCATGTTAAGGCTTTCCGAACTGTAAGAATGCCCGCATTTTGGTAAATAGCCGGTCTGTTCCTCGTTCGCCGAACGTACCCTTTTCGCTGCCAAATCCGTATAACTGAACATCGTTCGTTTGATTTTCTCACTATTAGTTGTATAAACAACTATTTTATATACATTTGTAGTAGGCATTCTATTTCAGCCCCATGCAACCTGTCGAAAAAACTAAACTGTTTTATTTCTACGACCCACTCTGTGGATGGTGTTATGGCTTTGGCCCGGTAATCGCGCAGTTGCAGGAAATCTACGCCGGAATTATCGATACCGAAATCGTAAGCGGAGGCATGATCAGGGGCGAGAATATCCCGCCGATCGGGCAAACGGCCGACTATATCCTGAAAGCTATTCCGCAGGTAGAACGTTACACAGGCATTCGTTTTGGCGAAGCCTATATTCGCCTTCTCAAAGAAGGAACGCTCGTGGTATCGTCCGAAAAACCTTCGCTGGCACTCGAAACGTTTAAATCGCTACGCAATGCTCCACACCTGACGTTTGCACACGATTTCCAAAAAGCATGGTTTGGAGAAGGTAAAAATCCCAACGAGGACCAAACCTATCTCGATTTGGCCAAAAAATATGACCTTAATCCGGAAGAATTTGCCGAACGCCTGCATAGTTTTGATACGCTTCAGGCTACTCAACAAGGCTTTGAATTTGCCGCTAAGTTAGGTATCACCGGATTTCCTGCATTGGTGGCTTTCCGCGACCGACAGTATTACTTACTGAGTCAGGGGTATCAGGATTTTGCCCCGCTCAATACACTTCTTCACCGTTTTCTGCAATGAACCGCCGCGATTTTATTGTAAAAAGTACCCTTGGATCTATGGCTTTACTCCATCTTTCTTCGCTTACACGTTTGTCGGAAAGCTTACCCGAAACCGGCGCGCTGATGCCAACGCTCTTTATCGGTCACGGAAGTCCGATGAACGCTATCGAAGACAACGAATTTACACGTGGCTGGCGTAATATTGCCGCTACCCTGCCCGCTCCCAAGGCCATTGTCTGTATCTCCGCACATTGGGAAACCCGTGGCACGTTGGTTACGGCCATGAAAACACCTCGCACTATCCACGATTTCGGTGGTTTTCCGGAAGAATTGTTCAAACAGCAATACCCCGCCCCGGGCTCTCCGGAGTTGGCCGAAGAAATACGACTCACCGTGAAAAGTCCGGCCATAGGCGAAGATCACGCCTGGGGACTCGATCACGGCACCTGGTCGGTACTGCTGCCCATGTTTCCCACGGCCGGAATCCCCGTGCTACAGATCAGCCTCGATTATACGCAGGATCCGAAATTTCATTATGAACTGGGTAAACAATTACTTTTTCTTCGCAAAAAAGGGGTGCTGGTGGTAGGCAGCGGCAACCTGGTGCACAACCTGCGAATGCTGCGTTGGCAGGATCAGGCTTTCGACTGGGCAACCGAAATGGACCACAAAATTACGCAGGCGCTCGATGCTAAAAACGACGAAGCGCTGATTCATTATTCGCGCTGGGGGCAAGAAGCCAAGCTGGCTATTCCCACTCCCGAACATTACCTGCCGCTGCTTTACATTACTGCATTACGTCAGCCGAACGAATCGCTTCGGTATTTTAATTCGCGTACCACATTGGGTGCTATTTCGATGCGTTCTTTTGTAGTGTCTTGAAAGACGCTTAATCCATAATACTTTCGATATAAAGACGCGCTTTTTCCGAACCTTCTTCGCTCGAATCAAAGCGTAAGGTTTCTTCCTCTATTGCCTGAATATCCGCATCTTTTATCGCGTACACCATACGGGTTACCTGTATATCTTCCATTTCGGAAGAAAACACATAAATTATTTCATCGGGCGAATTGATGCGCGCCATACCGGTACCATACTCTTGTATCGCAAGCGTAACGGAAGACAACGCCTGTCCGGTAGCATTATCGTAAAATATAAGCACGATTTTATCCGTAATCTCATCGTACGCTTCGGGATCCTGCTCTTTGAGATGGAAAAAATAAAGTATGCCTGTGCTTTCTCCGGCAGAAAGCTTATGGGTTGCGTACACCTCAAATCCGCTTTCGGCCGGCAATTCGTCTTCTAAATACTGCGCGGCTTCGGCCTCCGAAACGGCAATCCATTCGGGGTCGACAGACGCACTGATTTCAATCTTGACAGGCAGTGCGATTTCGGATAAACCCGATGTTAGCCGGGTGAAATAAGCTTTGTCTTCGTTAGCCGCCGGCGTATCACTGACTGTGTTGGGAAACGTATTCCCGGAATCGGTCGGGGTACAGGCACTCAGTACGGCGAAAAAACAAATCAGATACGCATAGTTCATAAAAGTGCGAATTGAAGGTTACAGTTCCTGATTCCTTATCACGTTAACAACCCTTTCTTATCCATCAGAAAACGGAGCAAAACAGGTTATTTGCAGGCAATATAGGGATGAAAAATCATTAATTTAAAGTGTGATCCTTGTTTTGGATTCGATTTGTCGGCTTCGTTACCTTCAAATTTTTATTTTTGAAAGAAATACACACGCATGCCCTTTCGTCAACTTTTCCGTAAAAAGCGGGTTTCTGATATTCTGCAGGCACACGAGGCCGAACAAAAATCAGGTAAAGGGCTTTCCCGGCATCTTGGCTTTCGCGACCTTACGGCTTTTGGCATAGCGGCTATTATTGGGGCCGGTATCTTCAGCACCATTGGCAAAGCGAGCTTTAACGGTGGCCCCGGAGTCGTTTTCCTATTCGTTTTTGTAGCCATTGCCTGTAGCTTTGCTGCCCTAGCTTATGCCGAATTTGCTTCGCTCGTTCCCGTATCGGGCAGCGCTTATACCTATTCGTATGTAACCTTCGGCGAATTGTTTGCCTGGATCATCGGCTGGGCGCTTATTATGGAATACGCCATCGGAAATATCGTAGTGGCTATTTCCTGGTCCGATTACTTTACTACCCTCATGGAAGGCACCTTCCGGATCCATATTCCGGAATGGATGACGATGGATTATTTCACCGCCAAAGCAGGCTTTCAGACCGTTTCCGAAAAGCTGGCCGGTGGTATGACCCTCGAACAGATAGCGGCGGTACCCGAACTCCAAAACACGCTTCCCGCCTATCAGGCATGGGCAGGCGCGCCTATGTTAGGGTCGCTGCGCATCATTCTCGACATTCCTGCTTTGGGCATGATTTTCCTTATTACCTGGCTGGTGTACAGAGGTATACGCGAATCACGCTTTGCGAGCAACCTGATGGTGGCCATTAAAGTGATTGTGGTTATGATGGTCATTGCCGTAGGCTTTTTCTACGTAAACCCCGACAACTGGGCGCCCTTTATGCCCAACGGTACGGGCGGACTGCTTATGAGTATTTCGGCCGTGTTTTTCGCTTATATCGGTTTCGACGCCATTTCGACTACTGCCGAAGAAGCCAAAAATCCGCAACGCGATTTGCCACGCGCCATTCTTTCCTCTATTATTATCTGTACGGTGCTGTATATTCTTATTGCCCTGGTGCTGACCGGGATGGTGCACTATACCAACCTGAATGTAGGCGATCCGCTGGCTTTTGTGTTTGAAAAAATTCCGCAGCTTAACTGGTTTTCGGGCTTTATTGCGCTGAGCGCGGTAATTGCCATGTCAAGCGTATTCCTCGTATTCCAATTGGGACAGCCCCGTATCTGGATGAGCATGAGCCGCGATGGACTACTTCCACCCCGTTTCTCCAAGGTGCATCCGAAGTTCAAGACTCCCGCATTTGCGACGGTGGTAACCGGCTTTGTGGTGGCCATCCCTACCCTCTTTCTCGACCTCGACATTGTAGCCGATATATGCAGTTTAGGTACCTTATTTGCCTTTACGCTCGTTTGTGCGGGCGTGCTGAGGCTGGAACAGGATCCGAACGGACCCCGCGGTAAATTCAGAGTACCTTATCTCAATTCGCGATACCTTTTGCCGCTTATATTGCTCGTTATCGGAACGCTAACCTGGGTATTCAGCAAAGACGACGTGCTTGATTTTGCCTACGGGCGACAACTGCGTCCGGCGGCCGAAATCACTGTCGAAATGCAAAAAGAACAGTATGGTGCCTTAGCACAGCTTCAGCAAGACGCGCTCGCGCTGCAAGGCGATACCCGAAGCCTGGCTACGCATCCCGATACCGCTGCTTTTTACCTCGAAAAATTATTTCCTTCCAAACAGGCCGAGCTGCTCCGCGCGCTTCCGGTTGCCGATTCGCTGAAATATGATTCGGGTTGGACGGTGATAAAATCGAACCTTCCGATGTGGTTATTTCTGATTATTGCAGTGTATATGCTGATCAGAGCCGTGTGGAAAAAGCTATCGCTGCTGCCGGTACTCGGTATGCTGAGTTGCCTGTACCTAATGGCACAGCTTGGATTCAGCAATTGGATAGGTTTTCTGATTTGGCTGGGTGTGGGCTTACTGATTTATTTCCTGTACGGATACAGACACAGCAAGCTCAAACGAAGAGAGGCTTCGTCGTAAAGCAAGTTTTTCAGAAAGTGCGCAAACTTTCGTAAAGCTTGTTCAACGGCAATCCCATTACATTAAAGAAGCAGCCTTCTATTTTGTCGATGCCCACATAGCCCATCCATTCCTGTACTCCATAAGAGCCAGCTTTATCGTAAGGCTTGCAGGTATCGACATAGTAAGCTATTTCGTCGGCGCTGAGGCTTCTGAAATACACTTCGGTAGCGGCATAAAACAGATCTTCCTTCTCGGCGTTGCGCACACAAACTCCGGTATAAACCGTGTGTTGCTGACCCGAAAGTAGTTCCAGCATTTTTATCGCTTCGGCCCTATCGGCGGGCTTATTGAGTACTTGATTATCGATCCAGACAATGGTGTCGCAAGTGATTAGCACGGTATCGGGGGTCAGTATTTCGACACAGGCTTCTGCTTTTTTACGGGCTAAGTACAAGGCTATTGCTTCGCGCTGCAAGTCAGCGGGAAAATCTTCGTCGGTATCTTTTGTGAAAATCTGAAACGAGAGTCCGAGGCCGGCGAGCAACTGCTGTCTGCGTGGCGATTTAGAGGCAAGGATAAGCTGCTTATCCCGGAGATTGTCGAGCATCAGAGTAAAATTATGCTGAATAAAACGCCGGTAAACATAGCGAATTTGACAAATTGCGCGGCCTGGAGGTATTCTTTTCGCGTTTTTGCGTGACGGGTGAGTCCACCGCTGATAAGCAAGGGAAGTACCACGAGCAGCAGAATGTAGAGCGCATAAATCCATTCGGCGAAGAAGACCGACAGGAGAATTACGATAGATAAAATTATCAGCACGAGCAAGACCAGCACTAATCGTCGTGTTTTTTCCATACCCCAAACCAGCGGAACCGTTTTACACTGAACTACCGCATCGCCTTTGACGTCGGCCATGTCTTTTTGTATTTCCCGGATCAGCGTGCTGAGAAAAGCAAAGAGCGCAAAGCCCCAGACATAAATACCGGCCTGCGATAAGGCATCGCGGCTGAACGGATAACCGGTAAACGGATGGTTATAGGTACTTTTTAAGGCGGGCATTTCCATCCAAAGCACCAGCAACGGAACCAGTGCGGCAAGTACGGAAATAGACAGATTCCCGCTCAGAAAACGCCTTTTCATTTGCAAAGAATAAAGCCATAATGCGGTAGTGGTAAATAGATGTACCGCCAATGGCGCCGGATTCCGGTATTTGATACTGAGATAAAAACCTATGCCTACACCCAGCAAATTAAACACGATATGCGTCAGCATAGCCGTACGTTTTTTGATACGGTTACCCACGATTACCCGCTGCGGTTTATTGACCCGATCGATCCGGATGTCGAAATAATCGTTGATGATGTACCCGGCGGCGGCGATAAAAAGCGCAGAGAGTACCAGCAGGGCAAAATCGCCGTCAGAAACCGGAAATTTCCACATCTGCCCCTGCCCCTCGCTGCGGTATTTCCACCAGCTTTGCCCTATCACCGCGTAACGAATCACATACATGGTGAACGCAATCACAAAAAGATTAACAGGTCTTAACAGACGAATAAAGGATAGCATACGCAGGTTTTGCACCTCTAAAATACAGAACGCGGAGCGATAAAAAAAATCCGGAGAATGGCCCGTGCCAAACCCCGTTTAGCGGAGGTTGCCTTCCCAACTATTCTGATTATATTTGATTCTCGTTCCTGCGGGAAAAAAAATCATACAGAACCAAACAAGCATTGAACATGAAATTGTTACAGGGAAAAGTGAGCTTAATCACAGGGGCTACCCGTGGTATCGGTCGCGGTATTGCGCTGAAATTTGCCGAACAGGGCTCGCACGTTGCATTTACCTACGTTTCTTCCGAAGAAAAAGCACGGGCACTCGAAGCCGAGCTTCAGGCACTGGGTGTCAAAGCGCGGGGCTATAAATCGGATGCGGCCGTATTTGATCAGGCTCACCAATTAGTAGAAGATGTATTGGCCGAATTCGGTACTATCGATGTGCTGGTCAACAATGCCGGCATTACCCGCGATACCTTGTTGATGCGCATGACCGAGCAGCAATGGGACGAAGTGATGCTCACCAACCTGAAATCGGTGTTCAACCTGACTAAAGCCGTACAAAAACCAATGCTCAAGCAACGCTCAGGCTCTATTATCAACCTCAGTTCGGTAGTGGGTGTAAAAGGCAATGCGGGACAATCGAACTACGCTGCTTCCAAAGCCGGTATTATTGGCTTCACCAAATCCATTGCGCTTGAGCTGGGTTCGCGTAACATTCGCAGCAATGCCATTGCCCCCGGGTTCATCGAAACGGAAATGACCGGCGTGTTAGACGAAAAAACCGTGCAGGGCTGGCGCGACAGCATTCCCCTGAAACGCGGCGGTTCTCCCGAAGATGTGGCCAACGCCACCCTCTTTTTGGCCTCAGACCTTTCTGCTTATATTACCGGTCAAACCTTGCACGTGTGTGGCGGGATGCTGACCTGATTTACTTGTTTTTTCCCCTTTTTACGTGAGCGTACTCCTCTCCTATCCGGCCTGGTACATCCTGCTCTGCCTGCTTTGCGGAGCGGCCTACGCCAGCTTGCTGTATTTCAGAGCCGGTGCGCTGCGCGAAAGTCCGCTTTGGGTGCGCCGACTGCTGGCCTTCGGCCGTTTTGTGGTGATCAGCATACTCGCTTTTTTGCTGCTTGAACCGTTGATCCGTACCGAAAACCGTAAAACGGAAAAACCGGTTATCGTCATCGCACAAGACAACAGCCAATCTTTACTGCTCGCTCCCGATTCGGCCTACTATCGGAATCAATATCCGGCCGAGCTCGAAAAGCTGAGCAATACCCTGGCCGAAAAATTTGAAGTGAAGCGCTACACCTTCGGATCGGGACTGCGGGAAAACGGCATTCTCGATTTTTCCGAAAAGCAGACACGTATCTCGCAATTGTTCGACGAACTCTTTACGCGTTACTACAACCGTAATTTGGGCGCTATTGTGCTGGCTTCTGACGGAATCATCAATGCCGGAAGCTCTCCGCTGAATGCGCTTAAAAATTTCAAAGGCACTCCCATATTTACCATTGCTATGGGCGATACCACAGTGCGTAAAGATTTGGTGATAAACGACGTAGCGCACAACCGACTCGCTTATTCGGGCAATTCTTTTCCGGTCGAAATACAGGTCGAAGCGTTTAAAGCCGGGGGACTCTCTTCGCGCCTTCGTATATTGAAAGCGGGCAATGAAGTGGCCGGACAGACCCTGAGTTTCGCTCAGGAACAGGTGTCGCTTGTTATCCCTTTTACCCTCGAAGCCGGAAAACCGGGCTTGCAGCGTTATCGGGTGGAGTTGGCACCCCTCGAAGGCGAGCTTACCGAAGCGAATAATTACTACGATTTTTATGTCGAAGTGCTCGACAGCAAGCAAAAGATACTTATTCTGGCACAGGCGCCGCACCCGGATATTGCTGCGTTGAAATCGGCCGCTGCTTCGCAGAAAAATTACGAAATTAAAACCGCACTGGCCGCTAACTTTAACGAGGCGATTGAACCTTACAGCCTGGTCATACTGCATCAGTTGCCTGCCCGCAATTCAAACGCCGGAGAATTGATCAAACGTTTGAAAGCCAAAAATATTCCTGTGCTTTATGTCTTGGGCGGACAAAGTGACATTCCTGCTTTTAACCAACTCGAAACAGGTATTTCCATCCAGCAATACAGAGGCGCGCTTAATCCGGTGAATGCCCTGGCGCATACCGGTTTTACTTTTTTTACACTGAGTGAAAAAACCTTGCGCAGCCTTTCCCGCTTTCCGCCGATTCACGTGCCTTTCGGCGAATTTGTGTCGGCTCCCTCAGTTAATTCGCTGCTCCGCCAAAAAGTGGGAGGTATGGAAACGCATTTGCCGCTCATTTTCTTTAACAAAGAGAAATCGCAGAAAACCGGGGTAATCTGCGGCGAAGGAATCTGGCGCTGGAGATTACAGAGCATGGCTTTACACGGTGATCATGAGACTTTTAATGAAATCATTACCAAGAGCATACAGTTTTTAGCAACCCGCGAAAACAAAAGTCTTTTCAGGGTGTTTGCCCGTAACACTTATACCGAAAACGAGGCGGTAGTGCTTGATGCCGAGCTGTATAACGAAAGCTATGAGCTGATTAACGAGCCCGAAACCGACTTGAAAATCGTAAATAGCGAAGGACAGGAATACCGCTTTGTGTTTAGCAAAACCGCCCAATCGTATCGGCTCGATGCCGGGCGCCTGCCAGCGGGCGATTATACCTATACGGCCAGCGTCACATCGGGCGGTAAAAGTCATCAGGCATCGGGGCAGTTTACTGTGAGCGCTATTCAGGTCGAAATGTGGCAGTCGGTCGCTAACCACCAGCTTTTGCTGAACCTCGCCAGCAATAGCGGCGGAGAAATGGTTTATCCTTCTGATTTACAAAACCTTGCTCAGCTAATCAGTACCCGCGAGAACATTGTCGAGGTGACCTATACCCAAACCGGACTCAGCGATCTGCTGCATTTCAAATGGATTTTCTTCCTGTTGCTGCTTCTGCTCACCCTCGAATGGTCGGTGCGTAAATGGGCGGGCGCTTATTGAGTTGCCCGAAGCGGGATCTTCCCGGTCTGAATCCAGACTGCTATTTTACAAACTGCTTATATTTCCGGTCGTAAGATAGCGTAAGCGGAATTGTGCCCTGCTTAATGATATTCAGCTCTTCGGTGCTAATTGTCAGATTTTCACCAAACTGATCGCAAAAATCCAAGTGCGCGATGATACTTGTGCCATAACGGGGCAGCTCATACCTGATAGCTTCATAAGCGGAACTGATAAAAGCGCGCAGCGAAGGATAATACCGATGAGCCGATTCGGTAAAATGCTTTTGGAACACGCGAAGCGCTGCCGGAGTCAGCATTTCCTCTTCGTGGATAAAAGGAATAAGATATTCATTATCAGTGTAAAATGTAAAATCCTGGCCTGTAGAACGATAAAATTTGAGCAAGTGGCTCATGCAGGCTCCATTGTAGTATGAAATGCGCTCAACCAGAGTGTGGCTGCGATCTTCGTTGTTCAGGACAATTACCTGTCTTAGTACCTGTTGCCGATTAGCGTCCCCATTCATGCTCCGTTCGTAATAGCCGTTTTGAATATCGGTCAGGCTGTCGGTAGCGCTCATTTCTCCGTCCCGATAGGGTTCAAATTCCGTGTCGATTATCCGTACAAAGTCGGTTATCGTTTGCGCTTTTGTAGAAAAAGAAACACCCCACAAGAGTGCAAACAGGGTAATTTTTTTGAGGATTGACATTGTGTTTTCGGGGTTTGGTTACGGACTTAGTAACGGTTCTCTTTCTTAATTAAAACATTAAATAAATAATCATAAAAAATTAATAATCAAAGTTTTGTGGTTATCTATACGTTTCAAAAATCAAAAATAAACACACAAACTACTGTTTATCAGTGATTTAATAAACAGAAAAATCTTTTCAGCACACAACTTTAATTAGTTAACTATAAAAACCTTTAAATCAATTAAATAAACTCTAATCTGATTTTTTCAGAAAAAATCCAGAAAGACTTTAATGTATTGACATAAAGATTTAGAAATCAAGCATTAATTGATGTTTATGTGAATTAAAAATTCAATCGTTTTGAATCTGTTCTTTCACCCAGCTTTCGGCCAAGTCGAACTGCTCTTCGGGACTCATGTAGGTATTGTCTATCAATCGTGCATCGGGAGCCTGTACCAGGGGATTCTCTTCGCGGTGACTGTCTTCAAAATCGCGGCGCGAAATGTTTTCTAGCACCTCGTCCATAGTAGCACGAATGCCCTTGGCTTTAAGCTCCTCGTAGCGACGCTCTGCCCTCACCTGCTTATCGGCGGTCATAAACAGCTTGAGCTCCGCATCCGGAAACACGGCTGTGCCGATGTCTCTTCCGTCCATTACCACCCCTTTTTCGCGGCCTATCTCTTGCTGCAGACTGATAAGCTTCTGCCTCACCTCTTTTATGACACTGATAAGACTCACATAACGAGACACTTCCATGCCGCGTATTTCATTCTCTACATTTTCACCGTTAAGCAGCGTCTCCGATTTTTGAGTTTCCGGATTAAAATGAAAACGGATAGTAATATCGGGAAGCGCCGCTATAAGTTGATCTTTCAGCACATAATTATCTTTCACAAGACCTTTCCTAAGCGAATATAATGCCACAGCTCTGTACATAGCGCCCGAATCGACATACACATAATTGAAGTGACGGGCAAGCTGACGGGCAAGTGTGCTTTTCCCACAGGAAGAATAGCCGTCGATGGCAATGTTGATCGTTTTCAATAGGAAAAAATTTCGCGATGAAACACCACAAATATAGCTTTTTGACCGATGCCCTGCGGAATGCCTTGCACTACGTGATAATGAACAGATTTACAGTAAATAAAGGAGCTAAACGGATGCCTTACGCTAAATCGGAAGGTGGAAAAGCGTAAACGTTTGGTGGAATTGATACGCCACAACACGGGGATTGCTGCGCGCTTGAGAAAAGCTTCAGAACTTGCTTTTCAGCTCCGACAGCTTGAGGGAAATGGTCAGGTGATGCGAGGTGCCTGCCAAATGATAAGAAGCCAGTCCGTAAGCTACCTGTACCTTTTTGATGCGCACGCCCAATCCGAAACTAAAACCCGCTATTCCTCCCCTTTCCGCATACCTTAATTCTTTACGTCGGCGGTAGTTATAGCCAAATCCGACCGAAAAGTTGCGCGTAACCAGCTCTGTGCCGAACACCATGTGTCGCATCAGCTTATCGCCAAAACCAGGAGGTTCGGGCGGAATCACGGCGCCGGTAGAGGGATCTATCTGAGGCTTCAGCGTAGGATCTATATAGGAAAGATCCCAGGTTTGCAGGTTTTCGGCAGCGATGGAAAAACGGAAAGGCGCATGCGCCAGCTTTTTGGAAATGGCTAACTGAATTTCAAAAGGCATTTTCTCGCGGTTGTCGGGCGTATAAGGCTTTAGCTGATACCCCATATTTTTCAGGATTACGGAAGCCGTAAATCCTTTGGAAGGTTTGTAGTAAGTACCGGCTACATCTACGGCCATCCCGAACGAATTGTAAATGTAGTAGTTAGAATAAAAAAGCTTGAGATTAGCGCCTATCGAAAAAAGGCTGTCAAGCTCCCGCCCCACGCCCAGCGACAATACGTAATCGCCGGCCGAGAATTGCCCGGTTTGCTCGCCGGTTTCGTCGGCCTCAATAAATTTCCCGTAATCGAGGTAATGCAAGGTGGCGGCAAAAGTCCCTACCGAATCGATTGTACGGGCGTAAGTCACAAAACCGAAGTTGATATTGGAGAAATAATTGACGTAGCTCATCGCCAAATCCTGATCCATCTTCGGATTCAGCAGCGATGGGTTGTATTGCCCCAGCGTCACATCGCTGTCTTTCACCGCCAGCAGATTGCCTCCCAGCGAAGCGACCCGTGCCGAGCTTACCAGGTTCAAAAACTGGTAAGACGTGCTGCCCCCCGGTTGTGACCAAACCGGAGAGAAAAGACAGACCGCAGACAGGATGAGTAAAAGACGCTTCATGTGTTCGATAAACGCAAAGTAAAAAAACTTATTTCGCCAAACGAAAAAAACCAAGGGCTTTCCGCTAACTTTTTACCGCTCAAACTCCGTGAATTTGGTTATTTTTGCAGCGCAATTTTCACATTCACGCTTTCTTTATGAGTACACAACCCGAACACGTAAAATGCCTGATTATCGGTTCCGGACCGGCAGGCTACACCGCTGCCATCTACGCTTCGCGTGCCGATATGAAACCTGTGCTTTATCAAGGGCTTCAACCGGGCGGACAGCTCACTATCACTACCGATGTGGAAAACTACCCCGGTTATCCGGAAGGTGTGCAGGGTCCCGAGATGATGATCGATTTCCAAAAGCAGGCCGAACGTTTTGGCGCAGACGTCCGTTTTGGCATGGCCACTAAAGTGGATTTTACCGGTCCTGTGCACAAAGTATGGATAGACGAAGACAAGCTTATTACGGCCGACTCCGTTATCATTTCTACCGGTGCATCAGCCAAATGGCTGGGGCTGGAATCGGAACAGCGGCTTAATGGCTTTGGGGTATCGGCCTGTGCCGTATGCGACGGCTTTTTTTACCGTGGTCAGGAAGTAGTTATCGTTGGCGCAGGTGATACTGCCGCCGAAGAAGCGACCTACCTGTCTAAGCTTTGCACCAAGGTTTATATGCTGATTCGTCGCGATGAAATGCGTGCCTCTAAAGCGATGCAGCACCGGGTACTGAATACGCCCAATATCGAAATTCTTTGGAACACCGAAACGCTCGAAGTGCTTGGCGATAAAGGAGTCGAAGGCGTACGCGTCAAAAATCACCAAAGCGGTGAAATCCGGGATTTGAAAGTAAGCGGCTTTTTTGTGGCTATCGGGCACAAACCGAATACCGATATTTTTAAAGGCTGGCTCGACATGGACGAAACCGGTTATCTGCTTGTAGAACCGGGCAGCTCGCGTACCAAAGTACGAGGCGTGTTTGCCGCAGGCGATTGTGCCGATAAAATATACCGTCAGGCCGTAACGGCAGCCGGTACGGGCTGTATGGCAGCGCTCGACGCAGAGCGTTACTTAGCCGAAGCCGGACTTCACTAAATTCAGCACATTTTCTTCCCTGAAACAAAAAAGCGCCTTTCGGGGCGCTTTTTTCTATTCTAATAGAGAAACTTATTGACCGATGAAGAGCTTCTGGGTCTTTTGACCTTCGTTGAACCTCACGGTAATGATGTACATACCTTTTGCGTAAGAAGAAACGTCGTAACGGCCGGTAGTACCGTTAATAGGATGGTTGGCCACCACTTGCCCGGCAAGGTTGGTCACGATAACCGAACCGTTGTGAAGCTCTGTGTTCAGCACATTTACCACCAGGTCATTGCCTTGCAGGAGCATGTTTACCGAATTGGCCACGTTTTGCTCATTTACGGATACAGGCTGATCGCCTGCAGAGATACCCGCATCGGGCGTAGATTCGTAAGCGTAATCTTTAATGGTGAAAGAAGAACCGGTACCGTCCACATCGAGACGCGCCCAGCCGTAGTATGTATTGCCTCCTGCTTCGAAACGAAGGCCGAGGAATTTGTCGCTTTGTCCGAGCCAGTTACCCGCTGTAATGGGCAGCAAACCGCCTGCTGTGCCGGTGCCTGCCATCACGATGGGAATACCGCTGGAAGAAGAAGCCTGTACATAAGCACTGGTGTTGTCGATCATCGTGTACAGGTTAAGCGCAGAAGCATAATCGGCCGGAAGCAATGTACCGGGACCACCTACTACCGCGTTGTTACCCGCAGTAGAAATTACTACGCCTATGCCGGTGTACGAAACACCGCTAGTGGAACCGCTAATCGTTTCGGCAGAAATCACAAAATCAGGAGTGGCATCATTGTTAATATCCAGCGAATACTGGTTGCCGGTAGAAAATGTGGCATCGGGATTCACATCCGTATAAATTATCTGTGCCTGCGCACCTGCCGCAGTAGCTACCGCACCTGCAAAAGCAGAATAACGAGCCAGCTTTTCTCTGCGTGAAGATTTGTAATTTTTTTCCATTGAATAAACTTTTTGGTGGGTCAATATTAAATGAATTTCAGGATAAAAACAATTACGCATTTCAGCCAGCTCATCAGATGTAAAATGCTTTTTTCTTCTTTTTCACACTGTGAGTCAGATGATTCTGATTTTCCGGTGAGTTACAAACAAGCTATTGTTCAGCAAATGAAGCTAATCCGCTTTCCTGAACAATAAAATTAAACCTATTAAAGAGAAAACGTGTGATTTACAACAAGGAGCTATTTGCCTTTTTCTACCGTTCATTGTAAAAACGCGCATCGGGAACCTGTAGGGCCGCATCCTTATTTAGCGTAGTCTGCAAAAAGATTTCCAAGTCGGAAAGCACCTGCTCAGGCTCATCGAGCATGTCTTTATACCTGACCCGCATAATCTCAGCCTCGGGAGTAGCGGCCATCCATGCCTCTACCTCCTTTAGCTGACGCCGGTTTAGGCTATCCAATCCGGAGGGGAAAGCTTTGGACTGGTAGGCTTTATGAAGCCCTAATACTTTCTGCTGAGAACGCAGCATCTCGTTCCAGTCGCGTTCCACGAAAATAATTTTGTAACGGTATCCCGAAGGTAAAAGCAGAAGTTTTCCGGCTTCTATTTTCACCACTTTACCTTGTAATTCGTCCAACCATGCAGTTTGCCCGGGTAATGTTTCGACCGCATTACACAGGTAAGCGCCATTCGGATAATACTCGGCGTTTTCAGTGCTGCTGTCGTACGAAACCGGAACCTCTCCTTTTTCAAGCAGTTGCATCATCAATGACATTCCGCTGCGGAGAAATCCGCTTACCACTATTAGCTCTCCCCTGCTCAAGGTGTTTATTTGATCCCGACATTCGGCCGCTTTTTGCGCATCGGGCTGGGTATGAAGGTAGAAATCGGCCAGTCGCTGCCACCCTTTGAGCATACGAGGTGCTATGGTTACCGCATAGCGATAGGCTTCTTCGGCATGACGGTGCTCTCCCAAACCGATTAAGGCTTCGCCCAACTGATAATGCACCTGCGGGAGAAAACGGCGCAGTTCTACTATTTCAAGAAAACTGTCGGCGGCTTCTTCGTAATCGCCGCGTTTCAGGGCACACATTCCGAGTCCGAAAAGTGCCGGAATATGTTGGGGATCATGCAGGGTAAGCTTTCTGAAAATTTCTTCGGCCTTCGTGTAATCGGACAAGGACAAATAAAGGTTCCCTGCCTGCGTAAGCAATTCGGGCGAATTAGCAGACTGTTCCTGTGCCTTGTTAAGCCAAAACAGTGCTTTATGTGGGCGGTGACGGGCGGCAAATACACGGGCGGTCAGGTAATAGCCGAAAGATTCGGTTTCCCGATCTCCTCTGAACGTTTCGGCCAGCGCTGCACATTCGTCCAAGCGCCCAAGCTGCAGGTTACATTGCGCTAACAAAAGGCTGTATCGCTTTACATCCGGTCGCAGGCCGGTAATTTCTTCCAAAAGCAACAAGGCTTCGGAATAATGCTGATCGAACATATAGCTCCGCGCCAGGTAATACTTGTTTTCGCAACGCGAATGCAGCACCGCTTTTTCCACGTTTTCGTCGGGCTTTTCGATATAGCCCAACTCGACAAGCTGCTGCAAGGCACGGGCCGAGGCCTCGGCATCTTGTTGCCGATCGAAGGTATGCTGTCCGGAATCGCCTTCCTGGTATTTTTCCCAAGACGGAATTTTCTGTACGTCGGGGGCTTCCGAAAATGCTTCCATAAGCGGTTTTCCGGGCATGTCTTCGCCTATGGGGAGTCCCATGTAAGTAAGTACGGTCGGTGCTATATCGTAGAGTGAGGCTCCGTATATACGTGCGTTCTTTTTGATTCCGGGTCCGGCAAAACAGAAAACGCCGAAAGGGCTGTGCTCAAAAGTAGGCCCGGCGGGCTCGATGGGCAGGTAGCGCGGACGCTGCACGCCCGAATGGAAGCCGTGATCGGAAAGAATCAACACGGCGGTATCTTCTCCGGCTAATTCAAGCTGACGTTCAAGCATCATGTCCTGAAAACGATAGGCTCCGTCCACCACTTCCTGAAAATATCCGAATTTGTCATCGGGTACTCCTTCGAGCTGCGGAGGTCTGAATTTCATGCAAAGGTGTGAGAAATGGTCGATCATGTCGAAATAAACCGCCATAAAATCCCATTCGGTCGTTTCCATCAATTCGGTCGCCGCCGCTTGTATGCTGGAAGCATGCGCAATCAGTTTGGCCGACGACTGTATGAGCTTTTCCTGTTGCCAATCCATTTCACCTACACGCGGTACAAGCGGAAGCAGGTGGTTCAGGGTAATTTCTCCGGTATGTACACGAAGTGGAGAAAGGCTTTCGGCTTTTTCTTCGGGCCAAACGGTACCGGGCGCCATCACCCAGTCTTCGGGACGAAGCGTAGTGACCAGTTGAAAAAAATTGGAAACCATTACTCCGTTAATAGGTTCGGCCGGGTGGCTCGGCCACCAGCCCACCACATTGGAGCGTAACCCCTGCTGGTTCATCATGTTCCAGAGGGCTTTTACTTTACGGGAAGTGATGTACAGCGGGCGAAGTCCCGAACCGTCGGGAATGGGTTCTGCAAAACCATGTATGCCATGCACGTAAGCGGGCATTCCTGTCGCAATGGTCGTCCACAGCATCGGAGAAATAGGCGGATCGAGCGTGGCCAGGTTCCCTCTTACGCCCCTGTCGAGCAGCTTTTTCAGCGCCGGCATTTTACCCTGTTCCAGCAACTGATCGATAACTGTCCAGTCGGCGGCATCCCAACCGATAAGCAATAGCTTCTTTTTCATGTACCTGTATGGCTTTGGCTGCAAATAAAAAACCCCGACGGCAAAGCGTCGGGGTTCAAAGTTATCAAAAGCAAACGATTAACGTACTACGACAAATTTGTCTTTTGCCACTACGGTACCGTTTTCAGCTTTTACCATGTAGATGTAAGAGCCGTTCTCCAACTGGTTGATGTGGAAGGTGTTTTTACCTTTTTCCATCGCACCGCTGAGCACCAGCTTACCGCTAAGATCGAACACTTGCAGTGAAAGACCTTCTTCTTCGGTAGCGAAATTGATCAGCTCGCTGGCGGGATTGGGATATACGTTTACCTGAATCGCATTTCCGGCGATGTCGGTTACTCCGCTCGGCGTATTGAACACGATACCGTCCACTTCCAGCTCAGTACCGGGCTGAGGAGCGGGCAGTGTCTGACCTGAAACGGTGACATAAGGCTCTGCGCTGGCTACGATCATGATTCGTACCATGTTGGCAGTACCCGCATTAATCGTTTGAACAGGCATGTTGCGCGAGGTCCAGTTGGGGATCGCAGCGGTGAAAAAATCGCCGGCCTGTGCGATGGTAATATCATCTGTAGTATTGGAAGGCGTACCGTTGTCGTCGAAATAAGTAATAAGTATGGCACCTACATCGACACCGGCAGGAGCGAATTTTACGGCTGCATCTACTGAAGTAGGAAGCGATGAGATGGCACCGGAATAAACCTGCGTGATGTAACCCGCTACGGTATCGGTGGTAAAGCCGGGTGCCTGCGCATTGATTGCAGTCGCAAGCGTAGAGTTAACAGCCGTTTCCAGCTTCAGATGCTTACTACCTTCGTACGAGCCTGTGGTCAGTACCGTAGAATGAAAAGCGATGGCCCAGCCCTGGGGTTGATCACCGTAAGGCGCAACCGTGTTCACGGAACCTTCAAAACCCAAATTGGTAAGTTGCGCATTTACCGCACTTCCCGTCAGCGCAAGAGCAGCTAAGAGTAAAGATTTTTTCATAATGAGTATTGGTGTTTTTTGTTTGCTTCAAAGTTAACCGGATATTAAAATAAATGAGCAGCTTTTGTATAAAAGGTAGATTTCGCAATAGGAAAGGAAAATCATATAGCCCTCCTTAATTGCGGTTTCGGTAAAGGTTTTTATCTACGGTTTTTACCATTTCTTCCTCATTTACAGTTCTTTCTAAAAAAGAAGAAATTGCCCGGGCCGTGCCGACAGGGTCTTGAATCACCTGCGCATAGTGAAGTTCCAAAAGATCCACAAAGGGCTGTTTGTCAGCCCATTGAACCGCTTCGTTTCGCTGGCGTTCAAAAACGGTATGCAAGGTCGCATCGGTAGCCGTACTTTCTTTACCTAACATTTTTTGCTGAGAAACAAGCACTTCGTTCAATTCGCGGTGCATAAAAATAATACGATACCGATGCCCCGCCGGAAGATGTACAAGCTGTCGGGCTATCACTTTCAGCACCTTACCTTTTGCATCTGATATCCACGAAGAATCGAGGTGTAATTTTTTGACCGGATCAAATTCAAGGTAGCCTTTGGGGTTGTTTTCGTCGGCCTCGCGCCGTGTATCAGACAAAACCTCCAATCCACCCTGCTGTAACATTTGCATAAGCATCGACGTGCCCGAACGCGGCAATCCCGATACGATAACAATTTCCTCCTCCTGCGCAATACCCGTTATCTTAGAAGACGATATTAGCCCGTCTCGTTTTTCGCGCCAAGCCCTAAGCCCTTTTGCGCCCAATGCCATCAGTCCGAGCGAGCCGCCCGAAGGAATTTCGTACGAAGATTCCCTGTCTTTTGCCGAATTAAATTGACTCATCATTTGCGAAAGTACAAGAAGATAGCATAGTTACTACCAAATTTATCCCAAAAAGCGCGCGGCTTTCACTTTTCCGGCTCCTGTTTTTTTACTCCGCTTCGGTAAACAAGCAATTTCTTCACTATTTTCGCAGCCGAAATGTGGCAAGAAGAACTACAAGGGGCATTAGAGGTATTAAAAAACGGCGGACTCATCCTCTACCCGACTGACACAATATGGGGAATAGGTTGCGATGCCACCCGGCCCGAATGCGTGGAAAAGATTTTCGCACTTAAGCAACGCCAGGAAGAAAAAAGCCTCGTAGTACTGTTAGATGCCGACGTGAAGCTTAACCGTTATCTTAAAGAAGTACCCGATCTGGCCTGGGATTTGGTAGAAATGGCCACCTCTCCACTTACTATTGTGTATCCCGAAGCCCGTGGCCTTGCCACCAATGCCATAGCTACCGATGGCAGCGTAGCCATTCGCATTACCGACGATCCATTCTGTAAAGAACTGATCCGGCGGTTTAACCGACCGCTTATATCCACCTCCGCCAACCTGAGCGGAAAACCTTCTCCACGCTTTTTTGCCGAAATTGAGACCGCGATTCTCAATGGGGTTGATTATGTGGTAAATTTACGGCAGGATGAAAAAAGTCCTGCACAACCCTCAAGCATTATCAAGCTCGGACTTCATGGAGAAATTTCAATTATCCGTAAATAAAGACCGGCTTTCCGAAGCATTACAACTACCTGCTTTTGATCTGGTAGCACAAACCGCTGCGGAACTAGAACAAGAAACCTACGTGGTAGGCGGTTATGTGCGCGATATGCTGCTCGGTCGCCCGTGTAAAGACATCGACATAGTGACCGTAGGCAGCGGCATCCGATTGGCCGAAGCGATAGGTGCACAACTGAAGGTGAGCGTATCCGTGTTTAAAAATTTCGGTACCGCCATGCTTCGTGTCGGCGATTACGAGCTCGAATTTGTAGGCGCGCGCAAAGAATCGTACCAACGTCATTCCCGCAAACCCATCGTAGAAGAAGGCTCGCTGAGCGATGATCAGAACCGCCGCGATTTCACGATCAACGCGCTGGCAATAAGTCTCAACGCGCATGATTTTGGTCGTTTGGTCGATCCTTTTGGTGGTGTGGAGCATCTCGAACAGGGACAGATCCGCACTCCGCTCGATCCCGATATCACCTACTCCGACGATCCGCTGCGTATGATGCGGGCTATCCGTTTTGCCACGCAATTAGGATTTCGAATCGAAAAAGAATCGTTCGAAGCCATTTACCGCAACAGAGAAAGAATACACATTATCTCTAAAGAGCGTATCGCCGAAGAGCTGAATAAAATTATTTTGTCTCCCCAACCTTCGACAGGCTTCAAGCTCTTATTCGACACCGGCTTGCTGGAACTGATTTTTCCTGAACTGGCAAAACTTCAGGGCGTAGAAGAAGTGAACGGTTTCAGGCACAAAGACAATTTTTACCATACCCTTCAGGTACTGGATAACCTTTCGGCACACAGCGACGACCTGTGGCTCCGCTGGGCAGCCATTTTGCACGATATCGCCAAACCGGCCACTAAGAAATATTACCCCGGACAGGGCTGGACCTTTCACGGACACGAAGAATTGGGCGCCCGTATGGTTCCCGGTATCTTCAAACGATTAAAGCTGCCGCTCGATCAGAAGATGAAATACGTGCAGAAGCTGGTACAACTCCACCTGCGCCCTATCGCGCTTACTAACGGACAAATTACCGATTCGGCCGTGAGGCGACTTCTTTTTGAGGCGGGCGATGATTTGGAAGACCTGATGAAGCTCTGTGAAGCCGATATCACTACTAAAAACAAGGCCCGTGAAGAGCGTTACCTTCAGAAGTTCAGGCAGGTACGCGAAATTTTGCAGGAGGTGGAAGAACGTGATCAGGTCCGTAATTGGCAGCCTCCCATATCGGGCGAACTTATAATGGAAACTTTCGGTCTGCCGCCGGGACGCGAAGTAGGGATTATTAAAAATGCCATCCGGGAAGCCATTCTCGAGGGCGAAATACCCAACGATTACCCGCAAGCCTTTCAATTAATGCTTAAATTGGGCCAGGATTTAGGGCTTACGCATAAGGAAAAAAAATCATGAAAATCTACCGTTTCAGGGTGGTGATAGACACCAAAGAAGATGTGTTTCGCGATGTGGAAATTCGTTCGGACGATTCGTTCGAATCGCTGTACAACACGATTGTAGAAGCTTTTGGGTTTCAGGGTGGAGTCATGTCTTCGTTTTACATGAGCAACGAAAACTGGGACAAAGGCGAGGAAATCACACTCCTTGATATGAGCGAAGGTGGCGATGGCGCTTCTGTGATGAACCGCTGTATTCTTAGCGACTATATGCAGGAATCCCGTCAGCGTTTGCTGCTGGTGTATGATTTTATGCGAATGTGGTGCTTTTATGTGGAGTTGATCGACGAGCTGCCTTTCGAAACGGGCGTAGCTTATCCACGGATATCAATGCAGCTCGGTAAAGCCCCGAAAGAAGAATCGAAGGATCTGAATGACGAGCTTCATTTCGGTGATGAACCTTCTCTTTCGGAAGAAGAAGACCCTGCTTCGCTCGAAGATGAGATCGGCGATATGTTTGGCGACTTTTCCGAATACGGCGACGATCAGGACGAGGATTGATCCTCCTTTACTCCAAAAATTACTGCCCGACTATAACTCGTTTTACCACGCGGCGACCGTTTTCATCGATTGCGGCTAAGAGGTAAAGGCCGTTATTCAACTTTTCTTTTAGGAAAATCTCATCATCCGCCACATTAAAAGACGGATCATTCGCACCAGGCTGAGCGAAAACCGAAGAGATCAACACCACTAAAAAAACGGCTTTCCTGAGTACAGGTAAAAGATAAGAAGATACTTTATTCATTTGAAAACAAATACACAGCGATAAATTCAGGAGCGAAAATACATATATCCCTCCCGGATTCTATCCCTCCATCTGTTTCAAAAAATTAGTTGTGTTGATTTTTACTTCACGCTTCCGAAATCACCCGGATTTTTTCTTTTCCTTCTCTTTAGGCTTTTTCGCAGGCAATACCGGTTCTTTCGGTACATAAATTTTGCCTTCTTCCACCTGCTGCATTATTTCTTCTATAATTTTATCGTCGCCTTCTTCGGGCCGGTATTCCAGCTTGAGACTGGCTCCTCCCGTTTGGGATAATGCCTGCCAGGCAAACGCTTTCACCGAACCGAGGTATTTTTCAATAATCGAATATGCGGTTTCTCCGGTTTCACGATAAATAAGCTTGACCAGCACCTTTCCCTCATTGATCGACATTTGCTTTACTCCCTCTTTAAATTTCTCTTTCAACTCGTCTCGTTCCGAATGCAAATACCTGCGTCGATCTTTACGCCGATCCAGGGTATGCAGCTCCTGCTCGTATTTTTCATTGAGCTGTCGGACAAGACGGGCATAAGGATAGGTATTCACAACATACCTTATGAACCGATCGTATTTTTCATGGTCCAACACGGCCAGCTCTTCCAATACAATATAAGGCAACGTATCACCGTGAATGATTACATAGAGCCTTTCGGGATGCTGCGGCAACCGAATGGTATCGGGAGATTGTGCGCGAAGCGGAACCCCGTATAAAATAAAAGCAATCCAATATATAAACCCTTTGCGCCACATAACAGGAAAAATACCTGCTCTTTAAACGCAAAAAAGCACCTGAGTTATGAAACCCTCCGCCTTTTTTTCCAGGCAGAACCGGTCGCCGCACCCTCCGTTGCAGAAGATGCGCTGCGTACCGACGATTTTTTGCGGCTGCCAAAAAGGTAAGCGGCGGCCAGGGCCGCTATTTCCGTTTCCTGTGCATCGACACGTTGTAAAGCCGCAGGCTCGAAATGTTTTTTCACAAAATGAGTATCGAATTGCCCCGATACAAAAGCATCGTGACGTAAGGCAAAATCACAGAAACTCAAAGTGGTTTCCACTCCCGAAATCCGGTAATCGCCAATAGCGCGTAACATACGGCTTATGGCTTCCGCACGATCTTTTCCGTACACAATCAGCTTGGCAATCATAGGGTCGTAATAAATGGAAACTTCCATACCCTCTTCGTAGCCATCGTCCACTCTAATGCCCAGTCCCTGCGGACGGCGATAGGTTTGCAATACACCGGTATCGGGCAGAAAATCGTTGGCCGGATCTTCGGCACATATTCTTATCTCAATAGAATGTCCCTTTATTTCGAGGTCTTCCTGCCTGAACGAGAGCGCTTCGCCGCGTGCAATACGGATTTGCTCCTGCACAAGATCAATCCCTGTAATATACTCGGTTACCGGATGCTCTACCTGCAAACGCGTGTTCATTTCCAGAAAATAGAAATTGAGCGATTCATCGACCAGAAACTCGACCGTACCTGCCCCCAAATAATGGCAGGCTTTACACAGCTCTACCGCACAACGCCCCATCGCCGTTCTCACCTCGGGGGTAAGACAGGCCGAAGGCGCCTCTTCTATCAGTTTTTGATGCCTGCGCTGAATAGAACATTCGCGTTCAAAAAGATAGACCACATTACCCTGCGCATCGGCCAGCACCTGTATTTCGATGTGCCGGGGCGAAGCCACGTATTTTTCGATAAACACGGCTCCGTCGCCAAAAGCCGAACGGGCTTCACTAATGGCACGAGTCATCTGCTCTTCGAGCTGCTCGTCGCTTTCGACCACCCGCATTCCTTTTCCACCACCTCCGGCCGAAGCCTTCACCAACACCGGAAAGCCGATTTGCGCGCAAATCTTACGAGCCTCTTCCACCTCTTCGACAGCCCCTTCGCTGCCGGGTACCATAGGTACCTTGTATTTTTTAGCCGCTTCTTTGGCACCGAGCTTGCTGCCCATCATTTCCATCGACTCGGGCGAAGGACCGATAAAAATCAATCCGGCATCTTTCACTTTTCTGGCAAATGCCGCGTTTTCGGACAAAAAGCCGTAGCCGGGATGAATACCCTCCGCTCCGGTCTGTATAGCCACTTCAATGATTTTATCGCCCAACAGGTAACTTTGCGCGCTGGGTGCCGGACCTATACATACGGCCTCATCGGCATACTGCACAAAAGGCGCAGCACGGTCTGCTTCGCTGAATACGGCTACGGTCGATATGCCCATTTCGCGACAGGTGCGCATTACACGCAAGGCAATTTCACCACGGTTGGCTATCAGTATTTTTTTCATTTGCGGCAGATAAAAAATATAAACGGGGTTTAAAGATAACAAGTAGAAATATACTTACAACGGTAACAAAGGCTTTAAACAGACGGAAATTCCCATCTTTGTAGCGTAAAATTCTCTTTTCATGCGCAAACTGCTAATAAAAAACATCCGGTCGCTGGTCCAAACCGAAACACATCCCCGCGAAAAAGTAAGCGGTAAGGAAATGGCTTCGTTACCCTGCCTCGAAAACGCCTGGTTAGCTATTGAAGACGACACGATTGTCGATTTCGGCACGATGGACGAATGGCCGGGCATTAACGATTGGCGTGATCTGGAAATTATCGATGCCGACGGACGATTAGTGATGCCCTGCTGGGTCGATTCGCATACGCACCTGATTTATGCAGGCAGCCGCGAAGGAGAATTTGTCGATCGCATCAACGGACTCAGCTACGAAGCAATCGCAGCGCGCGGCGGTGGAATTCTGAACTCTGCCGAAAGGTTGGAAAAAGCGTCTTTCGATGAGTTGTACGAAAGCGCCTGGCAACGCCTCGAAAGCCTTATTCAAAGTGGTACCGGTGCGGTAGAGATCAAAAGCGGCTACGGACTCAGCACCGAGTCGGAACTGAAAATGCTACGCGTAATTCGTGCGCTGAAACAAAATTCACCGCTCACGATAAAGTCCACATTCTTAGGTGCACACGCCATTCCTGCAAAATACCGCGATAACCGCCGGGCTTATATCGATCTGCTCATTCAGGAAATGCTGCCCGAAATCGCACGAGAACAACTGGCCGACTACTGCGATGTGTTTTGCGAAAGAAATTATTTCACACCCGAAGAAACGGTAGAAATACTCGAAGCGGGAAAACGCTACGGACTTATTCCGAAAGTGCACGCCAACCAAATGAGCTTTTCGGGTGGCGTACAGGCCGGTGTACAGGTGGGCGCTATCAGTGTGGACCATCTCGAATACGTAGGTGAAGCCGAAATCGAAGCGCTAAAAAATTCGACGACTATGCCCACCATCCTGCCCGGGGCACAATGGTTCCTTTCTCTACCCTATCCCCCTGCCCGACAGATGATAGACGCCGGACTGCCTTTGGCTATTGCCAGCGATTACAATCCGGGAAGCTGCCCGAGCGGAAACCTTAATTTTATGCTTTCGTTAGCTTGTGTGCAGTACCGACTTACGCCCGAAGAGGCTATCCATGCCGCAACGATCAACAGCGCTTATGCTATGGGTATTTCCGCTACACACGGTAGCATTGCCGTAGGCAAAAAAGCGAATATTTTTCTGACCAAACCCATTTCGGGATACGCTTATATTCCGTACTCTTTTGCGATGAACCAAATCGATACGGTTATTCTTAACGGTAAAATAGAAGTAAGCGGCACTTTAAAATAACTGACACGACTCTCCCCTATTTTTCTTCTTTGCGTCTGTATCCCACTTTTCGGTGTTCGATGTAAACCGGTGTAAGTGCATCGATTTTATCGAGCAAAAAACGGAATGCCTGATTGAGCTTGCTATCCAGATTTTGTATTTCTTTCCGCAGCTCTTTATTTTCCAGCAATAAAGCCCTGTATCGTGAGAAAGCGCGCATAATCTCGATGTTTATCTGCACTGCACGCGAGGATTTCAGTACCGAAGAAAGCATCGCTACGCCCTGCTCGGTAAACACCATCGGTAATACGGAAGAATGCTTTAATCCCTGCAAACGTGGGGCAGACTGCAAGAGCCGATCCTTCTCTTCTTCTGTTAGCGTAAACATAAAATCAGGCGGAAAACGATCCTGATTACGCTTTACCTGCTCTTTCAGACGCTTGGTCTCTATTTCGTAAAGTGCTGCCAAATCCGCGTCCACCATCACTTTTATTCCCCTGAACTCGAAGATGAAATTTTCAAAGTTCTTTACCGGTAATAGTTCATTCATCGTTTACTGTGTTTTAGGAACCGGTCGCATTTTGCGACCGGTTCGGGAAAAGCCTGCCCGAACAAGCCTATTTTGCTTTTCGGACTGCCAATATAACCCAATAAAACACTGGAAAAAGGCTAAAAAACCTTCAAAATGAAGCTTCGAAAAGCTGTCTAATCAAGTAGAAAAAACCTGCTTAGGCAGGATTGAGAAAACGATAACGGAGATCGAAAGGCTCAAAAGCGACAAGCACTTCATCTATAAACCCGGCCCCGTATTTCCAATAATAAGGAATGAGTGTGTCGTGTCGTTCCTGCGGAATTCCTCCGGGAAAAAGTTTTTCTTTTACCGCTCTGATCTGATTAAGCGCGTTTTCGTGCTTTTGCTTCTCCACTTTGCGCAGGCGGCCTTCAAGATTTTCAAGAAATTTATTCGCTTTTTGCGCTTCGGCTCCCACGGTAGGCTTCAGGCTGGCATCGGTACGACCCACCCGTTCGGCTAACTTTTCAAACCAAATCGAAAGTTCCTCTTTTTCGGCCGAAAGCGTAATTTCGTCTCCGGCTTCGCGATGAATATACTGTTGTACCAGGTCTTCGACAGGCTGAAACAATTCTTCTTCGCTAAACCCGAAACGGGCTATTTTTTCTCTTACAGGCGCTTCCAGTATCAAGGCCGAATGCCGGGGAATAAGCACCGGAAAAGCCTGCGAAAAATGCTCAAATACGCCGGGAAGCTGCATCCAATAAGCCACTTCACCCGGTCCGCCAATATAGGCCAAATTGGGAAGCACGGTTTCCTGATAAAGCGGACGAAGCAATACGTTCGGACTGAAACGTTCGGGATGCGCTTCCAACTCCTGCATAAGTGAGTCGGCAGTCCATCGCAGTTCCGGAGTATCGGCTGTAGTCCAATGCGTACCGTCTTTCACCATTCTTGTACGCAATCCGGTTTGCAGGTAAAACAGGTTCAGCTCGCGTGGATTGACCTGGGGTTCGAATCCCTCGCTCTCCAAACGGGAATTGGTTTGCTGTACGATGCGAAAAACAGGCTGTTCAAAGAGTTCTTCCCGCAATTGCGGTAAAAAGAGGCGCTTTAATTCGGGCGCATCGCCGTCGATACACACCAATCCATAGCGACCAAATAGTCCGTCGGCCAGCTTTCGGGTAGCTTCGGCAAGGGTTTGAGAGCCGGTATAGGCTTCGCGAAACAGGGTTAAAAGCTCGTTGGCGGCAGGAAGCGTACCTTTCAACGTTTCCATTTCTTCCAAAAGCACAGCCAGACCCTCGGTAGTAAAACGACCTACCGCTCCGCGCTGCTCACTCTCCCAGGAAAGGTTTTTCCCGAAAAGCACGGTATGGCGTATTTCTTCAAAATCATGGTCTTCGGTAGCCATCCAAAATACGGGGACTACTTTTTTCCCGGGCATTTGCGCGCTAAGCGTTTCCGCAAGGCGAATGACCGAAAGAATTTTATAGGTAAAAAACAAAGGGCCTCCGAAGAGGCAAAGCTGGTGCCCTGTGGTTACTGTAAAGGTATCCGGATTGGTCAACAAACGAATGTTTTCGAGCACTTTAGGATGCCCTATACCTGCATATTGATGCAAAAGTGTTTCGGTAAGCTCCTGTCTGAAGGGGAAACCGGCTCTGCGGACGAGCTGTGTGGCCAAATCGTCTTTCAGTTTGGCAGCCCATAAATCAGGGGCTTCCGGCAGCATACGGCTGTATATACCGGGAATGTGGGCGAGTCCACGGGGAGACTCAAGGGGTTCAAAAGTAAGCACGGTACAAAAGTAGAAAATACCCTTCGCCTACAGAAAGTTTTTATGATAAGTGGTTATGGGGTTATTTATTTACTTTTGCACTCAAATCGGCAGAATGGAGTTTTTGTACCAAATCTTAGGGCCCGATCCCGAAACGGCAGGCATCATTATCCTGAATCTGATCATCATCGAAAGCCTCCTTTCGGTCGATAATGCCGCCGTATTAGCCACTATGGTAATGGATCTGCCTGCACATCAGCGTAAAAAAGCACTCAAATACGGCATTTTAGGCGCTTATATTTTTAGGGGCATCTGCCTGATTTCGGCGGCTTACCTGATGCATATTTGGTGGCTCAAACCACTGGGGGGCGGCTACCTGCTTTTCCTCTGTATCCACCATTTTCTTAAAAAACCGCGCGAACTTGTCGAACAGGGCGCCACAGTGCAAAAGAAAAGCAAGTTATACCGCTACACCTTAGGGATGTTCGGGCCTTTTTGGGCTACGGTGATCATGGTCGAAATGATGGACCTGGCTTTTTCTATCGACAATGTGTTTGCCGCGGTGGCTTATGTAGAAAATTACCCCCAGCCTTATGCGCTGTACCTTGTATGGATAGGCGTATTTATCGGTATTATGGCGATGCGTTTGGTCGCCCAGTTTTTTGTGAAGCTGATGGAAAAATATCCTTTCCTCGAAACGGCTGCCTTTATCGTAATAGGTATTCTCGGGTTGAAACTTACCATTTCGGTACTTCCCCACTTCTACCCCGACTCGGCATTGCTGAAGCTAATGGAAGGTGAAAAAGCGAACCTTTATTTCTCGCTCGTTACGGTGGCGGTATTCGTAGTACCTATTCTTTCTTCCTGGCTGTTCGGTTATCCGGGTCGGAGAAAATGAAATCCGGCGTTAAAAACGAGGGCTGCTGAAAAAGAATTCCGTGACTTACAGGCTATACAAATCCGTGTATTTCTTACGGGCATAGGCCATAAATGCGGAGAAATCAAGCTCCCGACCGGTTATTTTTTTGCAAAGTTCGCCGGCTGTATATTCTCTGCCGTAACGGTGTATGTGTGTACGAAGCCAGCGCAACAGCGGCTGCATATCTCCGCGAATTATCGCTGCTTCCATTCCTTTTACCTGTAACAGCGCCGTTTCGTAAAACTGTGCCGCATAAAAGCTACCCAGCGAGTACGTAGGGAAATATCCGAAGCTGCCGTGCGACCAGTGTACATCCTGCAACACGCCTTCGGCCGCAGAAGGTACTTCGATGTTAAGGTATTTACGGTAAAGCGCATTCCAGGCTTCGGGCAGGTCTTTTACCGCCAAACTGCCTTCGATAAGCGCTTTTTCGAGCTCAAAACGGATAAGCACATGAAAATGGTAGGTCAACTCGTCGGCGTTGGTACGAATCAGCGAAGGCTTAACCTTATTCATAGCACGGTAGAACTCCTGCAACGATACACTTTCGAGCGACGCAGGAAAGGCACGGCGAAGCGTTTCGTAATTAGCCTGCCAATAGGGTAATCCGCGTCCCACCACGTTTTCCCATAACCTCGACTGCGATTCGTGAATACCCAGCGAAGCGGCTTCTCCCAGGGGCAATCCGTATTCTTCGAAAGGCAATCCCTGCTCGTAAAGCGCGTGGCCTCCTTCGTGAATGCAGCTCCATATCATTTCGTGCAGGTTATGCTCGTTTACCCGCGTGGTCACCCGCACATCGCGGCTGTTGAAGTTGATGGTAAAGGGATGATCCGATTTATCCTGCCTTCCGGCTTCAAAGTCATACCCCATTTGCCGAAGCAGGCTCAGCCCTATATCCCATTGTGAATGAAAGGGATACAACTCATACATAAAGGCATCGCGGGGTTCGGGACGCTCGGCAATAAGCCTGATAAATTCGCCCAGCTCGTTTTTCACCTGCTCAAAAACCGGCTCTAACAAGGCCACGGTGGTACCGGGTTCAAACTGGTCGATAAGCGCATCGTAAGGATGCTCGGCATAGCCCAGCAATTGGGCTTCTTCCCTTTTAAAGGCCACGATTTTTTCGAGGCTCGGCGCAAAAAGGGAGAAATCGTTTTTATGGCGGGCTTCGGTCCAGGCGTTAAATGCCTCCGAAATCGCCTTTGTCAATGCTTCTACAAAAGCTGCGGTATAGTTGTTACGCTTGCGGTAATCCTGAAAAGCCAATGCTACATTGCGCTGCTGCACGGTTGTTAAGGTCGTGTCTTGCGCGAGCTTTTCCAGCCATTCGCCCAATTTCGGATCCACGCTCATTTCGTGGGCGATGCCCGCCAAAGTAGCCAGTTGCTGACCGCGAATAGCTGCACCTTGAGGCGGCATATACGTTTCCTGATCCCATTGCAATAAAGCGGATGCGTAATTCACATCGGCCGTTTTGCGCAAGTGTGCAGCAAATTGATTGTAGAGCGCGTTCATCCCGAAATCAACTTTTTCTGAACGCAGGAATCAACAAAGCCCAGGCAATGATAAGACAGAGTCCGCCGAGGGGAGTAATCCACCAAATAGAATGCTCGATACCTTCCCAACCTGCAATGCTTCGTATGGCAAGTACGTAGATGGAGAGCGAAAAAAGCAGCGTTCCGATTACAAAAAGCCTGAGCGGCCATTTTACAAGCGTGCTAAAACGATGCACATTTAAGGCAATCAGCATGAGTCCGATAGCATGAAAAAACTGGTATCTTACCCCGGCTTCGAACGATTGAAGCGCACGTGCGTCGATCCGTTCGGCCAACGAATGGGTGGCAAAAGCACCAAGAATTGCAGCCAATGAGGCGAGCAAGGCGCCCCAGCGAAAATAGAATGCAGCCATACTAAAATTATTTCCGGCAAAATAAGCGAAAAAAGCCGGTTCTACAGCTTTCCGGAAGCTACTTTTACCCTCGCTTTTCCAACTCCTCTTGAAAGAATATAACTTGCTCTACAACAGTGTTTTTTCTTCTATAAATTTCAGCAAAAGATGAAGTGCGCTTTGTGCGGTACGGATAATGTTGCGTTCCCTATCCTGCTCAAAAAGAAATTTACGGCTTACTATACGGTCGGCCGAAGCGACGGCTATCCAGACGGTGCCTACGGGCTTTTCTTCGGTCCCCCCTGTGGGACCCGCAATTCCTGACACGGCGACGGCGTAGGTAGTACCGAATTTCTCACGCACACCGCGTACCATTTCCTCGACCGTTTCGCGGCTTACTGCGCCCTGCGCGGCCAGGGTTTCCGCTTTCACACCCAGCTCCCGCATTTTGACCGCATTGGAATACGAAACCACGCTTCCTTCAAAATAATCGGCGCTGCCCGGAACGCTGGTAATACGATGAGCAATATACCCTCCGGTACAGCTTTCGGCGGTACTTAATGTGGCACCGTGCTGCACAAGCGCTTCGCCCACCCGTTTTTCGAGCGTGTCTTTTTCACGACCGAAAATGTACTCCGGAATCAGGGTCTGTAATTCGGTAAGGTATTTTTCCGTTTGGGCGATAAGTACTGATTCTTCTTCACCGCGAGCGGTAATACGCAGCTTGACGATTCCCGGCGAAGGCAGGTAAGCGAGTGATAGCCCGTCGGCACGTAGCCTGTTTTCCCAGTCACGGATAAGCTCGGCCAAAAAGGATTCGCCTATGCCCTGTGTAAGTATGGTTCGGTGTACGATAACCTGACTGCGCACACGGGCTTTGAGCAAGGGCAGCACACTGTGCTCCATCAGGTATTTCATTTCGTAAGGTACGCCGGGCATGGATACATAAATGCAACCGTCTTTTTCGAACCACATTCCCGAAGCAGTACCCACTCTATTGGGCAGTATGCGGCAATTCTCGGGCAAATCGGCCTGCTGGCGGTTTACTTCGAGCAAGGGACGTTTGCGTGCAGCAAAAAACGCTTCGATACGCTGCAATACCTCTTCGTTACGCACCAGTCGGGTATTAAAATATTCGACCAGGGTGTATTTGGTCAGATCGTCTTTCGTAGGACCGAGTCCGCCGGTAATAAGAATTACATTGGCGCGGGTTTCGGCCTGCCGCAAGGCCTCGGTAATACGCTGGCGGGTATCGGGTACAGCCGAAGCTTGTACCACGTCTATTCCGTAAAGATTAAGCTGCTCGCCCATCCAGGCGGCATTGGTATTGACGGTCTGCCCTATCAGCAGCTCATCGCCAATGGAAATGATTTCGGCCTTCATGTCCCGGTGTAATTTAATCCTCCCGAAATTACCGCTTTACCTTGAATGAATACCGTTTTGGCAAATAATTTGTATGTTTGACTTTAGCCAATTTACGCGTATATGAAACTGAAAATTTGCCTTTTCCTCGCAGGTCTTACCGGTTTTACAGCCTGTACGGATCTGAATAAAACCCTCAGCGATGCAGGTTCCGTTATCTCGGGTCAGAGTGGCGAAAAGAAGCTGAGCAATGAGCAGGTTATTACCGGACTGCGTGAAGCCCTTTCGGTCGGTACCAACAAAGCCACCGCTTTTGCCTCTAAAGAGGATGGATTCCTGAAAAATCCCGCCATTTATCTTCCTTTTCCACCCGAAGCCATTAAGGTAAAGGAAAAAGCCGAACAATTAGGTTTAAGCGCTCAGGTGGATCGTTTTGTGACCACACTTAATCGCGGTGCGGAAGAAGCCACTAAAGATGCAGCGCCTATTTTTCTCAATGCCATCAAAAACATGAGCATTTCCGATGGGTTTAACATTCTGAACGGTTCAGACAATGCCGCCACCCGTTACCTCGAAGAAAAAACTTCGGGCGAGCTTTACACCACTTTCAAGCCGAAAGTGCAGGATGCGCTCCAGCGCGTAGAGCTGACCAAATACTGGACTCCGCTGATTACCAAATACAACAGCGTCACTACCTTTACCGGGGGCGAAAAAATCGATCCCGACCTCGACGATTATGTCACCAAAGGGGCCATGAAAGGCTTGTTCACGCTGATTGCCGACGAGGAGCAAAAAATCCGGAAAGACCCTATGGCGCGTGTAAACGATATTCTCAGAACCGTATTCGGTAGTCTCGATTCCAAATAAGTTATGTACAGCAAGTCCAGGGAATTTTCCGAAAAGCCTATCGAAGCCTCGGAACTCATCGTGACACCGGCCGGTGCCATTTATCACCTTAACCTGCTACCCGAACAATTGGCCAACGACATCATCGTGGTGGGTGATCAAGGTCGTGTAGCCGAAATTTCGAAGCATTTCGACCGTGTTGAGCATCGTGTCGAAAACCGTGAATTTGTGACGCATACCGGTACTTATAGAGGTAAACGCATCTCTGCCGTTTCGACGGGGATTGGTACAGACAATATCGACATCGTGCTCAATGAGCTCGATGCGCTGGTGAATATTGATTTGAAAACGAAGCTTATCAAACCCGAAAAAACCCGGCTCCACATTGTTCGTTTGGGCACCTCGGGCGCTTTGCAGGAAGATATTCCGGTCGATGAATTTGTGGTGTCGAGTCATGCCGTAGGCTTTGACGGTGTGCTTTCCTTTTACGAGCCGCAGTATGAGCCCGAAGAGCTGGAACTGGAAAAAGCATTCAGAAGCCAAACCCAGTGGCCTGCAAGCTTTAATCCGCCGTATTTTGTAAAAGGCTCGGAAACACTGATAGCCCGTATCGGAGAAGGTATGCACAAAGGCATTACCGCTACGGCCAACGGATTTTACGGTCCGCAGGGACGCGTATTACGCCTGCCCTTAGCCCGACCCGATCTCAACGAAGCGCTGCGCCGTTTCCACCATAATTCGCACCGTATCTGTAATTATGAAATGGAAACGTCCGCCTTATACGGTCTCGGCAGCTTGTTAGGACACCATACCGCTACCGTCTGCGCCATCATTGCCAACCGTTATCGAAAAGCGTATAGTGCTGATTATCATTTAGCCGTGTCGCGACTTATCGAAATCGTGCTGCAACGATTAACAGCCTGATTGTTTATTACTCCCTGGCAAGGGGTGTTTCACCGAACTGCTGCCGGCGTAACTTTGTCGGGAATGGCACAGTATAAAGTGTATGGCCGTTCCCTATGTTGAAAGACAACGAAATAAACGCCCTGGTTGCCCTGATCGATGATCCGGACGATCGCGTTTACCAGCATATTCGCGAAAAATTATTGGATATCGGCGAACCTGTGATTCCCATGCTTGAAAATTACTGGGAGCAAAATCAGTTTGGCCTTACTTTTCAGGATCGCATCGAAACACTTATCCATGAAATTCAGTTCGAATCGGTGCGTACGCAGTTAGAAGGCTGGAGTCGTTTGGGCGGTAAAGAGCTGCTGAAAGGTGTGCTGCTGGTGAACAAATACCAGTATCCCGAACTCGACGAAGCAAAAATCAAACGCAAGCTGTACCAGCTTAAGCAGGATATTTGGCTGGAATTGCACGACAACCTTACCGCATTTGAAAAAGTAAGGATCATCAACCAGATTCTTTTTGACGTACATGGGCTGAGCGGCAATAAAAAAAATTACCATGCGCCGCAGAATTCTTATCTGAATATCGTACTCGAAACGGGCAAAGGCAATCCGCTGGCGCTTTCGATCATTTATATGTTGCTGTGTGAGATGTTGGAAATACCCGTGTACGGGATCAACTTACCCAATCATTTTGTGCTGGCTTATCTCGATGAGCTGAAAACCTTGCGGGAGCTGGAGAATAACGAAATGGCCGAAGACGGAATCTTATTCTATATCAATCCTTTTAGCCGTGGAACTATTTTTAACCGGAAAGAAATCGACCAGTTTTTGAGTCAGATCAAAATTGCGCCCCGGAAAGAATTTTTCGTTCCCTGCTCACACATCAGCATTATAAAACGCCTAATCACCAATCTGATTTACGCCTACGAAAAAGTAAATGATGCTGAAAAAGCCGAAGAGCTAAGGCTGTTATACCGTTCGGTCGATGCGCATTCCTTACCCGAAGGCACCGCCTGATCGCAGCAGGTACGAAACTTCATTTTGCCTTTAATCGGGACTGATGCGGTGCATATCGTTATTCTGATCTTCGATCTCGTCTTTGACTACTCTTATGCGTTGCGCCACGATAGCCAGCTCGCGATGGCCGTGCTGTGCCAGCCATTTTAAGCCTTCGTCGGAACCGTCGCCGGCAATGGCCATTTTTTCGAGCACCTGAAACTTGTATTTCCGCAACCATACATAGGCCTGCGGATTTCTTTCTACCGCGTTGATCATGGCCATCAGGTGCGGATACCCGTTTTCCATCAGCCATTGGCGGGCATCGTCTTTGTTGCGCAGCGCAAACGTAAAAATACCAAGCTCTTTATAGCCATTCTTCACGAGCCAATCGCCGATTTTTTTATTACCGGAAATCGCTTCGGCCCAGGCCAGCAATATTTTAGGAGGATAATTGAGCGGCTTTACATCCATTTTTTTCGACGTAAAATGTAAATCAACAAGACGGTTACGAGTATCATCACTATCCAGACACTGAGGTAACCGTATTTCCAGTGAATTTCGGGCATATTTGGAAAATTCATTCCATACACGCCCACAATAAAGGTAAGCGGAATAAAAATAGTAGAGATAATTGTGAGCACCTTCATCACACTGTTGAGCCTATTGCTCAACGTAGAAAGATATACTTCGGCCGCCGTGTTGAGCATTTCGCGGTATATTTCGATCGACTCGGCAATGTACAGGGTATGATCGTACACATCGCGCAGAAAAAATGTGGTCGATTGTTCGATCAGCTTCGAAGTGCCTTTTTCGAGCTTGCCTACCGCATCGCGCACCGGCACAATCGATTTGCGAAGAAATACCAGATCTTTTTTGAGCTTTTGCAACTGCACCAGTACTTCTTTACCGGGATTGCGCAGCACTTTTCCTTCCAGCTTTTCGATTTCTTCATCAAGCTCGTCGGTGACCAAAAAATAATAATCCACAATCACATCGATCAGCGCATAGACCAGGTAATCGGCGCCTTTTTTACGGACACGTCCTTTTGCATTGCGCAGGCGCTCGCGAATACTGTCAAAAATATCGCCGGGAGTTTCCTGAAAAGAAATCACCCAGGAATCGCCCAGCACGAAGCTAACCTGCTCACTTTCTATCTTCCGCTTCGAGGTGTTATAGGTAATTACTTTCAGCGTAAAATGGATATATTCTTCAAAATCTTCGATTTTAGGCCGGTGATGCGGGTTCATCACATCTTCGAGCAAGAGCGGGTGCAATCCGAAGGTTTCTCCGAAAGTCTGAATAAGCGCACTGTCGTGAATACCGTCCACATTGATCCAGGTTACCATCCCGTTGCGGCGGGAATCGGCCAGCTCATTTATCGAAGTAGGGCAATACTCGCGCAGGCTATGCTCGTCGTATTCCATCACGGTTACCTCCACTTTTTCGCCGCGCGCTTTTCCCATGTGGACCAGCGATCCGGGAGGTAATCCTATTTTTTCACGACGACTGGTCATGCTTCGGGAAGCCTTTCTTTCTGAAGAATGATATGATGCGGATAAGGAAATTCGAAGCCTTCGCGTTGAAAACGTTCTTTGATGGAGCGATTCAGATCGCAGTGCATTTCGAAGCCTTCGGCAAAATTACGTGCCCATACGTAAGCGCGTAGGTTCACGCCAAATTCATTCAGCTCGACTACTCTTACAATCACATCGGGTACACCTTCACGTTTTTCTTCGGGCGTACGTGCATCGATGAAGAAGCGGTGATTCCGGGCTTCTTCCGACATAATGCTGATGGCTTTACCGATATCGGCATCGTACGTAATGCGGATGTTGATATGACGTCGTGCCCTTTCGTCGAGAATATTGTTGTTGATGATGGTCTCGTTGTTGATCACCGAGTTGGGGATGATGATACGCCGGTTCTGAAAATCGCGGATCACGGTATGACGGAGGGTAATGTCTTCGACCGTACCGGCATATTCTTCGCGCGAAGTGCCCTGCCCTACCTTGATCACATCGCCTACGCGAAAAGGGCGCGACATCACGACGAAAATTCCGCCAATAATATTAGAAAACGCCTGCTGGGAAGCAAAACCCAGCACCGCTGCAAAGATACCCGCACCGGCCACCAACGTGGTCGATACCATACGCAGCGAGGGAATGGTATGAATAATGGCAATCAGCGCAAATACATAAATCAGGGAATTGATAATATTGCGCAGAAAATTGTACCGGGTTTTGTCCACTTTGAGGTAAGTGGACGAGCGGTGAATAAAGCGGGTCATAAGCAGCTTTACCACCCTCGACGAGACAAACGCGATCAGAAGGATACCGAATATTTGCGCCATTACGGCAATATCCAGCTCAATGGTTCCCAGCTTTAGCGTACCCCAACCTGCCTCTTTCTCCTCCATTATTCGCTCATTAACAGTTGAAGAATATCCTGTGCTGCTTTTGAAATTTTGGTTCCCGGGCCAAACACGGCCGCTACGCCCGCTTCAAACAAAAATTCATAATCCTGCTGCGGAATAACACCGCCCGCAATAACAAGTATGTCTTCCCGTCCGTATTTTTTCAGCTCTTCGATCACTTGCGGCACCAGTGTTTTATGGCCGGCGGCGAGCGACGATACCCCCAGCACGTGCACGTCGTTTTCGATAGCCTGACGTGCGGCTTCTTCGGGCGTTTGAAACAAAGGGCCTATATCCACATCGAATCCGATATCGGCAAAAGAGGTGGCTATCACCTTTGCACCGCGATCGTGCCCGTCTTGCCCCAGCTTGGCGACCATCACACGGGGTCTTCTGCCTTCGCTTTCGGCAAAACGGTCGGCCAATTCACGGGCCTTGATAAAATCCTGATCCTGCATGGCTTCGGAAGAATATACACCTGAAATAGAACGAATCTGCGCTTTGTAACGCCCGTACACGTTTTCGAGCGCGGATGAAATTTCACCTAAAGAGGCCCTGCGACGTGCCGCCTCGACCGCCAGCTCGAGCAGATTACCTTCACCCGTGCGGGCGCTGTGCTCCAACTGACGAAGAATATCCGCTACGGCATCGGCATCGCGCGAGGCTTTCAACTGCCCCAGCCTTTCGATCTGCGCTTCTCGCACTTTTACGTTATCGACCTCGAGAATGTCTATGGTCTGACGCGCATCTGACACATAGCGGTTTACGCCCACTATCACTTCTTTTCCCGAATCGATTTGTGCCTGACGGCGCGCTGCGGCTTCTTCGATACGCATTTTCGGCAATCCGGTTTCTATGGCTTTTGCCATTCCTCCGAGCGCTTCCACTTCTTCTATCAATGCCCAGGCTTTTTGCGCCAGCTCGTCGGTCAGCTTTTCGACATAATACGAGCCCGCCCAGGGATCTACGGCCCGGCAAATCGGAGTTTCTTCCTGTAGGTAAAGCTGAGTATTGCGGGCAATACGCGCCGAAAAATCGGTAGGTAAAGCAATAGCTTCATCGAGCGCATTGGTGTGAAGCGATTGGGTTCCGCCAAAGGCAGCCGACAGTGCTTCCACACAGGTACGGGCCACATTGTTGAAGGGATCCTGCTCGGTAAGGCTCCAGCCCGAAGTCTGACAATGCGTACGCAAAGCCATCGATTTCGGGTTTTTAGGATTAAAACGTTTTACAATTTTACTCCAAAGCATCCGTGCTGCACGCATTTTGGCTATTTCCATAAACGTATTCATCCCGATAGCCCAGAAAAAAGAGAGCCTCGGTGCAAAATCGTCGATGTCGAGTCCGGCTTCCATTCCGGTACGGAGGTATTCGAGCCCGTCGGCCAACGTATAAGCCAGCTCAATATCGGCGGTAGCACCCGCTTCCTGCATGTGATAGCCTGAAATGCTGATGCTGTTGAATCGGGGCATGTGCTGCGAAGTATATCTGAAAATATCCGCAATGATGCGCATCGATGGCAGGGGCGGATAGATATAGGTGTTCCGCACCATGAATTCTTTGAGAATATCGTTCTGAATGGTTCCCGACAGTTGTTCGGGCTTTACACCCTGCTCTTCGGCCGCCACGATATAAAACGCCATGATGGGCAATACCGCTCCGTTCATGGTCATGGAAACCGACATTTGATCGAGCGGAATCTGGTCGAAAAGTATTTTCATGTCGAGCACCGAATCTATCGCTACTCCGGCTTTTCCCACATCGCCTCTTACACGGGGATGATCGCTGTCGTAGCCTCTGTGCGTAGCCAAATCGAAAGCCACGGAAAGTCCTTTTTGCCCGGCAGCCAGGTTACGGCGGTAAAAGGCATTCGATTCTTCGGCCGTGCTGAATCCGGCATACTGACGGATGGTCCATGGACGGATGGTGTACATGCTGGCATAGGGTCCGCGGAGAAAAGGCGCTACACCTGCTACAAAATTGAGGTGTGGGAGCTTCTCCAAATCGGCGGGGGCGTAAGCGGGCTTAAGCGCGAGCTGTTCTTGCGTAACCCATTCGGAAGCGGTTTCAGGAACGCCCACCGCGGTGGGATCTCCTTCGCCCGAAAGGGGTGTGAGTGTGCTATAATCGGGGCGTTTCGCGGAACCGGCCATGAATTTCTTTTTCTTTTAATGATTCTGATACACAAATTCTTTTTCCAAAGGATTCTGCTTACTCAGCCAGTGCAGGGCTTTTTCCCGGTTGTCGAACATACGTACGGGAATTGCCGGCCTGTTAAGGTAGAGAAAAGTATTTCCTATAACCCTTGCCACAGCCGAATGGGCTACGGCCGAAGCACAGGAAGCGAACAGCGCTATTTTTTCGGCTACAAAGACCCGTTCCTGTCCGCCGAACGTATTCAGGTTTTGCAGCTCGGTATAGAAAGGCGATTTTTCTCCCTGCTGCAGCTCCATGTAAATGTTAAGGTCGTAGTTAAGGTTGGCCATACATGGACGTCTGTATCCCGGATAGGGAATGAAAGACAGGAGTCCGTCGGACCATTTATGAATAATTCCGGTATTGGTTTTTACCTCATGCAAAATCGATACACCCTGACGTTCCATAATACCTTATTTTACGGTTTCACGCGGTTGAAAAGCCTGTGCCAGGCGAAAGGGCCTGAGTACGGGAAAATCGCCGGTGTGGAGTTCCTGCAGCTTTTCTTCGGGCCATTCGGATCCGTTTTGCTGATAACAGTTCACTCCTATCATTTTTAATTTCCCTTCGCGGAAAAGAAGGGTTTTATGCTGCGCGGCGGCTTCCAGCTCGTCACGCAGCTTCCCACTTTCAAGATACGGAAGAAAACCGCCTTCCTGCTCGGCCGACTGAAATTTTTTCCAGGCTTGCTTTACCAGCTCGGCCGTAAGGTGCTCGATAAAATAAGCGCCTCCGGCGGGATCGGCAATTTTATCCAAATGCGCTTCGTCGCGCAGAATAAGCTGAATATTTCGCGCTATGCGGCGCGAAAAAGCGGAAGCAGGTTCATGCCCCACTTCAAAAGGCAGTATTTTGAGGGTATTGCATCCTCCGAGTACAGCGGCCATAGCCGAAGTGGTAGCGCGCAAAATATTAGTATGCTGATCGACGGGCGAACGGTAAAAATCGGAAGTTTCGGATTCGATATACGCATTGTGCGAACAGGTATGAGCCGGAGAATAAGGTTTGAGCACCGTAGCCCACAGCACCCTGAAAGCTCTGAGTTTGGCCGTTTCGGCATAAAAATCGGTACCCGAGGCGAAACGAAAACGGATAAGCGCCGCCGCTTCGTCTATCGTAATTCCCGCGTTTACAAGCCGGTAAACATATTCGTGCCCCTGAAGCAGGGCAAAAGCAAGTTCCTGAACAGGTGTTGCGCCACAACGTGCATAGAGGGTTGCATCGACCGTAAAGGCTTGAAAAAGGCTAACACTTTTTATTGCCTGACGAGCTGTAGGTAGCAGCAGCTTCCCGGTATCGGAACCGGCCGCAGGCCATTTGCCGCTAAGCGCCAGTTGCCCCAGCGGATCTTCATGCACCGATCCACGCAGGTTACGCGGGTCGATCTCCTGCTTACGGGCATAGTTCTCCAGCCATTCGAGCAGAACCACCGCTTCGGTACCTGAAAAACAGATTTCTATATAGGCAATCAGCACCCCATCGAGCAGCTTTTCCAATTCCTCGTAGGCTTTGAGCTTACCCGAAAACGTAAGTGAGGTAGCTCCGGCTTCCAAGGCGGCGAGGGCTTCTTTGTTGGCCTGCTCTACCCCTTGCGCGAGTGAAATCTCTTCGTTTATCTCCCACTCGTTACCCGCTGCATTTTTACCCCGTTTATAGGGAAATGCGGCAGGAATATCCGAACCGTCGGGGGTATAAGAAGTGTAAAAAGGATCGAGGCGGATTCCGTCTTCCGTTTCCCAGGTAAGCACTTCGCGGTAGTCGCGTCCTTTCAGCTCTTTCGACAGGGCTTCAATCCATGACGATACCGGAACCGCTTCAAATTCGGAAAAGAGATTGTCCTGCCTGTCTTTCATGCCTCAGAGAGTTTCCACAAATGTAATAAAACGGCAGTAAATACGGGCTTAATCCACGCAAAGACAGGCAAGCGTAAGACACCTAAAGCCGCTGCTCCGCGCGCGGAAAATAAAATTTTGATTCTCAGTGCTTCACCAGCCGTGTGCTGTAGCGTTTTTGCCCCGGTGCCTCGTAGGTAAGAATATACAATCCCGGAACGAGCCACTGCGCCTGCACGCTTACCCGTTCGGTCGGTACCAGTTGCGACCAAAGCAGCTTTCCGGTAATGTCGTACAGGTACAACTGTCCGCCGGGAGGATTACCCGCTTGAAGCTCCAGCACCACATTTTCTTCGAAGGGATTAGGAAATACACGAATTCCCGATTCGTGCAGCGTTTCTTCCACATCGATTCGATTGCCTTCCGATACGTAAAAACGATCCACTCCGCTTTCGAGCAGGTGGGTATTGGTCGAATGTTTTTCCTCTACCGAAAAGATAACCCGCATGGTAGCGGTAGGCGTAAGGTGTGTTACAATCGAAGTGCTCTGCTCTACCCACTGCGACATGGCGGTATTGGAAGCCTGAATGGTGTTGACCACAACCGTATCGGTTCCATTCGTGATTTTCACTTCCAGCACATCGTCGTGGGGCGGATTATAGTAGCCATTTATAAACCAGGTCGAGTAGCCTATCCAGGGATCGGTAAAGCCGCTTGCGTCAAATACAGGAGAAGTAAGAATAGTGACACCGCCTTCCACATCGTTGCTGGTCACCGATCCGGCGCTGTTACCGGTAACATAAGCCTCTTCGCCGCAATCGTTGTGCCAGTCGAACCAGGGGTTGACCGGAATACCTCCCGACAAGCCGGTGGGAATAGGCACATCGCGCACCCATTGACCCTGCGTAGCATTGCCACTTACCGTCCAGCCGAAATCGAAATAAAAATCGTCGTAATAGCCTTTGGGCAGCTCTATGGTATGGGAAAAATCAGTAGCGGGAAAATCGAGGGTTTCCCAACAATTTGTGATGTATCCCCATTTGCCGGCGAGTATCTGATAGCGGTCTTGCGGAATATTGGAAATGGAATAGTTGCCCGAAGCATTGGTCGTAGCAGAAAAAGAAAAGTCTTCATTCTTGACCTCTACCAGGGCATTGGCTATGGGTGTGCCGGTACCTTCTTCTCTCACGATTCCGTTCATGGTTACCATCGTAAAGGGCACCAACTGGTGATTCAACACGACGGTATCGCCTGCGGTAAGTGTCACGTTGAACAGCGTGTCGGTATGATACCCTGCGCGGGAAATACGAATATCATAAGCACCGCTCACGCCCACTCCGGTTTTGTAATGCCCGGTAAGACCGGTCTGTTTGGCCGTTCCGGTATTCAGAATAAGCACTTCGGCATTGTTTACCGGCACACCGGTGTTAGCGTTAGTTACCTGTCCTTCGAGGTAGGCCGCTCTTTTGTAGTCGGCGCTGAAGATAAAAAGTCCCTGTTCTCTGTCGGTGGCCAAAATATTTCCAGAAGGCAGGTAAGGATACACCCCCCAAATGCTGTTAAAGCCGTCGCCCGAAAGTGGCGATACGTCAATATTTCCCACTTCGACTAAGTTAGCCGGGTTGTGGGCATCGTGAATAGTAACCCCGTCGCGGTAATAAGCCGTAACCAGCCAGCCGTTGAGGTAATGGACATTGTGGGGCACAGAGCCCGAGCCGGGATTGCTTTGTATGCGATCGAGCGGGATGATATTTTCGGGATCCGAAATGTCGTACGAAGCGATATAGGCGCCCGATACTTCGTCGGTAGTAAAAAGGTAGCGGCCGTCGTCGGAAAGCCAGCAGTTATGGGTGAAATAATGGGGCGTGCTTTGCGTACCGAGCACTACCGGATTCGCTTTGTCAGAAATATCGACTATACTGAAAAAGCCGTCCAATATGTGTGCGCTGTACAGCGTATCGCCACGTGCGTAGCTGTCGTGCGTGTAATACATATCGAAGTTTCCTACCTCGGGAGGATTCACCGGATCCTGCGTAAGATCGTAAAAAACGGTTCCGCCGCTGCCCCGATTGGCACCGTTGATGTGGAGAATACCGTTTTCGTCGATGTAAAGCGTATGTGCCGAAGTCCAGTGCGGGCCGTTAGAACCCGAGAAGTTTTGGGTAGGCAGCACGTGACTTTGCGGAAGCGGAGAAAGATCGATGACCAGCAATCCCGACGGCACTATCCCGTTCATATCGGTCGTTACATAGGCATAATCGTTCCACACTTTTACTTCGCGCCACACCGACGAGATTCCCGATTGGAACCATATTTCCTGCGGATTGGCGGGGTCGGTTACATCTACGATAGATACGCCGTCGTTGAGTCCTACAATGGCATATTCGTTGCCCAGCTCATCGACGTAGGCCCAGTGACCGGCGCAACCGGTATTGTGCAGCACGCGGTAATCGACATGGCCGAGCTGGGTCATATTAAGCTGTGCGAAAGCCGATACCGCACACAGCGACGTACCGATAAGGGAAAGTACTTTTTTCAACATAGGCGTTTGTGTCTTTACTGCAAATTACAAAACCCCTGTATAAGCCCATCTACCTGAGAGGCTCAAATTAGGTAAAGGCATGAAATACAGGGCTAAGTGTTTTCGTATTAGAATTTCATCCTATTCATAATGAAGAAAAATTGGATCCGCACGCATAGTTAAAAGCATTTAATTAGTGTGTTTTTATCACCTGACTATTACGTCTTATCTATGTATTCCCTTCAGAAACAAGCGGAGCTGAAGAAAGAAGAAATTATCCGGATCAGCATTCGGGTCTTGTTGAATGGGCAGGAGGTACTTTACCTGGGCGCTTCGTCGGCAGGAGAGATATGCCGAAAAGGCACGGGCGATTTATATATGAGCGACAGTCCCTTGCACAGCACCGAGCGTCGGGATTGGTTCGAGACCTTACGCAACTGGTTGGATAATCGGATGCTGATGTACCCGGGATTGTATTTCGATCCCAAGCCGGTGGGAATGCCGGTAGAATATCGCATAGGTTTCGATCGAAAAAAAGGCGGTGAAGTGCTTTTTCGGTTCCATACCGGCATGGAAAGCGCTTCCGTACGTCAACTGTTACTTCTACCCTATTTCGACACCTTCGTTTGCAAAGCGGTGCAGCTTACCGATCCCTGGTATCGCTTAGCGCTTCCGGAACGGAAAAACAAGGGCAATTCCTTTTTTCCCGAAAATACGGATTCGCGAAAGCGGCGTATCGTACATTCCGCTATGGGCGATTCCACTCCGCGCTGGTGGCAGAAACACCTTTAAAAGCAATTTCCATTTCACACACAATCTATTGTTCAAAAAATCTGCTCCGTTTCTTTTCCTTCCTCTTTTTCTTTCCTAACTTGTAGTGCTTGATGTAGGTTCTTTTCTTTCTGTTAAAACAAGTTTGCTGCGCTTGTTTTTCAAAGAAAACCGGCCTCTCCTATTTTTTTTTGTTATTAAAAGATTATTTGTATTATTGCGGCGTGATTCAATACACCATTCTTCGGTTAGTTAATCACCGTTTTCTAACACACTAATTCACAATTTTCATCCTGTAAACTTCCGAACCTTGTTGCAGGGTTTCTTAGGCGGGATTATTATACCACCGCCAAGTGCCGGATTGCAATTATTGCCTCGTTTGAACAGGTTTTCCCTATCGAAATACAAACTGTTACTCCTATGGAGATCGATCCCCAAGAAGACAAGCCGAAAAGAAAAAGACTGCAGAAAAACACCAAAGTAGAATATGGTAAAAAGCAGGAAACTACCGTACCTGCTGAAGAAAAGGCAGTCGAAAGTGAAGAGAAGCCTAATACCGATACGGTCGAAGAAAAGCCCAAAGCCCGCCGTGGCCGAAAGCCCAAATCGGCTACCACTCCGGTAGAGCCGGGTACTCCCAAAGCGGAAAAAGCCGAATTGTTAGACGAAGAAGCTTTGCTGGATGCCAAAAATGACAACTACGACCTGTTTTCCACACCCGATATAGACGAAGAAGAAGAGCTGTTTAGCATAAGTCGTGGCGCTTCGCCCCTTCTTTCGGACGACGATGAAGAAGAAGAGGATGATCTCCCCGCAGAAGCTCCTTCGCCGATAGTGGCTGAAAAACCTGCGGAAAGAGAAATACCGCCTCCCCCCTCACCGACCGCCGCACCTGCCGCAGATCCCGTACGACAGGAAAATCCTTATCGTCAGTCACACGCTCCCTCTGCACAACCGGCTGCTCATAATCCTTCTCCGCAAACACAACGCCCGCAGTATCCGCAATACCAGCAGGAATCCCGTAAGTCGCACGAACCCCAATTTAATTGGGACGGTATCGTTACCAGCGAAGGTGTGCTCGAAATTATGCAGGACGGATACGGTTTTCTCCGTTCTTCCGATTACAACTACCTGGCCTCGCCCGACGATGTGTATGTATCGCAATCCCAAATCAAGCTATTCGGCATCAAAACCGGCGATACGATACGCGGCACCATTCGTCCACCGCGCGAAGGCGAGAAATATTTCCCCCTGATCAAAATCGAGAGCATTAACGGACGCAGTCCTTCGTATATCCGCGACCGTGTGCCTTTTGAATACCTTACTCCGCTTTTCCCCACCGAAAAACTGATACTGACCGGTCATGCGAAAGACAATATGTCCACCCGCGTCATGGATCTGTTTGCCCCTATCGGTAAAGGACAACGCGGAATGATTGTAGCGCAACCCAAAACCGGTAAAACCGTGCTGCTGAAAGACGTAGCCAACGCCATTGCCGCTAACCATCCCGAAGTATATCTTATTGTGCTGCTCATCGACGAGCGCCCCGAAGAGGTAACCGATATGGCCCGCAGCGTAAATGCCGAAGTGGTTGCTTCTACCTTCGACGAACCCGCCGAACGCCACGTAAAAGTATCGAACATCGTACTCGAAAAAGCCAAGCGCTTAGTCGAATGCGGCCATGATGTGTGCATTCTGCTTGACTCTATTACCCGCCTTGCCCGCGCCTATAACACCGTACAGCCCGCCTCGGGTAAAGTGCTTTCGGGAGGTGTAGATGCCAACGCGCTGCACAAGCCCAAACGTTTCTTCGGTTCGGCACGGAAAATCGAAAACGGAGGTTCGCTCACCATTTTGGCTACCGCACTCACAGATACGGGTTCCAAAATGGACGAGGTTATCTTCGAAGAATTTAAAGGAACCGGTAACATGGAATTGCAGTTAGACCGCAAGCTGTCGAACCGTCGCGTGTATCCTTCTATCGATATTTTGGCTTCGGGCACACGTCGCGAAGATCTGCTGGTAGAGAAAGATATGCTGCAACGCATCTGGATCCTGCGCAAGCATTTGGCCGACATGAACTCTGTCGAAGCGATGGAATTTATCAAATCGCACATCAAAGACACTCGCAACAACGAAGAGTTTCTGCTCTCTATGAATGGATAATCACTCCCTTACGCCGAGCCTTGTTCGACGTAAGGGATAAAACCATATTTCTTTACGCATGTCCCTTACCTTCCGATTAGCCCTGCTTTTTGCCGCTTTGTTTGCCGGTTTTAAGATGGTATTACACTATTCCGGCTTGCACGAAACCCATTACGAATTGGTGATTTTTGCCAATATTCTGTTGGTGTTGCTGATGATGGTGTTCGGATTATGGGCCGAAAAGAAAAAAAGTCCCGAAAAAAGAAGCTATACCGACGATGTAAAAGCTTCCATGCGTTCGGCGGCACTGTACGCTATCTTTGTGAGCGTTTTTGTGTTCATTTATTATCGTAAAATCGACCCTGAATTTTCGGAGCGCCGCGTGGCACAACGTGTAGAGCTCGCCGAAAATGTCGATTTTCAAGCGCTGAAAGAAAGCGATCCGACCCGCTGGGCACACATGACCCGCGAAGATTTTATCGACGACGAAAAAGAAAAAGCAGAAGCTCTCTATTCGCCGCTGGTGCATACCACGCTGACACTTGTCGGTATTACTTTGCTTTCTTTTTTCTATGCGCTGCTGCTCGCTGTACTTTGGCGAAAGGTATTGTATAGAATTATGGAATAAGCCGCTGCGCCAGCTCATTCAGATCAATCCCACCGAAAGTACCCGAACTCATCAGCAAGAGATTGGAGTCTGTCCAATCGGCTTGTAGCAGGTGCACGCGAAGGGCCTCTGATTCGGTAAACACCTGTAAATCATCACGACCAAAAGCGGCTCTTACCTGCTCCGGAGTAATAGATTCCAGTTTTTTATGCGCAAGTGTCTGCGGGTTAAAATACAGCAATGCCTCGTCGGCTACTTGCATCGAACCTTCATATTCTTTTAAAAATTCGGCATTCAGACTGCTGAAGGTGTGCAGTTCCATACAAGCACGAAGCCGCCGAACAGGAAACTGTGTTTTCACCGCCTCGATGGTCGCTTTAAGCTTGGAAGGCGAATGCGCAAAATCGCGGTATAAGGCCGCCGTCTCATTTTTACGCAGCAGTTCCAGCCTACGTGCCGCGCCTTTAAAAGAAGGAATGGCTTCGTAAAATTGCTTTTCCCTCAGTCCGAGCGCCAGGCAAACCTGCTTTGCGGCCGACAGGTTACGAAGGTTATGTAAGCCGAAAACCTGTATAGGATAGGTTTCTGAACCGCTTAGAAGCAAGGTTGTTCCGTTATCCAGACGATGCGGATGTGCGGTGTAGGCCGTTTTGTGAAGGTGATCCGGCGCTTTTTGCACTAACTGCGGCAGTACTTCATCATCTTCCGAATAAATGAGCGAGCCACCGGACGTGATTTTTTCGATAAAAATGCGAAACTGATCCACATAGTTTTCGAACGTAGGAAACACATTGATATGATCCCAGGCAATGCCGCTCAGCACAGCTATATCGGGATGATATAGGTGAAATTTGGGCCTTCGGTCTTCGGGCGAAGACAGGTATTCGTCGCCTTCGAGCACGGCCACCGGAGCCTCTTCGCTTAAACCCACCATACATTCGTAGCCCTCTAACTGTGCGCCCACCATATAATCGTGTGGTAAACGGTGGTAATTAAGCACGTGAAGAATCATCGAGGTAATCGTGGTTTTACCATGGCTTCCACCCACTACCACCCTTTTTTTATGCTTCGTTTGCTCGTAAATGTATTCGGGATAAGAGTAAATCCGGAGTCCGAGCGCATGGGCTTTTTTCAGTTCGGGATTATCGGCCCTTGCGTGCATGCCCAGGATCACCGCGTCGATACGCGCATCGATCCGATCGGGATTCCATCCTATAGATTCGGGCAACAGGCCGTAGCCTTGCAGCCTGCTGTAAGACGGTTCGGCTATTTCATCGTCGGACCCGGTTATCTTGTAGCCTTTTTTGTGCAGGGCAATGGCCAGGTTGTGCATAGCGCTGCCGCCTATAGCGATAAAATGTACCCACATTTGCTGAAAAATTAGCCTTGCGAACCTACTAAACGGAAGGGGATCACGGGCCTGAAAAACGGATTTCTTGTACACAAGCGTATGTGCAAACGGACGGTCTCCGAATGATTAAGTACGAGGTGGCTTTTTTTTCTTATAAAATTATAAATTTCAGATGGAGATATTCCCGTAAAGAGTATATTTGGGCTGACTACACACTATCGAATTACCGTCGTTCTTTTCATAATAGCGGGTGGCGAAAAGTTTTCATAGCAAGTAGTGTTTAATTTTTCTCAAGTCCCACCCGCTTCCTTTTTCTCCGTTCTTCCTATTTTCTCTTATTCCACTTTTATTTTTTTGCCTTCAACAAATGAGTTTATTCAGATAAACCCGTACTTCCTTCTTTTTTACAAAAGAAAGGGAATAAAGAGGGCTATTCTCTTTTTAGAAGAAAAATAAATCAGTGAAAATCAAACTGATGCGAATTCCTGCTTAGCGAATCACTTTAAAGATACGGTTCCAGCGTATGCCGGTTTCGGCATCGGTAGAGAACCACACCATCACGGCCTTACCTACCACATGATCTTCGGGGACAAAACCCCAAAAGCGTGAATCGGCCGAGTTTTGGCGGTTATCGCCCATCAGCCAATAATAGTTCATCCGGAACGTATAGCGGTCGGCGGCCTGTCCGTTGAGGTAAATAAGGCTGTCTTTTACTTCGAGCTTATTTCCTTCGTACACTTCTATCACACGCTGATAAAGGGGCAGGTTTTCGAGGGTAAGCGATACGGTTTCGCCCTCGGCGGGAATGCGCAGCGGACCGAAATTATCTTCCGTCCAGTTGTACCTGATATCGTTGGGAAATACGGGCATAAACTGGATATGCGAGCTGGGATTCCCCTGCCCGTCGTAGCTGGCATACAGGTGGTAATACCCTGTATCTTTGTCTTCCTCCCTGACCTGGGCATTGCCGTAGATGGATCGGAACTGTTCGGCCACCTGATCGGTCATAGGTGCACGCAGATAGGCTTTCGAACCGAAGGATTCCAGGCTATGTTCCGTCCGGTTAATGTCAAAACGTGTTTTAAGCATTTCGCGAGTGAGCATTTTATCCGTATCCATTTGGACGTAATAATTGAACTGCATTTCGGGAGTATTGCCCGAAGGTTCACCATTGACATAAAGCTGGCGGTTACGGATATAAATCTCGTCGCCGGGCAGCGCCACGCAACGCTTGATATAGTTGTCTTTTTTGTCTATCGGCCTCATCAGCACATTGTCTCTGCTCAGTTGAGAATTTCGGAACAAAGCCATATATTTCTCTTTCTGCCGGTCAAAGGCATATATGTCTCTGTCGCCAGTTTGCTGGATATACAGCCGATATGCTTCGTCTCTCACCACCGCATAATAAGTTCGATCCTGCAGGTTGGCAAGTACCGAATCGCCGGCGGGAAAATTAAAGACCACCACATCGTTGCGCTGCACTTTTCCGAAACCGGGCAAACGCAAGTAAGGAAGCGTAAAAATTTCGAGGTAGCTTCGGGTATTAAATACAGGTAAGGTGTTGTGTGTGAATGGAAAAGAAATGGGTGTATTGGGCAATTTGGCTCCGTAGCTCATTTTGCTTACGAAAAGAAAATCGCCGGTCAGCAGGTTTTTCTCCATCGAAGGGGTCGGAATTTTAAAGGCTTCGAGGAAAAAAGTACGGATAATGGTAGCGGCAATAACGGCGAAAAGCAGTGCGTCGAACCATTCGCGGGTAATGGTTTTTTTGTGCTTTTTGAAATCGATGGGGCCGGTGTAATGTATATCGGGCGAATAGGCCAGGTAAGGCACATAGTACCAGGGCAAGAGTATGGCCTGTAGTGCATCGCCTATTGAACGTTTTCCGAACGAACGCGCCAGCTCGACATTCAGCACAAACACCATCAGGAAATTTACCCCCGGAATTACCATCAGCAGCATCCACCACCAGGGCTTTTTCATGATTCGAAGCCACACATACAGGTTGTAAAAGGGTACAAATCCTTCCCAGCCCGGGCGACCCGCTTTCTGGAAAAGCTTGTGCAGACTCGCAAAATAGACGAGAATAAGTAACAGCAGCAGAATATTGGCAAACATAGTATGTGGTTCTTTTCAGGTGGTTAAAGTTGAAGCAGGTCTTTCAGGGTGAAGATACCGGTTTTTCCCTGTATCCACTCTGCCGCGATAAGCGCGCCGGAAGCGAATCCTTTTCGGTTATGTGCAGTGTGTTTCAACTCAATGTCATCAATTTCAGAAGAATAACGAACGATATGCGTACCGGGAATATTTTCAATACGTTGTGAAAAAATGTTAATCTCCGCCGGCTGAGGGGCTTCCCCTCCTTCTTTCCAGCTTTCTTTCCGGTCGATACGACTGATAATATCTTCGGCTAAGGTGATTGCCGTACCGCTCGGCGAATCGAGCTTGAGGGTATGGTGAATCTCTTCGAGCGCTACCTCATATTCGGGCTGGCGGTTCATTAACAGCGCCAGCTTGCGGTTTATCTCAAAAAAGATATTTACGCCAATGCTGAAATTGGTGGCGCAAAGCAAAGCGCCCTTATGTTGAAGACAAGCCTGCTCTACCTTTTCCCATTGTCCGTACCATCCCGTAGTACCGACCACCACCGGAATGCCGGCTTCAAAACATTTTATTATGTTCGCTACAGCCGATTCGGGACGGCTGAACTCGATAGCTACTTCGCTGCCTTGTAATTCATCCGGACTATAATCGGCATTGCCTGCATCGGCAATAAAGCTGAGGGTATGTCCGCGTTCGATAGCAATTGCTTCAATGGCATGCCCCATTTTTCCATATCCGAGTAGCGCGATGTTCATGGCCTGTAAAATTAAAATTTAATACGGATATGTAATCCGGGCGTGGCACGGGTCACATCCACCAATGTGGGCCTCAACCTGAACGAGAGATCGGGACCGGTATCGAAACGCCAAAGGTAGCCATCGACCGTAGCATCGACGATGTTGAGCACATACGAAAGAGCCAGTGCTACATAAGAAAGGTCGCGCCAGCGTTGGTATTGATCGATTACGGTGCGAAGCTGCGAATCGGAATAGTTCTGCAAGCCTTGATCAGAACCCTGTCCGCTGTGATTGATCCGAAAAAGGTATTCGTTGCGAAAACGCCGGTAATTGCGTGTATTATCGACAATAAAATAGATAGAAGTACCCACTGCGGCATATACGAGGGGCATTTTCCAGTACTTGCGGTTATAGGCCTGCCCCAGTCCGGGCAGCACGGCCGAATAGATGGCCGCTTTGCGGGGCGAATGAAAAACGGTATCACGCAAGACCTGCGGCGGGATGGTATCGGCCTGCACACGCAGGGAATCTTCTTGCGCGTATCCGCTCAGCGCGGCGCCACACAGGATACATCCAAGCAGGAATCGCTTCACAAATCAAGCAGTTCGATAATGCGTTCCAAATCGCCTTCCGACTTGAATTCGATCACAATCTTGCCGTTACCTTTAGGCGTAGTACGGATATCGACTGTGGTATTGAGGCGTTGAATAAGGTCTTCGCGTATTTTCTGTTGGGGCAGCGCCAAACCCGAAGCTTGTGACTTGTCTTTAGCCACTGCCGCAGGAGCTGCCTCGCCCGCGTTGATGTCTTTTGCCCTCGATTCGGCTTTACGTACGCTGTATTCGTTCTCTACAATCTCGTGGTACAGCGCCACTTGCTTACTTTCGTCGCTCACCGCCACCAGCGCACGTGCATGCCCCATGGTGATCTTACGCTCTCTTATGCCGAGCTGAATTTCGGGAGGAAGCTTGAGCAAACGCAGGTAATTGGTCACTGTGGTACGGTCTTTACCTACCCTTTCGCTGAGCTGTTCCTGAGTGAGCTTGCATTCTTCGATAAGGCGCTGATAGCCTATGGCTACTTCAATGGCATCGAGGTTTTCGCGCTGAATGTTTTCGATCAGCGCCATTTCGAGCATTTCCTGATCGTTGGCAATGCGGATATAAACCGGCACTTCGGTAAGACCGGCTATTTGCGAAGCTTTAAAACGACGTTCGCCCGAAATAAGCTGATACTTATCATGCCCGAGCTTTCGTACGGTAAGCGGTTGAATGATACCGTGCTCGCGGATAGACTGGGTAAGCTCGGCCAGGGCCTGCTTTTCGAAATGCTGGCGTGGCTGAAAGGGGTTGGCCTCGATTTTATCGACCGCTATGAGCGCTATGGAACCTACGGCTTCTGAAAACTGCTTGTTTTCGTACTTCGAGGTGATGTCGGTTTCAGAATTGGCTAAGAGGGCTCCTAATCCGCGACCCAGCGCCGCTTTTTTTTGCTTGCTCATTATACTTCAATGATTTTGTCCGCCTCGTTGATGCGGGTCATTTCGTTCTTCTGCAAAATTTCGCGGGCTAAGTTAAGATAATTTATGGCTCCCTTGCTGGTAGCATCGTGCATGATGATGGTCTCGCCGTGGCTGGGTGCCTCTCCCAGCGTGATGTTGCGGTGAATGATCGTATCGAATACCATTTGCTGAAAATGGGTTTTGACCTCTTCTACCACCTGATTGGCCAGGCGCAGGCGCGTGTCGTACATGGTGAGCAAAATTCCTTCGATAGCCAAATCGGTGTTGAGCCTGGACTGCACGATTTTAACCGTATTTAACAGTTTACCAAGCCCTTCGAGGGCAAAATATTCACATTGTACGGGAATAATTACAGAGTCGGCAGCCGAAAGCGCATTGACGGTAATAAGCCCAAGTGAAGGCGAGCAGTCGATAATGATAAAATCGTAGTCGTTTTTCAGCTTTTGCAGGGCTCTGCGCATCATCATTTCCCGATTGGGAAGATTAATAAGCTCAATTTCAGCACCTACCAAATCGATATGTGCCGGAAGCAGATCCAAATTCGGGTTATTGGTAGAAAGGATAATGTCTTTGGGTTCGGTATCGTTAATCAGGCACTCGTAAATGCTGGTTTTGATGTTTTTAGGATCAAAGCCCACGCCCGAGGTGGCATTGGCCTGCGGATCGGCATCGACCAGCAGGGTTTTAAATTCGAGCGCTCCGAAGCAGGCACTAAGGTTGATGGCACTGGTGGTTTTCCCTACTCCACCTTTCTGATTCACAATAGCAATAATTTTTCCCATTCTACTCGGTTTTCAAATCGTGTTTTCGCCGGATTCCCCGGATTTTGCTTTCCTTTGCAGGCAGAACGTGTACATTATGCTTCCCGCTGCCATTTACAAAAGTAAAGATAGACATTTAGCAAAGGGTAAGGGATTCGGTGCATTTCTCAGATGTTAACAGTTTTTTGTTAATTGACCTGTTGTCAGTTGTTTAGGAACTCATAAAATGATTACTGTTTTCAGCTCTACCAATCGCACCGGCAGTTACACGCTGCGGGTGGCGCGCCTTGTCACACATATACTGTCTGCCGAAGGATTCGACGTGCAATTGCTCTCTTTGGCCGACCTGCCCCGGGGTTTTGCCTGGGATAAAATAGACGGACTGCCGCATAGCGATTTCGATAAAATAGCCGATACTTATGTACGTCAGGCCGATAAGTTCGTATTTGTCATGCCCGAATACAACGGTAGCTTTCCGGGCATACTCAAAACCTTTATCGACAGTATCCCTCCTTCTTTTTTTCACGAGAAAAAAGCCATGCTGGCAGGGGTTTCTTCGGGCCGATCAGGAGCGCTGCGCCCGCTCGACCATTTTACGGGTATCCTTCATTACCTAAGGGTCGAGGTATTAGCCGATAAGCCCAAAATAGCCGGAGTACTCCATTTTATGCAAGGTGACGAACTGGTGCTTGACCCCGCCATCGAAGAGCGTTTTCGGCAGTCGCTGCTGCGTTTTACCCGTTTTTAAACAGGGCTTGTTGATAGAAAACAGTAAACCGCTTCTTTCGGGCGGCCATAGCCTTTACTTTTGAGGCAGAAGCCATGAAAAAGCTGTTTCATAAATTACCTCCCCGTCTGCGCAACAAGTATGTGCTTACCTCGCTGGCTTTTGTGGTATGGATGGCTTTTTTCGACGACAATGATTTTTTCAGGCAATACAAAGTCATTCAGCGCCTGCACGAGATCAACGCGCAAAAAGCGGAAAACGAAAAGCTGATTTCCGAAACACGCGAGTCGCTGCTTCAGCTCTACGACAAAAAACAGCTCGAACGTTTTGCCCGGGAACAATACCTGTTCCGGAAAAACAACGAAGAAATTTTCGTCATTATCGGCGAACAAGAATAAACTTCCCGAGATTCCCTTTTCCCCTCTTCTTCTTTTTACCAAATGCCGAATTACTGTGCAGAAAAACGTAGTCTGAATTTTCGGCTTTTTGCATAAAGCCCTGATCCGAAATTTTGGACACAAAAAAACCCTGACCGTTATTGCCAGGGTTTGGGGTGGAAGATGGGACTCGAACCCACGACCCTCAGAACCACAATCTGATGCTCTAACCAACTGAGCTACATCCACCATATTGCTCTTGCAGAAGGTTCCTGCGCTTGAGCGGTCGCAAAGATAAAAAATAATCTATTTCGACACTGCTTTTACGGAAAAAGTTTGGTGCAGGGATTTTGTACTTTTATCCCTTTCTTTTAACCCGTTTCGCTCCTATTCTATCCTGCATGACACGCATAGGTCTTCTTTCAGACACCCACAGCTATCTCGACGAACGCGTATTTCGCTATTTCGAATCCTGCGACGAAATTTGGCATGCGGGCGACATCGGTAACTTAGAAGTAGCCGACAGGCTGGAAGCTTTTCGTCCGCTGCGCGCGGTGTACGGCAACATCGACGATGCGGCGGCACGACGCCGGTATCCCGAAAACCTGCGCTTTACCGTAGAACAGACCGAAATTCTGATGACCCATATCGGAGGAAAACCGTATGCCTATTCAAAAAATATTGTGCCCGAACTCGAAAAACGCCTGCCACGCGTATTTGTCTGCGGCCATTCTCATATTCTTCGAGTCGAATTCGATAAGAAACGACAGATGTTATACATGAATCCCGGTGCAGCAGGTATTTACGGGTTTCACAAGGTGAAGACCCTGCTTCGTTTTACGATAGACGGCTCCGCCCTGCGCGATATGGAAGCCATTGAGCTGGGACCGCGGATCGAAAAGCTAAAATAAAGTCCATACAGCCGCAAAGGCATCGCGTTCGAAACTTCACCTGAAGTCAAAATAATGCTGATAGGGCAGCCCTCTTCGCACCTGCAAGGAGTGTAAAAAACCTGTCCGTAAAACACCACAAACTGTGGAATTATTCCACACTCAAAACACCCTATTTAAGCGGTTTTACCGCTAAAAACGGCATGGAATAGTATTTGCGCAAAGGTTCGACAGAAAACTCAACACCTTTGCTATGCCAGATAACTACCCTCATACAAACACCTCCGAACTTTCTCCCAACGGCAAGACGGCATCCGTATTTACGACACGGCATTACCTGATATTAGCCGGTACTTTTTTACTTATTCTCGGGGCTCTTTTTTCGACCTTTAAGCTGCAGCCCGTTTTTGAACAGCTCAGGCTCGAAAGGCTCAGTACTTTTTGGGGAACCGCATTCATTGTCTTTACCACTTTACTGCTCATTCTGAAGCTTTGTTTCTTACTTTACATTCTGGTACTGCATCTGCGTTACAAGCCGGTTAAATCGGTTTCGGACGAGCTATTACCTACCTGCACAGTCATTGTTCCGGCCTATAACGAAGGGCAATTAGTATGGCAAACCCTGATGAGTTTGGCCGACAGCGACTACCCGAAAGACAAATTACAACTGATAGCCATCGACGACGGCAGCAAAGACGATACCTGGATGTGGATGCAAAAAGCCAAAGAGGTGTTAGGCGACCGCGTTTCCATTTACCAGCAACCCGAAAACAAAGGCAAAAGACATGCGCTTTATCGCGGTTTTCACCTGGCTACCGGTGCTATTTTTATCACGGTAGATAGCGATTCGGTGGTAAAAAAAGACACCCTGCGCAATATGGCCAGTCCTTTTATTACAAATAAGGAATGTGGTGCGGTAGCCGGAAACGTACGTGTGCTGAACAACCAAAAAGCATTGATTCCGCGTATGCTCAATGTAAGCTTTGTATTCAGCTTCGAATTTATCCGCTCGGCACAAAGCAGGCTGGGTTCGGTGCTCTGCACGCCCGGAGCCCTTTCGGCTTACCGCAGAGAAGCCGTACTGAACTGCCTTCCGGAATGGATCAACCAAACATTTATGGGACAAGCTTCCGATATCGGCGAAGATAGGGCCATGACCAATATGATTCTGAAACAGGGCTATCACGTCATGTTCCAGCGTAATGCTTACGTCTATACCAATACGCCCGAAAAATACAGGAACCTCTACCGTATGTTTATTCGCTGGGAAAGAAGCAACGTACGCGAAAACATCATGATGAGCAAATTTGCTTTCGGGAAATTTCGGGAAGGTCCGCGAACCGGCACACGGATACTGCTGCTGAGTCAATGGCTCAAAGTGCTGCTTTCGTATCCGCTTATGCTGATGATGGTTGTATTTGTGCTTACACAACCCCTGTTATTTATCAGCGCGGCACTTACGGGTATCTTTATTTTCTCAAGCATACAGGCTTTCTTTTATGCCCGCCGGCAAACGGTTGCTGAAGCCTTTTGGGCTTATCCTTACAGCATTTTCTATATGTTTACCTTGTTCTGGATCACGCCTTATGCCATTGCCACAGCCGGAAGAAGCGGCTGGCTCACGAGAGAGCTGCCGGTATCGAACGCTGCAGGCACCTTACAAGCCAAGCCCGTAATTCAGGTGCGGCCCTACGCCAAAAAAGAGCTGGCCCGGGGGTAAACCAAAGACGCTCATTTATTTTAGCGTAGGACCGAGTTCCTACGCTTTTTTTATTTCCCATTCAGGTTAGAAAAAATGAATACTTTCGTTCTATCAGTTGAAAGCTACGCCTCCCATTTTCTACGCGAAATATAAGCCCAAGGCCTGCTACACAAGCATTGAATAGTATAAAAAATGACTGCCGAAACGATAATTGACACGCTGCGTTTACAGCCCCATCCCGAAGGAGGATATTACCGCGAAACCTACCGGAGCGAATCTTCATTTACGCTAAAAAATGGCCACGTAAGAAGTGCCGGAACAGCCATTTATTATTTGCTGAAAGAAACGGAGAAATCACATTTTCACCGCATACAATCGGACGAAATCTGGCTGTTTCACCAGGGCGAAGCGCTCGAAATTCTATTGCTCACCGCCGAAGGCAAGCTGGAAATAAAGGTATTAGGCAACCGTATCGGAGCCGGAGAAGAGCCTCAGGTATTAATCCCTGCTCAACACTGGTTTGCCGCAAGGGTAAAAGGCGAAAAAGGATACAGCCTCGTAAGCTGCATGGTTGCGCCGGGATTCGATTTCGACGACTTTGAGCTGGCTTCTAAAACGGAATTGCTAAAATCGTTTCCGCATCTGGAAGCCGAAATTGCTCCTTTTTGCCGTTGATACAATCCGTTAATTACCACGCTTTTTGTTTATTGCCCCGGGGATTTTAATTTTGGGGTGTAAAAAAAATCTCCCTTTATGCAATTTATTCGTTTTGAGGTAATTGACGCAGTAGCAGAAATCCGGCTTAATCGTCCCGAAAAATTCAACAGCTTTAACCGGCAAATGGCGTTGGAGCTGCAAGTAGCGCTCGACGAATGCCGTAAAAACACTTCGGTGCGTGCCGTGCTGATCACTGCCGAAGGGAAAGCTTTTTGTGCCGGACAGGATCTGAGCGAAGCCATCGATCCCAAAGGCCCCGGCATAGAACGCATCGTAAATGAGCATTACAATCCGCTGATTGAAAAAATACGCAACCTCGAAAAACCCGTGGTATGCGGGGTCAACGGCGTAGCCGCCGGTGCAGGTGCCAGTTTATCGCTGGCCTGTGATATTATAGTAGCCGCCAAATCGGCTTCTTTTACGCAGGCTTTTAGCAAAATCGGACTTATCCCCGACAGCGGTGCCACCTTTACCCTACCCCGGCTGGTGGGCTATCATCGTGCCGCCGCGCTGATGTTCCTCAGCGAAAAAATAAGCGCCGACGAAGCCCGTGAAATAGGGCTGGTCTGGAAAGTGTTCGACGATGCCTCCTTCGCAGAAGATACACTCAAGCTTACCCGCCAGCTGGCCGCTATGCCCACCCGCGCGCTCGGACTCACCAAAAAGCTGCTCAATGAAAGTGTTAGCCAAAACCTTTCGGGGCAACTGCAACGCGAAGCTATACTGCAAGTGAAAGCCGCAGGTACCCACGACCATAAAGAAGGCATACAGGCTTTCCTCGAAAAAAGAAATCCTCAGTTTACCGGCGAATAAATTTTTCAGCATGAATCCATCTTCCTTAATCGGTGTAGTAGGCTCAGGTGCTATGGGCAGCGGAATCGCTCAGGTAGCCGCTGCTGCCGGGCATTCAGTGGTGCTTTACGACAACAATCCCCAGGCGCTCGAAAAAGCCGCCGCACAACTGACAAAAGTGCTGCATTCGCTACAGGAAAAAGGAAAAATCGCTTCGGCACAAGACATTCTCGATCGCATTACGCTGGCCGTTGATCTGGATCGCTTCAAAGATTGCGATCTGATTATCGAAGCCATTGTCGAAAATGCGGCTATCAAAAAAGATCTCTTTGCCGCACTCGAAGGCATTGTTAGCGACACCTGTCTGCTGGCCAGCAATACCTCTTCCCTTTCGATCACCCTTATTGCCTCGGCCTGTCGCAAACCCGAGCGCGTGCTGGGCATCCATTTCTTTAACCCTGCTCCGCTCATGCCGCTGGTAGAAATTATTCCGGCATTGCAATCGGATCAGGCAACGATTCTCCGTGGCCGGGCATTGATCGACCAATGGGGCAAATGCACCGTATTGGCCAAAGACACTCCCGGATTTATCGTAAACCGGCTCGCCCGGCCCTTTTACGGCGAATCGATACGCATCGCCGAAGAAGGAATTGCCGACTATGCCACTATCGACTGGGCACTACGCGAAACCGGCGGTTTCCGTATGGGACCTTTTGAGCTGATGGATTTTATCGGCAACGACATCAATTATACGGTTACCGAAACCGTGTTCCGCGAATTTTTCTACGACCCGCGCTACCGCCCCTCTTTTACCCAAAAAAGACTGGTCGAAGCCCAGCGTTACGGACGTAAAACGGGACGCGGCTATTACGAATACAGCGAAGGTGCCGTAAAACCCGAACCGAAGCAGGATAAAGCCCTAGCCGAAAAGATTTTTTCGCGCGTACTGGTCATGCTGATCAACGAAGCGGCCGAAGCCCTGCACCTGCAAATCGCCTCGCGCGAAGACCTCGATTTGGCCATGACCAAAGGTGTAAACTATCCCAAAGGATTGCTGCGCTGGGCCGACGAATACGGAATTGCAAATTGTCTGACAGCACTTGAGGAATTACACGCCCTCTATGGCGACGACCGCTACCGCCCTTCGGTACTGCTGCGCAGAATGGCTGCCAACAACGCGACTTTTTATTAAGGTTGGCCCATGCTGCCCTGCGACGAACTCCGGGAACTTAAAGTGGTCGAAACCACGCATTGCCGCATAAGCCTGCTCGAAGGACATATTATCCGATTATTTTTTAAAGACAAAGGCGAAATAACACCCACCGTTCAAGACGAGAATCTCGTTATTTTTCGCGAGCTGGCCAACCATAAAATTTGCGCCTTACTTATCGAATCGGGAGAAGGAGTAATCAGCACGCCCGAAGCTCGCAAATACTCGGCCGCAATCGAAGCCGAATCCCCTTTCTGCGCCTTTGGAATGGTTACCCGCAACCTGGCTTACCGCATGATTGTCAATTTTTACCTGCGTGTACAAAAACCCGCTATCCCTTTCCGCGTATTCGGCACACGCCACGAAGCGCTGCAATGGCTTACCCAAATCCTCGTCAGTCAGCGCCTGCATGTTGAAAAATAGCTTAGTTGCGGTCAGCACACATTTCCTTACTTACGTTTTTACCTTTATTTTTGGGAAATGAATTATTCGTCGAAGTGGATAGAAGACGCGGTAGAACAATTTTCCTCCCTGCCGGGCATAGGGAAACGTTCGGCACTGCGACTCGTGCTGCACCTGCTCCGCAAAAAGCCCGAAGACGTGGAAAAATTCGCTCAGGCATTCAGCAGCCTTATTCGGAACATCCGCCATTGCACACAGTGTCATAATGTGTCGGATACCGAAACCTGTAGCATTTGTGCCAATCCGCGTCGTGATCACAGCCTGGTGTGTGTGGTCGAAGATATACGCGATGTGATGGCCATCGAAAATACAGGTCAATTTCAGGGCATGTACCACGTACTGGGCGGTATCATCTCACCGATGGACGGCATAGGTCCCGACGATCTGCAAATTAAAAGCCTCATCGAAAAAGCAGGTAGCGGACAGGTAAAAGAAATTATTCTGGCGCTCAGCTCTACCCTCGAAGGCGATACGACCAACTTTTTTATTTACCGCAAGCTCAAAGAACATCCCGTAACCGTCAGCAATATCGCACGAGGCATCGCCGTAGGCGACGAGCTCGAATACGCCGACGAGGTTACCCTGGGTCGTTCGATCCTGAACCGGGTACCTTACGAAAATTCTTTTCCCGTACACAAATAAAAACGGGAAGTTCCTCGTCTCTTCATTTTCCCGTAACTTGCGGCCGCTGCTGCCCTCATGAAGCTGACCGTCGTTATCGTTAATTACAATGTGGAGTATTTCCTCGAACAATGCCTGAACTCGGTATTCCGGGCGCTGCGCAATGTAACGGGCGAAGTATATGTGGTCGATAACCATTCTATCGACGGCTCCTGCGCTATGGTGAAACAACGTTTCCCGCAGGTAAAGCTCATTGAAAACAAATACAACGCGGGCTTTTCCAAAGCCAACAACCAGGCCATCGAACGGGCCAACGGCGAATATGTGCTGCTGCTTAACCCCGACACCGTAGTCGAAGAAGATACCTTCGAAAAGGTGATCGCGTTTATGGATGCGCATCCCGAAGCAGGCGGATTAGGGGTGAAAATGTTAGACGGTAAAGGCAATTTCCTTCCCGAATCGAAACGCGGACTGCCCACGCCTGTCGTCGCTTTTTACAAAGTATTCGGTATCTCGAAGCTTTTCCCGCGTTCGCGAAAATTCGGGCGTTACCACCTGAGCTACCTCGACAAAGACGAAACCCACGAAATAGAAATTCTTTCGGGCGCATTTATGCTAATGCGCAAAGCAGCGCTCGATAAAACCGGGCTGCTCGACGAAGCGTTTTTCATGTACGGCGAAGACATCGACCTGTCTTACCGTATCATTTTGGCCGGGTATAAAAACTATTATTACCCGCATACCCGCATCATTCACTACAAAGGCGAAAGCACCAAAAAAAGCAGTGTCAACTACGTGTTCGTGTTTTACAACGCGATGATCATTTTTGCCCGGAAACATTTTTCCGAAAAAAACGCCCGTACTTTTTCGCTGCTGATCAATCTGGCCATTTACCTGCGCGCCTCTATCGCTATCCTGAACCGTTTTTTTAAACGTATCTGGGTTCCGCTGCTTGACTTTGCACTGCTGTTGGGCGGACTTATTCTGCTTACCCGCGAATACGAAAAATTCAAATCGACCGATTTTCCCGAAGAGGTACTTTATTACGCCTTACCGGGGTATGCTCTGGCCTGGATGGGCTGTGTGTGGCTTTCGGGAGGATACGACAAGCCCATAAAGCCCCTGCAAATCGTGAAAGGGCTATTGGCCGGCACAGCATTGATACTGATTGTGTACGGCTTATTGCCGAAAGACGTGCAATTTTCGCGCGTCATGATTTTTGCGGGCAGCCTTTGGGCCTTGCTGGTTTATACCGTAATACGTAGTCTGCTGCATTTTACCCGCATAAAAGGATACAGTCTGACCCGACCGGGTAACAAACGTTTTGTAATCGTAGGCAAAACAGACGAAGCCGACCGGGTAGCCGGACTTTTGCGGCAAACCAACAATTATGCAGCTTATATCGCTTATGTGAATCCCGAAAAATCGGACGAGCCGGGAGAATATGTGGGCGATCGGGATCAGCTCCACGAAATTGTGGACGTGCTGCGCATCGACGAGATTATTTTCTGTGCGCGCGATAACAGCGCCCAGCAAATCATCGACCTGATGTCGAAGACCGATAACCGGAAAACGGATTTTAAAATCGCGCAGCCCGAAAGCCTTTACCTGATAGGCAGCAATTCGATCGATACTTCGGGCGATCTTTACGTACTGGATATCAATTCGATTACCCGTCCGAGAAACGTACGTAACAAAAGGCTTTTCGATCTTACTTCTTCCCTGCTGCTGCTGGTTTGTTCTCCTTTGCTGCTGCTTATAAATCCTTCGCTGGGTCAGGCTATACCTGTGTGGATCAGCGTGTTTACAGGCCGAAAGGCCATGGTGGGCTATTCCCTTTCCAACCCTTCGGCTTACCGCTTGCCACCGATTAAAAAAGCCTGGATCAGCACTTCTTCCGGACTTCCTGAATCTTCAAGGCAGGAAGATGTACTTCGGAAAATTGACATCATTTACGCCAAAGACTACCGTATCGCTACTGATTTCAGGCTGGTCACACAGGCCCTGTTTCGTAAAAAAAAGAAAGCGTAAGGTTAAAAGCATACTGTATCTCAAGCGCTTTTGAGATTGACCCCACACCTTGCCGAAAACAATAATTACCTTATTTTTGTACCGCATAGAAATTTTAAAAGCACCCGACGACAAATGGCCGAAATAGAAGTTCTGTTGCCCAAAATGGGAGAAAGTGTTGCAGAGGCAACTATCATCAAATGGTTGAAAAACGAAGGAGACACTGTAGAGCTCGACGAGCCTGTGATTGAGATCGCTACCGATAAGGTGGACTCTGAGGTTCCTTCTCCGCAGGCGGGCATACTTGTAAAAAGGCTGTGTAACGAAGGCGATGTAGTACAAGTGGGCAAGCCCATTGCTATCATTTCGAGCGACGCTGCAGCGCCGGCCGCTACACCCAAAACCGAAGCGGTAGCCGCTAAAGCACCGACTACACCACAAGCCGCCGCAAGCGTATCGGCCAACGGCAGTTCCGAAATCGGGAAAACCGGTCCCTCGGGCAAATTCTATTCGCCGCTGGTACGTACTATTGCCAAAACCGAAGGCATTACCGTAGAAGAGCTTGAAGCCATTCCCGGCTCGGGCGCTCAGGGGCGGGTCACCAAAAAAGACATACTCGGCTATCTTCCCCAACGCGGACAAGCACCCGCTCCGGCGAAAGAAGCCCCTAAAGTTACCGTAAAAGAAGAACCGCGCCCTCAGGTTAATGTAGGTGCGCAAGACGAGATCATCGAGATGGATCGTATGCGCAAGCTTATTGCCGAGCACATGGTCATGTCGAAGCGGGTTTCTCCACACGTGACTTCTTTTGTCGAAGCCGACGTAACCAATATCGTGCTGTGGCGCGAAAAAGTGAAAAAAGAATTTGAAAAACGGGAAAAAGAGAAGCTCACCTTCACTCCGATTTTTATCGAAGCGGTAGCCAAAGCCATCAAAGATTTCCCGATGATCAACGTATCGATAGACGGCGACCGTATTGTGAAGCGGAAAGACATCAATATAGGCATGGCCGCAGCGCTACCCTCTGGCAATCTGATTGTGCCCGTTATCCGCAATGCCGACCGGCTTAACCTGACGGGGCTCTCCCAGGCGGTAAACGATTTGGCCAACCGCGCAAGAAACAACCAGCTCAAGCCCGACGAAATTTCGGGCGGCACCTATACCATTTCGAACGTGGGTACCTTTGGCAATGTGATGGGCACACCTATCATTAACCAGCCGCAGGTAGCTATTTTGGCTGTAGGCGCTATCCGTAAAAAGCCGGCGGTTATCGAAACCCCTTACGGCGATACCATTGGCATTCGCCACATGATGTTCCTCTCGCACTCTTACGATCACAGGGTGGTGGACGGAGCCCTCGGAGGCAGCTTCGTGAAACGGGTAGCCGATTACCTCGAGCAGTTCGACCTAAACCGGGAGTTCTGATTTCTTTTTATTTTTCTTGAAAATTTAACTCAGGCTTGTGAAGCGATTCGCAAGCCTTTTTTGTACAAGAATACTGGTCTTCAAGTCCTTAGGAAGGCTCTTGTATTTATGGTCCCTCCAGCTTCAGGAAAACACAATCAAACTGATAACCAGTTAGTTAAAAACAAAAGAGCTTGCACTTTGGAGCGGTTTCGCTTTAAAAAGAGAATTATATATTCTTAAAAAAATTAAGCGAAAAGATTGTTAATAACCCGTAACCTATATCCCCTTTTTTGAGTATAACTCCGCTGAAATCACGCCAAAAGCTTTTATAAACATATTGTGTAAAACAATTTGTTTTGTTACTTTGGCATTGATTTTAGAAAAGAGATCCTACTTCTTGCACAAACACGTCGCATTATTAACTTAACTTAATACATTAAGGAGTGAACATTTACCCTGCACTGTCTTACACGGCAACATCCCCTACCGGGTATTCAAGCACCTGCTCTGCCTGCGTTTCCAATCTCGCATTTTATTTGTTTTCTAAACACGAGGTTATCTGCTCATCAAGGTAAGTCGCCTCAAAAAGCGACCCTTCTTAATTTTTAAGTAATATGCTGGGAATGAACAAACGTACTCTCTTTTTATGCGCGGCAGCAACCTTGTTGAGCATAAACTTACAGGCACAGAGCCCGAAAAAACTGCTCAAAAAAGCCCGTAAATCGCTGGCTGAAGCCAATTACTCCAATGCTAAAGAACGTTATAATCAACTGATTGCGCTCCGATCGGATGAGTCGGTTTATCATTTTGAGGCCGGACTCGCCTATTACAATTCGGGAGTAGAGCGTGAAAAATCGGTTGGTTATTTCGAAAACGCGTTGAAATACAGCACGAAAGACACCATTGCTGAAATTTTCTATTATCTCGGAAAGGCTTATCATTATACACATCAGTTTGATAAGGCCATTTACCATTATAATGAATTCAGGGAAAAACTGCGCCGTACCAATCAGGGGCAACACTATGCCACCGAGGTGAACCGTCTGATTGAAATGTGTAATCACGGTAAAGAATTTCAGGCGGCAGAAAATCCGGAAGCCAAAGTGAGAAACTTAGGCACACCCGTCAACACTGAATATTCCGAATACGTACCGGTCTTTACAAAAGATGAATCGCAGCTTATTTTTACCGCGCGAAAAAAAGGCAGCACCGGCGGAAAACGTTACAACGACAACCGTTATTACGAAGACATCTATATTTCCGTGAAAAGCGGGCAAAACTGGATGGCTCCCGTAAAAATCGACTCGACCGATGCCTATGTCGCTAAAAAGAACAGCTTTAATACCAAAGGACACGATGCGGTTATCGGGATCAGCGAAACCGGTGACAAGCTGTTTATTTACCGCAACAGCGAAGTATGGCAGTCGGATCTGAAAAACGGGAAATGGAGCGAACCCGTAAAGATGAATAAAAACATCAATGCCAAAGGTGTTCAACCCAGCGTATTCCTTACTCCCGACGAAAAAACCCTCCTGCTGGTGAGCGATCGCAGCGGCGGTCAGGGCGGACGGGATATTTACATCTCTCAGAAAGATTCGGACGGCACCTGGGCTGCTCCGACAAACCTCGGTTCTGTGATTAATACTCCGCTCGACGAAGACGCTCCTTTCATTTCGGCCGACGGAAAATACCTCTATTTCTCTTCCAAAGGACATAACAGCATGGGCGGATACGACGTGTTCCGCTCCGAAAAAGATGCCAAAGGCAACTGGGGCAAACCGGTAAACCTCGGAATGCCTGTCAACTCTGCCGGCGATGATATTTACTATTTCCAGTACGGCGCTAACAATGTAGGATATTACGCCTCTTCACGCATGAATGGTGCCGGAGAAATGGACATCTACCGCGTCGAATTCGGCTGCGATAATATTCCTCAGACCGAGGTGCGCGGACTGGTGCTCGGCGGCGAAAAACAGCTCCCCGTCACCGCACGCATCACCGTAAAAGACAAGGCTACCGGACAAGAAGTAGGCCAATACACCAGCGATCGCCATACCGGTAAATATGTGATGGTACTTCCTCCCGATAAAACTTATGTGATGGAACTGGTGGCCGAAGGTTTTGATGCCCAGCGCCCCCACCGCGAAGAATTTACCCTGCCCAAGCAATGCCAGAACTACCAGCTTTTTCAACAGGTAAACCTGCGCCGCTACAAAGATTCTACTCAGCGTGATGTACAGGAAGCACACTTCCAAAACGCACCCTTTGATATTGCTCCGCTCGCCAACGAAGCTTTCGGTATCAGCGGCACGCCTACCTACACCGGCACCGCGCTGCGTCCCGGATACGAATGGGCATTGGGCGGCAAAATCATGCACAATAACATTCTGCCTGCCAAACGTACCCGCGTATTTTTGGTCAACGAACAGAAGGAAATTGTAGCTACCACCACTACCAATAACGAGGGTGTGTTCAGCTTCAACGGCGTACAAAACCGTAACTACTCGGTAATGATCAGCGAAGAAGATGCCCGCATCAGCTATTACGGCGATGCGAAAGAAAACCGCACCGAAGTTCCTGCACTGGGTGATCTGTACCTTACCTCGCTCGAAAACCGTGAATCGCAACCCGTGCAAATACCGGTAATGTTAGCCGATAAAGACAAAAAAGTAACCCATTACACCGAAAGCGACGCCAAGGGACACTTTGTATTTACTTCCACTCCCAGTCAGGCAGCGCGGATAGACGAGCTTAACGCCTCCTCTTTCCCCTATAAAATCGACTTCAGTGACCCCTACCCTGTGTTCTCTTCGTTTATCCAAACTATCGACCCCGACAACAACGAGCTATCCTACTCCGAGTTTGTGGATCGTATCTACCTCGAGCAGATGATTCGTCAGTTGCCCGGAATGGAAAACATTTACTTCGATTTCGACCGCTTCGCGTTGCGTAACCAAAGTGAAAAAGTGCTTGATCAAATCGCTACTTTCCTGCAGGAAAATCCCGACGTGGTGATTGAAATTGCCGGACATAGCGATTCTAAAGGCTCGGACGAATACAACATGAAGCTCTCCGAAAAACGCAGCCAGTCGGCTTACGACTACCTGCTCAAAAAAGGTATTCCGGCCGCTCGCATGAAGAAAACCTGGTTTGGTGAAAGCAAGCCCTCCGTACCCGACACCAATCCCGACGGCAGCGACAATCCCGAAAACCGCCAGCTTAACCGCCGCGTGGAATTCCGTGTGCAGGTAGCCGAAATGGCCGAGCTGACACTCCGACTCTGACCTTCTTTTTTCGCAATAGCTACACAACCCGCCGGTTTTCCCGACGGGTTGTGTTCTTTATAAGGATACCCTTACCTTTACCCCACGAAAACACAACACCATGAATTTAATCCTCAAACGTCCTCTTTGCTTCATCGATTTGGAAACCACCGGTGTAAATGTCGGTGCAGACAAAATTGTGGAAATATCTATACTGAAACTCCATCCCGACGGACAACGCGATGTGCTTACGCTTCGTGTAAATCCGGGTATCCCTATTCCGATAGGCGCTTCCGAAATACACGGTATCTACGATGCCGATGTGGCACATGAAAAAACGTTTGCCGAGCTGGCTCCTACTCTGCTCGATTTTATCGACGATTCGGATTTGGCCGGTTACAATTCCAACAAATTCGACATTCCGCTGCTGATCGAAGAATTTCTGCGTTGCGGAGTCGATTTCGACGTGCGTAAACGCAAGCTGATAGACGTGCAGGCCGTGTTTCACAAAATGGAACAACGCACCCTCGCCGCAGCCTACAAATTTTATTGCCAAAAAGAGCTGGTCAACGCCCACAGCGCCGAAGCCGATATTTTAGCCACACACGAAGTGCTTGAAGCCCAGCTCGAAAAATACGCTACCGAGCTGAAAGGAGATGTCGATTTCCTGCACGAGTTTACCAAACCGAAATTCGAACCGGTCGATTTTGCCGGACGTATCGTGCTGAACGAGCATCGCATTCCGGTATTTAATTTCGGTAAGCACAAAGGAAAATCGGTCGAAGAAGTATTCCGTTTTGAACCCAGCTATTACGCCTGGATGATGCAGGGCGATTTTCCGCTCCACACCAAAAAAATCATCACCGAAATACGCGACAACCTTTAAGCATGAAAATTCTCTGCATAGGCCGTAATTACGCCGATCACGCAAAAGAATTAAAGAACGAGCTGCCGGGCGATCCGGTGGTGTTTCTCAAACCCGAAACAGCGCTGATGCCCAAAGGCAATGTCTTTTACTACCCGGGATTTACCAAAAACCTGCATTACGAAACGGAGATCGTGCTAAAAATCGGGAAACCCGGTCGGCATATATCGCCTGCTTTTGCACTGAGCTACGTAACCGAAGTAGGTATAGGTATAGACTTTACCGCGCGCGATCTCCAAGATCAAGCCAAGCAAAAAGGACTTCCCTGGGAAATAGCCAAAGCTTTCGACCATTCGGCGGTGGTATCTCCGAAATTTATTCCCATAGCGGAAATAGAAGATCTGTCGGCTATTCAATTCTCCTTACAGCTTAACGGCCAAACCGTACAACAGGGAAACACCCGCGATATGCTGTTTGACCCGACCCGCATCATTACCTACCTCTCCAAATTTTTCACCTTCAAGATCGGCGACCTGATTTTTACAGGTACTCCGGCAGGCGTAGGTCCCGTACAAGTCGGCGACAAGCTCGAAGCGTATATCGGTACGCGTAAAATGCTGGCTTTTTCGGTGAAATAAAGATTGTTTTAGGCCGAAAAACCTATCTGTAAAACAAGCTTATTCGCTAATATTAAGTCTATTAAGAAAATAAATCCCGACTATTTCCGATTGTAATTCGATAAATTAGGCTATTGTTTTTTTAACTTCTGCCCCGGCCAATTCGTATAAAGGCTCCTACAATGATCACGGAAGTTCGCTAAAAGCGAACTTTTTTTAATTTTAACCGTATTCATGAAGGTACATCTGATAAAAGAAAAAACCATCCGTACATACATTGAAAAACATAAAGGCAGCAAATCCGCGTTTGAACAATGGCTATCAAAAATATATCTGTCCGATTGGAATTCTCCAAATGATATTACACAAACCTTTGATACTGCCGATTTGCTGGGCAACGGGACTTCTAGGGTCATATTTAATATCGGAGGCAATAACTACCGTATGCTATGCAAATACGCATTTGGCGAAAAAGAATTTCATTTATTCATTTGCTGGATAGGCACGCATGCAGAATATACGAAATTGTGTGAATCCAACGCACAGTACACAATATGGACGCATTAAGGCTTAAAATATGGATACCTTGAAATACAAAGTGATCACCTCAGAAAAACAGTACGAGAAGTATTGTGATACGCTGCATAATCTCGTTTTTTCAGAAAAGAAAACAAAAGAAATAAAAGAAGAAATAGACCTGCTTACCTTACTGATTGAATCGTACGACTCAAAAAAAAGAAACTGGGATACCCTGAATCCCGTTGATCTTCTTCGTTCACTAATGCAGGAACAGGGCGTAAATTCAACTACCCTTGCAAAAACGCTCGAAGTCAACAAAAGCTATATTTCGGAGATTTTAAACTATAAAAAAGGAATCTCAAAAGAGCTTGTTCGTAAGCTGGCTGCACATTTTAAAGTAAAGCAGGAAGCTTTTAACCGGCCTTACAAGCTCAGGGACAAAAATTTGCTCGTCGCTTAATTCAGGAGAGAATAAAATGCGTTTTCTCCTTTTTTTCTTCCTATTCTCAGGAACCGGCATTGGCCTGCAAGCCCAGCACAACCTGGTCTATAACGGCAGCTTCGAAGAAGAAACACCTTCTCCGGTCATTCGGCAATGGAATCCTTCGCCCCTACCCGGCACGCTGCTGGTAGAAGGCTGGATAACTCCTACCGCCGGCTCTGCCGATTATTTCAATTCTGAGACATCGACACTGGGCGGACATCCCATCGCCAAAGCCCGCAGCGGAGAAGGACGTGCCGCATTTATAGCCGCTACGCAACACGACAAAAAAGGACGTAAATACAAAGAATACGTGCAGGGCTGGCTTACCGAACCGCTCGAAGAAGATGTGCTGTATTGCGTAAAATTTTATGTCGCGCCCGATCAGGCATCGCGCTACGCAACCGACTCTATCGGCATTTATTTTTCACCCCATCCCTTTGCACAGGAGCATACCGGATTGCTCAGGGTAAACCCGCATGTGCTCGACCCCGGCTTTGTTACGGGTAGCACACAATGGACAGAAATTTCGGGTACTTACCTTGCGCAAGGCGGCGAACGATTTCTCATCATCGGCAGCTTTTCGGGTAAGGAACGAACCTCGCTGAAAAAGCTGGGCACCTCCCGAAAAAAACGCGCGCTGCTCAATCCGGCACGAAAACATGCTTACTATTACCTCGACGATGTAAGTGTAAGTCGCGCTACAGATTCGCTTTGCGGTACAGCCGTCACAAAGGCTTCGGGTACCGACAAAAGATTGGTGCTGATGATAGACGTATCGGCTTCGATGGCGCAGCAAGGGGTTCTGGACTCGGTAAAACGCTACATAGCACAATACAAACAAGACCTGCCCGCTTCTACCGAAGTCGCTGTAATCACTTTTTCGGATCGGCCGCAACTTCTTGTTCCTTTTACGCCCGTAAATGCGATTCATTTTTCACAGATCGATTCACTAAAGGCTGCGGGCAGCACTCGAACGGCCCTTTCGCTCGATTTTCTACATGATTTTCTGCGTACTCCTCGCCCGGATACGCTGCTTACTTCGGTGGTGTTTTTCACCGATGGCAACGACGAGATTCCACCCGCACAGGCGGCGAAACTGAAAGCTTTGCACCGCGAAGGAAATGTGCGTTTTTCGGCGGTACAATTCGGCTCAAAAACCAACCCCGATTTGCAAAAGCTGAGCCGTCAGACCCAAGGCTTCTACCTTATTTCGAGTAAACCCGAAAAACCAGGCTTATCCTTACCGGTTCAGGCCATAGCAGAAACGGAGAAGACTACTTATACCCAACCACAAAGAGGACTTATATTGCGGCAGCTTTTTAAACGTAAATGGTAAATTATGCCGTGCTTATTTGCCGGTCACCACAAATTCGGTACGGCGGTTCAGCGAGCGGTTGTACTCGGTCGTATTGGGCACCTTGGGCTTACTTTGCCCAAAACCTTTGTGACTTACCCGCGATGCCGAAATTCCTTTCGACACGATATACTCGCGCACGGCCTGCGCACGGTTTTCGGATAGTGTGAGGTTAGACGCCGCATTACCCACATTGTCGGTATGACCGTGAATGGCGATAGTCACCGATGGATTTTCGCGGAGAAACTCGATAAACTGATCAATCACGAATTTCGCATTATCGGGTAATTCATACGCATTGGTCGCAAAAAGTATGTCGTTAATGGTATAGGCATTACCCACTTTAATCGGTTCGGCCCGCAGATCGGCATTTTTCATGAGCGGTTGCGGCGAAGAAGCGCTCACAAGGCGACTGTCGAAGGTATGCTCCTTTTTCTTCACGGTAATAACGGCATCCTGTCCTTTTTCGACATTAACTACGGCAGCATAACTCCCGTCGTCCTGATTGACGCTTACCTCTTCTTTTTTGGAATCGCCGGCGTAGCTGATTTCGACACGCGCATCTTTCAGCGGATCGCCTTTTTCGTCGAGCAGTTGTCCTTTGACAATCACCACTTTTTCGGGACGGGCTTTTTCGGGCAGCTCAAAACGGTAGATATCCAATCCTTTCGAACCTTTTAGCCGCGCCGAAGCATAATAGGCCCATTTGCCGTCGGTACTGACAATGAGTCCGTGCTCGTCTTCGACCGAATTGATCGGATAACCCAGGTTTTCGGGCTTCGACCATTTTCCGTTTTCGAGCTGGCGGGTATAAAAAATATCGAATCCACCGGCACCCCAGTAAGTTTCGTTGATCTGCGCAGCAAAATAGAGCGTTTTACTGTCGCTGTGAATAAAAGGCGCTTTTTCGTTACCGGGCGTATTGAGTCCTTCGACCGGACGGGCGGGCGTCCAGTTACCTGATTTGTCGCGGGTCGAATAATAAATATCAGAATTGGGTTCCTCTCCTTGTTTTTCAGTCACTACGGCAAAAAAGAGCGTTTTTCCATCGGCCGAAAGTGAGGGTTGCGCTTCCCAACTGTCGGGGCGGTTAATACCGGGGCCTAGGTTTTGCAGTTCCGACCATTTGTATTCGTATTTACCGGTTTGTTCGTTGAGCCAACGTTCGTATTTGGAAGAATACAGGTCGCAGTTGTTGTAGTCGGGAAATTTGGGATTGTCTTTTTTACAGGCGCAGATAATGATTTCGCGGTTATCGACAGAAATGGTGAATCCGCCGTAATTATCGCCCACATTAAACGGCCGGGGCAAGGGCGTACCTGCATCGAAAGGCGCGTCGTATGCCGGACTGGTGCTCATGGTAAATTCTTCCACAATGCGGCTGGTCAGGTCTCCTTTGCCGGTACGATCTATCTTACGGGTAAAAAACAGCAGTTCATTATCGGGCGAAAGTGCGGGCAGGTATTCATCGGCGGTAGTGGATACATTTTCGACCACCACCGGATTAAAAGCCAGGGGCTTTTTGAAAAAGGCATCGTAAAACTCAAGTTCGGGAAGCATGGCCTGTACGTCGCTCACCTTTTTGGTGTAGTCGCGCGCCATCTGGCTGTCGTCGTCGGCACGGAAAGCTAAAAATTCTTTGAAATAGCGGATGGCTCCGGCATAATCTTCACGGCCGTAATGAATCACACCGAGGTAGTAATACGGATCGGTATGAAATTTCGGGCAAGTGCTAATAAGCCGGGTAAAATATTCTTCGGCGTAATTGAAGGCGGTGCCATCCTGTTGGGCTTTGGTAAACGAACGTTTACCCAGCTCGTAAATACAGGGCGCGCAGTCTTCCTGAAGCGTGAGTGCTTCTTTGAGAAACTGATACCTTTGTCGGTATTCGTATTTTTTCGTGTCGAACGACTGATCGATCAGCTTCTGCACTTTTTTGTGGCTTACTTTTCCGCATTCGTCATCGTCTTCCTGCGCTACGGCACAAAGTGAGCCAAGCATCATAGCTCCCAGCAATAAGTAGTGTTTCATGGGTATCTGCCTCCTTTTTCAGTCTTTCACTACGGTATGCCAACGGAAAAGGTTTGCCCTTGCAGCGGCAAACCCTTCCGATCGTATTCCGTTTTATTTCAGCTTATCGGCTTGCTCGCGCGCATCGTCGATTACTTTTTTCGCTTTTTCATCGGCTTCACGTTCGAGCTTTTGTGCTTTCTCTTCCGCTTCTTTTTCGAGCTTTTCGGCTGCTTTTTTAGCGGCGCCTTTTGTGAGTGGATTATTGCCCGCTTCCTGAACCAGCTTTTCTCCGGCCGATTTGGCTTCGCTACGCAGCTTGTCGGCCGCTTTTTTAGCTTCGGCACGCAACTGATCGGCTTTCACTTCGGCGGCGCGAATTATTTTCTCGGCTTCTTCACTGGCTTTGGCTTTAATATCTTCTTTCACTTCTTCGATCTTCTCTTCCACCTTTTCTTTGACCGCCTGTTTCACATCTTCTTTGGCATCTTTAAGCTGGTCTTTCAAATCGGTTTTGATTTTGGGATCGCTGACCGTTCCGGTAACGAGTACCCGAACATCAATCATATCGCCTAATTTCATATCCATACCGGTTTTGGTATTGGCTTGCGACAGCAGGTTGTTGAGCACATTGTTGGCGGCTCCGCCAAATTCGGAACGCGGAATGGCCATATCCAGCTTATAATCGAGGGTTTGATCCAATCCGGTGCTTCCTTCGATAACGGTCTTGTAATTATTGATCTTCACCGTATAAGGTTCTACCCAAAGACGGCCGTCTTTAAACGCATAAGTGATTTTTACATCCTGAATATTTTGCTTGGCAAGCCTGTTAATTTTAAGCGACTCGGCCAGCTTATTGAGCGGCTCAAACCCTTCGATAAAAATGGATTTGGTTTGCATCACTCCCGAACCGTTGAGTGTTTCATACACCGGTTCCATCAGTTGGTTGAGCTTCGTGTTAAAAGTGAGCGAAGTGGAAAATTTACCCGTGCATTTGGAAGCAATAGGTGCCAGCTTCTCAATGGTATTGAATGTGGCGGCGGCTTTCTGAATGTCCATATTGGCTATATCGAAACGGAACTTCACATCGGGCGAAGTTTTGCTTTCTTTGGTGCTGTAGGAGCCATCGAGGTTGACGTTGGCTTCGAGCGTATTGAAACGCAGGTTTTCGAGGGTCATGGTCTGATCGCGCAGCACGATTTTACCCTTCACATTCTCCAGCACGATAGCGGGCTTACCCGGATCGTTGGGATAGATGATTTTACCAAAATTGGAGTTCAGCTCAAAGTCAATATTGCCGGGCACTTCAAATACGTACGACTCGCCTGTGGCCGTAGGTTCTACCCCAAGCGGGGCGGTTTCAGGCGCAGGTGCTGCGGCTGGGGTAGCGGCTTCTTCAGAAGAGGTTCCCATCAGTGTGCCGAAATCGAGCTCGGGCGAAGAAAGGTTAAAAAATCCTTTCAGGGTTTCATCTTTCAAGGCATAAGCCAGGTAATTGTCAATTTTGCCATTGGCCGAAAAACGGCTCTTGTCGTAAGAAGCTTCCAGCTTAGCCAATTCGAGGAAGCGGGGCGAAAAATTGAACTCCATCACCTCGACCTGCGTAGGCGGCAGATCGGCGGTTTTATAAAGTAGTTGGGTAGCAATAATTTTCCCTTCGGCTTTAAACTGCTCGTAACGCTCCTGCTCTATGGCCGACATACGGCCGTCTATGCGCACATCGGCATCGATAAGTCCGTTGTACTCTTCGCCTTCTTCCATCGGGATCACGTCTTTGAGCGTGGCAAGGTTAAATTTGGCATCAAGCCCGGCACGGATACCCGGATCGGTCATCGGATTTACAAGGTGTAAAAATGCCTTGAGGTAGTTCCCGCCCAAATTCATGTTCAGGGTCGGTACATCTACCACTATATCGTCCATCGAAGGATCGCCTTTCGAATTGATATTGGCTTTTACGAAGATATCGGTAGCTGATTTAGGCAGATCGGGATATTGAAAGCTTCCGTTTTCGACCAGCAGATCAATATTGAAGCCGGGCATAGACTGTTCGTTGTAGATGCCTTTTACAAACCCGTTAAACGCAGTTTTTCCGGTAAATTTGATGCTGGAATAATCCTGTGTATAAATGGCCGGTACCATAGAATATATCGCTCCAAAATCCGTTTTTTTCGCTTCAAAACGGATATCCATATCAATATCGTCGGCAGGCATGGCCACGAATCCGTCGAACCCAAGCTCAAGGGCATTTAGCTTCGCGAGGTTATCCTTAAAAGTGAATTTCATGTTCGGCATATCCATATCGAGATTCAGTTGGATATCGGCCCGGGTATTTTTGAAATAAGGAATCCCGTCGTACACGAAGTTGAGCGTATCTACCGTAGTGGTGGTACGAAACTCGAAAAGGTCTTGTGTAAAATCGCCTTCACCACGGTGATTCACATTGGCAAGACGCGCATACATGGCACCCGCCCGATCGTCGTAAGTAATATTACCCTTCTCTATATAATACTCGCGCAGCTTCAGGGCGAATTTAGAAGGCTCGCTCACCGTAGTATCCACTCCGGTAAGGGTTGTATCGGTTTTGACAATGTCGTAATTGGCGCGACCGTCTTCCAGCACCAGTACGTGAATATCCGGTTTTACCAGTCCTATTTTCCGTATGTCGATCTGATCGCCCCACAGCACGCTGTACAAATCGACTGTTACCAATATGTTTTCGGTTTTAATCAGGTCGGTACCCTCAAAATGATCAACGCCCGAGAGCTTCACGTTTTTAAGCTCCAACGTGAAATTAGGAAAAGTGCTGATCAGCGTAAGGTCGTAGTCTTCACATTCAAATTTTGCGTTCAGGTTTTTGTTGATCTCCTGCTTCACCATTTCAAAAATTCTATCCTTGAACACAAAAGGCAATGCAATCAATAAAGCAAGCAGCAGCAAAAAGCTGATGCCGGTCCATTTCAGTATTCTTTTCCAAAGGGGCTTTTTCACCTTGGGTGATCCTGCCTGATTCTTTTTGCGAAAGAGTGCCATACCGGGATAATTGTGTGTGAGGTTAACCTTGTTTTATAGGGTCATACGAATATACAAATTTGAGGCCAGCGCCAACGGAAAACCCGGGAAAAGATCAAGACCCTGACGCCGGCTGACGGGGCGCGTCTTTGAACTCGGAATGATCCACAATTACGGCCACAGTAGCATCGCTCGTAATATTGGCTACCGTACGGAACATATCCAACACCCGATCAACGCCGATGATAAGCGCCAGTCCCTCTGGATTGATACCCAACGACTGCAGAATAATGACGAGCATCACCATACCGGCACCGGGCACGGGCGCAGCGCCGATAGAGGCCAGTGTAGCGGTAAGAATGATAGAGAGCTGCTCCACAAGACCGAGATCCGTGCCGTACACCTGAGCAATAAATACCGCCGCTACCGCCTGGTAAAGGCTGGTTCCGTCCATATTAACTGTAGCACCGAGGGGCAGTACGAGTCCGGTAGTTTCTTCGCGCAAGCCCAGCTTTTTCTCACACACCTCAAAATTGGCCGGTAAAGAAGCGGCGCTTGAACTGGTAGAAAAGGCCAGCAATTGTACCGGCAACATTTCTTTGTAAAATTTAATGGGATTCTGCCGGCTCATCAGCAAGAGCATTCCCGGATACACGACCAGCAGCATCAGGAAAATGCCGGCCAGCACAGTCAGGCAATACACTAACAAAGCGCCAAGCATACCGACATCTGCATTCATGGAAGCCAACAATGCAAAAACGCCTATCGGTGCTATACGCATAATCAGATCAACCATTCGCAGGATAATGTCGTTGAGCGATTTGATGAAGGTTCGTACAGAAAGTGTTTTTTCGGAAGGCATCGACAAAATGGCTATTCCGAAGAGCAATGAAAATACAATCACCTGAAGCATAAGCTCATTATTGCCCAAAGCGCCAAAGAGGTTGTCGGGTACCATGTTTTCAAGAATAGAAAGCGGTCCGCTCTTCCCCTCACTTTCGGCCACCACAATTTTTTCGGATACCGATTCGCCATATCTTTCCTGCATCTCCACGCGTTTCTCTTCGCTGACGTATTTTCCGGGTTCAATCAGGTTCACCAGCGCGAGTCCGATACCAATCGCGATCACCGTAACGCCCATGTACAGAAGCACGGTTTTCCAGCCCATACGCGAAAGCCCCGATACGTTCTGCAAACCGGCAATTCCATCAATCAGTGAAGTGAGTACAAGAGGTATGGCGATCAGCTTGAGGAGCTTCATAAACACGTTGCCCAGCGGAGCTATCCAGTCGGAAGTAAACTGCTGATACCCGTATTTTGAGGAATAAATCCCCCAGATAATACCCAACATGGCACCAATCACAATCTTCCAGGGCATGGAAAGCTTAAACCTGCGTGTACGAGTAGTCATATAAGAGATGTAAGGGTTTGTTGGCGTAAAAAATGATCGGCCAGCACCAATGCGGTCATGGCCTCTACAATAGGTACGGCGCGGGGTACTACACAGGGATCGTGCCTACCACGCCCGCTGATGCGGGTCGCCTCTCCTTTATCGTTGACGGTAAGCTGCTCCTGCATAAGGGTCGCTACCGGCTTAAATGCGGTGGTAAAATAAATGGCTTCGCCGTTGGAAATGCCCCCCTGTACTCCACCCGAATGATTGCTCAGGTGGCGGATGCCTTCTTCGGCAGGAACGGGAATATCGTTGTGCTGCGAGCCTCTGAGGCGCGTGCCCTCAAAGCCGGAGCCCATCTCAAATCCTTTTACGGCATTGATACTGAGCATCGCTTTTCCCAAATCGGCATGCAGCTTGTCAAATACGGGCTCGCCTAATCCCGGGGGACAACCGCGTACTACGCAGGTCACCGTTCCTCCGAGCGTATCTCCCTGCTTGCGGGCTTCTTCTATAGAGGCTATCATGGCTTCGGCCAGCTCCGGATCGGGGCAGCGTACCACGTTGGTTTCTATCGCTTCGGGATCAACAGCAAGGTAGTTTTTACCCAGATCAAGCGCTCCTACCCGGCTCACATAGGCGTAGATTTGCACGTTCAGCCTGCGCAACAGCAGCTTAGCCACTGCCCCTGCCGCCACCCGGGTGGCCGTTTCGCGGGCCGAAGATCGACCACCACCCCGATGATCGCGCAAACCGTATTTAAGATGGTAAGTATAATCGGCATGCGAAGGACGGAACACGTCGCGATTGTGATCGTAATCGGCCGGACGCTGATCTTCGTTGGGAATCAAAAAGGCCAACGGCGCTCCGGTGGTTTTACCTTCAAAAACGCCCGAAATAAAACGCAGGGTATCCGATTCTTTCCGCTGACTAACTAGCTTCGATTGTCCGGGACGGCGCCTGTCCAGCTCCTTTTGTATAAAATCGGTATCCAGCTCCAAACCGGGCGGACAACCGTCTATTACCCCTCCGATCGCTTCGCCGTGCGATTCGCCGAAAGTGGTTAACCGAAAAAGTTGTCCAAAAGTATTACCGGGCATAAGGACGCTAAGATAAAAGTTAAATGCTAAAACCTAAAGCCCGATTTGGCCACTGTTTTGACTTATTTAACCGAAATAAGGAATAAACTGCCGTTTACAGGACTGTGATTACAAGCCGGGATATTGTAAATTTGCCTCCGGATGAACCAGTACAAGAAAGTAAGCTTCTATACTTTGGGCTGTAAGCTCAACTTTTCGGAGACCTCTACCATCGCACGTCTGTTTGAAAATTCGGGCTACGCGAAGGTTGATTTTTACGATCGTCCCGATATTTATGTGATCAATACCTGCTCAGTAACCGACAATGCCGATAAGAAGTGCAGGCAACTGGTTAAAAAAGCGCTGAAAGTGAATCCATCGGCATTTATTGCCGTGATAGGTTGCTATGCCCAGCTCAAACCGACAGAGATAGCAGAGATTGAAGGCGTAGATTTGGTATTGGGAGCCAACGAAAAATTTAACCTACCCGACCATATCGACTCGCTCGAGAAAAAAGCGCGGGCGCAGGTCGAAGCCATCGAAATAAAGCATACCAGGCAGTTTGTACCCTCTTATTCTTACGGCGATCGAACCCGTTCTTTTCTGAAAGTGCAAGACGGCTGCGATTATTTTTGCGCATTCTGCACCATACCGCTGGCCCGTGGTTTCAGCCGCAGCCAAAGCGTCGAAGAAACACTCAAAGTAGCTCGCGAAGTAGCGGCTACCGGTGTCAAAGAAGTCGTATTAACCGGTGTAAATATCGGTGATTTCGGCGCGCACAACGGCGAAAATTTCCTCGAACTTATTCGTGGACTGGATCAAATCGAAGGAATTGATCGGTACCGCATTTCTTCGATAGAGCCCAATCTATTAAGCAACGAGATCATCGAATTTGTAGCGCAATCAGCTCGCTTTGTACCACATTTTCACATTCCCCTGCAATCGGGTTCCGATAAAATACTCAAGCTCATGCGCCGGCGTTACCTGCGGGATTTGTATGCCGAACGAGTAAGCCAAATCAAAGCACTGATGCCCGGTTGCTGCATAGGCGTCGATGTCATTGTCGGGTTTCCCGGCGAAACCGAGCAGGATTTTTTGGATACGTACGAATTTCTGCAATCGCTCGATATTTCTTACCTGCACGTATTTACCTACAGCGAACGGGATAACACCACCGCCATACGTTTGAAAGAAAGTGTACCGACCCAAGAACGTCAGCGCCGCAGCAAGATGCTGCATATTCTTTCGGAAAAAAAACGGCGGCATTTTTACCAGACTCAACAGGGCATGCGCGCCACAGTGCTGGTCGAAGCCGAAGAAGAAGACGGCTACCTGTACGGATTTACCGAAAACTATGTGAAAGTGAAAATTCGCGCCCGCCCGGAACTCGTAAATCAACTGCTCCCTGTCGAGCTCGACGAAACCGATCGCGACGGCATAATGAAAGTGCTGTTACCCCAACCCGTACCGGCCTAAAAACACCCTCTGAATGTATCCTAACCTCTACTACTTTTTTTACGACACCTTCGGTGTAGAACTCAATTTCCTGAGAGCGGTAAACAGTTTCGGACTGTTTGTAGCGCTGGCTTTTGTAGTGGCCGCATTTTTTTTCGGGCGTGAGCTTCGTCGCAAAGAACAGCAGGGCCACCTTCCGGTTCAAAAAGTAAAGCGTGTGGTAGGCAAACCGGTAAGTCCGCAGGAATTGATTATCAATGCGCTGATTGGTTTTTTATTCGGCTTTAAGCTCGTATATGCCGCACTGCACAGCGAAGTGTTCGGCGATTTTCCCCATTTCCTTTTTTCGAAAACAGGTAGCTGGCTCGGTGGAATAGCCGGTGCCTTATTGTTAGCCTACTGGAAATACCGCGAAGTACGCAAGCAACAGCTCGAGAAGCCCAAAGAAGTGGAGATCAATTTCCACGCGCACGAACACGTGGGTCCCATACTTATCCTCGCCGTAATTTGGGGATTTATCGGTGCCAAACTTTTTGCATGGTTCGAAGATCCGGTCGATTTCAAAACCTTTATCGCGGATCCTTTCCGGGGGCTTACCATGTACGGCGGACTTATCTGCGCCGCGATCGCGGTAAGCGTTTACCTGCGCCGGAAAAAACTACCCCTGTTGCAGGTGTACGATGCCAGTGCACCCGCTCTTATTTTGGCGTATGGCATCGGTCGGCTGGGTTGTCAGATTTCGGGCGATGGAGACTGGGGGATTGTCAATACCGCGCCCAAACCCGGTTGGATGAGCTTTCTACCCGACTGGATGTGGGCTTACCGCTATCCGAATAATGTAAACGGTGAAGGCGTTCCTATTCCGGGCTGTACCTACGAGCCGCAGTATTGTGCCATACTCGAACAGCCTGTATTTCCTACTCCACTCTACGAAACCCTGATGTGTCTGTTGATATTCGGTGTGCTCTGGATATTGCGTAAACGTATTAACCTGCCGGGTATCCTCTTTATGCTTTACCTTATATTTAACGGCATCGAGCGTTTCCTGATTGAACAGATTCGGGTCAATGTAAAATCTGATTTTCTGGGAATACCCACTACACAAGCCGAACTGATTGCCCTTGCATTTATACTGCTCGGAATCGCGGGTATGGTATGGCTGAATCTCCGAAGCCGAAGAAAAAGCTTAGGATAACTTTTCCGAAACTTTATCTGCTATATCTCATCCAGCAACTGCTGATCGGTTTCCTTTTTTTTCTGACGAACAAAAGCAGTTACGGGCGAAAAAAAGAGTATAGTTCCTGCGCTAATGATGTATTGCAAGACGATCAAAAGAAACACGGCTTGCAACAGGTACCAGGCTCCTATGTGCAATTCATCGAAAAAAAGCATAAAAAAATTCATAAACAGCAGCCCCGAAAATTGCATCGCAATGTATAAAAGCTGCATAAAAAGAAGATAAAGCAAGGAGGAAGTAAGTACTACTTTACTGTTCCATGCGATTCTTCCTCCTGATTTTTCATGTAAAAACAAGCATAATACCAATATCGGCGAAAGCCAGATCCTCAATAAATAGAGCAACTGAAGGAACATAAAAGAAATTATATTCGTATCCCCATACAACTCAAGCTCCATCTGAGAAGGCACAAAGGTCCAGTTAAATGTAATACCGTGAAAAAGCAGATTCACCGTTAAGGTTAACCAAACTATTTTACTGCGCGTCACATCTTTCCAAAAGACCACATTCACGGCCGGCACACGTCGATAACGGCCACTTTTATAACCGTCATAAAACACCGCCAACAAAGCGAGAATAAAACCCGGCATCAATTGCATAATTCGCTGCAGGTACAGCGGCTCTGCTAAAAAATCAGGTAAAGCATTAATGAAAGAAATATCCGTATTGCGTACGTCGTGTACACCCAAAAATATCCAAACCGCTATCAGCGACACCAAAAACGAACCCAACAATATGCACAGGGTGCTTGTGAAGATGAAGTTTTTACCCCTGTGCGTAGTTACATAATCGCTTTGGTAAAATCGCCCCATTGCGACAAATGAATACACGAAAAAATCAAGGTGTCGCATAAGCGGAAGGCGAAGTTAGTGTCAATGTCTTGTCTTTTTTGGAGCTTAGCCAAAGCCCGATAAATACCAGCAATCCGTTTACCCCGAGCAGCTCGTGCCCGAATTCGTACCCGCCCAGCCATTGCGGCGAATACGTACTTAATAGCCAGCAAAAAAGCGGAGCCGCGATACAGATAACCGGAATCAAGGGGTCAAAAGCCTTACGTTTGGTAAACACTCCGAATGCGAACAGCCCTAACAAAGGTCCATACGTATAGTTGGCCAAACGAAGCACGGTATTAATAATGGCATCGTCGTTTAACCTACTGAATATCATGATCACCAACCACAGCAGTATGGCAAACACGATATGGGTCAACTGACGGATACGCAGCTTCCGTTTCTCGCTGTAACGCCCGGGATCGTCGGCACGGAGAAAATCAATGTAGAAAGAAGTGGTCAACGTGGTCAGTACCGAATCGGCACTGGAAAAAGTGGCCGCAATAAGCCCTACGATAAACACCAGTCCGGCAAACATCCCCAGGTGATTCAATGCCAGCGTGGGAAAAAGCAAATCGGTAGCGGGTTCTCCGGTGGGCGACAGAGGTACGCCTATACCGAATGCAGCAGCGTATTCATAGAGCAATACGCCCAGGGCAAGAAAGAAAAAGTTCACGACTATCAGCACCACGCTGAACCAACGGATATTTTTCTGAGCCTCGGGCAAAGAACGGCAGCTCAAATTTTTCTGCATCATGTTCTGATCCAGTCCGGTCATCGTTACCGCAATAAGCGCTCCGCCTATAAACTGCTTGGGAAAAAACGAACGCGACTGCCAGTCCCAAAAGAAGATCGTACTTTTTTCACTTTCGGAAACGACCGAAAGCAATCCTGAAAAATCGAGTTCCAGCGCGCTGGAAATAGCAATTATCGACAATACTACGCCCAGCAGCAACATCATCGACTGCATCACATCGGTCCATACCAGAGTCTTGATGCCGCCTTTATAAGTATATACCAGCATGAGCAGGATAATCAGCGATACCGATACGGGAAACGGCACGCCCAATGGTGTCATCACAAAAAGCTGAATCACACCCGCTGCAAGAAACAAGCGTGCTCCCGCGCCCAAGAGCCGCGATAGCAGAAAAAAGAGGGATCCCGTTTTCTCGGCATAGGTGCCAAAACGAATGCGCAGGTAAGAATAAATCGAGGTAAGCTGAAGCCTGTAATACAGGGGCAATAGCACTTGTGTAATGACAAGGTATCCGAAAAAATAGCCCAGCACCAATTGGAAATAGGAGAATTTATCCGCGCTAACAGCCCCCGGCACGGAAATAAACGTCACTCCCGATAACGAATCGCCTATCATTCCCAGCGCTACGGCATACCAGGGAGAAGCCCTGTTACCCAAAAAATAGGCTTCATTGCCGGCATTACGCGAGGTAACCCGGGAGATGAGCATCAGCACCCCAAAATAAAGCAGCAGTACGGTAAGAATTATCCAGGAATTGATCATGACCACAGGCAATAAGAGGCTAAATGTACTTACAAAGTTTAATACTGCACAGTCGCTAAGCGCCGATCGCTTGCCAGATTTTTAGCATTGTGAATCTTCGAAAAAAAAGTAAAACTCGTTTCATTCAAAACGGCATTTTAACGCTCAACTAAAAAAGCGAAAACGCTCATTTCAGCTTACGTTTAAGCCATTTACGGGCAGGTTGTTCCAACGCGTAAAACGACAGCGCTGCACAGGCTATCAATACCAGCAGGTAGGCTAACAGGTAAGCCCAATCCGGTGCATAAGCCCCTGGCATTCCGCTTGCCCAACCCATGAGCAGCCATACCGGAAACTGCAGCAGGTAAATTCCGTAACTTATTTCTCCCAAAAACACGAAAGGTTTTCGCGACAAAAAAACCGACAAATACGATCGATCACAAGCTAAAGCCCACAGCATCAACGCGAACAAAGGTGCAAGCAGACCGTTGTGCACAAAAGGACGCACAGGGTTATCAGACGATAAAACTGCTATCAGCAAGGCTACGCCCGACAACACTATCCACGGTGCGCCGGGCAAGGTACGATTAGGACTTTGTGCAAGTAAATACCCCGTAAGCACACCGGCGGCAAAACCCGATACGTTCATCAACGGATGATAAAGATTGAGTTCCTGCCTGAAAAGATTTTCGTGCTGATACCACACCGAGCTCAGCGCTATATGCAGGCATTGTGAAGCTATCCAACTTATTATCAACACCATAATCACCCATCCCCTGCCCTTTTTCAGTGCTAATCCTGCCGCTAACAAGGGAAATAGCGCGTAAAAAAACGCCTCGCACGACAAAGACCAGCCCGGATAATTGATTTCAAGCGGAAATCCCGGCCACCATGCCTGTAACATCAAGGCCTGCGCAAGAATACTGCTGCCCCTCGGGTAAAAATCCTTTAGCCACATTCCCAAAAATAGCGTGAGCAAAAAAGCCGCCAGGTACAACGGATAAATACGCGCTATTCGGGCTACGGCATACTTACGAAGCTCCTTTTTTTTGATCCCTTCCGCATAACGCAAAGCCAGCACAAACCCCGAAAGAAAAAAGAAATAGCTCACCGCTATGCTGCCTTCGCTGAACAAGCGGTGCCACCAGCCCTCGGCAAAAGGCGGAGCCTGTAGTCCGTAATGAAATATAACCACCGCAAGGGCCGCCACAAAACGGGTTACGGTAAGCTGGGGGATGTAAGCGCCTCTCTCCATAAAATTTGACGCAAAATACAAAAGGCTTGCAAATGTCTTTATACTTCCTCTGTTTCTTACGCAAATAGAGAAAAGGAACAGAAATGCCCCTAAAAAATACCCGCATCCGAAAACAATTCCTAATTTTACGCATTCAATAATTGTGGATACAACATTTGATGATGAGGGCTAAAGAAACTGTGTTTTTAGGTCTGCTGGTATGTATCGCAGCAGCATGTGGCAAGGGGTCGGGAGAAAAGAACAGCGGCCAAAAACCAGCGCCCGCTCCGCTGAATGTAGCGGGTTACATCGTCAACGCTATCGACCTTTCGAACCAGGTAGAAACCAACGGCACACTGCTGGCCGAGGAAGAAATTCTGCTCAAACCCGAAGTAGCCGGCCGCATTACCGGTATTTTCTTCAAAGAAGGCGATCGCGTAACTAAAGGTCAGGTGCTGGTACAGCTCAACGATACCGATCTGAAAGCCCAGTACAGGCAGCTCGAAGCACGCGAAAAGCTAGTCCGGGTTACGCTCGACCGTACCCGCCCGCTGCTCAGCGACGGAGGGGTAAGCCAACAGGAAATCGATATTGCCGAAACGGATCTGGAAGCCCTGCTTGCCGAAAAAGCGCTGATCAAAGCACAGCTCGACAAAACCACGCTTGTAGCTCCCTTTTCGGGCAGAGCCGGACTGCGGCATTTCAGCGTAGGTGCCTATGTCAGCCCAAACGACATCATCACATCGCTGCAACAAACCGACGATTTACGCATTGATTTTGCCGTTCCTGAGCGATACAGCAGCTTTGTTACCGCCGGCGACAAAATCCGCTTTAGGGTTGACGGACGCGATACCCTTTTCGAAGCTTCGGTCTATGCCATCGAGCCGCGTATCGAAGAAGCTACGCGAAATCTGCTGCTGCGCGCCCGCTTCAACAATCGCAAAGAAAGCCTCTTTCCCGGTATGTTTGCCCGTGTCACACTGCTTCTGAACGATATTCCCAACGCGCTGATGGTACCTACACAAAGCATAATTCCGGAAGCCAGGGGTAAAAAGCTTGTCGTGGCCCGCAATGGAAAAGCCGAATTTATGGAAGTGGAAACGGGAATTCGCGATGCCAGCATGGTACAGATAAAAAACAACTTACAGCCCGGTGATACGGTCATCATTTCAGGTATTATGCAGTTGCGTCAGGGAATGACGCTGAATATTACCCTTTCCGAAACGAAAAAATAATGTGTTGTAATGCGTAAACACTCGCCCCGGGTGTTTCGAAGAGTCTGAAAAAAATGAGTTTATCCTCCCTCAGCCTGAAACGCCCCGTACTGGCCATCGTGATGAACATCGTCATCGTGCTGTTCGGTGCCATTGGCTATAGCTTTCTCGGCGTACGCGAATACCCTTCGATCGATCCGCCCGTCATTACCGTGCGTACTACCTATACGGGAGCCAACGCCGAAATTATTGAATCGCAAATTACCGAGCCGCTCGAAAAATCGATCAACGGAATTGCCGGTATCCGCTCTATTTCTTCTGCCAGCAACCAGGGTTCCAGCATTATCACCGTCGAATTCGGACTTGACATCGATCTCGAAGAAGCGGCCAACGACGTACGCGACAAAGTATCGCAGGCACAACGCCAGTTGCCGGTCGATATCGACGGTCCGCCGGTAGTCTCCAAAGCCGATGCCAACTCGGATGCCATCATTTCAATGACCGTGCAGAGCAATACGCGTAACCAGCTCGAAGTATGCGATTACGCGACCAATGTGCTGTTAGAACGCCTGCAAACGATACCGGGGGTAAGTACAATCCAAATTTGGGGCGAGAAAAAATACGCCATGCGTATTTGGATGGATCCCGCTTCTTTGGCCAAATACAGCCTCACTCCCACCGATGTAATTACAGCACTTGATAAAGAAAATGTGGAGCTGCCTTCGGGAAAACTGTCGGGCAATCAGACGGAGCTGACCATCAAAACCTTCGGGAAACTCGTTACCGAAGAGGATTTCAATAACCTTATCGTCAAATCCGAAAACAACCGGATTGTACGTTTGGGCGATGTGGCGCGTGCCGTATTGGGTCCCGAAAACGAAGAGACCATACTCCGCGAATCGGGTATCCCGATGGTGGCGCTCGCCGTAGTGCCCCAGCCCGGAGCCAACTACATCGAAATTGCCGACGAATTTTACCGCCGTTTTGAACAGCTCAAAAAAGAAATTCCGGAAGATATTACCCTCAATATTGCACTCGACAATACCCGCTTTGTCAAACATTCTATCGAAGAAGTGGAAGAAACGCTGCTCATCGCTTTTCTGCTGGTGGTGCTTATTATTTACCTTTTCTTCCGCGACTGGCTTATCGCTTTCCGTCCGCTGATCGACATTCCCGTATCGCTGATCGGCACCTTTTTCATCATGTACCTCTGCGGCTTTTCGATCAACGTATTGACGCTGCTCGGTATAGTGCTGGCTACCGGACTGGTAGTCGATGACGGAATCGTGGTGACCGAAAATATTTTCAAAAAAATAGAAGCGGGTATGCCCGTAAGACGAGCGGCACGTGAAGGTTCGGAAGAAATTTATTTTGCGGTAATCGCCACTTCCATTACACTGGCTATCGTGTTTCTTCCCATCATTTTCTTACAGGGATTTGTAGGCAGTCTTTTCCGTGAATTCGGTATTGTCGTAGCAGGTGCCGTCTTGATTTCGGCCTTTGTCTCGCTCTCGTTAACGCCTGTGCTTAACGTGAAAATGGCGCGGAAAAAACCCGGACATACCCGTTTCTATACCTGGTCTGAACCTTTCTTTGCCGGAATGGATCGCGGCTATAAACGACTGCTCGAAGCTTTTATGAAAGCACGCTGGATTTCGTGGCTTATTCTTGTTGCCTGTATCGGATTGATCCTCGGTATCGGCCGCACACTGCAATCGGAGCTGGCTCCGCTCGAAGACCGCAGCGTGTTTCGGATGAGCGTAACCGCCCCTGAAGGTACTTCTTACGATTACATGGATACGTACATCCAGCAGCTTACCCGACTGGTGGTCGATTCGGTGCCCGAAAAACGTATTGTACTTAGCGTTACCGCCCCCGGATTCACGGGTTCAGGAGCTGTCAATACCGGTTTTGTACGGGTGATGCTGGTAGAGCCCGATCAACGCGATCGCTCCCAAACCGAAATCATGGATCAGATTAACCGCAACCTGAAAAACTACACCGAAGGACGGGCCTTTCTGATTGCCGACCAAACTATCTCGGCCGGCGGTGGCGGAAGAGCAGGTCTTCCCGTACAATTTGTCCTGCAAAACAGCAGCTTCGAAAAGCTGCGCGAAGCGTTGCCCGTTTTTCTCGAAGAAGCTTACAAAAATCCTACGTTTCAAGGAGTAGATGTAAACCTGAAATTTAACCGCCCCGAGCTTATTATCGAGCCCGACCGTGAAAAAGCGGCTGCCCTCAACGTATCCGTAGCCGATATTTCTCAAACCCTCCAATTGGCTTTCAGCGGCCGTCGTTTCGGATATTTCAATATGAACGGTAAGCAATACCAGGTGATGGGACAGGTAGAACGCGATTACCGCGACAAACCCGCCGACCTTTCGCTGATTTACGTGCGCAACAGCCAGGGCGAGCTTGTGCAGTTAGACAACCTCGTGCATATTACCGAACAAAGTAATCCGCCGCAACTATACCATTACGACCGCTACAAATCGGCCACCGTTTCGGCCGGACTGGCTCCCGGTAAAACCATAGGCGACGGTATTCAGGCCATGGAAGAAATCGCCGACAAAGTGCTCGACGAGACCTTCACCACCAGTCTGACCGGGCCTTCACGCGATTTTGCAGAGAGCTCTTCTAATACGCTTTTCGCTTTTCTGCTGGCATTGGTACTGGTGTACCTCGTATTGGCCGCCCAATTTGAAAGTTTTGTCGATCCGCTTATCATTATGATTACCGTTCCGCTCGCGCTGGCCGGAGCGATACTTTCGCTGTGGGTTTTTGGTCATACGCTGAATATCTTTAGTGAAATTGGTATGATCATGCTGATTGGCCTGGTCACTAAAAACGGTATTCTCATTGTAGAATTTGCCAATAAAAAACGAGACGAAGGACTGGAGAAAAGAGAAGCGGTCATTCTCGCCGCCGCTATGCGCTTACGCCCGATTCTGATGACCAGCCTTGCCACCGCATTAGGTGCATTGCCCATTGCACTTGCCTTCGGTGCCGGTGCGCAGAGCCGTATTCCGCTGGGTATTGTGGTAGTAGGCGGAATCATGTTCTCGCTTATCCTTACCCTGTTTGTCATTCCGGGACTTTACTCTTTCCTTTCAAGGAAACGCCGCAAGCATATTGAAGAACAAGAGGAAAACGAAACCTTATCCTTAGCTGAGAATACGCAAGGATAATACGGCACTTCTCAGATACCGAGGCTTAGTTTAGGTTTACGGAGAAAAAGTCCACGAAGTGGAATCATATCCATTATCAGTACCAATGCAATGCCCAAAAAAGGTAAGGCCGGCACTTTATAGCGCACGATAGCGCCCATTACCGGAGTTACCCAGCCTATCAGCACAAAAAGCAGCACCACCATACCCACACACAAAAAAAGCAGGTTGCGTTGCGCAGGTGCGAGGCTGTTCCTAAAACGAAATGCAGCTACGCAAGCTAATAATATGCACAGGTTTTCGAACCCTGCCAGCAGCATCAACGGAGAGAAGGACTCGCCCGGGAAAGGTCGAAAAAACACATTCGCAAAAGCCTTGGGAGCCGCTTTCAGAAAAGTGAGGGGATCCGTATCAAGCGGATATACGCTTACTATGCTCCCCGACTCCATCGCATCAGCCAAACGGATAAAATCAGTTTGCTTATACGCCAGTATTTCGTACAAGGGATAATCCGACAGGTGCGACCAGCAAAGGAAAAGCGCCACCGCCGAAAGGTACACCGTGAGATGCTTCAACCACACATTGCGATTACCCGTACACCTTACCCAGGCATACGCGAATAAGCCTGGAATAAGCGCAAGCAGCACATATACTTTTAGGTATAACAGAAAAGCCAGGGCAGGAAACAACCATATCCAACGGCGCCATGCCTTAGGCGATTCGAACAGGAAAAGAAAAGCATACATCAGCACACCGAGCGCTCCCAGCAAAAAACTTTCTTTGAGCATACCCGAGCCCCAAAACAAGACCGAAGGGAATAGAAAAATTACGATAGCCAGCGCTTTTTCTTTTCCGGGAATAAGCCTTTTTACCGCACGGTAAAACAAGGCCAGTCCCACCATCGAAAGGAAACAAGCCAACACGGTGTGTATGGAATAATATCCCATGGAGAAAAGCCGGAAAAACGCATTGATGCGGATAATCGTGTGACTGTCGTTATACAATTCGTTTTCATACTGCCTGAACCAAAAGTTCATCTCGTTGTAATAATTCCGTTTAAAATAGTCGAGGTCGGAATCAAAGCCGAACAGCATACGGAAATAATCTTCGGGCTTGTGCCAAAGGGCATCGTACATAATACGGCTATCGTCGAAATACTTGAAAATATCGGCCGTGCTGCGATCGGTATAATAATAGGTATATAGCGCCGCCATTCCCATTCCGGCCGCAATCTTCAGCAAAAACACATTTCGAAAAAACGAAGGATGCAGCGAAGAATCACGGAACAAAGAGAGCTTCCGAATCAGCAAAACTCCAACGCTGATCCAGGCTAACACAAGCGATATTTCAAGTATCAGATTCACCGGGGGATAAAGATAGCAAACCTGTAGAATCGAAAGTACGAAGCTTCATAATGCCGTAAATAAAGCGCCAGACACATTTTGTTCTTCTCTATTTTTACCCCGGCTTATTTTTAAACGCATCCTATGCACACTCCCCTTTTTCTTTCCGACCATGAAATTGCCCGTAAAATTTTCCTGATTCGCGGCCATAAGGTCATGCTCGATTATCAATTGGCCGAATTGTATGAAATAGCCACCCGGCGGCTGAATGAACAGGTAAAACGCAACCTGAGTCGTTTTCCGGAAGACTTTATGTTTCAGCTTACTGAGAAAGAATGGCTGGACTTGATGTCGCAAAATGCGACATCAAGTGCGGTACATTGGGGCGGAAGACGAAAGCTGCCTTATGCCTTTACGGAACACGGAGTATTGATGCTGTCGAGCGTATTAAACAGCGAAAAAGCCATTCAGGTAAACATCCGTATAATGCGGATTCACATCCGGTTCAGAGACATGATGCTCAGTCATAAAGATATACTATCTCAAGCTAGGAAGAATCTTAACAAACTACTTTATTGAAAATTTCATTTAAAGTTGTTAACTTTATGCTTATATGAATACCGTTTTAGACATAGAAGGCAAAAAAAACAAGTCCAAAGCAATACAATTTTGGAGCGACCAAATTTTTACCGACTATTACAACACCTACTATAACACCCTAACATTAAAAGGATTAGACAAAGAATTTAATACTGAACTTAATTCTTTAATTAAAGTTATGGGTCGATTGAGCGAGTCTGAAAAAAAGGCGTTCATTAACCTTTTAGCAAAAGTGATTGAACATTATTTAGAACAAAAAATTGACAAGGAAATTGATTACTCATTCCAAAAACTTTTCAAATTCTAATGGCTGAGAACGAAAATAAAGAGCTAGAGAAAACATCAGAGAACGAGCCTAAATCAGATAAAGAGACGGACGATAATCAAGAGTCACTCATTCCAGATGAGATTCTTGAAGCTATTCCTGTTGAAGAAAGAGGGAAAGTCATTAGTATTATCAAACAGTCTATGGTTTCTAGCATAACTAGACGAAGTAATCCTATTGCTGAAAAAATCACAACCGAACATATTACACAGTTAATCAACAAATCTGACGAAACAGATAAACGTGACCGAAAAGAAAGACAAGGACAGCGAAATCATGATCTGCTCTTAGTAATTATTGGCTTAATCTTTATTGGTTTTCTAATTGTTTTTCTGCAACAAGACAAAGACTTGTTATTAAAAATCGTCATTGCAATTATTTCGTTTGTAGGTGGTTTTGGAATAGGAAAATCGGCAAAAAAGAAAGAAGAGTAAACGAGAAACACGTAACATTATAGCTTAATATAGCAGAGTGGCATCAAATACTCAATAGCATTCAGCTAGTGGGTGTGTTTGATAGGATGATTGAACTATATCGCCAATACTTCAATGTTAATCATCCCAAACACCTGCTCCAGACACCGCAGGAAGAACGGGCGGCTGTGGGTTTCAAACCACCACGAAAGAAAGGATAAGCTCAGCCTCCGGCAATGGCGGCTTTCACAAAACCGGAGAAAAGCGGATGCGGATTCACCACCGTGCTCTTGTACTCGGGGTGAAACTGTACGCCGATAAACCAGGGATGATCGCGCAGCTCTACTATCTCGACCAGCCCGCTTTCGGGGTTAATCCCTACCGGCACCATACCCGCTGCGGTATAAGCATCGAGATACGCGTTATTAAATTCGTAACGATGGCGATGGCGTTCGGAAATCTGCTCACGGCCATAAACTTCAAATACTTTCGAATCGCGGCTTAGGGTACAGGGATAAGCGCCCAAACGCATGGTTCCGCCCTTGTCGGTTACTTCTTTCTGCGACGACATCAGATTGATTACCGGATCTTTGGTAGTCGGCTCTATCTCTACTGTATGTGCTTCTTTTAACCCGAGTACATTGCGGGCAAATTCAATCACGGCACATTGCATACCGAGACAGATTCCGAAAAACGGAATTTTCTGCTCACGGGCATAACGAATGGCGGTAATTTTTCCTTCAATGCCACGCGATCCGAAACCCGGTGCCACCAATATTCCACGTAAGCCTTCCAGCTTCTCGGCGGCATTGTCGTCGGTGAGAGATTCGGAATGAATCCACACCAGCTCTACTTTACAATCGTTCACCGCACCGGCATGCACAAATGCTTCTACGATCGATTTATAAGAGTCTTTCAGCTCAATATATTTGCCCACCAGCCCAATTTTCACCCGACGGGTCGGATGCTTGAGTCGGTACAAAAATTCATTCCACTGCGAAAGCTCCGGTTCGCTACCCAGGGGCATATCCAGCTTGGAAAGCACCACCTGATCGAGCTCTTCTTCTTTCATCAGCATAGGCACGTCGTAAATGGTAGGCGCATCGATCGACTCGATAACCGCATTTTTAGAGACGTTACAAAACTTGGCTATCTTTTCTTTCAAATCGCGGGTAAGCGTATGCTCGGTACGGCATACCAGCACATCGGGCTGCACCCCGAACTCGAGCAACTGTTTGACGGAATGCTGAGTAGGCTTGGTCTTTAATTCGCCCGAAGCAGCCAGGTATGGTACCAGCGTAAGGTGTATCACGATACAGTTTTTACCAAACTCCCATTTAAGCTGACGTACAGCCTCTACATAAGGCAAAGATTCGATATCGCCTACGGTGCCTCCTATTTCGGTAATGACAAATTCGAAGTTTCCCCCCACTCCCAGTTGACGAATACGGTGCTTAATTTCGTCAGTAATATGCGGAATAACCTGCACGGTTTTGCCGAGGTATTCGCCTCTGCGTTCCTTTTCGATCACAGACTGATAAATGCGCCCTGTAGTCACGTTATTGGCCTGCGAGGTGGGCACATTCAGAAAACGCTCGTAGTGGCCGAGATCGAGGTCCGTTTCAGCCCCGTCTTCGGTCACATAACACTCTCCATGCTCATACGGATTAAGCGTTCCCGGATCGACATTGATATAAGGATCAAGCTTCTGAATGGTTACGGAATACCCCCTTGCCTGAAGGAGCTTGGCCAAAGAAGCGGAAATAATTCCTTTGCCTAAAGATGATGTAACACCCCCGGTTACAAAAATGTACTTAGCTGAACTTGACATGAAAAAATAGATTTGTAACTACGGGGTTCAAAAGTAGCAAAAATTAGAGAATTAACTACATGAAACGACCGAACCGGGAAAATAAAATCCCGGTTCAACTCGCTAAGGATAAAAGAAATTTACTTAAATACCGGCTCGATAAACAATACTTCGATGGTAAATTGTCCGCTTTGCTTGTTTTCGAGCAAACCGATTTGCGCACTGGGCTGCTTGGCCTGTATGGCAAACACTTCCGAGTCGTATTCGAGCACGGTCGAATAGCCGCCTACATAATTGCCCTCGTAATTATCGCGCTGCACAAATTTGTCGGGTGCATTGGCCGTAAGCACTTCCAGCATACGCTGCAACAGTTGTTTGGCTTTGGCTTTGTCGGTACCGGCCGAAAACAACGACTGGTGAGTGGTAATTCCTTCTCCATCGACCACTATCCGGGCAGAAGCCGCTCCGGCGAAGCTAAGTGTAGTCGCGTAAGCGGCCACGTAATTGCCTTCGTTGATGGTTTGCTTTTCACTCGATTTAGCACCCGAAAATCGTTTTTTAGCCTCGGCAAAAAGCGCTTTGGTCTGTTTGGTGAAATCTTCGGTCTGAAGGGTGTAATCCTGCGCAACCGCGCCATAAGAAAAAGCTAAAAAGAAGAAAAACGTAGCGAAAATTTTCATGGTGTTAAAAATTGAATTTCACATTTCTTATCAAAAACGATACCGCAGAAAACCGGTGCTGAGTGAAAGTGTAGGTCCATTACGTGCAAAGAAGGTCACCGCATCGCGCGAAGCAATCCCACCTTCCCAGGTGCCTTTACCCGAAACAAAGGTGATTCCCACCGGAATCCGGAAAGGATAATTTCCTCCGGTAAGCATCCCGGCCGAGATCCGCAGCCATTTGATAGGTGTCACGTCGCCCCCTAATCCGATAATAGCCTTGTCGAAATTACCGGCTACGTCGTTGCCCGGAAGGATAAGGTCCACGCCAGCCTCGACGATTTTGCCCAGCTTCATACTGGCGCCAAAACGATATACGGTAGGCAGACTTACTTTTTTAGAGGCCACTCCATCCCAACTGAACATTCCGCTCTCGCCCGCAATCTCGTCGATTTGCGAAAGGAGGTTAAAGCTGTTCAGCCCGGCATTATTGATGTCGTACACCAGGGTGTCGTTCATGGTATAAGCATTTCCGTTCCAGGTCATGCTGCCCAGGTTACTTACCGAAGCTCCCAGTTTCAAACGTCCGCCTATCACCACATTTACCCCGACATCCATTCCCCAGCCGTGGCCTACGGGACGGGGCAAAAAGCTATTTCCTCCGGTAATGGCCGAAGGATTGCTAAGCGCCGCCGATCCGTAATCGATATTAAACAGCGGTGAAAAAGAAGAAAAGGCATTCAGGTTTCCACCCGAAGCACTCACATCGAGGTAAGCCATACCCTGAAAATACTTGACACCCACACCGGCGTAAAGGGCAAATACGCTGTCGTTACCTATAATTTTACGACCGTAAGAAAGGTTCCATTCCCGAACCCAGGACATGGTAAGCACCGATCCGTCCATGATCTGCGAAATATAACGCGGTATATTCGTAAATCCGTTCACAATATTATTCAGGGTATCCTGGCTGTATTCGCCATTGGGAATGACTACGGTATCGCTTCCATTGTAGTACTGGAGACTGTCAAAATAAGGCGCATTAAATCCCATAAAAAGTATCTCCGAAGCGGTTTGTCCCAGCCTGGAGTACCATTGAAAACGATCGTTTATCCGAAAGGCAATGCCCCCCAGCTTAGGCGATGAAAAAGCAAACCCGAACGAGGTTCCGTCCACATTAATGGCAAAGCCCGAATTGGTAAAATCGCGCGCCGCATTCATTTTTTCGTCGTACGTAAAAGCCCCTTTATCGCCACGAATAGCCATTCCCACACTCTTACGCAATTCCTGACGGGTAAGGGCTTCCGAATGCACGGAATAGGTCATCTCGGCAAAACCCATCGTGAACCGTTTATTGTAAGGCGAAGTCCACCCGAGGTTGGCCGGATTTATTCCTAAGGATTGGTAATCGGTAGCAAAAGTGGTGCTTGCCCCACGCCCGGCATTGGAAAAGGAGCCGTATTCGTGCTGCGCATAAATGCCTGAAGAAAATGCGAGAAAAGAAAAAAGAAGTAAAGCCTGTTTCATGCAGTGTGAGTTGAAATAGCCTGTGAAAGGTAAAAAAATTTGCGATGCAAACGGAAAAGCACAAACACCTATAGAATAAGCACTTATTGCTCACTTATAACGGAGTACAGGATGCTTATACCCACTCTATTCCCTTTTTCAGGTAAGAAAGAGTTTCGGCTTCGGCACTACCCGCTTCGGGTATATGGTTGTAAAACCAGGAAGCCTGTTCGGGCAAACTCATCAAAATGGATTCGGTACGCCCGTTGGTTTCGAGACCGAAACGCGTACCACGGTCGTACACCAGGTTAAACTCTACATAACGCCCTCTGCGCAGCAGTTGCCACTGTTTCTGTTCCGAAGTGTAAGCAAGCGCACGATTAAGCGCTACCTGCTCTTCGTAACAGGCCAAAAAAGTACGCCCCACCGCACAGGAAAAGGCAAAAAGCTGTTCCTTGTCAAGTCCCGTGCTGTTGTTGAGATGATCAAAAAAGATTCCACCTACCCCACGCGTTTCGTTACGGTGCGGAATAAAAAAGTAATCGTCGGCCCAGGATTTAAATTTTCGGTAAAATGAAGCTTCGAACCTGTCGCAAACTTCTTTCAGCCGACCGTGAAACAGGCGAGCCTGCTCAGGACGCACATAATGCGGGGTAAGATCGATACCGCCGCCAAACCAATACACGCCGCTGTCGGTTTCAAAATAGCGGATGTTCATGTGGATAACCGGTACGAAAGGATTCTGCGGATGCAGCACAATAGACACTCCGGTGGCGTAAAAAGAAGCCGATTCGCCGAACTCTTTTTTTAACGGATCAGGAATAGCGCCATGCACGGCCGAAAAATTGACTCCGCCTTTTTCGAGCACATCGCCCTGGCGAATCACGCGCGAACGCCCACCGCCTCCACCTTCTCGCTGCCATTGATCTTCGATAAACACCGCTTTGCCGTCGATGCGTTCGAGTTCGGCGCAAATTTCATCCTGTATCTTTTGGTATTCGAGGCTTATCGCTTCGCGGGTAAGCATATCAGTTTTGTTTGATCAAACGGAAATTCTCGTATTTCAGAATATACACGTTGGTATTGAGATAACCGCCGTTTTCGTTGACTTTCCGGAACCGGAAACGCGTATTGACCATGTCGTCTGACTGGTACGATTCGAGCTTCTGTATAAAGCCTTTGCCTTCGCGGATATAACCCGAAAGGAAAAAATACGCCAAATCAAATCCCATCATGGCATACCGATCGGGATCGGTCTGAAACTTGCTGCGGAACGCACGAATAAAAGGAATGGTAGCCGTATCGCTGTAATTGACATAAACCGGCGAAGGCACGTGCAAGCTGAATTTATTTTTATAGCTCGCTTCGATATCGTCGTATTTGAGCCATTCGTCGGTACCGAAAATGACGATGCGGTAATCTTTGTACTGCGCTTTGATCGACAGGTTATTGAGGTTGCTGAAGAAGCTGCTTACAAAGCTGAAATCGTTGGAAGGCACGATAAACACGTTGATTTTGTCTTTCTGCAATTTCTGAATATACGCGTTGCCGGAATAGGATTCGGTTTTGACATAGTGCAGCGAATCGCGCGAAGCATTACGAGCCAGCTTTTCGGTAAGCTGCTTGCGGTAAAGGTTCACTACGCCCTCCTCTTTTTTGCCCTTGCCATCGACCAAAATAATATTTTGCCCTGCATAACGCGAGGCGACAAAACGCGACACTTCCTCGATCATCAGCGAAGAAGAGGTAATCGCTTTGGCTACGTATGGATTATTGAGCAAAATACGGTTGGTATAACCGAAAGGACAGACCAGCGGAATCTGATGCTCGGCCGCCGCACGAGCCACTATCTCGACCTGATCGGTGGGCCCGATAATCAAATCAAGCTTCGCAAATTCGGGTTCGCGAATAAGCTTGGCCAAACGCGCCGAATCGCGGTAAGTATCATAAATGCGAAGATTCACGGAAAGTCCGGCTTTGCTCAGCGAATCGGCTGCGAGCAGCACACCGTGGTAAAAATCGAGCGACTGCCGGGTAGGTTCGTACAGTTCGACCGGAGCCAGCGGATTGCGGCTGTCGAGTATGCTTTGGTTTCTGTCGAGGTAAAAAGGCATGAATACACCCACTTCATATACCTCTTTTATCAACGGACCTACAGGCTGTACCTCTTGCACAGGCTGTTCCATGGCACGCAAATCGGGATACCAGGTCAGTCCCTGAGCCTGCGCCAGCGATTTTTTGACCGGAATCACCAGGGTTTGCCCGAGCTTTAATCCATCGGTAAGTGCGTCGTTAAATAGTTTCAGCGAATCCTGGCTTACGCCGTATTGTTTGGAAAGTGAAAAAATCGTTTCTCCCTTTTGCACCTTGTGCTCGATCAGCACATGCCCTCCAGCCACAGCAGGCGCATCTAACACTTTTTCGGGAACAGGCCCTTCTTCGACGAGCGGCTTTACCTCAATTTTCAATACCTGCCCGGGACTGATCCCATTGCGGGCTTCTTCATTGTGCTGATAAATCGCTTCGGGGGTCGTATCGTACGTTTTGGCAATACCATATACGGTTTCGCCTTTTTTCACCGTATGCCTGATTGTATCGGCTTTTACTGTATTTACCGGCGTTTTTTCCGCCTCTTTTTCGGTAACCGTAAGACCGGTCGGAATTTTCAGCTCCATACCCGGACTAATGCCTTTTTCGGCAGCGGGATTAGCCTTGAGCACTTCGTCCTGCTTCAGGTTGTACTTGCGGGCAATGCCATACACGGTCTCTCCTTTTTCGACGGTGTGCAGGTAATACACTTTCCCGTCGATGGTCTCTTTCCGCGCATTAGCGGGCTGTGCCAGTACTTGAGGAACGGCGGTGCACAAAAAAAATAATACCAGTAAATGTCTCATCTGCTGTAGTTATTCCCATTCGATGGTAGCCGGAGGCTTAGAGCTGATGTCGTACACCACCCGGTTAATCCCTTTTACTTTGTTGATGATCTCATTCGAAATGTGTGCCAAAAATTCGTAGGGCAAGTGACACCAGTCGGCTGTCATGCCATCGGTAGAAGTTACCGCTCTGAGTGCCACGGCGTTTTCGTAGGTACGCTCATCGCCCATCACCCCCACCGATTGCACCGGAAGCAGAATAGCTCCTGCCTGCCACACCTGATCGTACAAGCCGTGAGTTTTGAGTCCACCGATAAAAATCGCATCTACTTCCTGCAAAATACGCACTTTTTCGGGGGTAATATCGCCCAAAATGCGAATGCCCAGGCCAGGTCCGGGGAAAGGATGACGCCCCAAAATAGCAGCATCAATTTCAAGGGCCTTCCCCACTCTGCGCACCTCGTCTTTAAACAGGGCACGAAGCGGTTCCACCACTTTTAGCTTCATAAAATCGGGCAGTCCGCCTACATTGTGATGCGATTTGATGGTGGCCGAAGGGCCTTTTACCGATACCGATTCGATCACATCGGGATAAATGGTGCCTTGTCCAAGCCAGCGGGCATCGCTGTGTTTTTTGGATTCATCGTCGAACACTTCGATAAATACCCGGCCAATGGTTTTTCGTTTTTGCTCGGGATCGGTTTGTCCGGCCAAAGCGGTGTAAAAACGTTCACGCGCATCGACACCGGTTACATTCAAACCCATGTTACGATAGCTGTGCAGCACTTCTTCAAATTCATTTTTGCGAAGCAGACCGTTATCGACGAAAATACAATGCAGCTTGCTGCCTATGGCTTTGTGCAGCAATACGGCTGCCACCGACGAGTCCACGCCGCCCGAAAGGCCCATGATTACAGTATCGTTTCCGAGCTGGGTTTTGAGCTCTTCTACCGTCGATTCGACAAAAGAAGCGGGAGTCCAATTTTGCGCGCAACCGCAGATGCCTATAATGAAGTTGCGAAGCAGTATAGATCCTTCGGTCGAATGATACACTTCGGGGTGAAACTGTATGCCGTACACCTGCTTATTTTCGAAAGCATATCCGGCTACCGCCACATCGGTAGTAGAAGCGATTATACGGGCATTATCGGGCACACGAGCTATCGTATCGCCGTGCGACATCCATACCTGCGAATTCTCGGTCATTCCGCTCAGCAAAGGCGACGCATTATCTACATAACGCAGGTTGGCACGGCCGTATTCACGAATTTGCGAACGTTCTACCGAGCCGCCACCCTCGCGGGCCAGGTATTGTGCCCCGTAACAGACTCCCAGCACCGGTATTTTACCTTCAAATGCAGAAATATCGGGTACGGGATGATCCGCATCGTGCACCGAATAAGGGCTCCCTGAGAGGATAACACCCATAATGCGATGGTCTGAGGAGGGAATTTTATTGTAAGGGTGGATTTCGCAATATACATTCAGCTCTCTTACTCTTCTTGCTATCAACTGGGTGTACTGCGAACCGAAATCGAGAATCAGGATCATTTCTTGCATACGGCAAAGATAAATATATTGCGCGGGGGGCATATTCGGTACTTTACCGACTTGTTAACAAATAAATCAGAAATAGTTAATTAACGGTTAGGATGATTTAAGGAATTCCTACATACCTTTGTCTGTGTGCGCTTTTTGCTCACTGAGCCGAACACCCTTGCGTCGCCAGAACGGCCGACAAAACCGCTCAACTACCTCTTAACCGAACAAAGGTGTCATGAGAACACACGTACTACAGCTCATTACGGGATTATGCTTTTTTATTGCGTCACAGGGATACGCACAGGTTCCCTCCCAATGCCTGGAGATAGAAAGTATTTTGGTCGATGCCTGTGTGCCGGGTTCGGGCTGTAACAACGCCGCCGCCCCTTCGTGCAGTTGCGAAGGAAAAAACGAAATGGTACGTATTAAAATCGGTCCGGCCAATATTCCCGTTTCGGATCTGACGATTAGCTGGCCCAACAATACGTTCAGGGGCATTAGTCCGGCTAACGCCACTACCGCTTCAATAGTAGCTGATTTACAGAGCACCGTGCAATCGGCTTGCGGCCGTCTGCTAGAACCTCCCGGAGCTATTCTTCCGGCAGGTAAAAATGTGCTTATCATTTCCTCGACCGATATGTGCGTAGCGGCCAACTCGTTTTCGACGCTGAGCGATACGCTTTATGTGATTTTTCAGAATGCGGGGAATTACCAGGGCCATTTTGCCAATCATGATAACGGCGGAACCGCTTCTCCCACACCCAATCCGGTGGCGAGCAACCGTACACTTTCTATTGGGCGTACTTCCACTTCCTGTACCGATGTGGTTACTTATAACCGCTCGGAGCTGGTAAATATTCACGGCACATACGGCGGAAGTGTAGCCGATAATGACGGAGCTACCGTAAATTTCACCTGGGGCGGAACCCCTTCTTATGTCAACTACGGCTGTCGTGCGCCTTTCGAGCCGCTCGAGCTGGAGGTACAAGGCCCCGCTACGGCCTGCGGCAGCGACCCAATTACTGTAGGCGCTACGGTAACAGGAAATTACAACAGCTTTACCTGGACCGGCGGAACGGGCAGCTTTGCCAATCCGGGAAGCCTTGTCACCCAATATACTCCCGGTACGGGCGATAATGGCACGGTAATGCTCATTGCCGAAATAGAAGATATGTGTAACGGCATACTGCGTGACACGCTCTTTATCACCATGAATCCTATTCCTGATGTAAACATTACGGCCGACGGCCCTCTGGTCTTTTGTCAGGGAGGCAGCGTAAGCCTCACTGCGAGCGGAGGAAACAATTATGTTTGGAGTCCCGGAGGCAGCACTTCTGCTTTTATTGTGGTCACCACCTCGGGTACATACACCGTCACCGCTTCTAACAGTTGCGGATCCGATCAGGCTTCGGTAAGCGTGAACGTACTTCCTGTCCCGACCGCCGTCATCACTGCTGCCGGCCCTTTTTGCACAGGCAATTCTCCCGTACAGCTCATTGCCACACCTTCGGGCGGAACATGGTCCGGTAACGGGATAAGCATTTCCGGAGTATTTAATCCGGCTACGGCAGGAATCGGCTCGCATACCATTAATTACCAGTACACCAATAGCGACAACTGCACCGGCACCGCCTCTACGATCATCGAAGTAAGGGCTTCTGACGTGGTACAAATCACAGCCGGAGGTCCTACTACTTTTTGCGCTGGAGAAAATGTAACCCTTACCGCCACGGGCTCTTCGAGCTATAGTTGGTCTAACGGGCAAAGTGGCAGCTCTATTACCGTCGATCAGCCGGGTAACTATTTTGCGGTCAGTCAGGGCGCCTGCGCCGATACGTCTAACGTGATCACCGTAACGGTGTTTCCGGTAAGCGCTTATTTCACCGCTACTCCCGAATCGGGTACGCCTCCGCTCATTGTCAATTTTACCAATGGCAGCAGCAACGCCACCGATTATGAGTGGTCGTTTGGTGACGGCGATTCTTCGACAGCCGTTCATCCGCAGCACGAGTTTACCCAAAGCGGCTCTTACCTGGTTACGCTAACCGCCATCAACGCACAGGGCTGCAGGGCTACCTATAGCCTCACCATTGTAGTGGCCGATTCGGTAAATATTGTAGTGCCTAACGTATTCAGCCCGAATAACGATGGCAGCAACGACGTATATACGCTCATCGCATTAAATATTTCTTCGCTCAAAATGACCATTTACAACCGTTGGGGACAGGTCATGAAAGTGCTCGATTCGCCCACCGCTACCTGGAACGGAGAAGCGCCCAATGGGCAAAAAGCAGCGGAAGGAACCTATTTCTATATTCTCGAATACACCGACAGCAACGGTAAAAATCAAGTGCAAAACGGGCATATTTCGCTATTTCTCCGTTAGTAGAAGATTTAATATTGCTTTAAAGACTGATTCATAGTCGCGGACTACTTTAGCATTGTTCAGGAACTTATTCTCCTGATTCGCTTTGCCTAAACAACCGCATTTATGAAAAATCTTCTACTGCTTGCGCTGCTGCTGTGCAGTCAACTATTACCCGCACAAACCACTGTATTTTTTCAGGGTTTTGAAAACGCTTCTACTACCTGTACCGAAAACTGGGGCTATACCGGTGGAAACCGCAATACCGAAACACGGCGTACCGGTTCGTATTCGGCGCGCGTAGGACGTAATGCAGAATCGAATACCCTCACTCTTGAGACCGTCAATATAAGCGGACTGAGCGGCGTTCAGCTTCGTATTTATCATTCGGCACGAAGCGGCTCGGCCGGATTAGATACGCGCGAAGGTGCTGCCATTCATGTAAGCCTTAACGGAAGCGCATGGACTTTTGCGGGCGGTGCAGGTGGTTTCAGTAATGCCAACTGGGGCTGGACTGCCACTGGAGGTTCTACTTCTTCCAGCAGCGGCTGTACTGTGTATCAAATTCCCAATCCGCTGGTTTATAACGTACCCGCCGGTACCAATACCCTTTCCGTAAAGATTGTGTCGGTAACCGGTGGTAACTGTAACACCTACAACAACAATATGAACAACGGTACGGCCAGCAACTATGACCGTACCGACGAGGGCTTTTTTATAGACGATGTAAGCCTGACCACTACCAGCACCGCTATTGCTTCGCGCTGGACAGGCGAAGCCAATACCGATTGGTTCAACTGCCTCAACTGGCACAACAACCGGATACCCACGGCCACTACTCCTGCGGTAATTGACCAAACCGCTTTAAACAATTGCGTAATCGCCTCGGGTAACGCCGTTTGCGCCAGCCTTGATATCAGCTCTTCCAACAATGTAAACCGTAACCTGACGCTACAAGGCTCGGGCAACTTCCTCACCAGCGGCGACATCACCCTCCGGAAAACAGGAGGAAGCGGAACCTTGATGCTGGATGTGACCGGCAACAGCTCGCTGCAATCCCGAAACCTAACGGTTACCGGTACTACGAACGGATCCGAAAATGCCATGTTTAGAAATACCACCGGGAGCACACAGGTCACCTTTACCGGTAATCTGGTGCTCAATCCGGGGGCAAACCTGTCGCTTGCCGGGAGTCCGGGTGGAAGCATACGCCTGCGGGGCAATTACAGTGCGCTGGGCCGACAAAGCGATATCAAGCACAGCGGGTCGCATTTTTATTTTGACGGTACCGGAAATCAGCAGATCAACAGCAACAGCTTTACCGTATTGTTTGGCCACCTGAGCTTGCAGAAAACCGGCGGTATTTTAACCTTAAATAACCACGCAGAAATAACGGGTAACCTTAACTTCAACGACGGTATCATAGTGAGTCAACCATCGGCGTTGCTCCTATTTGCAGATAATGCGGCGGCTGTTAACGCTTCCGACCAAAGCCACGTAAACGGTCCTGTGCGTAAAACCGGCAACGATGCCTTTATTTTTCCCATAGGCGATGGCACTGCATACCGCCCTGCAGGAATTTCGGCACCTGCACTTACTTCCGATCATTTTACAGCGCGCTATATACATGGCGATCCTGATCCTACATACAGCGACAATTCAAAAGACGCGTCTCTCGATCACATCAGCAGTTGCGAATACTGGATAATTGACCAAAGTGGCGGCAGCTCGGCGGTAGCAGTGAGCTTGTCGTGGAATCCGCAAAGCTGCGGAGTAGATAACCTGAATGAGCTGCGCATAGCACGCTGGGACGGTAGCACCTGGAAAGATGAAGGCAACGGAGGCACCTCGGGCGATGCAACTGCGGGTACCCTCAGCAGCGGAGCAGCCATTAGCAATTTCAGTCCGTTTACCCTGGCCTCTGCCTTTAGCAGCAATCCACTGCCTTTAGAACTTTTGGATTTCGGAGTGGAAAAAAAAGCGGAAGGAGCTTACCTCTACTGGCTCACCGCATCGGAGCAGCAAACCGATTATTTTCTGGTAGAACGATCGGGCGACGGTATCGGTTATGAGCCCATTGCACGGCTTTCTGCCGCAGGTTTTTCCAACACCGTACTTAGCTACGAAACGAGCGATTCCGATCCGCTTCCGGGAACCGGATTCTACCGTCTGAAAATGGTAGATACCGATGGTACTTTTTCATACAGCGTGGTTAAAACACTGGATTTCAACAGTACTGCAAACGGTCTTTCGCTGAACTACTTACCCGGCGCAGTACAGATCTCGGGAGCGGAAGAAACGGGAATCGTAGGACTTGAAATTATTGAGATAAGCGGCAAACGAGTGTATTACAATGAAGCCGTTTTTCCCTTTATCTTCGAGTACAAGGCATTAAGTACGGGTATTTATATCGTACGTGCCCGTTCAGGAAACCGCTACCTGCATACAAAATTTGCAGTGAATCCCTAAAAAAGAGTATTTCGCGCATTCTGCCTCATTTTTTAGCGGCTGCGGTAAGGTTTGTATGCATACTTTTTTTACTTTTAGCCTCCGAGTCGTCTCACATCTCTAATTCTTTATACACGCAATGAGTCAGAACGCGAAAATAATTCTTGAAGGCAAAGAGTACGAATTGCCCGTCGTTGTTGGCACGGAGGGAGAAAAGGCAATTGACATTACCAAGCTCCGCGACCTTACCGGCTACATCACACTTGACACAGGTTACAAAAATACCGGCGCAACCAAAAGCGCGATCACCTTTCTCGACGGAGAAGAGGGTATTCTGCGTTACAGAGGCTATCCTATTGAGCAGCTTGCAGAAAAGTCGAATTTCCTCGAAGTTTCTTACCTGCTTATTTTCGGAGAGCTTCCCACTACTGCACAGCTCAACGAGTTTAACCACAACATCACCAACCATACGCTGGTGCATGAAGACATGAAACGTTTTTACGAAGCCTATCCTTCGAAAGCGCATCCCATGGGTATCCTGTCTTCGCTGATGTCGGCTCTTTCCAACTTTTATCCGGCTTCGCAAAACCCTAACCGTCCGCCCGAAAAAGTCCGCACCACCATTTACCGTGCATTGGCCAAAATGCCGACCCTGGCAGCCTGGGCTTACAAAAACTCGATGGGGCATCCCGTTACTTACCCCGTCAACAAATACAGCTACACCGAGAACTTCCTTCACATGATGTTCTCCATGCCTACTTTCGATTATACGCCCGATCCCGTGGTCGTAAAAGCGCTCGACCAGTTGCTTATCCTCCATGCCGATCACGAGCAGAACTGCTCCACTTCTACCGTACGTATCGTCGGTTCTTCTCAGGCCAACCTTTACTCGGCGATCTCTGCCGGTATCGATGCGCTTTGGGGTCCCCTCCACGGCGGTGCCAACCAGGAAGTGATCGAAATGCTCGAATCCATCAAAAACGACGGAGGCAATATTTCGAAATGGGTGGACAAAGCAAAAGACAAAAACGATCCTTTCCGCCTGATGGGCTTCGGCCACAGGGTCTATAAAAACTTCGACCCCCGCGCCAAAATCATCAAAAAAGCCTGCGACGATGTGCTCGACAAGCTGGGTATTCAGGATCCCGTGCTGGAACTGGCCAAACAGCTCGAAGAAGTGGCGCTCAACGATCCCTACTTCAAAGAGCGTAACCTCTACCCCAACGTGGATTTCTACTCCGGTATCATTTACCGCGCGCTGGGCATTCCCGTCGATATGTTTACCGTAATGTTCGCCATCGGTCGCCTGCCGGGCTGGATAGCACAGTGGAAAGAAATGGTGGACGGTAAAGAGCCTATCGGTCGCCCGCGTCAAATATACACCGGTGCCAATGTCCGCGATTATGTGGACATCAAAAGCCGCAGCTAATCGTTTTACCGCATCACAAGCTCAGGCGCCCGAAGGGCGCCTTTTTTCTTTCCGTTCGAAGCTTCATCGTACGCGTATTTTGGTTCAGGCACAGTATTTTTTCTAATTACCTTGCCACAAAACCTAAGCCTGTGAAGCAAACCCTCATCCCTGACGAAGCTATTCTTTCGAAAATCTACCACCTTCGCAATCGGAAGGTAATGCTTGATCGTGATTTAGCAATACTGTATGGGGTGGAAACAAAAGCGCTAAAACAAGCGGTAAGACGTAACCTTGCAAGATTCCCGGAAGACTTCATGTTTGAAATGAGCCGCGAAGAGTTTCGGAATTGGAGGTCACAAAATGTGACCTCCAATTTGAAAGAGGATAAAATGGGCTGGCGTCATGCGCCGTTTTGCTTCACCGAGCAAGGAGTAACAATGATCTCCTGTATCCTGCACAGCCCTAAAGCCATTGCTGTTAATATACAGATCATACGCATCTTTGCCCGAATGCGGGAAACCTTGCTTACACAAAAGGATATTCTGCTCAAGCTGGAACAATTGGAGAAACAGGTATCCCTGCATCATACGGAAATTGCCCAAATCTTCGAAGTGCTGAAGAACCTGATTCTTAACCCCGAACCACCCCGTAAAAGCATAGGATTTAAAGTCGGTGATTCAACTTGAAATGTATTCATTTTAATACGATTACGCATAAAAAACGTACCTTGTAAGCTCGAAAACTACAATCGAAAACGTCCCGTAAGGAATGATTTTCCTTTTATTCAGATTCTTATTATGATTTCCATCAGTCAGTCGGTTGCTATCCTTGTGGACGGCAACAACATCGAAAAAAGCCTGCATACCCTGACCAAAAACAGCAATACCATGCTGAATTTCGATAAGCTCATTCCGAAGCTGGTCTCCAAACGTGCGCTAAACAGGCTTATCTATTTTCGCGAAGGCGAAAACATTTCTTCCAAATTAGCCGAAAGGCTGCACGATAACTACTACGGCACGGTGGTTCCCTGTCACAAGTCGGCCGATATTCCGCTCACCATACAAGCCACGCAGATCGCAGAAAAAGTAGATACTATCATTATTCTTTCGGGCGATTCGGATTATGTAGAGCTGGTCAGGCACCTGCGTTCGCGGGGGGTTCGGGTCGAAATTGCGGCGGTACCCAACTCTACCGCATCGATTTTAAAAGAAGAGGCCGATCACTATACCGCTATCGACGAGGAAGACTGCTTTGTGTATTCGCACCCGGGAAAAAACCGGAATACGCAAAAAGAAAAACAGAACCGTAAACCGGTAAAAAAAGAAGCGCCTAAAGCTTAATTCATTTCAAAATCGGCTCCACCACCGGGACTGAAATCGGTGTTCCGCTTTTCGCGACGGTTGTTTCCACCATTTATTTTATAGCTAAAGCCCAGGTACAATACCCTTGTTTCGCGCTTAAAACGGCTGTCCACAAAAAAGGCAGGATCGGTGGTTTGTATATGAAACCTCCGCGTATCGAAAATATCGGATATCCGAAGCGTAATGCTTCCCTGATTTTTCAGCACGTCTTTTTTGAGGGCTAAATCGACCATGTAACGGGGTAGAATTTTACCCTGCGCCATGTATTCGACCGACTCGTACTGCCCCGAAACTTGAATATCAAACCCTTTAGGAAGGGTCATTCCCGAATTGAATTTAGCATTCCACATAAAACGCTCTACCCCGGCTATTCCCTCTTCGGCACGTCCGTCTTGCTGATAATGATAAGCGCTAACACTTAATGTAAGCCTCCACCAGTTGTAAGGCGAAAGCACGAAGACCAAATCAGCGCCCGAGGCACGGCTTTTGGCCAAGTTAAAACGGGTCATGCGCGACACACCCAGCGAATCTATCGTACGGTAAAAAAGGATCACATTGTCGGTTTGCCGGTGAAAAGCTGTCACATTCATCGACACGTTTTTCCAGTATTTACCATAACCTAGCTCATACGCATCGACATACTCGGGCAAAAGGCGCGGGTTACCGAAACGCAGGTTCATCGGGTCGGTGTATTCGGGAAAAGGATTCAACGACCATACACTGGGGCGGTTGATACGACGGCTGTAGCTAAGCATGAGCTCGCTACCCTCCGAAAGCTCGTATTTGAGGTGCGCGCTCGGGAAAAAATTAAAATAATTGTTGAGAAAACGCTCGTCGGTAGTAACCTGATGCGATTCGGTAAAGGTTTTTTCGGCCCTTACTCCTCCCTGATAACGCAGTTTTTTATACTGATTTCCATAAATAAAATACCCTGAATACACCTGCTCGGTGTACTGAAAGCTGTTGCTGTACCGAATGTCGTTCTGCCACTGATCGGCCGGCTCGTCGTAGTTCTCAAACCTCAGCTCGCTACCTACGGTACGGACAATGGTTTTTAAACCGGTTTCGAAACGTCCCGCTTTTTCGGTGGGATGTACGTAATCGGTTTGAAGGGTTAGTATTCCGTTGTTTTCAAGGTTGCGGTTGCGCTGCCAGAGAGAGCTGTACGCCGTTTGGTAATCGCTGAAGGTATAAACCTGATGAGCAAAAAGATTCTGGTTGCGCTCGTTAGACGAATACATGGCATCGGCTGTCCATTCGCGTCCTTTGGTTTTATAAGTTTTGCGAAAGTTGGCCGCTAAATCGTAGTTGTGATGCGTACCACGGGTCGTATTATAGCGTTCAAAATGTTCGCTAAGCTGATTAAGGTAATCGTAATTGTTGTACAAAATATCTTCGCGGTTACGCGCGGGACCGGTGCGATAAGTACCCGAAAGCGTTAGGGTGTGGCGCGCATCGAAATAAATGTCGGCACCCAACTTTCCGGTATGGCTCTGCCGCTTGTCGAGCCTGTCGCTGCGTTGCTGAAGCCGGCTAATGGTATCGTTGCGAGTGAGACTACGATCCACATCGCCCGAGCCTATGGTTTGCATGTAACGATAATCGTAGCTGCCGAAAAAATTGAATTTCCCGGTTTTGTAGTTCATCGTGACCGTACCCGTGTATTTGTGGCGTGTACCTGCCGTGAGGTGAATGTTGCCATTATAGCCCGGATCGCGGCTTTTTTTGGTCACAATGTTGAGAATACCGGTCATCCCGTCGGGATCATATTTGGCCGAAGGATTGGTAATCACTTCGATGCTTTCGATCATACTGGCCGGTATCTGCTCCAGTATTTGCGTGGGACTCAAGCTCGAAGGCTTTCCATCGACCAGCACATTTACGTTGGTGCTGCCTCTAAGGCTCACGTTACCGTCCACATCGACCGTTACGGAGGGGATGTTTTTCATCACATCGAGTCCGCTGCCCCCCACGCTGGTAAGGTCTTTTTCTACATTAAATACTTTTTTATCGAGGTTGTATTCGATCACATCGCGATCGCCTTTTACTTCAAGCTCTTCTAACAACAGATCCGACTTTGCCACGAAAACCGATTCGAGTATCAACTCGGGCTTTTCGGCGGTAAGAACTATATTATGCTTCCAGGTTTCGCGATAGCCGATATACACTACCTTGAGGTAATAGGTTCCGTAAGCGAGTCGTTCTATCCGGAAACGCCCCAGCGAATCGGTCAGGGCTCCGCTCACGAGCGAAGAATCTTGCTGCCTGAAAAGCGCTACGTTGGCATATTCGAGGGGAGTCGAGGTACCTGCTTCCAGCACAACGCCACGAACTGCACCGATTTTAGGCTGCTCGCCACTGCCGGGTTGTGCCTGCATTTTCTGCGGCCATATCGCGCATACGAATCCGACAAGCAAGCTTATGCAAAATTTTTTGCCCATTTCAACGCAAATTTACCGCTAATTAAAACGTCGGGAATTAATTTGGGATAAACGGAGCACAGAGGGGGAAGATCGGCAAAGAGTAATGGTTTTTTCAGGAAACGGAAAGATGGCGGCCACTACACAAACCGCATCAGCCATTGCTGGGCCTGAGACACGCTGTTAAAAAAGCGCGTAGGCACTATCGGCTTGTCTATTTTAAGGTAAAAATTGCCCAAAAGTCGCTGTGCCAGCGAACGAACCACAAACGCATCGGCCTGTGTATAACGACTGGCTTCGGCCGTAGCGGAATAAATCCGCGCTTCGGAATTGATAGCCGAATGCAGCCCTACCTCGATTAGGTTAGGATATTTTTGCTGTTGCCCCAGCTCCCCTATCAGGCTTATTAACTTTTCGAGATCCTGCTTGCCAATCAGTACCTCGTCGTGGATGGAAATATGCATGATTCCGTCTTCGCGTAGCCTGACCATCCCTTTTTCAAAAGAGACAATCCGTGGCTCCACAGCTTCTTCCAGGTTGCAAGCGTTCATAACAGAGAGGACACAAAAATACTAAACATTAAATACCTTTACGTCATGACCCGCACAAAAAATTGGATAAAAGCATTCCGGCTTCGCACACTTCCGCTCTCATTTTCAAGCATTCTGACCGGAGCAGCAGTCGCACTCGCCTACGGGAAATTTAATCCTGCCGTATTCTTTCTGGCCCTGATCACGACTCTTTTCCTGCAAATTCTGTCGAACCTGGCCAACGATTACGGCGATTTCGTAAAAGGCACCGACAATGCCGGTCGCATAGGCCCCGAAAGAGCCTTGCAAGGCGGGCATCTCACGCTTTCGAAGGTCAAATCGGCACTGTTCGTGTTCGGACTGATCAGCCTCGTCAGCGGACTGCTCCTGATACGCGAAGGCACCCGTAACCTCGATGTGTCGTACAGCCTGTGGTTTCTCGTAGCCGGACTGGCAGCTATCGCCGCTGCCGTGCTTTACACCGTAGGAAAAAGCGCTTACGGTTACCGCGGACTCGGCGACTTGTTCGTGTTCCTTTTCTTCGGCATTGCCGGCGTATCGGGTACCGCTTTTCTGCTCAGTCACGAATGGGATCTTTTGCTGCTGCTACCTTCGGCCGCTATCGGACTCTTCAGCACAGGTGTACTCAACCTCAATAACCTGCGCGATCACCACAACGATGCCCTTTCGGGAAAAAATACCCTTGTGGTAAGGATGGGTTTTGAAAAAGGAAAACAGTACCACGCCCTGCTCTTGCTCGGAGGAATGGCCGCTGCGCTGATTTGGCTGCTTGTGTCTTATCGTTCTGCCTGGCCCTTGATTAGCCTGCTCGCTTTTCCGCTGATCGTCCGAAACCTGCTGTTTACCCTGCGTTGCAAAGTACCTGCCGAACTCGATCCCAAGCTCAAGCAATTGGCACTGGCGACTTTTCTTTTTTCGGTACTGCTGCTTAGCGGTTATTTTATTGCCTATTCTCATTTTGCCTTATGACACGATTCAGTCCTTACACCCGACATCCCTGGCACGGCATAGCTGTGCATCCTGCTTCGCCGCAACAAGTGAATGCATTTATCGAAATTGTCCCTTCCGATACGGTAAAATACGAAATCGATAAGGAGTCGGGATTCCTGAAAGTAGATCGGCCACAGCTTTTCTCGAACGTAATTCCCGCCTTGTACGGCTTTATTCCCCAAACTTTCTGCGGCGCAGAAATTGCCAGTTTCTGCTGGAATAAAACAGGAACCTACGGAATACAGGGCGACGGCGATCCACTCGATATCTGTGTGCTTTCGGAAAAAGAAATTAATGCCGGATACCTGCTTGTACAGGCCATTCCCATCGGCGGTTTACGCATGATCGACAATGGCGAAGTCGATGATAAAATCATTGCTGTATTGAAAGACGATGCGGTATATGGTAAATGGAAAGACATCGCTGATTGCCCCGAAGCGCTTATCGACCGGCTAAAGCATTATTTTCTTACCTACAAGCAAATGCCGGGCAAAGAAAAAAGAAGCGTAGATATTACCCACGTGTACAATCGAGAAGAAGCGCACGAAGTAATTCAATGCAGCTACCGCGATTACGAAACACTGACTTCAGAAAATTAAATTTCCATTTCTTTCAGCACCGAAAGCAACTGTATGTTTTGCTCCATCGTACCGATAGAAATTCTGAGGCAGTCGGGATAGGCTGAAAACCTGGCCACAACAATATTACGGGCCAATAAATAATCGTGTACAGCCCCGGCATCCGAAAACGTGACCCATAAAAATCCGGCATCGGAAGCATGCACTTTCTCCACCCCCGAAAGCGTTTGCAGCACCTCGGTCACCACTTCGCGCTGTGCATTTACAGCCGCTGTCCACGATTGCTGCTGGGCCTGGTTACGCAAGGCTTCTACCGCAATGCGACGGGTAAAAATATTCACCGGCATATACTGCTGCAAAGGGCAAAGCCAGCCGGTAATTTCTTCGGAAGCGTAGAGCGCAGCCAAACGGATACCTGCCAGCCCCCAGGCGGTAGAAAAACTCTGAAGCACAACCAGATTCGGATACTTATCCAGCAAAGGCAGCCAGCCCTTGTCGGCCGAAAAATCTATAAAAGCCTCGTCTATCACCACTATACCCTGAAATTTTTCGAGTATCTCCCGTATTTTTTCTGCGTCGATAAGGTTAGCAGTAGGGTTGTTGGGCGAACAAATAAAAATCAGCTTGGTCGAAGTATCCGTCTCCGCGAATAGAGCCTCCGTATCGGGCTGAAAATTTTCAGTCAGAGGTACCGCTTTCACCGCTATACCCTGACGAATGGCCGTTTCTTCATACAAGTCCGAAACAGGTGGTAAAATCAGCACCTTGTCGCGCCCCGGTTCGCAAAATACATCTACCAGCAGGCGTACCATTTCCTGTGTACCGTTGCCGGTAAGGATACGTTCGATCGGCACCTGATTGAGTTCTGAAAGCGCATGATGCAATTCGTTGGCCGCACCCGGATAACGGTTAAGTCCTGTATCAAAAGGGCTTTCGACGGTATTAAGGCTTAATTTCTCTTCGTAAGAGGGAGCTGTCGATCGCGCCAAAATCAAATTCCGAATTGAAGCGCGTATCAACTTGTCTGGGGTAAAGGCCATGTATTTATTTCACTTTTTTAGCCGGGTGATGACCGTTTTGATACAGCACTAATCCGGTTACTTTTTGTTTTTTATCTTTTTCAAAGGTGAGGCCGATTTCCATATCACGCACAAAAAAATCAGCTTCACTTTCGGGATGCACCGCAATACGCGACTGCCCCGTGCCCTGAATATAAAGCTGCGTTCCTTCAAGTGTAACCGTAATAAAAAAAGCGGGCGCCAGTTGGTATTCTCCTTCGTATTTTTTCATCAAAGCCGGATCAAGTGAAATGGCTTTGCGTTGACGGGGAATCGTATATTCTTTATCGTATAAAATAGCAGCCAGATCGCGACCGGTAGCCGAAGCATCGGCAAAATCGCTGTTAAATAACACTATCACGCATACTTCGTCTTCGGGAATACGGAGAATAAAGGTGGAAAAACCGGGAATCCCGCCGCTGTGCATGACTGCTTTTTTACCAAAAAGGCTACTGATCACCCAACCGTATCCGAAATTTTCGTGATAAGCGTTAAACAATGAATCACGAAGGGGCTGTGCAAGCAATTTGTCGGTATAAAGCGCCCTGTCCCACAAGGCCAAATCTTCTACGGTCGAGTACAACGATCCTGCCGAATAGGGCACGCTCATGTCGATATACATGGCATTCTGCAAATCGTTGGCTTCGCCTTTGCTGTATCCGGCGGCACGTTTGGGAATAATGCTGTCGTGATTGTCGTAGCCCGAATGCTGCATTCCGAACGGTTCGAAAATACGTTCGCGTATCAGTTGCGCATACGATTTACCACTCACCTTTTCGAGAATAGCACCCAAAATAAAATACGCCGAATTATTGTAATGCACCGTCGTACCGGGTTCGCTGAGCAAATCGCCGCTGCAATATTGCAGTACGAAGGCTTCGGGATCATACTGGTTTTTTGCGGCGCTGATAAAAAAATCACCATTATCGGTATAGGAAGGCAGTCCGCTGGTATGCGTAAGCAGTTGGTGAATCGTGATCCTTGCGCCGATATCCTGGCGGTAATAAGGCAGGTAATCGGAAATAGTACCTTTCAGGCTAAGCTTTCCTTCCTGCACCTGTTGCAAAATGAGCAGGGCGGTAAACTGCTTGGTGACAGAGGCCAGGCGATAACGTGTATCGGTGGTAGAAGCGATTTGCCATTCGCGGTTGGCTAAGCCGAAAGCGCTGCGATACACCGTTTTTCCTTTTGCTTCCACACTTACCGCACCACCCAACTCCCTATTTTTAAGCGCTTGAATATACGCTTCGAACTGTGCGGTTTTTTGAGGAGATGAATATTGGGCAAAAAGTGAACATGAAAAACAAAAAGAAAAAACAAGGGTAAAAATCCGGTTATACTTCATAGTGCTTAGCATTAAAACGGTGACTGAATATACACAAAACTCCCGCTTGGCGGGAGTCTCTGTAAAAAAATGCAAACCTGTAAGCCGGGTTCTGTACTCCGGAAAACCGGAGCTTCTATCATTTATCTGGGACCGGGTTCACACCCGGCCTCTGGCAGCCTACCCGCCGGAAGTACCCGCGACGAGCACGGATAAGGGAACGAGCCGCTCCCCTGCCGGACGAACCGGCACTACCGGCCTACATGGCCTTTCAGCCCGCAAGGTTTACCTGCCGCTTTGTCACCAAAACGACACGTGAGCTCTTACCTCACGTTTTCACCCTTATCCCGAAAGCTTTCGGGACGGTTTATTTTCTGTGGCACTTTCTGTACCGCTGCAGTTCCCCGCAGCAGCCCTTCCCGTTAGGAAGTGCGGCGCTCTGTGCTGCCCGGACTTTCCTCCCCCTGCACACGACAGGGAGCGATAGAACAGTTTGCAGTGCAAAGGTACAAAAGCAGCGCCATACCCCACGCAAGTAGTTTTCAATAAGGTCAATGATTGTTGAAATTTCTCTTCCCTTTTTGCTTTTTAGATTCCCCAATCAATCTATAAAAGATTGATATTTCAATCAAAATCTATATATTTGTTTGAAATAAAAATCATTTTTTAAAGAGTGAATAGAAAAAAACAGCTTGTTTTTCCTAAATATGATCATCTGTTAGCGCAGTTGGGAGAACAGCTCAAGCTCGCACGAAAACGCCGTAAGCTGACCACTCTTCAAGTTGCAGAGCGCGCAGGTATTGCCCGTTCTACCTTGTACCTGATTGAAAAGGGAGATGCAGGAGTAGCCTTTGGAGCGTATTTTAATGTGCTCAGAGTATTGGGCTTACAGGAAGATATTCTGAAAGTAGCGGCCGATGATGTGCTGGGAAGAAAGCTACAGGATTTGGAATTGTTGAAATAAAATGGGCGCTACTAAAGTTGACATATACGTATATGCGCATTGGAAAGGAATGCCTGAACCCAAGCTCATCGGGACGCTCTCCGCTCATTTCGCAAAGGGGAAAAAAGCATTCAGTTTTGAGTATGATAAAGCATGGATAAAATCTGCCCCACAGCAACTATTAGACCCTGATATTCAATTTTTTTCAGGACCTCAATTTCCCGCTCAGAAAGAAAACTTCGGTCTCTTTTTAGACAGCATGCCCGATACCTGGGGACGTACATTAATGAAAAGACGCGCGGCTCGGCAGGCAATGGAACAACATAAAAAAACACCGATATTGTATGATATCGATTATTTATTAGGTGTGTATGACGCAAGTCGCATGGGTGCCTTACGTTTCAAAATCGAGCCCGAAGGCGCTTTTTTGGATAACCACAATGAAACACCTACTCCACCCTGGTCTTCTCTTCGCGAATTGCAGTATGCCGCAGATCGTTTTGAAAAAGCAGAAGACGATAATGAGGTGAAAAAATGGCTGTCGGTGTTAATGGCTCCCGGCTCTTCTTTAGGTGGGGCAAGACCCAAAGCGAATATCCTCGACAATAAACAAGACTTGTGGATCGCAAAATTTCCTTCAAAAAATGATACCATCGACAAAGGCGCCTGGGAATTTTTGGCTTACCGACTCGCTGTAAAAGCCGGAATCACGATGGCGCCCTGTAAAATGGAAAAAATAGCCGGAGCACATCATACGTTTTTTACCCGGCGGTTCGACCGAGAAAAAGGAGAACGTATCCATTTTGCATCGGCCATGACGATGACAGGTAATACGGAAGAAAAACTACGCGATAACCCGGCAAGCTATCTGGATATTGCCGATTTCATACAAACGTATGGCGCAAAAGTAGAAGAAAATTTACACCAGTTATGGCGAAGAATCGTGTTTAATATCGCCATTTCCAATACAGACGATCACTTACGAAATCATGGATTTATACTCACGGAAGAAGGCTGGCTATTGTCGCCGGCTTATGATCTGAATCCTTCGACCGAAAAAGACGGCCTGGCTCTCCACATTGACATGAATAATAACGCGTTGGATGTGGAGTTAGCCAAAAGTGTAGGTGAATTTTTCAGGCTTGACCCACAGCAAATGAAACGTATCCTTGCGGAAGTACGCAACAGTGTCGTTCAATGGGAAAAAATAGCGGATGAGATAGGAATTTCAAGAAGTGAAAAAGAACGTATGCGAAGCGCGTTTAACCTCTAAACAGCACGCTGTTCGTATCGTCTCTACACACTTACCCCAACTCACCCCGCCTCTCCCCTGTCTTTATCACTTACGACAGGGGAAAAACGAGACCTGAATCAGCGGAAAAACTTCAGTACCTGCTGACGGGTACCGTCACTTATCCGCAGAAAATACACCCCCTGAGGCAGGGCCGACACGTCGATTTTACGCTGATAATTGCCGGTAGTTTGCGCTTCGGTACCGCTCCACACCAATTGTCCGGTAGTATTGACCAACGTAAGGGTCAGAAGCTGTGGCTGCAACAGGTTAAAGGAAAGCATAAGCTGCTGGGTCACCGGATCGGCATAAGCGCTAATGCCACCCGCCTCAAACCCCTCGCCGGTGCTTACATCGCAGGTCTCTATCGTAATGTCCATTGTATGCGAATCATTTAGTCCGCAGTAACTGGTTACTTCAAGTGCTACGGTATAGGTACCAGAGGCTGCAAATACAACCGAAGGTTCCGTAGCCACAGAAGTACCCGGATTACCTCCTGCAAAAGTCCAGCTAAACGAAGAAGCGTTTTCCGAAATAGCACCGTTAAACGTAACCGGATCGCCAGCACACAGCGGAGCACTGTGCGAGAAATCGGCCACAGGATTTTGAGTATCCACATGAATCGTAACCGACGCATTCGCACTGCACGAAGCCTGTGTACCCGTTACGGAATAAGTAGTGGTCTGCGTAGGAGAAGCCACCGGATTGGAGATAGTAGTGCTGCTCAGTCCCTGAGGCGGCGTCCATTGATAGGTATCGGCTCCGCTCACCGTAAGCTGTACCGAACCGCCCGGGCAAATCGTGTCTTGCGAAGTGCTAAGCGCTAATACGGGCGAAGCCTGTACACTGATTTGTACCGAATCGATTGCATACATACGACAGCCTCCTCCCAGTACTTCGAGGTAAGCCCGATACGTGCCGGGCGTATTGTAGAGTATGCTGGGCTGCAGTTGTGTCGAGCTACCCGGAGCCCCGCCGTTAAATGTCCACAGCATATCCTGCTCAACGGTAGAACCCGTCGCGTCAAAATCGATCGATTCGCCTGCACAGACACTTAGCGCACTGGCTTGCAGCGATACACTTGCCGGATTATCGGTAGTCAGCGGAAACACGTACAGCGACGCGTTCAGGTTCCAGCTTCCGGAAGTGCCGTAACGCGTCCAGGTGTTATTAGACAACTGTTCCCAAATCATCGAAGGCGTACTCTGTCCCTGACTGTTGCTCAGAATAGCCAAGGTATCTTTCACCCCGCTGGTCCATTGCAAATTGGTCATATCCACACTCACATAAAAACGCCGGTTGGCCGGTATAGCAACAGGAGCAGCGAAACGTACAAAAGTCAGGTAACCGCCCTGCACATCCGATCTGATTTTTCCCATCGTAAGATTGGCCGTAGCCAACAAAGTAGCCGGATTAGTCCCCGATTCGGAATAGATTCTTATCGGCACCACCTTATTTGGATTGGCTGAATAAGCCCGGGCAAAATAAATATACGCTCCTTCGATATAGCCGTGCGCACTGGAAGTCACATCAAAATAAGCCGCTTTCTGCCGATCCAAATAGGAGTTAACCCCATTTATCCAACCGTTTTGTCCGGGAGTAGTTCCGTTGTAATAGCTTGCCGGAGTCCAGGCCGGCGTAGCCGTTCCGGCAGCATACGCAAAATTCAGAGTGTCGCAACCCGAACCGACAGTTACGTGGATATATGCCGTTTTGGTCTCCGTATCGCTGCCGTGCGCATTCGTCACGGTAAGACTTACTGCATAGCTTCCGGGAGTATTGTAAACAATTGCCGGAGGATTTTGCCCGTTAAAAGAGGCCGGCGTACCACCCGTAAACGTCCAGCTCCAGGAAGTAGGATTGTAAGTGGACTGATCGGTAAAGTTCACCGAGCCCCCCACGTTGACATTGGTTATATTGGCTGTAAACTGAGCTACAGGCGCATTATTGAGTGAAGCCGATGCACAATTAAGCGCCGCTAATGCATTAATACGACCGCTTCCCAACTGCCCGTTATACGAAGGATTTACCGAACTGATATTATCGGCGGTAGAAAGAATACAGTTGCGTACATCGGCAGGAGTCATGCCCGGATTCACGGAAAGCACGAGTCCGGCGAGACCCGCTACCAGGGGCGAAGCCATAGACGTACCACTCTTATTACCGTAGGTATTATTGGGGATAGTGCTGTAAATAGTACTTCCCGGAGCGCTTACATTGATCCAGGTTCCGTAATTAGAGAAGCTCGATTTGGCATCGTTGCTCGCCGTAGAAGCCACCGCAATTACGTTGGTATAGGCCGCAGGATAAAACTGCGTGGTCACATTGTCGTTACCGGCCGCCGCTACCAGTACCACACCGCTGTTATACGCCCAGTTAATGATGTTCTGTGCGGTAGTAGAAGCACCGGGGCCACCCCAAGACATGTTGATCACATCGGCTCCCGACCTTACGGCATACACGATACCGTCGTAACCATGTGTCACATAGCCCACCTGATTAGTCGCTTTTACCGCCATCACGCGGATGCCGAAACCAATAGAAGCGATTCCGGTGCCGTTATTGGATACCGCTCCCGAAATGCCCGCTACGTGCGTACCGTGGCTGTAATTCGTGCTCGGCGGATTGGGGTTGTTGTCGCCATCAGCCACATCGTATCCGCGTACATCGTCGATATACCCGTTGCCATCGTCGTCTATCCCGTTGTTGGGAATTTCGCCGCTATTGACCCAAATATTGGCCTGCAAATCGGGATGCGTAATCTGCACCGCATCATCTACGATGGCCACCACCACGTTGGCGCTTCCGCGGCTAATATCCCATGCGGCCTGCGCATTGATTTTGAAAAGCGACCACTGCGTACTGGAAGTAAACGAGGGATCATTAGGCGTATAGCTGCTTTTAGGCAAAGGCACACGTTCGGCATATTCCACACCGGGCTGCTGCTGCAACTCACGGATAAGCCCTCCTATCTGATCGAACTGTGAAAATTCAAGCAGAAATACGGTCGAAAGCTTTTCTTCTTCCAAAAAATGATAGGGCCGCGACAATCGGGTAACAGCGTACTGCGTGGCGAGCTTTTCCACAAAAGGCAGGTACGAAAAAGGCAATTGCTGATAATCGGTTTGCACTTTTTGTGCACCCACTTTCTCTATCGGTTCCTGCACTACCGCGCGATGATTGATCTTAAACCAAATGCGTCCGTCTTGATAATCGGGATGATTGGTTTGTGCAAAAACACTGGTAAACGTGCACAGACAGAATGAGAGGCATACGATAAAGCCTCGCAGAAAGTAACTTTTTCCCATAGGTAGCTTATTTAGTGTTAAAGTCCGAGTGAAAAGATACTCATCAGACCGGATAAGTACAAACGAAAACGAAAATCCAGCATCCATTCGATGTAAACATTAAAAATGAGCGCTTTACCCTTTAATTTTTTCAAAAAAACACCGCTTTACACGAAATCGGCTTACCTTTAAATCTCATTTTTCAGCCTATGAAAACCGTATTTATCACCGGTGCCTCTTCGGGTATAGGTCAAGCCACCGCCTTATTTTTTGCAAAAAACGGGTGGCGTGTTGCCGCCACCATGCGTAATCCTGAACCACACCGGCAATGGGCCGATGCGGCAGGCATTCGTTTGTACAGGCTCGATGTAACCGACGAAGAATCGATTCGGGAAGCCGTCGCGGCTACACTTCGTGAGCACGGACAGGTAGATGTAGTGGTCAACAATGCGGGGTATGGCGCGTTGGGTGCTTTCGAAGCAGCTTCCGATGCGCAAATCAAAAGGCAATTCGATACCAATGTGTTCGGGCTGATGAATGTATGCCGGGCCTGGCTGCCCCATTTTCGGGCGCAGAAAAAAGGTGTTTTTGTACAGCTCTCTTCCATGGCCGGAAGAGCGACTTTCCCCGTATTCAGCGTCTATCACGCCACCAAATGGGCGGTCGAAGGATTTTCCGAATCGCTGCAATTTGAGCTGCGGCCTTTCGGCATACGGGTCAAAATTATTGAGCCGGGCGCCATACGTACCGATTTTTACACCCGCTCGCAGGAAATTTTCAGAAAAGAAGGACTCGACGCTTACGATAGCTACACCCAAAAAATACTGGAAAAAATCAATTCGACGGGGCGCAAAGCCCGTGGCCCCGAAAGCGTAGCACGCACCATCTACCGCGCAGCCACCGACAATCGCGCCAAAATGCGTTATCCCGTAGGTGGAGGCGCTCCTGCCCTGCTCTTTGTCCGGCGCATCCTGCCCCGAAGCTGGTACGCCGCACTTGTCAGAGCCATACTCGAACGCTGATCGCCGTTTATCCCGTTTGTAATTCCGTTTATACAGCTTAACACCTTATTTCAGCTTTATTGTATTTTCGGTTCAACTATAGCATTTACCTTTGCCTCCGGTTTCACTAACGATCTCTATATTCCGTAGCCTTATGCACAAAAAAGGTCTCCTTTTGCTACTGTGTCTCTTTTTAGTACCCGGCCTACTCCAGGCACAGAAATATACGCTTTCAGGACTGGTAAAAGACGCCCTTACCGGCGAAGAAATCATCGGCGGCACCGTGCTCATAAAAGGCACCACTACCGGTACCGCCACCAATGCCTACGGCTTTTACTCGCTTACCCTGAATGAAGGCACTTACACGATTACATACCGCTATATCGGCTATACTACGATCGAAAAAACGGTGGTGCTGACGCAAAACCAAAAGATCGATATAGAGCTGCAACCCGAAGGACTCCAGCTCGACGCTATCGAAATTAACAGCGATCGCAAAGAAACAGCCCAGGAAAGACCTATCAGCCGCGTAAACCTCGAAATGGCTACCGCCAAAAAGCTACCCGCACTATTTGGTGAAGTGGATATTCTTAAATCGATCCAGTTACTTCCCGGCATACAAAGCGCCGGCGAGGGCAACGCGGGATTTAACGTGCGCGGAGGCGCCAACGATCAAAACCTGATCCTGTTAGACGAAGCCGTAGTCTATAACGCTTCGCACCTTTTCGGCTTTTTTTCGGTGTTTAATCCCGACGCGGTCAAAGACGTAGATGTCTATAAAGGCGGTATCCCGGCTGCGTATGGCGGGCGACTGGCTTCGTTGCTCGATGTGCGCATGAAAGACGGCAACTCCAAACGCTTCTCCGGCACCGGTGGCATCGGCACCATTTCGAGCCGTCTTACGCTCGAAGGCCCCATCGTAAAAGACAAAGGCTCGTTTATCGTATCGGGTCGCCGTACGTATGCCGACCTTTTTCTGAAACTGGCACCCAATAAAGATCTGCGCAACAACCAGCTTTATTTTTACGATTTTAATGCCAAAGCCAATTACAGGCTGAGCGAAAAAGACAGGCTTTATATCTCGGGCTACTTTGGCCGCGATGTGCTCGGACTGGCCAACCTCTTTGGCTTCGACTGGGGAAATGCTACCGCTACGCTGCGTTGGAACCACGTTTACAATCCGAAGCTGTTCAGCAACGTGACGCTGATTTACTCCAATTTCGATTACGGAATCAATATCGACCTTTCGGAAACACAAAACTTCAAGGTGATGTCGGGGATAGACGATGTGGGACTGAAAGCCGATTTCACCTACTATGCCAATCCTGAAAACACCCTGCGTTTCGGTGCGCAATCGGTGTATCATTTCTTCCAACCCGGAAAATTTGAACCTATACGCGCTACTTCTATTTTTCAGGCACAAAAATTACCGACTAAAAATGCGCTGGAAAGCTCTATCTATATCGACCATCAGTACACTATCAGCAAACGACTTAATGTACGTTACGGTTTGCGTTTTACCTCGTTCGATGTATTGGGTGCCGGCACCGAGTACGCCTTTGGTGCCGACGGATACGAAGTGACCGATACCACCACGTACCGCGCAGGGCAAAAAGTAGTGTCTTACTACGGTCCTGAGCCACGAGCTGCGCTTTCTTTCGTGCTTACGGAGACCTCTTCGCTCAAAGCAAGCTGGGATCATACCTATCAGTTTTTACACCAGGTTTCCAATTCGGGTACCACGCTGCCTACCGACCTTTGGATACCCAGCGGTGTGCATGTAAGACCGCAAATCAGCGATCAGCTTGCGCTGGGTTATTTCCGCGATCTGAAAAAAGGAATCGAAGTATCGATGGAAGTGTATTACAAATGGATGCAGAATCAGATCGATTACCGCGATAATGCCGAGCTGGCATTTAATCCCGTACTCGAACGCGAGCTGCTTTTTGGAAAAGGCTGGTCGTACGGCGCCGAATGGCTGATCAAAAAAACCGAGGGCAAGCTGACCGGCTGGATCGGCTATACCCTGGCCAAAACCATGCGTCAGGTGGACGGCATCAACCAAAACAGAGCCTATCCCGTCAAAAACGATCGGCGCCATAACATTTCGGTAGTCGCTACCTACCAGTTTACGCCTCGTCTTACGTTAAGCGCCACCTGGGTATATGCCACCGGTAATGCGGTTACTTTCCCTTCGGGACGCTACGAGTTCGACGGCGAAATTTTGGCCTATTATCCCGAACGCAACGGCTACCGTATGCCCAATTATCACCGGGGCGACCTGTCGCTAACCCTCGACGGAAAGAAAAAAGAAGGACGGCGCTTCGAAAGTTCATGGAACTTCTCGATCTACAACGTATATGCACGCGCCAACGCTTTCTCTATCACTTTCCAACAGCAGAAAGACGAAAACGACAATCCGACCGGGCGCACCGAAGCGGTGCAAACCACCCTATTCAAACTGATTCCTTCCGTTACCTGGAATTTTAAATTCTGAAGCTATGAAAAAGACACTTATCTTATTTTCAGCTTTATTCGCTACATTAATTTCATGCACCAAAGTGATCGATCTTGATCTGCGTGAAGCAGAACCAAAGCTGGTGGTCGAAGCGTTGCTATCAGACGAAACCGAGCCCTTTAAAGTAAAGCTCAGCATGCTGGCACCTTATTTCTCAGGAAGCAACCCGCTGGTTACCAATGCCTCGGTGTTTATCAGCGACCAAACCGGACATACCGATACACTGTATTACACCAGCAACGGGTATTACGAAACCAATGGCAACCGACAAACCAGCTTGGGCTATACCTATACCCTGCTGGTAGAATACGAGGGGCAACGCTATCAGGCTTCTTCTTCTGTGCCTGCTTATAAGATGCCGCTCGACACCATTACGTATATCTATAATGAAGAAAGCCTTTTTTTGGACGAAGGCTATAATGTCATCCTCAATGCACAAGACAATGCGCTTACCGAAGATTATTACCGCTTTCTGTTTTGGCGCAACGATACCCTGCAAACCGAGCCTTTTAAGTATTATGTAACCGACGATAAAAACATACAGGGCAACTACATTTCGGCACAGGTTCCTTACAATTACCTGAGTGGCGATGTGGCACGGGTCGAAATTCAATGCCTTGATCGCGGATATTACCTTTACCTGACAGCGGTTTCGACACAATATCAATCGTCGGGAAGCCCTTTTGACGCGCCTCCTTCCAATCCGCCGACCAACCTGAGTAACGGCGCGCTGGGCTATTTTGCCGCCGTAAGTAAAAATTCCAAAAGCATCGTATTGCCCTGATCGCGCCCCATTCTTAAAAAGAAAACCCCCAACCCTAAATGTTGGGGGCTAACATAATTACATTAGGCGATCAGCAGAGAAAAGTACCGCCGCAACCGTCGGTAGTACGCGTAAAATCTAAAGACGAACCGGGGCCTCCGCCGCACCAGTCGTAAAAGATAATCCGGTATTGCTGGCAATAATTCAACACCTGATTGGTATTTCCTCCGTAGCTAACCGTGCCGGTATCCACCACGACATTGGCCATAGTTCTTACCTCATAGGCAAAGACATAGGTATCGGGAGTCACTCCATCGCGCGTGGCATAAAAGGTAAACCCTCTATTGCAGGGCGAGAGTGTAATCAGCGCCATCGGACAACGTTCGGAGGATTGGGCTTCCACTTCTTTCGAATCGCTTGTAGGAATCGAACGAAGGGGTTCCATTTCACGCATAAGATTTTCCTCTTTTTGGCAGGAAGAAAAACCTAACAAAATGAGTATAAGGAGAAAAGAAGAAATTGTTTTCATACAAAATTGCTTATTGGTTAATTAAAATGAGATAAGGTTAACACACCCATACGCCACCGCAACCGTCGCTGTATAAAGTGTGATACCGCACACCGAAACAGGGGCCATAAACGGTAATTTTATATTGCACGCAATAACTCAACACCGGGTTGGTGCTTGCGCCCGTAGTAAGGGTTCCCGAATCTACTACGTTTCCAAGCATATCCTCTATCTGATAGGTATAGGTACTCAGATCGGGCACACCGTTGGCCGTAGCGGTAAATCTGAATTTCTTGTCACAGGGGTAAAAATTAGTTACCGGCGGCACACAACGGGATACGTCGGCCGAAGGCTCTTCCACTTCAGGAAGCAGCTTAGCAGCTTTCATTTCCTGCATAAGATTTTCTTCTTTCTGACAGGAAGAAAAAGACAATACAAGGCACATGGCGCCCAATCCTACTAAATAGCGACTTGTTTTCATACGTAATATATTTAAGGTGAATAAATTACAACCATAAAAAGGACAACTCCGGAAGTTCGGCTAACCAGCGCTGCTCCCGGATACTTTATCGTACTGCATAAATTGAAAAACCACTAAGAAATCGCACTGGCTTTCACCAACCCTCCGCCTACCACAATAGCTGCGCTGTGTAAAAATGAATACATAAATACCTCCTTACTTATTGGATTACTAAACTATTCCTACTGATACCGGAGTGCCTTCTAACGGCCACTAATCCTACATAACTCCTTACTCCAATAGCTTATCCCAAGCTACTTACTAAAAAATTGAAATGCAATAATTACCGTTTACTATTGCAACTATTCATCTTATTTTTTGTCAAAAATTTAATTCTGGAAGAAACGGCTCAGCGCGGATAACGAAGCCTTACCTCGGTAGCTCCGGCTCCATATTTTTCGTAAGAAGCGTCAAGTACCTCGACCACTTCTTCGTAACGCAGCAGGGCATGACGGATTTCGGATCGGAGCACGCCTTCGCCCACCCCGTGAATAAACACTATTTTTTCTATTCCTTTTTTGCGCGCCTCGGCCATTTTTTTGCGAAAATGCCCCAATTGAATACGCAGCATATCTCCGTTGGAAATACCACGCAAATCATCAATCAGCTCGTAGATATGCAAATCCACTTCAAGCAGACTTTCTTTTTTAGGATTTTTGCGGTGAATACGCGGTGTAGAAGAGTCTTTCAGCTTTCCACGTATAAATTTTTCTTCTTCTGACCAAACCAGCTTGTAGTCCGGAAAATCGCGATAGGGCGCCAGCTTGGCGAGCAGACAAGTAATCAGAAAACCTTCGTCTGTTTCGACCTCTGCGTTCTTCTTATCCAACAGCTTACGAATAACGCCTCTGCCGGTATTATCTAGAAAACTCACCCTATCTCCTTCTGCAAATTTCAACGCTTTCCGGTTTGGCCCTATTCTCTGAAAAAAATCCCCTGACGTTTAGGGTCAGGGGATTCTTCGTTATTCTTCTGTCTTTTTTGCGGCTTTTTTCGCCGGGGCTTTTTTAACGGTTTTCTTTGCCGGAGCCGCTTCTTCTTTTTTCGTAACTACTACGGCTGTAGTGCGTTTACGCGGACGGGTATTTCCATAAGAACCTCTCCAGCGTTTTCCTTTTTGTGATTTCTTATCTCCTTTTCCCATAATACTGTTGTTTTTAAATGACGGGGTAAAAATAACAATAATTCCCTGCAATTAAAGGAATTGAAAAACGGCGACCTAAGCCGCCGTTTCTCTTTTTCGAAAACCTAAAAAACAAAGAAAAAAATCTATACCAGGGCCACGCGAGCCTGGCGACGATAACCGACAAACTGGAACGGAACCCTCACCATAAAAGCAAAGTCCTGCCCCACCTCTTTCATGTCGTCGTCATTTTCGGCAAAGTGCCATTTTACCTGTACATCGGCCTTTCTGTCGATAAGCTCGTTCAGCTTATATAAAATAAAAAGTATGCGCTTGGAAGAAGAAATATTAAAATATTCCAAATTCAGCGTAATCACCGTGCTATCAGATGGTTGTGCAACATAACGTTCCATCCATTCCAATGCAGGGCGATAAAAAGACTCTGCGTCCTGTGGAATGGATTTACCGGTTATCTCAAGCTGGCCGGTAATAGGGTCGAAACGGATGTAAGGTGTCTTGTCAGTTGCCTCAAGCAGTAGAATCTCCATAACCTTCGTGTAAGTGTTCAGACACAGGGCAATTTCGCTATTTTTTTTCGCCTGTGAAAGAAATTTCTACTAAACGTTAAATTTTAAAGACTAACAGGCTGCTAATTAAGTCAGAGACTCATCACGTCGCGAAAACGGGCGGCCTGCCTTCTCGATATCTCGATTTTTTCGCCTCCCCTAAGCTGTACCTGTAGTCCGCCGTTAAACCAGTTTTCGATACCTACCACCCATTTGAGGTTGATTATAAACTTGCGGTTGGCACGGAAAAAAACTTTCGGATCGAGCCGATCTTCGAGGCTGTTCAGCGATTTTAAGATCAAAGGTTTGAACTCGTTAAAATAGACTCTCACGTAGTTGCCCTCCGACTCGAACATACGCACATCTTTTAGTGTCACAAACCAGCATTTTTCGCCGTCTTTCAGAAATATCTGATCGCTTTCGGCCAAACGCCGGGGCTCTTCTCCCGACGAAGCGGCCGGCAAAGGTTGCGGATCGCGCGATTTCAACAGTTTGTTCACTGCTTCTTCCAGGCGATCGGGGTTAACCGGCTTGAGCAGGTAATCGAGCGCGCTTACCTCAAAAGCCTTGATGGCATACTCGTCGTAAGCGGTCACAAACACCACTTTGGGTACGGCATCCAGCTCATTAAGCAGATCAAATCCGTTGCGCCCGGGCATCTGTATATCGAGAAAAATAACCTCGGGGCGGTGATTGGCTATGCTTTCTATGGCTTCTTCGGCATTGGCGCACTCATCGACCACGTCTATCTCGTGGAAACGTTGAAGCAGAGAACGCAGCTCTTTACGTGCCAAACGTTCGTCGTCAATTACTATGGCTTTCATAAGACAGGTTTACAACAGGTAATACAATTTCGACCCGTACTTCCGAGTTTTCGGCGTACATCTTAAAGGTGGCTCTTCCTTCAAACAAAAGTTCCAGCCGCTGGCGGGTATTATCGAGGCCAGTACCGGTGCCCGTTCTGCTATACTCCGGTTCGAGCGTGCCGGTATTGCGCACAAGCAGGTAAAGATAATGGCCTTTTTTGGAAATACGGATACAGACGAATCCCCCGCCGGGAAGCCTCGAAATGCCGTGTTTGATGGCATTCTCTACCAATGTTTGCAGCATCAGCGGAGGCACCAGACATTTGAGCGTGTCTTCTTCAATATCGAATTTCACCTGCAAGCGCTCTTCGTAGCGGATATGCTCCAGGTGCAGGTAATCATATACGATATCCAGCTCTTCTTCGAGCATCACCAGCTTGCGGCGCCCCATCAGGAGCGTATTGCGCAGAATGTTCGAGAGCTTGGTCACACTTTCTTTGGCCAAATCCGGATTTTCATCGATCAAGGCCCTTATCGAATTCATGGAATTAAACATGAAATGCGGATTGAGCTGCGCCTTGAGGTTGTTGAGCTCCACCTCGGTGCTCCGCGCTTCAAGACGAAGGTTTTTGATTTCTTCGTCGCGCGATTTTTCAAAAAAATGATAGGCAAAATAAAGGATAGACCATATCACAAAAATAACCCACCAGTTGAGCCAAATCAGAAAAGCATTAGAAGCCGCCAATTGGGTAAAAGCACCCGATCCGGGAATCAGGAAATGCGTGTAAGTAAGTTGAAGCGTACCCAGTATGAAAGCCAACACCGAAGCACTTAACACAATAGGCACAAGCGCCGCTAACAAGTTGAGCGACAACCATTTCATGCGTATAATAAACGTTCGGTAAAGATGGGATAGCAAAAAACCCGATACAAAGATAGCCGCCAATGCAATGAGTATCTGACGGTTAAGCTCGTTATTCAGGTAATTACTGAATCCACTCAGTATCAAGTAGAACGTCCATCCGAGCGACTGCGCCAGCCAATATATGAGGCGTTTTCTCTGCACTTATTCCGTATTTTTGTAAAAATAAAAGTAATAACAACTTTCCGGTTTTCTTTTTGACCAATGGTCGGCCGGACAGATAAGAGGAAATCACGTTGAATTTTCTTGCACATGCCCACCTTTCGGGTAACGACAAGCTGGTACTGTTAGGTAATTTTACCGCCGATTCGGTCAAGGGAAGCGATTTTCTCCGTTACCCCGAACGGGTAAAGCAGGGCATCCTGTTGCACCGCTTTATCGACACTTACACCGACACGCATCCGGTGGTAGCCGAAACCAAAAAGCGGCTCAGGCCCCTGGTAGGGAAATATGCCCCCGTAGTAGCCGACGTGTTTTACGACCATTTTTTGGCGCGCTACTGGGAACATTATCATCCCCACGAAAAGCTGTCGATCTTCGCCGGCTCGGTGTACCAAACACTTCAGGCACATTCGGAGCTTCTGCCCGAACGTTCTAAAGATATGCTGCCTTACATGGAAAAGCAGAACTGGCTGTTATCTTACGCCTCTATTGAAGGCATTTCGGACGTGCTCGAACGTATGGCCCGCCGTGCCCGTTTCGAATCCGGAATGGAAAAAGCGGGCAAAGAGCTGGAACGTAATTTTGAGCTGTACCACAAAGAGTTTTCGCTTTTTTTCCCCGAATTGGAGGAAAATACGGCGAAAAAGCGGCTGGAATTAACGCATTTTTTGTAATTCCCCTGAAAAATCGACCGATAGCGGATTAAAAAGGACGAATCTGTCATATACCGCGATTACAAGCCGCATAACAGCTACGAGATTTGGCCCGTAGCTCCCGAAAAGTAACTGATTCTAAAGCGCATTGCGAAAAAGGACTTTCCGCTTTGCAACCTGTAGGCAAAAGCCACGTAAAAACTTTCTACTTTACCAGGAACAAAACCGGAACCTTTATTTTTTATTATCTGCCTATGGAAAAGATACTGCTACCCGATCACATTGTTTTATGGCTGAGAGAAAAACTTAACGAAACGGAATCTGTCATTAAAGAATCGAAATTGAGCCATAATTACGGAAAAGCCACCCAGTACGAAGGAAAACGTGAAGCCTACATGGAATGCCTTCGAAAACTGAATACCAACGTTTTATAGCTTTCATCCGCCACAATTTGAACCCTTTTATCATTTTTATCCCGAAGCTTATAAGCATTACTTATAGAACCTGAATATTCCGGGTACTGCCTGTCTTCTTGCTGCTGAACTGATTTTTTACACTTTTCCTCTTCCCTGTATTCCTCAAAAAAGGATACGGGTTTTCGCTGTGTTCCGACCGAACGGCTTTTGCTTTTCACTTCCTGCGGCAATTCGCCCTCATTCCTTCTTAATCCCACTGTATTTTTTACCTTTGCGGGTAAAATTTCTGTTATGTCCAAAGGATTTTTTAATGTGCCTGCCCCGCACAATGAACCGGTAAAAAATTATGCGCCGGGCAGTCCCGAACGCAAAGAGCTTCAGGCTATGCTCAAAACCCTGCGCGCAAGCCAGGCCGATATTCCGATGTACATCGGCGGAAAAGAAGTACGCAGCGGAAATAAGGTGCGCCTTGCGCCGCCGCACGATCACAAGCATACGCTGGGCTATTTTCACAAAAGCGACAAAAAGCACGTCAAACAAGCCATCGACGCCGCATTAAAAGCCAAATCGGATTGGGAAAACCTGTCGTGGGAACACCGCGCCTCCATTTTCCTCAAAGCAGCCGAGCTGATAGCCGGTCCCTACCGCGCACGGCTCAACGCCGCCACCATGCTCGGACAATCGAAAAACGCGTACCAGGCCGAAATCGACTCTGCCTGCGAAATCATCGACTTTCTGCGTTTTAACGTGCAGTTCATGTCCGAAATATACCGCCAGCAGCCCCAGTCGTCTCCCGGTATCTGGAACCGTATGGAATGGCGTCCGCTCGAAGGATTCGTCTATGCCCTTACCCCTTTTAACTTTACCGCCATTGCCGGCAACCTGCCTTCCTCCTGCGCCCTGATGGGTAACGTGGTGGTTTGGAAACCCTCCAATACACAGGTATATTCGGCACAGGTGCTGATGGAAATATTCCGTGCCGCAGGTTTGCCCGACGGTGTTATCAACCTGATTTATCCCTCTGGCCCCGAAGCCGCCGAGGTGGTTTTTAATCACCCCGATTTTGCCGGCATCCACTTTACCGGAAGCACAGAGGTGTTTCGCGACATCTGGAAAACCATCGGACAGCAGATTCACCGCTACAAAACCTACCCGCGCATTGTGGGTGAAACCGGCGGAAAAGATTTTATCGTAGCACATCCCAGCGCCGATCCCGGCATCGTAGCCACCGCCATTTCGCGAGGCGCTTTCGAATACCAGGGGCAAAAATGCTCGGCCGCTTCACGTGCCTATATTCCCGCCAGCCTTTGGCCCGAAATAAAGAAAAAAGTACTGGCCGACCTGAAAACCATGAAAATGGGCGGCACCGAAGATTTCGGCAATTTCATCAATGCGGTGATCGACGAAAAATCGTTCGACAAGCTCGAAAGCTATATCAAACAAGCGAAAAAAGATAAAAATGCCGAAGTGATTGCCGGCGGAAAATGCGACAAGAAAAAAGGCTATTTTATCGAGCCTACGATTATCCTGACCAGCGATCCGAAGTACGTCACGCTCTGCGAAGAGCTTTTCGGGCCGGTATTGACCGTGTATGTGTACGAGGATAAAAAGTTTGAAGAAACACTCGATTTGGTCGATTCCACTTCTATTTATGCCCTTACCGGCAGCATCATTTCACAAGATCGCTATGCCATTGAGCAAGCCTCGCAAAAGCTGAAAAATGCCGCAGGTAACTTCTACATCAACGACAAACCCACCGGAGCGGTGGTCGGTCAGCAGCCTTTCGGCGGAGCACGCGGTTCGGGAACCAACGATAAAGCGGGTGCGCTGATTAACCTGCTGCGCTGGGTATCGCCGCGTACGATTAAAGAAACTTTCGTGCCGCCGGTAGATTACCGCTACCCTTTCCTGCAAAAAGACAAATAAGCCCTCTATTGATTGCTGAAGATCCGAGCGTTTCGGATCTTCTTTTTTGAAAAAACCGGCCTTCGGCATTCTGGCAAAGTAGTTCGTATTTCCAAAAGGATTGGATAACTTTGACCGCATACTCGGAGCGCTGAAAAATAAAATCGACATGAAAAAAATACTTGCCAACGACGGTATCGACAATTCGGGAAAAATTCTGCTGGAAAAAGCCGGCTATACGGTTATCACCGAAAAGGTAGCACAGGAAAATCTCGCCGCAGCTATCCAGGCCGAGCAATACGATGCCCTGCTGGTACGTAGCGCTACCACCGTTCGCAAAGACCTGATAGACGTGTGTCCCTCGCTCAAGCTGATAGGACGCGGCGGTGTCGGAATGGACAATATTGATGTGAATTACGCCCAATCCAAAAGCATACAGGTAGTCAACACACCGGGCGCTTCTTCACAATCGGTAGCCGAGCTGGTTTTTGCTCATCTTTTTTCGATGGCGCGTTTCCTGTACGATGCCAATCGCCACCTTCCCGTATCGGGCAGCACCGATTTCGACAAGCTGAAAAAGAAATATGCCAAAGGCATTGAGCTGCGCGGTAAAACGATCGGTATTGTCGGTTTTGGCCGTATCGGACAAAGCGTGGCGCAATACGCATTAGGCTGCGGAATGAAAGTGATCGCCTGTGATCCTTACGTACAGGAAGCGATGATTCCCCTGAAAATTACCGAACAGCACAAGCTCGATGTGCTTGTTAGCACCGTTTCTTTTGAGCAAATGCTTGCCGAAAGTGATTTTATCACCCTGCATGTGCCCAAGCAAAAAGACGGGCGTGCCGTAATCACCGCCGAAGAAATCGCAAAAATGAAAGACGGCGTATGCCTTGTCAATACTTCGCGTGGAGGCGTAATTCAGGAAGACGATCTAATCGCCGCGCTCGACAACGGCAAAGTGCTACATGCTGCGCTCGACGTATTTGAAAACGAGCCTACGCCCGCTATCGCCCTGTTACAACACCCACGCATCTCGCTAACCCCGCACATCGGGGCTTCTACCCACGAAGCACAGGATCGGATAGGCGTAGAACTGGCCGAAAAAATCATACAGTTTTTCCAGTCGTAAGCGCTACACGCAGCTATGGCCGTACTTCAACCATTCAGGGGCATACGTCCCTCGCGCGACAAGGCTCATCTGGTGGCTTCCCGATCGGTACACCTGTATAAAACCCGTATTCTCAACGCCAAGCTGGAAGAGAATCCTTTCACCTTCCTGCACGTGATCTTACCCGAATCGGGACGCAAAGCCAGTACCCGCCCCAATACCACCGAACGGTTCAGGTTGGTACGGCAGCGCTTTGAAGAATTCATGAAAAAAGGCGTTTTTATACAAGACGAAGAAGAATGCCTTTACCTCTATCGCCAGGTCAAAGACGGGCATTCCTACACGGGGCTCATCGCCGGTGCTTCGGTCAACGATTACCTCTCGGGGGTGATCCGCATTCACGAGCAAACCCTTACCAAACGCGAAGAAGTTTTTAAAAATTACCTCGATACCTGCGGTTTCAACGCCGAACCGGTACTGCTCTCCTACCCTTCGCAGCCCGAAATTGAAGCAGTATTGGCGCGCTATACCGCACAACGATCCGAATACGAGTTTGCCACCACCGACGGTATAGGCCATTACCTTTGGGTAATCCACGATCGGAGTGACATCCGTATCCTCACCGAATCTTTTGCCCGCATACCCGCCGTTTATATCGCCGACGGGCACCACCGTTCTTCCTCCTCCGCCCTGCTGGCTTTAAAAAAACGTGCCGAAAAACCCGAGCATACCGGCCACGAAATGTTCAACTATTGCATGGCTTTTTTTATCGCCGAAGATCAGCTCCACATCTACGACTTTAACCGCGTAGTGAAAGATCTGAAAGGGATGAGTGCGGAAGAATTTCTCACGCAGCTCCGCGAAAAATTTGAGATCGAAGCGTTCGGAACAGCGCAATACCGGCCCCGGCAACGCCATGAATTTGGTATGTACCTCGAAAAAGCCTGGTACCGACTTACACCCAAAACGGGACTTATCGACGAAGCCCATCCTGTAAAAAGTCTCGACGCACAGATACTCTGCGATTTTATTCTTTCTCCTTTGCTCGGCATCCACGATCCGAAAACCGACCCGCGTATCGGTTTCATCAGCGGTCCGCTCGGCATGGACGGACTGCAAAGGCAGGTGGACGAAGGCCGTATGAAAGTAGCTTTTGCCCTGTATCCCGTATCGGTCGATGAGCTGAAGCAGGTAGCCGATGCCGGCGAAATTATGCCACCCAAAACGACCTGGATAGAACCCAAGCTTCGCAGCGGATTAGTCATACAAAGCCTTAGCGAATAATGCGCATTGCCGATGCTCTTCAACGTTTGAAAGCCGAAATTCCCGAAGGAACAAGGCTTGTAGCGGTATCCAAAACGAAGCCCATTTCGGCTATTCTCGAAGCTTACGAGGCGGGACAACGCGATTTCGGAGAAAACTACGTACAGGAACTGGTCGAAAAACAAGCCGCCGGTTTACCCGACAACCTGCACTGGCATTTTATCGGGCATTTGCAACGCAACAAGGTCAAGTACATCGCTTCTTTTGTGCACCTTATTCACGGGGTGGATAGTCTGAAGCTTTTGCAGGAAATAGACAAGCAAGCACAGAAAAACGAACGGATAATTGACGTGCTGCTACAAGTACATATTGCGCGTGAGGAAAGTAAATTCGGGTTCGACGAAAAAGAATTGTCGGAGCTCACACAAGCCGAAACCTTCCACAACCTCGCACACGTAAGGGTACGCGGACTGATGGGAATGGCTTCGAACACTTCGAATCTTGAGCAGGTGACCACTGAATTTCGCGGACTTTATGTATTATTTAATAAGCTCCGTCAGGAAAATTTCCCCGAAAACTTTGATATTCTTTCTATGGGAATGAGCGGTGATTATAAGCTTGCGATCGAAGAAGGCAGTACAATGGTCAGAATCGGAAGCTTGATTTTCGGTTCGCGCTGAAACTTATTGCTCCAGCAGTATCTCCAGTTCCGACACGTGCATCAGGTGTACACCCGTAAAATAATGATGCAGGATTGTTTTGTGATCAAATCCGAGAGTTCCCATTTTCATTGCGCCTTCCTGACAAAGTCCTACTCCGTGTCCGAAGCCCCGGCCGCGTAAAATCACCGTATTTGCTGCGGTCTGCTCTACACTGAACCAGGCCGATTTGAGCTGGAGATCGCTACGAATAATCTTAAAATGGAGCTTTTTGGTACCGGCCGAAAAAAACACAGGGCGTCCCTGCGGGCGATAAGAAACACAGTTGGCGCGACAGAGCGAATCATCGACCGGAAAGCCCTGACGGCGCAGGTAACCGATCCATTCCGAAGTACTGAGCTCTTTTTTCCAAAACGCATTGGGCTGATTGCGGCAAAAAGCATCCTGAACGCTCCGCAAATAGGGTAAAGGCCGGCTCCACACCTGCTCCGAATTAGCCGTTTGTCCACCGCAATTGGAATGAAATACCGCCGTAATAAATTTTAGGCTGTCATCGACCAGCACTATTCCCCGGCTTGAATAGGCCGCCTGTCTTATTTGTGCACCCGGAGAAGTACGGTTAAAATAAGCCTGACAATGCACCTGATCACAAAGGTCAAATCCTTCGGTATCGTGCTTACGCAAATGCGCCAGCGCATAAGTTCGGCTAATGATTGCCTGTGCCTGATAATACTCGTCGGTATGGCCCATTCCCGCTTCCGAGAGTACCACACCCGACAGGTAATCTTCCATATCGACACGATTAACCAAACGCAAACCCGGTCTATCGGCTCGCACTAAAAGACTTCCACAAAGAAAACGTTCGCGGCCCTGAGGGGTCATCGGTTTGAGACGGAGATCGCAGGCAGTATCCTGCACGGGAATAAACGAAAGTGTACGGAAACGACCTTTGTCTTCGTGAACTCCGGCTAAACGAAGACTATCGTTCTCTTTCCAAAGCTTATAATGCGCCCCCGGTACAAGGTAGTCGATACAGGAAGAATCGCCCCATATTTCGTATTCGGAATAGCCGGTATAAATCATGACCGACTGTTGGGAAGACTGCCTGAACAGCCCTATATCCAATACCTGTGCGGCAAGCGACCCGATACTAAAGGTCAATACGAATAAAAAGAAAATTAATCTGCGCAAAAAAACCAATTTAACGCAAAAGTAAAGCGATGCAGAATGCTGTTTACGAGAGCTTTTCGAGAGTTTTCAACATCAGGTGCGCCGTTTTATGCGAAGCCCCCTGATCGCCAAGTCGCTCACGCAGCAGATCAAAATCCTGCAATACGGCTTCGCGGTAATTTTGGTTATAGAGCAATTTGGTAAGCTCATTCACCAAGTTTTCTGTATTTAACTCATCCTGAATGAGTTCTTTCACCACTTCTTTTTCCATAATCAGATTCACCAATGAAATAAACCTCACTTTAATCAGTCGCCGGGCGATTTGGTACGAAAGAAAGCTGCCTTTGTAGCACACGATTTCGGGAATCCGGAGCAAGGCCGTTTCGAGCGTAGCCGTACCCGAGGTAACCAGTGCCGCTTCGCTGATCCTTAACAAATCGTACGTTCGGCCCGAAACAACAGGAACCTCTTTATCAAGAATAATGCCTTTGTAAAATGACTCGTCTATCGACGGAGCCCCTGCCACTATAAAACGATGATCCGGAAAATGAGGAATTACAGCTAACATAGCGGGCAGCATCTTCTTTATTTCCTGTTTCCGACTACCGGGCAAAAGCGCGATAACGGGCTTGTCATCAAGGCCATACTGTTCCGAAAAACTATTCCGGTGCACCGGCGGAAGCTCACGAATAGCATCCAGCAGCGGGTGACCTACAAATTCTACTTCGTAACCGTAACGGGCATAAAATTCTTTTTCGAAAGGTAAGATTACAAACATTTTATCCACCACCTGACGAATGGTCTTCACCCTCGATTGTTTCCAGGCCCAGACCTGCGGAGAAATATAATAGAACACTTTTATACCGTGTGCTTTCAGCTTTTTCGCTATACGCAAATTAAAGCCGGGGTAATCGATCAGGATGACCACATCGGGGCGATAAGCGAGAATATCTTCTACACAGTGCCGCATATTCCGGAAAATAGTGCGGATATTTTTCAGCACTTCCACAAAACCCATAAAGGCCAGCTCGCGGTAATGCTTCACCACTTCTACGCCTTGCGCAGCCATCAGATCGCCACCCCATGCGCGAAACGAAGCGGTAGTATCGAGCTTTTTAAGCTCCTTCACAAGATTGGAACCGTGCAAATCGCCGGAAGCTTCGCCCGATACGAGATAATATTTCACAGGAACTTGATTATCATGTAAGCAGCTACATACACCAGGCTCGCCGCGACCAATCCTTTAGAAGCCTGATCCAGTTTCCAACGGAAAAAAACCAGGTAAAAGAAAAGCAGACTGGGCAGCATGCAAAATGTAAATACTTCGTTCTGACTGGCAGTGGGTTGCGAAAGCAGCAGCCAATATCCTTTGACCGAGCCCGAATATTTAATCAGATAACCCAGGTAAAAACCGAGCACCGGCAGCAAGGCACCGAGAATAAGGCCGTAAATCAGCTTGTCAAATCTTTTCATCAGAATTTCAAATTTCGGAGTGAATCGACCACCGCGTGCGCGGTCATGTCGAACTGCACGGGAACGAGCGACACATAATCGTGATCGAGCGCCCACACATCGGTTTCTTCACTTCCGTCGTAATTTTTAAACTCGCCCGTAAGCCAGTAATATTCCCTCCCGAAAGGATCTTTTCGGGTTTCAAAATTATCTTCCCAAAAGGCTTTGGCCTGGCGGCACACTTTAAGTCCTCGGATAAGCTCGTAAGGCAATTTGGGAATATTTACGTTAAAGCAAACGCCTTCGGGCATTCCATTTTCGAGCACCTGTTCGACCACCCTGCGGGCTACTTTTACGGAGGCCGAAAAATCGGCTTCGACCGAATGGTCTAAGAGCGAAAAACCAATAGAAGGCACCCCTTCGATAGCCCCTTCTACGGCTGCCGACATGGTACCCGAATACAGCACATTGGTACTGCAGTTGGAACCGTGGTTGACCCCCGATACAATCAGGTCGGGCGAGGCTTTGAGCACTTCGTAGATAGCCAGCTTCACGCAATCGACCGGGGTTCCGGAACAGGAGTAGGCTTCGAGGTCACCGTATTCCAGCGAACGGGACAGGCGCAGCGGTTTGTTGACCGTAATGGCGTGCCCCATGCCCGATTGCGGACGATCGGGAGCTACAATCACTATACGGCCGAAAGGCTTCACGGCCTCTACCAGCGCGCGGATACCCGGAGCGGTAATACCGTCGTCGTTGGTGACTAAAATAACCGGTTTTTCTTTCATCGTTTTGTGTGGCGCAAAAAAGATTGTCGCGCTACGCGCAAATTTAGCGTTAAAATGCTTTGTCCGACAGCAGGAATTAGGGGTAATAGGGTCTGTTATGCCTTTCCGCCCTTTTATTCGACAAACAGCAGTCTATTTTTGTATATTCGTGCTGGCCTGTATGGCCTTTAATCCAACTTTTCAACCCGAAACCGACACCCTATTCATGAGCGCGGAATACACCTCAGACGTACAGGCCGCAGATGCTTTTGTAGAAAAATACAAAGCGCTGCAAAGCGAAATCGGAAAAGTCATCATTGGTCAGGAAGACGTAGTAAATCAGGTGCTTATTTCCATTTTCAGCCGTGGTCATTCGCTGCTGGTAGGCGTTCCTGGATTAGCCAAAACACTGTTGGTCAATACGATTGCCGACGTGTTGGGACTTTCGTTTAACCGTATCCAGTTTACGCCCGACCTGATGCCGAGCGATATTATCGGCTCGGAAATATTAGATGAAAGCCGTAATTTCCGTTTCATCAAAGGGCCTTTATTCGCCCATATTATTTTGGCCGACGAGATTAACCGTACGCCGCCCAAGACCCAATCGGCGCTGCTCGAAGCCATGCAGGAACGTGCGGTTACCGCCGCTGGCAAACGATACAAGCTCGACGAGCCTTTTTTCGTGCTGGCCACGCAAAACCCCATTGAACAGGAAGGTACCTATCCGCTGCCCGAAGCCCAGCTCGACCGTTTTATGTTCAATATTTGGGTCGATTATCCCGCTTTTGAAGAAGAGCTTGCCATTGTAAAATCAACTACTTCGGGACAAAAAGTAACGCTGAATAAAATTCTGAACGCCGAAGAAATTGCGTTTTTTCAGGATTTAGTACGTCGCGTTCCGGTACCCGAAAACGTGTTGGAATATGCTGTAAAGCTGGCCTCACGCACCCGATCAGGCAATGCCGGGGCATCCGATTTGGTCAAAAAATACCTTTCCTGGGGTGCGGGTCCGCGCGCTTCGCAGTTTCTCGTTATCGGCGCCAAGTGCCATGCCTTAGCGCAGGGAAAATACTCGCCCGATATTGAAGACGTGCAAGCTGTAGCCGAGCCCATACTGCGACACCGTGTGGTGCGCAACTACATGGCCGAAGCCGAAGGATATTCGGTCGAAAAAATTATCCGGTCGCTGCTGTAAAAAAGGTACAGCTTTTGTATTTGCTGCTTAAAATTACCGCATTATGAACGTTCCGATTCGTTGTTTTTTACTACTGAGCATAGGACTGTTGCTGGGTTCCTGTAAAAAGGAGAACCCTAACGAAGATGCTCCGACCCGCGTTGAACGCAGGCAAAATATCAGCTATGGAACCGACAACCGGCATAAGTTGGACGTGTTCCTTCCGGCCTACCGCAACAGCAGCACACCCTTTATTCTTTTTCTGCACGGCGGCTCGTGGGTATCGGGCGATAAGGCTGATATGCGCGGCATACAGGAAGATCTGCTTCAAAAAGGAATTGCAAGCGCCAGCATGAATTACCGCTATGCTTCTCAAAACTTGCATTTCCCCGAATTGATGCAGGATGTGCATCAGGCGGTCAGCTTCTGCAAAACAGAGGCTCCTGCGTGGAAAATCAGGAGCGACAAATTTCTTATCGGTGGCGTCAGCGCAGGTGCGCATCTTTCGTTGCTTTACGGTTATGCCTACGATTCGCACGGAATTATTTCGGGTATCGTATCGGCCGCAGGTCCTACAAATCTTACCGATATCGACTGGCTCAACTGGGCCATTCTGATTCAGCAGATCGACAATATCCATAAAATGGTAGGCGCGGTATATACACCGGGACAGGCGCTTGATGTAAAATTTACCGAAGCTTCGCCCCTGCATCGCCTGAGAAATGTCCCCACGCTAATGATTCACGGCACCGGCGATTTGGTGGTGCCTTACTCCCAATCGGAGGCGTTGGACACCGCATTGACAGGTGCGGGCACTGCGCATAAACTGGTCACGATAGACGGTGCCAATCACGATTTGGGCATCAGCAATCAGGCTAACTTACAGCTTATACTCCGTGAAATTGAGAATTGGGTGAATGCTTACGGGCGGTGATATCGACTTCGCTCAATCACCTTAGCATATTTACGGCACTACATTCCCTCCACCTTCACGGCAATTTTCCCTTTGGCATTTACCACAGCTACAAAAGCATCCTGCACCATATACACCTTGCTGGCTTCGAGATTCAGGAGTTCTCCTTCGAGAAAAACACCTTTCGAAATTTCATAATGCGATAAATAACGCTGACATTCTTTTTTCGCTTCGTCGAGCTGCTTCCCTATTTCGAAATACATATACTGCTGCATCATACGGGCAAATTTTCCATGCAACAGCCAGTCGGCCGATTTTAAGAGCTTATTGCGGGTATCGAGATGAAAATCCATATCCTTCATACGTATGGTACGGCTTTTTTCCTCGTAATACGGTGTACCCGTAAGGTAAATCATTCCGTGGAGACTACCCGTAAGTCCGACTTCGATAACGACTTTCTCATTTTGACCCCACAAATCGATATGGGTAAGCGTAACCGAACGACGACCATCGGTATAGGTATAGGGATTTTGTACAAACTGCTCTTTCAACAACTGCGAAGCATCAGGGTATTTCACCAGGGTAACCAGTCCTACGTTAAACTCGTCGGGCATATCTTCTACCACTTTCATCGGGAGCCTGACACTTGTATCGGCTTTTTCAGGTTTCTGCCCCACAAGGGTTTCGGTGTAAGCTTTCAGTCCGAGTCTTACGCGCATTTTTTGTCCTTCGGAATGAATCTGCGTAGTAAGAATTTCGAGCGGTTCCATGCGGAACCAGGAACGATAGGTTTCCGACACCAGCACCGGTTCGTACAGGGCTGAAAGTAGTTGACCGGCATATTCTTTCAAATCGACTTGCTCGCGAATTACCCGATCTATCTCGCCGGTAATGTAATTCTGCTGCCCTTTGATTGCGGCATTGGCGATGGCCGTAACCGGCAGCTTGAACAGGTACATGTCGATGGTCGGTGACTTGATCCATTCGTGACCGGCCGACTTGGTAAGGGTTTTGAGCTTCCAGTCGTCTTCAAGCGTAAGGGTGCTGATGTAAGTAGCCGAAAGGATACCTTCAAATTCGGTGGTTACTCCGAGGGTTCGGTATTTACCCCAAATATCAAGAGGAATAGTCACTCTTATGCGATTGGCAAGCCCTTCGATACGAATGTTGCCCTGTTTTTTTACGCGACAAATCAGTCCGTCGCCTCCGTTATTTTCGTAGCTATCGTCTTCGTACAACAGGCCTTTTACATACGAATTGACCTGCTTTTCGATATCGGCGTACGTTATTTCTACCGGAATAGTGAGGTAAGAAATATGCCTGTCGTACACGGTTTTTTGCGGCAAATAGGCTTCTTCGGGCTTTACAGGTCGAACGGTAGTGCGGCAAGACCAGCACATACTCAGCAGAAAGAAACAGGCGAAAAACCGGAAGCGAGTCATACCTTTACATAAGGACAATCGGCCAGCAATTTATAGATTTTCCCGGACGTTTCTTCGGTAACGGGCACCAATGGCAAACGGGTATAATTATCACAAATTCCGAGGTATTTCATCACCTCTTTTATTCCCGAAGGATTGCTTTCGATGAACAGCGACTGAATAATTTCGAGCAGGTTGTAATGCAGCACACGCGCTTCTTCAAAGCGATTTTCGAGTGCCAGGCGAATCATTTCGGAAAATTCTTCCGGGAAAGCGTTGCCTACCACCGAAATCACACCGTCGGCCCCGGCGGCAACTGCGGGTAAAGCGATGGCATCGTCGCCACTCAGCACAAGGAAATTTTTGGGACGCTCGCGGATAATGGACATAGTCTGATTAAAATTACCCGAGGCTTCTTTCACGGCCACAATACGCTTGCAATCGCGGGCGATACGCAAAGTGGTGGCGGCGGTCACATTCTGCCCGGTACGCGCGGGCACGTTGTAAAGAATCACAGGCAGTGGCGAATACGCGTCTATCTGCCGGTAATGCTGGTAAAGTCCTTCCTGGGTAGGGCGGTTGTAATAAGGGCTTACCGAAAGAATGGCATCGACCCCTGAAAAGTCGAATTGTTCGAAGGTGTGCAAAATCTCGCGGGTATCGTAGCCCCCTACTCCGTACACCACCGGAAGTCTTTTGTGATTGATTTCGAGCACAAAATCAAGCAAAGCCCGCTTTTCTTCCGCATTGAGCGTAACCGACTCGCCGGTAGTTCCCTGAATAACGAGGTAATCGGCACGATGGCGGATAAGGTGTTCGAGCACACGCTGAAGCGCGGCAAAATCAATTTCTCCCGACTGGTTAAACGGAGTAACCACTGCTACTCCCATTCCACGTAATTTCTCTCTCATGAGACTTTGTTGATAATTGAAAGATAATGATTAACCTGCGCAATGTATAGCTGCATCTCAGGCGTTTTCACATCGAGCAGCAAATCGTAATACGCTTCGGAGCCCGCACGCAGGTATCCTACTTTAAACCCGGCTTTGGACCAGTTGAGCAGGTACCTGAGCGGAATAATTTCGGTGGGTTCCAAATCGATCAGAATATCGAAAGGTTCGGCTATAAAATTGCGCACCACTCCCCCCGAAGGACGTTGATCCCAGCTTATATCGTTGCGGGTGATAAAATCGAATTCGAGCTTGGTTTTGAGGTTTTCAGGCAATTGTTTTGCGTGCACATAACCGAGCGCTTTAATTTGCCTGATGCCTTCTTCCTCTTTCAGGTAACGTACATATTGCTTAACGGCTTCCTGCTTTTCGGGCGAACCGGCGTCGTAGATAAGACCTACCGAACGGGCACCGGCCAGATTACAAACCTTGCCGGATCGTTTCAGGTTGCGGAAACGCCTGCGAAACCGGTTAGCGGCATATTTATGAACTATGGAAGTGAAAAAACTCATTCTATCAGCTTGCTGAATTCTTCTTCGTTTATCACCGGAACACCCAAGGTTTCGGCTTTTTCCAATTTTGAAGGCCCTACCTCGCTGCCGGCCAGCAGAAAACTGGTTTTTTTGGACACCGAACCGCTTACTTTGCCACCGTGCAGCTCGATGGTTTGCTTAATGCCATCGCGCGAAAAATGCGTAAATACACCCGACACGACGATCGTTTTTCCTTTGAGCTTATCGCTGGCAGGAAGCAATTCGTTTTCACCCAATGAAAACTGAAGTCCGTGCGCTTCGAGCCGCTGTATCACCTCGCGATTCTGCGAATCGGCGAAATAAGCCACTATGCTTTCGGCTATCCGATCACCGATTTCATCGACGGCAACCAGCTCTTCGGAAGTAGCCTGCCGCAAGGCTTCGATAGCACGAAAATGACGTGCCAGCTTACGGGCCACCGTTTCTCCCACAAAACGAATGCCGATGGCAAACAGCACCCGCTCAAAAGGAATAGTGCGCGATGCCGCTATCCCATCAAGCAGGTTTTGCACCGATTTTTCGGCCATACGCTCCAGTGGCAAAAGCTGCTCTTTTTGCAACTCGTAAATATCGGCAATGTTACGGATAAGTCCGGCCTTATAAAGCTGCTCTATCGTTTCCTCTCCCAATCCTTCGATATCCATTGCCCGGCGGGAGGTAAAATGTATCATTTTGCCTTTTATCTGGGGCGGACAAGCGTACTCGTTGGGGCAATAATGCTGCGCTTCGCCTTCGCGGCGGATGAGCTCACTACCACATTCGGGACAATGCGTAACGTAAGTGACAGGTTCGGAGTCGGGCTTACGTAACGTAAGATCGACCGCGATAATTTTGGGGATAATCTCTCCGCCTTTTTCGACCCGCACGGTATCGCCTACACGCACATCGAGCTTTTCGATCTGATCGGCGTTGTGCAAGGAGGCTCTTTTCACTACGGTACCGGCTAACAATACGGGCCTCAGGTTGGCCACAGGCGTAATGGCACCTGTACGTCCCACCTGGTAAGAAATGCTTTCGAGCAGGGTTGCTGCCTGTTCGGCTTTAAATTTATAAGCTACGGCCCAGCGCGGCGATTTGGCGGTAAAACCAAGTTCCTGCTGCTGGTGGTAAGAATTGACTTTAATGACTACCCCGTCGATATCGAACCCAAGGTTACGGCGATGCACATCCCAATAATCGATAAAATCCATTATTTCATCTATAGAACGGCAAAGCGCTACCCTACGTAAATGGGGTTCGGGCACTTTAAACCCCCAGCGTGCGGCGGCCTGCAAACTTTCATAATGCGTAGAAAAAGGCAGGGCATCGGCGTACACGGCATAGAGAAAACAGTCGAGTCCACGGCGTGCCACTACCGACGAGTCTTGCAGCTTGAGGGTACCCGAAGCGGTATTGCGCGGGTTGGCAAATGCGGGTTCTCCTATCTCTTCGCGCTGGCGGTTGAGCTTGTCAAAATTTTCGCGCGGAAAAAATATTTCGCCCCGTATCTCGAATTGTGCGGGATAATCGCCCGGTTCGAGGCGCAGCGGAATGCTGCGAATAGTCTTTACATTGGGGGTAATGTCTTCTCCTTTTTCGCCGTCGCCACGGGTTACGGCCCTTACGAGCCTTCCTTTTTCATACAGAATTCCGATGGCTACTCCATCGTATTTCAACTCGCATACATATTCGACATTGCCGTCGCTCAGTTTTTTGATGCGGTTTTCGAACTCGGCAATTTCTTCTTTCGAATAGGAATTAGACAGCGAAAGCATGGGATAGGTATGCTTCACTACCGGGAAATCTTTGGTGACACCGCCGCCTACGCGTTGAGAAGGAGAATCGGGATCGGCAAATTGTGGAAATTCGGCTTCGAGCTTTATCAGCTCTTCGAGCAGCTTATCAAACTCGTAATCGCTGATTTCGGGCTCACTTTTAATGTAATACAGGTAATTGTGCCGGTTGAGCTCGCGGGTAAGGTATGTGATTCGCTCCTGCTGCGGATTCATCTGAAATGCGGATTTAAATTGCGCTACGCGGCGCATCCTGCAAATATCAAAATTTTTACCGCAGTTTTTTCAGGATTGAGGCAGGTAATTCTGTCGGGTATAAATGATCTGTCAAAAAAAAAGGACTAATTCATCACGACAAAGGGCTTCCTGTAAGGATTTCAGGCAATCGTTTTGAAAATAATCGTATATTCCCTTGTATGTTTTTTAACGCAATGAGCTGTTGGGGTGTAAGTATTCGGGTAGCTAAACGCTAAAAATCCGAAGTATAAGCAACGCCACAAAAGTCTTTACGTCTATTTCGAATAATATCTAAAAAAAACCAAGCATGCATTTTACTATGAAACTAAATAGGCGCGTGGCTTTACCGAACTGCTGAAAGCAGCTCGTTTTAGCTTTTAAAGATTCCATTTACAGTGGTTTCTCCACCACATAACAACCTATATATAAGCTGCTTATGCCATTTTCTACTTCTTGCTCCATCGGTTTTTCTTACACCTCTACGTTTGGGTTTATTCCTTTGGCCAGACTTTGTTTGCTGCTGTGCCTGTTTCTAACCATTACTTCTCCCGGCAAGGCCCAGTGCAATGCCACTTCGCCCTGGCTGGGAAGCTATGGGGTATGGTCGGGTCCCGGTGCCGGAGGCGGTAATCTCAACCCGGCACAGTTCAACAGCGGGGGTATCTTTAAAATCCCGACAAGCTACTTAGTGCTGAATAATCCTGATCATCTGCTTTTCCGTACTTCTTTTCATTTCCGGGATACAGTGTGCATCACCGATAATTTTTCGTTCGAGGCAAGGGTAAAAAATCCGGATTCGGAAGGCGGAAGAGATGCGTACGACACCCGCATCGAAATTTTAGGGAGCGGCATGAACGCCGGTTGCAACCTGATGGGGGCAGCCTGGGCTCAATCTTACAACAGCGCCTGGGTAGGCGGTACCAGTACCAATAACCAAGCCGGACTGGTGGTCGATCTTAACGACTGGGCGGTTATCAAAATGGAGTTTAATAACGGCGTACTGCATTACTCGCGCGATGATGAGGAATTTTTTCAGCTCCCCTATTCGGGAAATATCTGTAACATCTATGGCTTTAATTTCACTTTTAAGGGCAGCGGATCCATCGACTGGGTAAAACTTACCGACGGTTACGGCAATGTCGTGTACTTCGAAGATTTTCTCGATTGCAACAATTTCAGCCTTTTCCCCGAATGTGAAGCTCCAGTATTAAATACCTCTTTCACGCCGCCCAACTGCATTGATAACAACCTGTACCTCAATGTATCGAACAGCTCTTCCCAGCCCCTGCAATACCAGTGGTCGGGTCCCAACGGCTTTTCAAGCAACGACCAAAATCCGGTCATTCCCAATCCGGCCGAAGGCACTTACACGGTCACCGCTTCAAGCAATTATTGCAATCCCTCGGCACAGGAAAGCCTTGTCGTTACTTTTCCGGTATCGTACCTTATCAATGCCATTCGATATGCTACGGTCTGCTCGGGAGGCAGCTATATGCTGCCCGGAGGCGAGATCGTAAGTAATTCCGGTACCTATACCGATACGACGGCCAGCAGTGTACCCTGGTGCCGACATATCAACACTACGCAACTATCGCTGTCCAACGCTTCTGTACAGGTTAGTAACGATGCAACCATTTGTCAGGGAAGCAGCACCACACTCAGCGCTTCGGGCGGACTCACTTACTCCTGGAGTCCGGCTACGGGACTTAGCGACCCGAACATTTCCAACCCTGTAGCCACACCTACGCAAACCACCTCTTACGTAGTGACTGCACAGCTATCTGTAGGCTCTAATCTTGTGGTAAACGGCGATTTCGAAGCGGGAAATACCGGCTTCAACTCAGGCTATGTGTTTAGCGGCCCTTCGGGATTTAATCAGGGCAATTACGGCATAGGCACTAACCCTAACAACTATAACAGCGGATTCGATGTATGCGGCGATCACAGCAGCGGTTCAGGTAATATGCTCATTGTAGATGCGGCCTGCGGTACATTCGGAATCCCGGTCGGCACACAGCTTTGGTGCCAAACCATTAGCGTTACCCCTCATACCGATTATGCCTTTTCGACCTGGATGACCAACCTCTATCCCACCGGAAGTCCATCTACCTTACAATTTTCCATCAACGGGAATCCGATTGGCTTACCTGTCAATACTTCGCCTCAGGGTTGCGAATGGAACGAGTTTTACGTGATATGGAACTCCGGCACCAGTACCAGCGCTACTATCTGCATCTCGGAAGGCAGCGGTCAATGCGGCGGAAACGATTTTGCCATCGATGATATCAGCTTTGCCGCACTATGCTACAGCTACGATACGGTCGTCGTCGAAGTGATTCCCCCACCTGTTATTACGCTTACCGGACCAAGCGCCATTTGCGAAGGTGAGCAAGCTCAATTTACAGCCAGCTCTTCGACCGCAAACCTCAGCTACAACTGGAGCCCCGGTGGAAATACAGGTTCTACGCTTAGCGTTTCTCCAACCAGCACAACCACCTATTCGGTCACGGCACAAACTCCCGAAGGTTGCGTCTCTAACACCGCCAGCACCACGCTTACCGTAAATGCGATACCCCTCATTTCCATTCAATACGAAGACACGCTTTGCAGCGGAGAACAGGCCGTGCTAACCGCCAGCTCGAATGTAACCGGCACTACCTATTCCTGGTCGCCCGGCGGGTCAACGAGCAACCCGCTTGTGGTCACCCCCTCTGCCTCTACACAGTACGTGGTGACAGCCACTACAGCGGGTAATTGTAGCACAAGAGATACGGCTTATGTCACCGTAATTCCGCCTTTGAGCGTTACCATAAGCGGAAACACCGAGATTTGCGAAGGAGAATACACCATTTTAACCGCTTCGGGCAACGTGCCTGGAATGAGCTATAGCTGGTCACCTTCCGGAAATACAGGCCCTGGATTGACGGTATTATTTCCGCAGGCAGGCACCCATACCGTCTCGGCAAGCTATCACAACTGTCCGGTAGCTACCGCATCGGTAACAGTGGTCGCTGCCGAAGTTCCGGTTGTAAGCGTTCCCGACGATTTTCTTATCTGCCCGGGCGAAGAAGTGGAAGCTACGGTAAGCTCTTCGATACCCGGCAGCACATTGGTGTGGCTTCCGTTTAACCTTAACGGGACATCCAATACACTTGCTCCGCTTACCAGTACCTACGTGTATGTATATGCAGAAAACGGCCACTGCGTATCGGCTATCGATTCGTTTTACATCGCTGTATCAGATGCTTGCTTTATCGTGGTGCCCAATGTCTTTTCACCCAATGGCGACGGCGTAAATGATCATTTCTCGCTGGTCGATTACATGGGGATAAAATCGCTCAACTGTAGCATTATGAACCGTTGGGGAGTGGAAATAAAAACATTCGACCGCCCCGATTTCAGATGGGACGGTACCGACAAAGACGGAAAAAAAGTACCCGAAGGCACTTATTTTTACGTGATAAAAGCCCAAACAGCAGGGGGTGAGCCTATCGAAAAACAGGGACATGTCAACCTGCACAGATAGCCTTATTTTGTAAGAAATTCCGGATTAAAGCAATTCGCGTAGCTCTTCCAGCCTACGGATGCGATAAGTGGGCGTAAATCCCGAAGCAGACTCATCGTGCGGATCAAAATACACCTGATCGATACCCAAATTTTTAGCCCCCAAAAGGTCTGTCTGCGGTTCGTCACCAATCATGATCGCCTCTGTAGCCGACACTCCCGAAAGAGAAAGCGCATATTGGAAAATGGCGGGATCGGGTTTTTTGACTCCGGCTTTTTCGGAAGTAATTACCTCACGAAAAAAGCCATCAATGGCCGAATTACGAAGCTTGCGGTGCTGTACCTCCTCAAATCCGTTGGTAATGATGTACAAAGGGTAAGACTCGTGCAGATAGCTTAACACTTCGGAAGCACCGGGAAAAAGATGGGTTTTCTCGGGACTTAAACGAATATAATGTTCGCTGAAATATTTCACGGTAGCCTCATCCTTCCATCCGAAAGCCTCTAAAGCCTTACGAAAACGCCCGTCGCGAAGCTGTATCTTATCGACAAGCCCTTTGCTGTAATCGTCCCAAAACTGGCGGTTTATCTGCTTATAAGTTTCGATAAAAGTTTGCGGAGAGACGCCCAGTTTTTCTTCGAGCTTTTTTTCGACGAACAATTCCTGCAAGGTTTCGGAAGAATTGCGTTCAAAATCCCAAAGCGTATGATCGAGATCAAAAAATATGGTTCGGTATTTTTTCAGCTCAGAAAAGGGTTTCGAGAATTCTTACCACTAATCCGTCGAACGAGGTGAGGATCAGCGACCAGCTCAGCACGGTGGTATAAAGTGCAGGCAGGGTTCTCCATTTGTTAGGATAAAATTTGGCTGCAAGCGTAGCACCTACGGGAATCGAGATGATACAAGGCGTTACGATGGCTACTCCCCAAAGCCCGAACCGATGCTTGATACGAATCAAACGGCGCTTGGTAGGTGTAAACACTTTTTTCTGCTTTACCGGCTTACCCTGACTGATACGACGTTCTACTCTGCGGTTGCGAAAACGATCGATAAGCCCGATAATCCAGCTTGCAAAAAAATAAAAAAACGTGACTCCGATAATCCCCCCGAGCGAGGTCCAAATGATAGTTTCCCAAAACGAAAATTCCATGCGCAACGCGATAGACGGCGCAAAAAGAAATTTTACGGAACTGACCAACATTACGGAAAAAATCTGTGCAAATCCCACGTCACTTATATTTTAGCACCGTAAGCCAAATCGCCTGCATCGCCCAATCCGGGAACAATGTAAGCCTGGGCGGTGAGTTCTTCATCGATTCCACCTACCCAGATACTTGTATTTTCGGGCAGGTGCTTCTTCACATATTTCACGCCTTCTATGCTTGCAATGGCCGAAACCACGTGTACATGCCGGGGCGTACCTCGTTGCAGCATTGCCTTGTAAGCAAGCACCATCGAGCTGCCCGTAGCCAGCATAGGGTCGCAGAGAATCAATGTTTTATCTTGTATAGACGGAGAAGAAAGGTATTCTATCTCAATCTCGAATGCATCGTTTTTATGGTGCTTGCGATAGGCCGAAATAAAGGCGTTTTCAGCTTTATCGAAATAATTCAGCACACCGTTGTGCAGGGGTAGTCCGGCACGCAAAATAGTGGCCAGCACAGGTTGTTCTTTCAGCATATGAGAAACTGCCATTCCCAGCGATGTTTCGGTTTCCACTTCGTGGTATTCGAGCGTTTTGCTGATTTCAAAAGCGATAATTTCGCCCACTCGTTCGAGGTTACGGCGAAAACGCATGCTGTCTTTCTGAATGTGGATGTCGCGAAGCTCTGACATGAATACGCCGAAGAGCGAATGTTGCTTGCTGAGGTTGTGTACGTTTATCATCTGGTGCAGGTAATTCCGGGTCTGCAAGATAGCAAGAAAAAGAAATGCGGGCGAAGGGAAACGAACGATTTTTTAAGCGGGTACGGCACAAAGCAAGGCCAGCTTGCTCACGCAGTAGTCAATTTCCTCGCGCGTGGTGTGCTTGCTGAACGAAAAACGGATATGGTGCCGGTCGGTATCGGCACACAGCGCCTGTAATACGTGCGAGCCTTTGTTGCTTCCCGACGAGCAGGCGCTTCCACCCGATGCGGCAATACCGTGCAGATCGAGCGAAAAGAGCAGCATATCCCCTTTCTCGTTGTGTGGCAAAGCTACGCTGAGTACGGTGTAAAGACTGCTTCCCTCTGCATCGCCGTTAAACTCCACCCCCGGAATATGCGCCCGGAGCTGTGCTATCATGTACGTCTTGATGCCCTGTATATGCGCATGATGCGCTTCCAAATCACGGTAAGCCACTTCCATGGCCTTAGCCAGTCCTACAATTCCGTAAAGATTTTCGGTACCTCCACGCAGGTTACGTTCCTGCGAGCCGCCGTGAATAATGGGGCCTATCTTGAGCTTATCGCTTTTGTAAAGGAAGCCTATTCCCTTAGGACCATGAAATTTATGCGCGCCACAGGTCAGAAAATGTACCGGCACGGCACGGGTATCAATGGTATAATGCCCCATAGTTTGTACGGTATCCGAATGGAACAGGGCCTCGTATTTTTCACAAAGCTCCCCTACTTTTTTCATCGGAAGCAGATTGCCTATCTCATTGTTGCCGTGCATCAGGCTGACCAGGCTTTTGTCTTCCGTCTGCAACAATTCTTCGAGGTGAGCCAAATCGATATGTCCGTTGGCCGTTAGCCTGACCAGACTCATACGGATTTTCTCCCTGCGGCAAATGTCTTCGACGGTATTCAGCACCGCATGATGCTCGGCCGGTGAAGTAATCACATGCCTTACGCCTAAATCACATACCGCACTGCGGATAGCGAGGTTATCAGCTTCGGTACCGCCCGAAGTAAACACGATTTCGCCGGGCAGCGCATTGAGGTAAGAAGCTACCTGCTTACGGGCCGTTTCTATAGCCGATTTGGTACGACGTCCGAAAAAATGCGTCGAAGAGGGATTACCGAAATCCTCTTTCAACAGGGGTAACATCGCTTCCAGCACCTCTGGGTCAAGAGGAGTGGTAGCCGCATTATCCAGGTACACTCTTTGCATTACTTGCCTTTCTGTAAATTATCTGCTTGTTACTTTTTCAGACCGGTAAGGTTGTAGGGCAAACCGGCACTTTCGGTTCGCAAAATTACAAAATCTCCTCCAGCCAAAGGCATAAAACCTGCGAGAAATACACCCTTGCAGACAAGGCCGCATCAATCGCTAATCTTTCTATCTTTGAACAGCAAAAATTGCGGACAAATGGCTACTACTACAGAAAAGAAACAGGATTTGGAATTCAATAAAAACGAAGACCACATGAGGTTGCTGATTTCCAAGCTGGAAAGAAAGCTGATTCAGGTCTATGAGGGCGGCGGAAAAAAGAGAATAGAAAAGCTGCATCAGCAGGGTAAACTGACTGCCCGCGAACGCATTGAATACCTGTTGGATAAAGATTCACGCTACGTGGAGATAGGCGCTTTTGCAGGCGATGAAATGTATGCCGAGCACGGCGGCTGTCCCTCGGGCGGCGTGGTAGTAGTAATCGGTTACGTAAGCGGCCGCCAATGTATTGTGGTCGCCAACGATGCTACCGTAAAAGCCGGAGCCTGGTTCCCAATTACCGGCAAAAAGAACCTACGCGCCCAGGAAATAGCAATGGAAAATCAACTGCCCATTATCTACCTGGTGGACAGTGCAGGCGTGTATCTACCCATGCAGGATGAGATTTTCCCCGATAAAGAACACTTCGGACGAATCTTCCGCAACAACGCGCTTATGTCGTCGATGGGCATTACGCAAATCGCCGCTATCATGGGAAGCTGTGTGGCCGGAGGTGCTTACCTGCCTATCATGAGCGACGAGGCGCTTATCGTGGATAAAACCGGCACCATCTTTTTAGCCGGATCGTACCTCGTAAAAGCCGCTATCGGCGAAGATATCGACAACGAAACGCTGGGCGGAGCGACCACACATTGCGAAATTTCGGGCGTAACCGACTACAAATGCAAAAACGATAAAGACTGCCTCGACCGCATACGCCGCATGATGGACAAGCTCGGCAAAACGAAAGATGCCGGATTTAGCCGCACCGCTGCCGTCGAACCGCAACAGGATATCAAAACTATTTACGGACTGATTCCCGCCGATCGTGGTAAAGCTTACGATACGCGCGAGGTATTGCGCTGCCTGACCGACAATTCGGAATTTGACGAATACAAAGAGAATTACGGACAGTCGATCGTATGCGCTTATGCCCGCATCGAAGGATGGGCCGTCGGTATCGTGGCCAACCAACGCAAAATTGTAAAGTCGAAAAAAGGAGAAATGCAGTTTGGCGGAGTAATCTACTCCGATTCGGCGGATAAAGCCGCTCGCTTTATCATGAACTGCAACCAAAAAAATATTCCGCTGGTTTTTCTGCAAGACGTAACCGGATTTATGGTCGGCTCGCGTTCCGAGCATGGCGGCATCATCAAAGACGGCGCCAAAATGGTCAATGCTATGGCCAATTCAGTAGTGCCCAAATTCACTGTAATTATGGGCAACTCTTACGGCGCAGGCAACTACGCCATGTGCGGTAAAGCCTACGACCCGCGCCTTATCGTGGGTTGGCCCACCACTGAACTCGCCGTGATGGGTGGCGCGCAAGCCGCCAAAACGCTGCTGCAAATTCAGCTCAGCAACCTCAAAGCCAAAGGCGAAGCACCCAGTAAAGAAGAGGAAGAAAAACTTTACCACACGATTAAAAGCCGCTACGACCAGCAAACTTCACCCTATTACGCCGCCGCACGACTTTGGCTCGATGCCATTATCGACCCGGCCGAAACCCGGAAAGTGATTTCTATGGGCATCGAAATGGCCAACCAGTCGCCCGCTACACGAAGCTATAACGTAGGCGTAATCCAGTCTTGAGGCATTTTTTGTAACTTCGCGCATCTTTTAACCTGTCTAATCTCATAAAAACACAATATCATGTCAGTAATCGTTGGAAAAAAAGCCCCTTCTTTTAACGCCGGTGCAGTAGTAGATGGCTCAAAAATCGTAAGTGATTTTTCGCTCGACCAGTACCTCGGTAAAAAACACGTGCTTTTCTTTTTCTATCCGAAAGATTTCACTTTCGTATGTCCTACCGAGCTGCACGCGTTTCAAGCCAAGCTGGCCGAATTCGAAAGCCGTAACGTAGCCGTAGTAGCCTGCTCGACCGACACCGAAGAATCGCACTGGGGCTGGCTGCAGGTGCCCAAAGCACAAGGCGGTATTCAGGGTGTAACCTACCCCATCGTAGCCGATACCAGCAAAACCATCAGCGACAGCTTCGGCGTATTAGCCGGCGAATACGGCTACAACGAAGAAGGTAACCTCGAAGCTTCAGGGCCGATGATCGCCTACCGCGGACTGTTCCTGATCGACAAAAAAGGTATCGTCATGCACCAGGTAGTGAATTTCTTCCCCCTCGGTCGTAGCGTGGACGAAGCCCTGCGTATGGTCGATGCACTCCAGTTTTTTGAAGAAAACGGAGAAGTATGCCCCGCCGACTGGAAAAAAGGAGAGCAGGGTCTCAAAGCTACCCATGCCGGTGTAGCCGAATACCTCTCTGTCAACTAAGATTTTCATTTTATCCCTAAAAAGGCTCTTGTAACACCTACAGGAGCCTTTTTTTTACTGCTAACCGCACACGTAAGATGCGTTACTTAGCTGTAAAATAGCTAACTTCGTGCATAGCTTTCCGTATGACACTGCTCACTGCCCTGCAAAGCCATATTGCCGTCGCCATCATTTTTCTCACCGGAATATTACTGGTGTTGGCCGCCGTATTTAACGTGCGTTTCCTGTTTGAACAGGGGCGCTCGGGTTTCTTCGGCAAATGGTCACGCCTGCTTTATGGCCTTATCGGTGTGCTGGTGCTGCTCATGGGCGCTTATATCCTGTATTCGGGACGATTAATCCCCGCTGCCTGATGAAACACGGAATATGTCTGCTGCCGGTTATCCCCTGCCGTTTCGAACCTTCAGATCGGAGTGAAATGGTAACTCAGGTACTTTTCGGAGAAGCTTTCGAACTGCTCGAAAAAGAGGAAAAATGGGTGCGAATAAAGCTGCTGGCCGACAACTATGAAGGTTGGATAGACGCCAAGCAATACGAGCCGCTTTTTGCCGATACCTTTGATGAGCTGAAAAAAACACAGCCTATTCGTACCGCCGAACTGTTGGGCAAAGTGCAGGAAAACGGACAAACCTGGCAGGTTCCGTTAGGGTCGTTACTGCCTTTTTTCGAAAAAGGTGAATTCAAAATCGGTTCCCGTACCTTTTCCTATACCGGTCGTAGCACGCAAACTGCTTTATCTGTAGTTGATGCGGCCACTTTATTTTTAAACACGCCCTACCTCTGGGGTGGAAAAACACTGATGGGAATCGACTGCTCGGGACTCATGCAAATTGCTTTTTCTGCCGCAGGTAAAACGCTTCCACGCGATGCCGCACAGCAGGCCGAACACGGCACCTCGCTCGATTTTATAGAAGAAGCCGGCGAAGGCGATCTCGCCTTTTTTGACAACGAAGAAGGCAAAATTATCCACGTAGGGCTTATCCTTTCCGAACAACGCATTCTCCACGCTTCGGGTCAGGTCAGAATAGACCGTATCGATCACCAGGGCATTTTTCACACCCAAAAGCAGGTATATACCCACCGGCTCCGTGTGTTAAAACGTTTCTAACGGAATTTTTTTCAGTACCGCTTTCCTAAAAAAGCCAAAAAGTCGTGAAAATGGTGTTTCAGCGTGCCATTTTTTCCGTATTCGGCATACGGTAAGCTATTTGAGGTTTCCCTACCGGATTAAAAGGTACAAACTCCCACATTTATGGATTTTAGCAAACTGACACTCAAATCACAGGAAGCTTTTCAGCAAGCCCAACAGCTCGCGATGAGCAACCAAAATCAGCAGATTGAGGTAGGGCACCTGCTCAAAGGCATTTTTACCGTCGATGAAAACGTGACTCCCTATATTCTCAAAAAGCTACATATCAATACTACCGTGCTGCAACAGGCACTCGATCGCCAGCTCGGCACTTATCCCAAAGTAAACGGCGGACAGGAATACCTTTCGCGCAATGCTAACCTCGCATTGCAGAAAGCGTTTGGTTACCTGAAAGAATTCAACGACGAGTTTGTTTCGATAGAACATTTGCTGCTGGGCATATTAGCCGCAGGCGACAGTGTGTCGCAACTGCTGCGCGACAGCGGGGTCAACGAAAAAGACCTCAAAGCCGCCATTGCCGAACTGCGCAAAGGCAGCCGGGTTACTTCAGCCTCGCAGGAAGAAACGTATAATGCCCTGAGCAAATACGCAAAAAACCTCAATGAGCTGGCCCGCAACGGTAAGCTCGACCCCGTAATCGGGCGCGACGAAGAGATACGTCGGGTCTTACAGATACTTTCTCGTCGTACCAAGAACAACCCCATCCTGATCGGTGAGCCCGGTGTGGGTAAAACGGCCATTGCCGAAGGAATCGCCCACCGCATTGTCAGCGGCGACGTGCCCGAAAACCTCAAATCAAAACGGGTCTTCTCGCTCGACATGGGTGCGCTGATTGCCGGAGCCAAGTACAAAGGTGAATTTGAAGAACGGCTCAAATCAGTCATTCACGAAGTGACCTCGGCCGATGGAGAACTCATACTGTTTATCGACGAAATACATACTCTCGTAGGCGCCGGAGGCGGAGAAGGCGCTATGGATGCCGCCAATATTCTCAAGCCCGCACTGGCAAGAGGCGAACTTAAAGCCATCGGAGCCACTACACTTAACGAATACCAGAAATACTTCGAAAAAGACAAAGCCCTGGAGCGGCGTTTCCAAAAAGTGACGGTCGATGAACCTTCGGCCGAAGATGCCATTTCCATTCTCCGTGGTATCAAAGAGAAGTACGAGAACCACCACAAGGTGCTGATAAAAGACGAAGCCATTCTGGCTGCCGTAGAGCTTTCGCAACGCTACATTACCGACCGTTTTCTGCCCGACAAAGCCATCGATCTTATCGACGAAGCGGCGTCCAGGTTACGTATGGAAATCAATTCCAAACCCGAAGAGCTCGACGAGCTGGACCGCCGTATTATGCAGCTTGAAATCGAAAGAGAAGCCATTAAACGTGAAAACGACGAGAAAAAGTTAGCCGGCCTGCACGAAGAAATCGCCAACCTGAACGAGCAGCGCAACCAGTTTATGGCCAAATGGAAAGCCGAAAAAGACGTGGTGGACACCATTCAACGCACCAAAGAAGAAATCGAACAGCTCAAAGCCGAAGCCGATCTGGCCGAACGCAACGGCGATTATGGCAAAGTAGCCGAGATACGCTACGGAAAAATACAGGAAGCCACTCAAAAACTGGAGGATCTCAAGCAACAACTGACACAGATTCAGTCGCAATCGAAAATGATCAAGGAAGAAGTCACCGCCGAAGAAGTGGGCGAAGTGGTTTCCAAATGGACAGGCATTCCGGTTACACGGATGCTCGAAAGCGAAAAAGAAAAGCTGCTTCGTCTCGAAGAAGAGCTGCATAAACGCGTAGTGGGTCAGGACGAAGCCATCGAAGCGGTGGCCGATGCGGTGAGGAGAAGCCGTTCGGGATTGCAAGACAGCAAACGCCCCATTGGCTCCTTCATTTTTTTGGGTACTACCGGTGTAGGTAAAACCGAGCTGGCCAAAGCCCTGAGCGAATTCCTTTTCAACGATGAAAATGCCATGACCCGCATCGACATGAGCGAATACCAGGAACGCCACAGCGTTTCAAGACTCGTAGGAGCCCCTCCGGGCTATGTGGGCTACGACGAAGGCGGCCAGCTCACCGAAGCGGTACGGCGCAAGCCCTATTCGGTCGTACTGCTCGACGAGATCGAAAAAGCGCATCCCGATGTATTCAACATCCTGCTACAAGTGCTTGATGATGGCCGACTCACCGACAACAAAGGGCGTGTGGTGAACTTTAAAAACACCATCATCATCATGACCTCCAATACCGGTTCGCACCTGATACAGGAGAATTTCGAGAAGCTCGATCGCTACACCCCCGACGAAATCATCGAAACGACCAAACGCGAAGTAATGGATCTACTTAAAAAATCCATGCGACCCGAATTTCTCAACCGCATCGACGAAATCATCATGTTCCGTCCGCTTAGCCGAAAAGAAGTAAAGGCCATTGTACGAATACAATTGCAACACCTGGCAGATACACTGCTCCATCAGGGTTTTAGCCTGCATGCCACCGGCGAAGCCGAACAAGTGCTCATGGAAAAAGGTTTCGACCCGCAGTTTGGAGCACGCCCCGTAAAACGCGTCATTCAGAAAGAAGTACTCAACGAATTGTCTAAACAATTGCTGGCAGGAAAAATAAGCCGCGAGCATATCATTGTGCTCGACGCTATCGACGGGCATATCGTGTTTCGCAAACCTATCAAAGCCGAAGAAGAAGTGGCATTGAGTTGAACCGGATCGGCTTTTTTGAAAGGCAGGGAAATGTAATTTTCCCTGCTTTTTGGTTTTTAGGGCTTTTCGACTTGGCGTATCTTAGGGCGAAAATGTGAAGAATATGCCTACATCGACCGCCAATTCAAACTTTCAGACCATTATCGGGTATTTACACGATAAACGTGATTATCGGATAAAAAGCCGATATTTCAAATTATCGGATATTTACCCGATATTTGAGGATATGATAGCGGTAATCACAGGCGATATTATCAATTCGCGCCGGTTAAAGAAGCCTTCGGCATGGCTTAATCCGGTTAAAAAACTATTAAATACCTACGGCAAAAGCCCCGAATCGTGGGAGATATACCGTGGCGACAGCTTTCAAGTCGAAATCAAAAACCCGGAAGAAGCCCTGTTTGCCGCGCTACGGATAAAGGCCGCCGTCAAATCCATCAAAGACCTCGACGTGCGCATGGCCATCGGGATCGGGAAAAAAGAATACAGCGCCGCAAAAATCACCGAATCGAACGGAGATGCGTTTATCCATTCGGGCGAAAAGCTCGAAACCCTGAAAAAAGAAAAACAAACACTGGCCTTAAAAACCCCCTGGGCAGATTTTGACCGGGAAATGAACCTGCTTATCCGGCTGGGACTGGTCACGATGGACAACTGGAGCACAGGTGCCGCCGAGCTGGTTAGCACTTCCCTCCATAATCCGAAATTGAACCAGCAAGAAATTAGCCGCCTGCTCGACATTTCCCAATCGTCGGTAAGCGAACGCCAGAAACGTTCTTCCCTACCCCTTCTGCTTGAGATGGAAGAGGTCTATCGCGAAAAATTAAGCCCCTTACTCGCTGCCGTATGATCCTTTTTACCTCGCTCCTACTGGCACACCTGATTGGCGATTTTCTGCTTCAGCCCAAAAGCTGGGTAAAAGATAAAGAAGCTAAAAAACTGAAATCGACCTGTCTGTATCTGCACGTGCTGCTACACGGCGCGCTGGTGCTGCTGCTCACCTGGAACCTAAAATACTGGCCTGTAGTGATAGGGGTTGTATGCAGCCATTTCTTCATCGATGTGCTGAAGCTATATCGACAAACCGAACAAACCCGGCAAAAATGGTTCCTGCTCGATCAGGCATTGCACCTGGGCGCATTGCTGCTTATTTGGGGCTGCTGGCAGCAACCCAACATAGTTCCGACCGATATTTTTACGCCGCCTGTTTTGATAATTGCCACCGCAGTAACCGGACTTAGCGTACCCACTTCGATGCTGATCAAAAGCCTGCTTTCGTACTGGACTCCTTCCCGCAGGCACGAAGACGAATCGCTCGAAAATGCCGGGAAATACATCGGTATTCTCGAACGGCTTTTTGTGCTGATTTTTGTACTGAGCGGACATCTTAGCGCAGTAGGTGTACTTCTCGCAGCCAAATCGGTGTTTCGTTTCGGCGACCTGCGCGAATCAAAAGACCGAAAGCTGACCGAATACATCCTTATCGGAACGCTGCTCAGCATCGGCATTTCGATGCTTACCGGTATGCTGGCACTTTACCTGCTGAACCGGTAACTAAAAAAGGGAACCCGAAGGCTCCCTTTTCTTTTAGCGTAATACAGGCTTATTGCTTTACTTTTTTCAGTATTTCTTTTGCTGCGTCTTTATGCAGCGTAAACGTCATCATTTTGAGCTTCACATAATCTTCGTGGAAAAAGTAGTATCCGAACGATTTACAGCCTTCGCCACAGTTGCGCGAACCTGAGCCCGAATCTTTTACCAAAAACCAGGTTTTACCGTCAATCTCGCGGTAACCAACCAGGTGCATGGCATGATCGTCGGTCGTGCTTTGGTTCAAGAAACGGAAAGTGCGGGCATTCTCGTCGATATATTCGGAAGGAATATCGAACGAAGGCACTATCGCTACCTGCTTCCAGGACTCAAAGCCCGCTTCGGATACATCGCCGCCAATGCTGATACCATAACCGCTCTTAATGGCCGACTTGATCACATTCATAAAATCGTCGAGCGGCAGGTTGATAAAATCGTTGGAAAGCCACCAGTTGTCGGGCACTTTATACTCGGCTTTTTCCCAGTAAGGTGCAGTCATGAGCGACATAAAATCAAGATAGTCGTCGGGATTGAGCCTGGTTACGTTTTTCAGAAAAGTTTCGGGAGTGTAGTCCTTGTTTTCGTAGGTAAAACGTGTAGGTACGGCACCCATGTGGAAGTTCAGAATGTCTTTCACGGTAGCTACTACTGCCTCTTCATTCCATTCGTTGCGCTCTTTCACGCCTTTGAGGTAAGCTTCCACTTCGGCAAACATTTTGGCGTGCGTATGATACTGCTGTCCTGCTTTTAATCCGGTATAAGCCGACAGGGGTACGGCGCCGTATTTTCTCATCATGCGGGCCACGGCCATTGTCTGGCTGCCTTCTCCGAGCGACATCTTGCCGCGATGCTGTACAAAATAACGGGCGCGTTCCACGTATTCCCAATAGACCGTGTACATTTCGGAAAGCTTGACTTCTTTTCCGCTCAGGCGTTTGATTTCACTTTCGTAAAACGAGGTGGTCGAATAGCACCAGCAAGTGCCGGTGTTTCCCTGCGAAACAGGCTGACTGTGCCACACCTGCGTATAGCTTGCCGGATCGATCGGCAGATCCATGCTCGACAAATCGACTTTAAAGACACGGGTTTTCGGTTCCACTTTCTGTGTTTCCTCAAAATCCTGAATGCCTTTCAGAATGTTGTTCTGGTAATAACCGGGCTTGGTTTCGATAAAGGTTCCTTTGTCGTGTTGCTGTGCACCTGCCGTAGCGGCGGCCAGCAAAGCCAAAGAAAGAGCCACTGTCTGTTTCATGCGTAGTGAAAATTAAGAATGAACTGGAATTTAATGGGAAGAAGAAGCTTTAAAAGCGGTCTTAATAGGCTTAAGCTCAAATCCTTTCTGACGAAGCAGGGTGATCACCCCTTCTTCTCCGCCAAGGTGTGCCGCGCCTACGGCGTTAAAAGTAACTTGCTCACGCACAATTTCGGCAATGCGATCGGCCATGCGAATGTTACGCTCCTGTAGAAAAGCGCGGTGGAATTTTTCAGGATACAACGTGTCTTTCGACAGTTCTGCCATTTTCTGTACTTCGGCGTTGAGGTAGGCCTCCAGCAATTCATCAATTTGCGCCAATGGGGCTTCGCCGTCTTTATAGCCTTCCAAAATCAGATCGGTCTGCTCTTCGATGCTCAGCTCATCTACCGCCGCCATCTGCTCTTCAAATTTCTCTATCCCGATAAGTTTCTTTTTCTGCTCGCGGGCTTTTTCAAAAAAATCGAGATCGAGCGCTACCGGCATATCCCCTCCTATCTGTAATTGCATGATCTGCGCCATCAGGAAAAAAGGCTTGGTCTTTTTCATCAGCGACAGATTCATGCCCGTATGCGCCAAAAACAAGGAATCGAGCTGGCGATATTTCTCCGGACTCAGAATCGAATCGAGCGGTTTATCGGTTTGCATCAGCGCAGCCGCCTTCATGGGATCGATTTCTTCCATATTCAACTCCATCGCATAAGCCGCACTTTTGTTAAATACTATCGAAACCACCGTATCGTACTCAAACACCTCACGACGCTGAATATGAATGGTACCATAGAGGTAAGAAGGTTCCTTCAATCCGTTACCGCTTATTTCCCAAAGCAGGGAATTATCGTTGTCGGCGTAGCTGTATCCGGGATCAGCGTTGTTTTTTTCGGAAGCACAAGCCGAAAATCCGAGCACTACGGGTACTACCCACAGGCGAAGCGAACGGGCAGAAGAAAGGAAAAGGGTTTTCATGTATAGGAAAAAATTAAAAGGAATTTCAGGCTTCACAAGAGGGACAAACGCCCACTATCAGGTAATTGGCTTCTTTTTTACGATAGCCTTTGGGCAATTCGACCTGCACAATCGAAATGTCGTCGAGACAATTGGTGGTAAGGCATACCTCACATTTAAAGTGTACATGCTCATGGTTATGGCTGTGTCCGCCACAATCGCGGCAAAGCGCGTATTTAACGACATTATCGTTGTCAATTACCTTGTGCAGAATATCGGTTTCGATAAATGTTTTAAGGGTACGGTAAATGGTAACCCGGTCGAAATGATTACGCGACCGCTGTTCCAAATCAAGCTCCGAAAGCCCCTGATTGCCTTTACGAAGAAACTCGTTCAGCACAAAAATCCGACAAGGCGTTTTACGCAACGTTTTATCGGCCAAAATATCTATCGCTTTTTTCATGACAATGGTTCGTAAAATTAACTAAAAATTCAGGAAGTATTCTATATATTTGCAACTTAATTGCAATCTCAGTCCCGTTGCATCGCTTTATTCTGATCGGTTTGCTCTTTTTTCTGCTCCCGCCGCTGTATGCGCAAGAGCGGGTTTTCCGTTTTTCGGGCTATGTAAAAGATGCCGAAACGGGCGAAAACCTTCAGGGCGTAAGTGTCTATATTCACGAAACGGGTAAAAAATCGGTCAGCGCTAGCGATGGCTTTTTTCTGCTCGACAAGCTGCGTCCGGGTACTTACCACATCCATGCCGACCTGATGGGCTATGCGCCTTTCGCGCAGAATTTCAAGGTGCTGCACGATACTGCGGTCGAAATAAGATTGAAGCCTACTTTTATTGAGCTTAAAAATTTTGTCATCGAAAACGACCGGCTCAAAACGGAAGCGGTCAAAAGCTCGCTCGATGTGGAAATGGCCGATCGCGAATTTTTTGAAAAAGAAAACGGCAACACCTTTGCGCAATCGCTCGAAAAAATTCCGGGTATCGCCAGTCTCAATGTGGGTGTGGGCATTGCCAAACCCGTTATCCGAGGTATGACCTTTAACCGTGTGGTGGTCAACGATCAGGGTGTCAAGCAGGAAGGACAGCAATGGGGTGCCGATCACGGCCTGGAGCTCGACGCGTTTAATGTGGACAGGGTCGAAATAATTAAGGGTCCTTCTTCCCTGCTCTACGGCTCCGACGCTATCGGCGGTATCATCAATATTTTGCCTCCCATCATTGCCCCCGAAGGCAGTATAAGAGGTGAAATAAGCGGTATCGGTCGTACCAATAATGCCTACCTCGGCTCCACTGCGATGATCGAAGGCAATAAGAAACGAAATTTCTTCCGCGTACGCGCCACCTGGGCCGAATACGGCGATTATAAAGTTCCGGCCGACTCCTTTACCTACAACTCCTACCGCCTGCCTATCGAAAATGAACGGCTGAAAAATACGGCGGGTAAAGAGCTGCACTTTTCCGCAGGAGGGGGAATGATGCGCGACTGGGGGATGCTCAGGGTTACGGTAAGTCGTTTTGGGCAAACCGCAGGCCTGTTTCCTGGCGCGATGGGCATACCCCGCGCCTATCAGCTTACCCACGACGGTAATAGCCGCAACGTGGATCTGCCCCGGCAACAAAACAGTCACCTGAAAGCCTTAGCCAGCCTCAATGTCAAGACCAGGCACGGATGGCTCGAGAACGATTTCGGTTACCAGTTCAACCATCGTCAGGAACAGGCCGTACCACACCTGCATGGCTATGCGCCGAGTCCGGCAGGCAATACCGCATTGGAGCTGGGATTACGCACGCTTTCGCTCAATTCCCGTTTGCACCACAGCTTTACGCCGCGCTGGAAAATCATTACCGGTATGCAGGCCCAGCACATGGACAATAGTCAGGACGGATTCGAATTTCTTATTCCCGCTTATACCTCTTACAGTGCGGGCGCTTACGGTTTCACCGAGTTTTTCGTGAATGAAAAAACGACGGTCAACGGCGGACTGCGCTTCGATTACGGCCATGTCAATCTTGCCGGTTACAACGCCCCGGTATATGACCAGAACCTGGAAATCAGTGGTTACCGTTACCTAAGTCCTAAAATGGAACGGGATTTTTACAATGTATCGGGTGCGGCAGGACTTTCGTTCGAACCTTCGCAAGCGTTTAATATCAAAGTAAATGTGGGACGCAGCTTCCGGATGCCTACTGCGCCTGAATTAGGCGAAAACGGTATCCACCACGGCACTTTCAGGCATGAAATGGGCGATTCGAGCCTAAAATCGGAAACAGGTTACCAGTTCGATTTGGCCTTTATTCTGCACAACAAGAACTTCATTGCCAAGCTCACACCCTATTTCAATTATTTCGACAATTATATTTTTCTGCGGCCGGCGGCCGAATTTTCTCCCCTGCCCGATGCCGGACAAATTTACCGTTATACGCAGGCTCGCGCGGTACACGGAGGTTTTGAGCTGTATGCCGACTACCACTTTATCGAGTCGTTGCACTTAGAAGGATCAATCGCTTACATTCGCAACCTGAACCTCGATACCTACCTGCCCCTTCCTTTTACACCACCTCCCAGCGGAATGCTGAGCCTCGAATACACACGCGAAGAAAAGGGACGCGTAAAAAAATGGTTTTTGAGTACAGATGTTCGACACTTTTTGGCACAAAACCGCGTAGATCGTAACGAAAGGGCTACTCCGGGCTATACGCTGTTTTCGGCTTCGGCCGGAATAGAACTTAAAATGGCAGGTACCGCCATACAGATTTTCCTAAGGGGATACAACCTGCTCGACACCTATTACCTGAACCACATCAGCCGCTATCGGCTGCTAAATTTGCCCGAGCAGGGTCGTAATTTTTCGGTATTGCTGAAAATTCCTTTTGGAAAACGCGAATAAGTCTGCGTGAAAAAAGCGCCGTCGAAATTTCAGAAAGCGTAAAATAAGGCCGTTTGGAAATGTGTGGAAAATAATTACTCCGTGACATTTATCAGCTCCAGGTAATACACCAGCGTCGAATTGGGAGGAACAAGTTCGGGAACTCCCTGTTCTCCGTAAGCCAGTGAAGGTGGCACTACCAAAATCACCTTATCTCCTTTTTTCATGGTGAGTAGCGCTTCGGTCCAGCCGGGAATGGATTTGCCTTTCCCCAACACAAAGGTATAAGGTGCGCCACTGGAATGTGAGGAATCGAAAAGCTTACCACTCGCGCTGAGCCAACCGTAATAATGAATGGAAATTTGTTTCCCCTCGGCTGCTTTGGCTCCTTCAGAACTGAGCAGCGTGCGGTAAATTTTTAGTCCCGAAGCTTTTGTTTCAGGCTTCATCTTATCGACCACTTCCATTTCGTAAGTCAGATCGGTCGAGGGCGGAATGAGTTTACCATAGCCTCTTTTTCCATAAGCAAGCGCAGAAGGAATCTCCACACGAGCTATATCGCCGACACGCAGCAAAGGCAGCGCCTCGTCCCAGCCTTTTAACGACATACCTACACCGATGTAAAAAGCCAGCGGCTGGCCGATAATATCGCTCGACTCGAACACTTTTCCGTCGGGCAGCTTACCCTGGTATTTCAACCTGACCACATCGCCTTTTTGCAACGACTCACCGGCACCGCGCTGTATATATTCGATCCGGATTCCGCCGGGCGTATTCACTACGCTCTCGTTGGCACCTGACTCAAACACCGCCGTATTCAGGGTATCTTTCGATACAGGTGTCTTATCGGTCGGGATCTCCGCAACAGAAAGTGAATCGGCATCGGATTCAGCTACGGCACCCGGTACTTCTTTCGCCTCGGGCAGACTGTTACGGTTGTGCGTTTCACCGGCACAGGCCGTAAGCACTGCGGTGCACACACCCGCTACAAAGAAAATCCGTAAAGTCATGGTTGAGATTTGATGATTTTAATGATTTCGAGATCATAGATCAAAGGCGATTGAGGCGGAATTTTATCCATATCGCCTAACAATCCGAATGCAAGGTAAGAGGGCAGAATAATTTTTGCTTTGTCGCCTTTTCGCAAATAAGTAACGGCTTCATGCAGCCCGCTTTCCACATTGTCCATCGCTACGCGAAACGTTTCGGGAACACCGTTCGAACTGTAACATACCGAATCACTTTCGAGCAAATACACGCTGTAATTGACCGTTACCAAATCGTTGTCTTGGGCCGTAGGCTGTGTGGTATCTCCCTGGTGATAAACAAGATACCTCAGACCGGTACCGGTAGTAATCACGTCCCATTTTTTGCGACGGATGTAGTTGTTAATTACCTGCTTTTCATTATACGCCCATTCCTTATTGCGCTCTATCATCGATTCACGCACCCTTTCGTCAATTTTGACCTTGGGCTTTTCGGGTTCACCGCAGGCCACAAAGCAAAGCAACGCCAGCACGCACAGACTATAAAAAAAGGAGTTAGGCTTCATACTGTTTTACAAATTCGGGCAGCTCAGACAGAAACCGGTCCAGGGTCTCCTGAAGGGAAAGAAAAGAGCGGCCGCCGGCAGCATTGGTATGTCCGCCCCCTGCAAAATGCTGCGCCGAAAACTGGTTCACCGGCAGGTTACCCACAGAGCGGAAAGAAATTTTGACCTTACCCTCGTCTTCAATAAAAATGGCTGCCATCCGTATTCCCTGAATAGAAAGTCCGTAATTGACAAGCCCTTCGGTATCACCCTTGCGGAAATGAAACCTTTTGAGCTCTTCGCGCGTGAGGGAAAAATACGCCACTCCGAGTTGAGGTAACAGCACCATTTTTTCCGACAAGGCGTATCCGATGAGACGTAAACGCGATTCGGTATTGTTATCGTACACCGAGCGGTGAATAAATGCGTTATTGGCACCCCGTTCGATAAGCAGCGCGGTAATACGATGGGTATGAGCGGTGGTTGAGGGATAGCGGAAAGAGCCGGTATCGGTCATTATTCCCGTATAAAGACAGTTTGCTGCTTCGGCCGACAACAAGGCTTCCCCCCCGAGCGCCAGTGCCAAATCGGCCACTAACTGAGAGGTAGAACAAGCCGACACGTCCGAAAAAGAAAGCGCAAATGAAGGTTCGGGAAAAGGATGATGGTCTATCAGCACCTTGGGAGCCTGTGCCGTTTCGAGGGCTTGTTGCAAGGCACCGGTACGGGAAAGCGAATTGTAATCGAGGCAAAAAATAAGCTTGGCTCGTGCGATAAGATTTTCGGTGTAGGTCTTATCGGTATCGTGATAACGTATTTCCCCTACCCCCGGCATCCAGGCCGTGTAAGGCGGCACCGCGTCGGGCAATACCACTACTGCCGATTTTCCAAGCTGCCGCAAACTGTGCAGCAACCCGAGCGCAGAGCCTACCGCATCGCCATCGGGATGCTGGTGAGCGGTGATAACTATCTCGTCGCGCAAGGACGAAAGCAGGGAAGCCAATTGTTGTACTTCGGGAGTGCCTGATTGAATCATGGAAACGTAAGCAACAGGGTTAAAAAGAAACCTTGCAAAAATAACATAAAAAGCGGGGGGATAAGCAGGTTCCGGAACGGAGCGAAACAAAAATCAGGCAAAAGGCGATGGAAGATAGAGCGAAAGCAAAAAGCTTTTTTTACTTTTACGCCCTGGGATTTTACCCTTTAACCCTCTAAACACAAGCTTTACAAGAATGGCTACTCACAGAACCTTCACCATGATCAAGCCCGATGCCGTAGCCAACGGACATATCGGCAAAATTATCGACCACATTACCTCGGCCGGGTTTCGTATTATTGCGCTCAAATATACCCGTCTGACTACCGCTCAGGCCGGCGCTTTTTACGAAGTACACAAAGAACGTCCTTTCTATGGCGAACTGGTAGAATACATGACCTCTGGTCCCATCGTAGCTGCTATCCTCGAAAAAGACAATGCCGTAGCCGATTTCCGTGCGCTCATCGGTGCTACTGATCCCGCTTCGGCCGAAGAAGGTACTATACGTAAGCGTTTTGCCGAATCGAAAGCGAAAAATGCCGTACACGGCTCCGACAGCGACGAAAACGCCGAAATTGAAGGAAACTTCTTTTTTGCGGGTACCGAACGCTTCTGATTTACATTTTACCACGAAGAAAACGGAGGCTCTCAGGGTCTCCGTTTTTTCATGGAAAAACTTTTATACATCGGGCTTTTTCTATTTTTAGCCTGCTGTTTCACTCCTCGTTTGATTCCGAAAACAACCGGTTTTGTCCGTAAATTCTAACCTATGGCGCTCCTTTCTTCCATTCCCGTTTTTCTCCTCGCCGGACTCTGTGAAATAGGCGGAGGTTACCTCGTATGGCTTTGGCTCAAAGAAGACAAACCCTGGTGGTACGGCATCGTGGGACTTCTTCTGCTGGCGCTTTACGGAATTGTAGCCACCTGGCAAACCGCCTCTTTTGCGAGAGTATATGCGGCATACGGGGGGGTGTTTGTAGTAATGTCCATTTTATGGGCTATGAAATTCGATAAATTTTCGCCCGATAAATACGATCTTATCGGAGCGGCATTCGTGCTACTGGGCGTAGGCATTATGTATTACAGTCCACGATCGTAACTACAAAACCCGCTTTATATGAAAATAGAAATACACACTATAAACGGGATCCGGATTGCTGAAATCAGCTCGAATACGCTACTGATAAGTGATGCGGAAGCCATCTTACAGATCATGATCGATGTGTATTACCAGGATACTGACCGAATTATTCTTTATGAAAAAAATATCAGTCCGGCGTTTTTTGACCTAAAAACCGGGATTGCCGGAGAAATACTGCAAAAATTTTCCAACTACCGAATGAAGCTCGCTATTGTGGGAGAATTTGAAACTTATACACAGGGAAGTCTTCGGGATTTTATCCGGGAAAGCAACCGGCAGGGACAAATAAATTTCGTGGTTTCGAGAGAAGAAGCGCTGGAAAAACTACTCCGTAATTAACTTTCAGAGTCTATCTATATTTGGCTGATAGCGAAAGGAAAATTTCAAAAAACGAGTTTCCGATCATCCCTCTCACACTCAAAAAAAAGGAATCCGGCTTTCGAAGCTTAATCTACCGAAAAAGCAGGTTTGTGTGCAATAGTGAAATCTCTTAACTTGAACCCGGGAAGGGGAAAGTTGCGGGAATTCCCTACAAAAACGCTCAAAAATCACCAAGTCTTTTTATCTCCTCGATGAAGGTTCGACTGAGCGCTGCTTCCATTCTTCTTTCTACTGATTTTGGTCTCTATCTCGTTTTCCCTACCAAAGTCCCTTCTCATTTTCGAACCTTCATCCTGAGCAAAAACAGAATGGCGAGGTATCTCTTAAATCCTTAACTTGAACCGGGAAGGGGAAAGTTGTGGGAATTCCCTACAAAAACGCCCAAAAATTACCAAGTCTTTTTAGCTCCTCGATGAAGGTTCAATCGAAGCTTCCCATTCCTTATTATTCTCTCCACCACCGTTGCTCTCTCACTCCCATCCGTCAGCGCGAACTCTAAAAAACAAAAGAAAAAATCCAATTATACGCGTGATTTTCCGCCTGCTTCGCTTTCACCTGCAAGCTCGTTTCTATGTCGGACTTTTAAAAAAGCAGCACTATTTTTTTCCTATCTTCTAACATTATTTAACAACCTGAAAAGCTTCTCTCTTTTCAGGTTTTCTACTTTTGTTTTCGGTAAGCCGAAAATCATTTTCCAGCAAGCGCAACGGCTTTTTTGCTATACGCCTCAGTTTTCATAAAAACGTGATAAAAACCCGTTTTCCCGGATTCTTCCTACCTAAACTACTACAATGCGTTACAAAATTGCTCCATTATTTACCTTCGTACTTTTAGCAGTATCGGTTTCCGCACAAACACACACACCTGTACTCCATACTTCCGATACTCTTTTAACCGTACAAGAAGGCGATTTCATCTATCGGAAAGCCTGGCGAATCTCGCCCGAATTGAAGCCCGATGTGCTGGTAGCCTACCCTTTCAAAGGAGAAAAGGAAATTGTTTTTTACAGTGATTGTGATACACTTTTTCTATATGTAAAACCTGAAAAAATATATGATTTTTCAGTCGTGCTAAACAAGCGCGATACCGCATGGACACGTGTAGATACACGATCAGGGCAAATACCCACTTTTACTCAGCCGCTTTCTTACACTTCGCCAAATCCTCATTCGGCCGACACACTTCATTTTCGTATAGGCCGTGATCACGGCATCCATTTTCGAGGTACAATCAACGGTTCCGACACCCTCGATTTTCTATTCGACACCAATGCCGGAGCAAATGTAATCACCGCCGCAGCGGCACAAAAAATCGGGATTCACACACAGGGCAAGCAGCTCAACGGTGGAGCCGACGGGGTAATCGACGTACCGGTAAGTATCGACAACACCTTGTGCATCGGCCAATTGACCTGGACACATGCGCCTCTGCTGGTGATCGATTACGCAGGTACCTCGTTCGATGCCATTTTGGGCTGGGTGGCTTTCGAAAATAAAATCCTGGAAATTGATTACGAAAAACAGCGGCTAATTGTACACCCTTCGCTTCCGGCACTTGATTCGAGTTATAGCACGCTCGAAATCAAAATGGTGAACGGGATTCCCTACGTAGAATGCAGCCTGATTTTCGGTGGACAAACACATACTACCTGGTTCGGATTCGACACCGGTTCAGACGGCACCCTATTTATTAGCGAACTTTTTTCCACCCAAAGCGGGCTGAAAAATGCCGGTCTTACAGCAACGGGAAAGGCTGTTTCTACCGGTAGCTCGGGCAAACCTTATACGCAAACCGTGCTACAATTACCGGAAATACGCATCGGCGACTATCGGCTGTACCAAATTCCCGCGCTGGTCAACGATCGCGATCCCGAAGGCACAAGCGACAATGAGCTTATAGGCAACCTGCTGTTAAAACGGTTCAATACCTTCATCGATTTCCAAAAAGGATTCATTTACCTTAAACCCAACCTGCTTTGGCATGAACCCATGCGTTAATCTTTCAGAAAAACAACCGAACGAACTTTAAGCGCTGGCTCTTTTTAGCTAATTTAGTGGAAATGGCGAAAGAGAATTATACACACAGCTCTGAAAAAGTAGATGCGTACCTGCAAGAGCTCGATCCTAAATTTGCCGCGATTATCGAAGCGCTGCGAAAACTTATCCTGAGTGCCGATAAGGAAATCGGAGAGCATATCAAATGGAATTCGCCCGCTTTCTTTTACAGCGGGACCATGAAGCCTTTCGATCCAAAAGAGTACAAACGTGATCTTGTAGTGATCAATATCCGGAAAGGATTGGCTTTGCTCGTATTCCCAACCGGAGCCGGAATTCGAAAAAATACAGCGCTGCTCGAAGGCGATTACAAAGACGGACGCAGAATGATCACCTTTCGTACTGCCGAAGAAGTAAAGCAAAAAGGAAAAGCATTACAGGATATTATCAAAGAATGGCTCAGTCTGGTGGAAAAATAAATTACTTTCTTCCGGTAAATTTCCTGCCCTTTTTTCCACATCGCTGCACATTTCGCTATCCCTTTCTCCACAAAGGAAATCGGCGTTTTCTATTTTTTCTCCATAGAAAAACAGCACGTACAGCATCTTCTTTCGCTTAACCGACCCACCGAAAACCTTGAAATACGCCACTTTTTTACTATCTTTAGCAGAAGGCTGACCACACGCTTTGTCTTTCGGAATTAAATTTCGACGCTGCTTACACGGAGTTTTTCTATCCCCACGCATCTCCGACAGTACTTATAACCCTTTAAATCCATTTTTATGGCTGTAAAAGAACAACTTGAAAAATTGGCCGGAGAGCTAAATTTGCCCGCTGTCACCCTTTCGTTTAACACCCACCGCACACATCCCGATACTACGAGCGACGAAATCGTGCTAAAAAATCTGCTGCGGGAAGCCGAAGAAAAAATCATCGCCGAATTCGGAAAACGTGCAGTAGCGCCGCTGTTACAGCACCTAAGCGACATTCCCTCGCGTGTCGATGTCAATTACCTGCTCGACAGCCTGCATATTTTCGTATCGAACGAGACCTCCGAAATCATCAAATTGCCCTGGCCGATCGAAGAAAATAGTCTGCATATTTCGGATAAATTTTCGGTAAGGCCACTTATCAAAGCGTATAGCCGTACGGAAGAATATCACCTCTTACTGCTCTCCCAAAGCGGGGCGAAATTGTACGAAGCGATCAACGACAGCATTACTTCGGAAGTGGAAAACGAAGATTTTCCTTTCCCCGAAAATATGCACTATATCGACAGCCGTGAAAAAGCCAGCGACCCAAAACAGGTGGACAACATGGTGCGCGAATACCTCAATAAAATCGACAAAGCACTGGTCAGGGTCTGTCGCCAAACCCAGTTGCGCTGCGTGGTGATTTGCACGGAAGACAATTATAGCCGCTTGCTGCAGGTAGCCGATTCGCCCGCTATTTACCACGGTTACCTACCTATAAACTACCACCAAACCCAGCCCCATCACTTAGCCAGGCAGAGCTGGGAATTTATACAGGAAATTCAGCACCGAAGGCGCAAAGAGGCCATTCGTGAAATGGAAGAGGCGGTATCGGAAGGCAAAGTGCTTACCGATTTGCAGGAAATTTACCGGGCCGCTGTCGAAGGACGCGGAGATCTGCTGATTGTACACCGCGAGTACCGGCAGCCGGTTCGTATCCACAGCGACCACCGTATCGAGTATGTGAGCGATAGCACCGCCGCCGGTTCGCTTATCACCAACGACATTACCAGTCATATCGCCTGGGAAGTATTGTCTAAAAAAGGCCGGGTTATTTTTACCGCACAGGAACAAATTAAAGACCTTGGTGAGCTGACATTGAAAACGCGTTACTGATCCAAAGCGGATACCACGTAAATCAAAAGTCTGTTGGCCCATACGCCCTTTCCACAAGAGCTGTCTCTTTATACAAAGGCAGCGCTATGCAAAATAATACATAGTTAGTTGGCTCAGCGATGGGTATAAATAGCGTAAAAATTATTCGGATAAGGCAAGCCTTTACAGTGCCAGGAAGCCATAAACGCATTCCACGGAAGGTTACGTACCTCTCCCCAACTGGCAAACTGCACTGCGTCTTTTGACACGCCGTATATAAAGCCCCAATGTAAAGTGTACCAGTTCGGTACTTGCGACGATCCGAGCGCTTTTTGCAAATCGTGCAAATCCATCAGTACCATTACGGGCATTTTATATTTTGTAATCCAATTTATCAGCGCGTCACGCTCGTATATACCGTTGCCAAATGCCGCAGCATACCCTTCCTGTGCTTTTATACCACGTTGTTGTAAGGCGCTGAGAATTGTTTCACGAACGGTAAACTTTAGCCCGAACAAATTAAAAGGCGGTATCCCCGAAGGAGGAAAATCAGTAAAAAGGGCATCCACCAGTTTGTAATCGTAATGTAGAATTCCGTCTGGACCGGGCTTATAGCGCTGCAAAGGATAAGGCACTACTTTATAAAAATCGTAGAGTGTCGCGATAGCGGCCTGCCCGCAACTAATCGGGTTCTTCTCCGGATGCGGGTGGTTATCGTACGTGTAGAGCGTTTTTAATCCTGAAAACGACATGGGTGAAAATTTATAGGTGCGATTAATACTGAAAAAAAGGACTTTGCTTCAACTGGCTTATATGACGGGGCTCGATATCGGTGTTCGGATACTTATACATGCCCTGGTCCATAATAAAATTGGTGCTTGCAGGTGAATGATCCAGCCCGGCGGCATGCCCGAGTTCATGTCCCATACCGCCAATCCACCTGTTTACAGAAGGTTGGGTCTGATGCAAACCTATAAGTCCGATTATATCGTCGTGCCCCATCACCGCTACACTACTCGTGCCTGAACCGCCTCCCGGCGCATCCACATATATTACCCATAAGTTTTGCGGATCATTTTGCTTTGCACCCAATAAACGCGAAGCCTCGGCTAATGAATTATAATAAAAATTGGAGCCCGAAAACCAGGTCGTAGGCTTATCGGAAGTAGCGTGAAGTACCGGATCCTGATGCAGCTTAAAAGTTTTTCCGCCAAGCTTTGTGCGAAACCAGTCCTGTAAGTCATACAGCCCTCTTGCAATTGCCTGGTGCGCGTTCTGGCTGTAGCCGATATTCGCAGGATTAATGTAAACACCACGTGTATAATACGTTTTAAAAGAACCCATAAATAGATAATTAATTTAATTACATAATACTAATAAACAAATACTTATAATTAAGTATTAAATATATTTAAAGCACTCAATAATTCAAAACAATTCATTAAATAAACATTCTTACTCTTTATTTTCGATAGGCGAAAAGGCATTTGATTGTGTATTTTTGACTTACAGCGTCATGCCGTTGAAATGCGATACCGAAAATCCTGAAATCGCCCGATACAAAACCCGCAGGTGTTTATCTGCTGCACCTGAAAAGCGTACGCTGGCACAAAACAAAAAAAATCAGTCTTTATTTAACGCTGTAATCATGCAATTGTCAATCCGGTACCGTATTTTAGCTGGAAACTCATTTGCATGAAAAAGGCCGCTGCTTTTTGCGCACTCTTACTTTGACGGTTGCCAACCTGCTTGGTATAGAAGAGTAAAACCCTGTTTTCCGGATAGTTTTAGCCAACTTAATACAATATACATGAGCGAATCCACATTCAGTGTCAATGCGGCGATTCAGGTGCTTAAACCGGTCGAAGAAGTATTTGAAGCCATTGTCGATCCCGAAAAAATGACGAATTATTTCATTTCGAAAAGTACGGGACGTATGGAAGAAGGCAGCGAACTGCTGTGGACTTTCCCCGAATTTGAAGGGGAATCGCGCATATTGGTCGGGAAAATCGAAACAAATAAGCTGGTGTCTTTTTACTGGGAAATAGAGGGCAAATTTCACCTCACTCAAATTGAGCTTACCGGGTATGGCGACCGCACTAAAGTATCGATCACCGAAACCGGCGGGCAACCCGACGAAGCCGGAATTAACTGGCTCAAAGGCAATACCGAAGGATGGGCTAACTTTTTGGCCTGTCTCAAAGCCTGGCTCGAATACGGCATTCACCTGCGAAAAGGCGCTTTCGATTATCCCAAAACCGACGCGCAATCTTAATTCGACCCCAAGTTCGGTACAGCTATGCCCGAAAAACCACTGATACGCCTTTACCAACCCCAAGATAAAGAAGCCCTGCTACAGCTTTTCAGGCTCAACACCCCGCTTTATTTTGCCCCCGAAGAAGAAAAGGATCTGATCCTTTACCTCGATAATTACAGCGAAAATCATTTTGTGTTGGAACAGGAAGGCGAAATTCTCGGCTGCGGTGGATTCAATTTTTCGGACGACCGACATACCGGTAAAATAAGTTGGGACATTATCCACCCTGCGCAACAAGGCAAAGGACTGGGAAGCCTGCTTACACAGTATCGCATCGACAAGCTGAAAAGCTTTCCGGAGATTACTTGTATTTCGGTCAGAACTTCGCAGGTGGCTTTCCGTTTTTACGAAAAACTGGGATTTACACTACGTGAGGTGGTAAAAGATTACTGGGCAGAAGGCTTTGATATGTACCGTATGGATTTTTACGTGGGTAAAATTTCTGCCGTTTAGCCTAAAACCGCAAGTTTCGGGTTTTTATTCCCCGTCGCGATTCCGAAATTTGCCGAAAACAAACTCCGGCCATGTACACACAGGATCAGCTTAATTACGAACGCATAGCTGCTGCCATCGGCTACCTACAGGCCCATTACACCGAGCAGCCCGACCTTGACGAAATTGCCGCAAAAATCCATCTGAGCCCTTTTCATTTCCAACGTTTGTTCAGCGAATGGGCAGGTACCAGTCCCAAAAAATTTCTGCAATACCTCAGCGTAACGCATGCCAAAAAACTGTTGCGCGAACAAGGAGCCACGCTTTCGCAGACGGCTCACGAAACCGGACTTTCGGGCACCGGACGATTGCATGATCTTTTCATCACGCTCGAAGGCATGAGTCCGGCCGAATACAAGCACCGGGGAAAAAACCTGCACATCCGTTACTGCATGGCCGAAAGCCCTTTCGGCCCGTTGGGTATCGCTTCGACCCCGAAAGGCATTTGTTATATGGCTTTTACCGATAACGCCCATACCTTACTGGCCGACCTGCGCTCGCATTTCCCAGAGGCTTCTTTGCTGCCGGGCAGCGATCCCCTACAGGAAAAAGCCCTGCGCATTTTTCAGAAAAACCCGCAAGAGTGGCCACAGATCAAGCTGCACCTGAAAGGCACGCCTTTTCAGCTCAGCGTATGGGCGGCGCTGCTGCGTATCCCCATGGGACGACTTTCGACTTACGGTGAAATAGCGCGCGAAATCGGTCAGCCTACTGCCGCCAGGGCCGTGGGTACGGCCATCGGGAGCAATCCGGTAGCCTTTCTGATACCCTGCCACCGTGTGATTCAGGCTAGCGGCAAGACAGGAGGCTATATGTGGGGACCTCTTCGTAAAACGGCACTCATCGGCTGGGAAAGCGCCCGCACCGAACCATGAAGCTTTTTGAACCCGAATCCGAAATGCAACTGCTGCCCTACGATGGCGAAGCGGTATATTATTCCTCGTTCTTAGATGCCGATAAGGCCGCAGATTATCTGCAAAGCTTACTGCATACCATTGTCTGGAAAAACGACGAAGCACTGATTTTCGGAAAACACATTCAGACCCGCCGTCAGGTAGCCTGGTACGGCGACCGTCCTTTCGAATACACCTACTCGGGTATTACCCGCACCGCCTTATTCTGGACCGACGAGCTACTGGCATTGAAAAACAAGATCAGCGCTTCTACCGGCGAAACGTTCAACTCCTGCCTGCTCAATCTTTATCCCAGCGGAAAAGAAGGCATGGGCTGGCACAGCGACGCAGAAAAAGATCTTCGTAAAAACGGGACTATTGCTTCGCTCAGCCTGGGAGCCGAACGCAAATTTTCTTTTCGGCATAAACAAACCCGAGAAAGCGTTTCGCTGAAATTAGCGCCGGGAAGCCTGTTACTAATGAAAGGCAGCACGCAAACACACTGGCTCCACCGTTTACCTCCGAGCAGCCGCATTCATAGTCTGAGGATCAATCTTACCTTTCGTACCGTCATAATCAGATAAGCACCGGGCGAAATACATCCTGCTTTACCGCAAGTGACCGTATTTTTACGTTCTTTAGCCTACTGCTAACTACAAGTGAATGTCCTTACCCGAAACCTCCGGTCTCTCTTCGCATGAGCTTACCATAGGCGATGTATTTACACCGATCGAATGGGCCGTATTCGCTATTCGGGAGTTTGAAATTTATACAAAATGGATAGAAGGCGCTACGGTATTTGATCCTACTATGGGCGAAGGCAATCTGTTGGAGGCGCTGATCAGCTACGGATTACAACAGGGCAAACAAATCAGCGAGCTGCCTGTGCACCGCCTGTTCGGGAATGAGCTTAACCGAAAGTACTATCAACGTGCGCTGGACAAATTCGACACGCAGTACGGCTTGGATATGAGTTCCAATTTTTCGAACGAAGATTTTCTGAAACTTCGCACTCCGGCTTATGATCTGTTGTTCGGGAATCCGCCCTGGTGCAATTTTACCCGACTTCCGGAAGCGTATAAAAATGCCGTCAAACAGGATTTTATAGACTACGACCTGGTAAGCAGTCCGAAACAATTACTGCTGGGTGGAAGTCGTATCGATATAGCGGCATTGATCATCCAAAAAGCGATTCGGGATTCGCTTGCTCCACACGGAAAAGCCGTATTTTTTATGCCGCTGTCCTTATTGCTGAACGACGGTGCGCATCAGCATTTCCGAAATTACCGGGTACGGGAAGTGCAATATGCCCCCGAAAAAATAGTCGATTTTAAAGGCACCGGCATTTTCGGCACCATCGCTACCCGCCACGGATTAGTGAGCTTTACGCGCGACAAGGCCCCCTCTTTCCCACTGCCCTACCTGACCTATACCAACGGCGACTGGCACACCGCGCTGGCTCGCCCGCTGTTTCTCCCCAACGATCCGCTCAGCGTGCGTTCAGCTTCCGAACCCGAATTGCTGTCAGACTTTACCCCTATCCGGATCAAAAAAGAATCGAAACCCCGACAAGGCATTAATACCGGCGGAGCCAATGCGGTCTTTTTCTTTGACCAGTATCGCGACATTGATACGGATACCGTCGAAGTAAGTAACCGACAAGGTCACAAAGCTGTAGTTTCCCGCCACCTGATTTATCCGCTGCTGAGCGCGGTAGAATTCAGGCAAGGCTTGCAGAATCCTTCCAAATGGGTGTTACTTCCGTACGGTAGCGACGGGAAACCGCTCAGCAGACAAGCGCTTGAACATTACCCCGAAACCTGGCAGTACCTGCAACAGCAGCAAGCCCTGCTCGAGTCGCGAAAAGGACTCTTACTCAAAGGAATGTTATCGCGCGGTTACTGGTGGGGCTTGTTGGGCGTGGGCAGCTATAATTTTGCGCCCTATAAAATCGTATGGGAAGCCTCCGGAAAAAACGAGTTCAATCCGATTTTAGCCGAAGGACGCTGGCAGGTAAACCAGTCTTTACAGGCTTATATCCCCGTAGGCACACGTTCGGAAGCCGAATACCTGCTGTCGCGCTTGCAGGACAAAAAAGTAGAGCATTACCTGCGTTCCTTAAAGATGGAAGGCACCCTCAGTTGGGCCCAGCCCGGAAAAATCAGAAAGCTGCTTTGTGTAGCCGAGGAAAATTAAAAATCCGTCTGTTTCTGTCTTAATTTATATTCTAAAAAATGTAAATTGAAACGCTTTATAAAAGCGAGTTAGTACGCTCGGAGTAGTATTCCATTTAAAATTCTCGGCCATGACACGTTATTACTTTATTCTTTTTTTCTTCCTGATAAATGTTGTCAATTATACCTCCCTAAAGGCACAGGATAATCTTGAATACGCGGCACCTACCCTTCAAATCGGACTCGACGGACTTTCGTTCGGCCGAGGCTCCTTAGATGCTACGCTTATTCTCGAAATAATTGCCGAAAAACAACAGGAACTAAAGCTAAAAACGGTACAAAACGCGCTCCTATCAAGAATCTCTAAGGTTGGAGGAACCGTATATTCCTTTGCCAATAATATTGTAAAAGAACTGGTGCTGGAGAAAGATCAAGCCATTCGTACCAAAAAAATCCTGGAAAACACCGTTAATCTTGTATTTGTGGTAAGCTGGCTCGAATATTATCTGCGAAATCTGAAAGGACAGGATCTGGTAAATTTCATAGAATTAGCCACGCATTTTGACTACGCTGAAGCCCAATTGAAACAGCCCCTGTCGCTGAAATCTTTCATCAAAAAAGGAGAGAAACGCTCAGATGAACTTGCCTATTCCGACTCGCGTGCGTTGAATTTTATTCCGCTGCTAATCGACCTCAGCGCCGAGGTAGTACGTCATGATAAGAAGCTAAAAGAGCTCGGTCTGCTCCAAATTTCCTATTCGAGCACCTACGAATACCTCAATCGTTACCAGCTACTGCGCGCCGACAGTTGCAAAACCGACCCAAAAAGCGATAGCCTGCAATGCGCAGCCAGTGTGGTACTGGCCGACGCCGTAAAAGAATCCATGGAAAAATCGCTGAAAAAAATCACCCATCACATCGGACTGGTATATTATATCGTAGAACACTTCAGCTTCAGAAACGACAAGCTCGCCATATTTAATCGAAAAACCCTGGGCGGAAAAGCATTTGACTATGTCTCCACAGGAGTTCCAATCCACAAAGAATTAAGACATATTCAGCTTAGTATAGACAGCCTTATAAAAGAGCATATTAGCCGGCCAAATCCCGATTCGACATTAAAAGCCGATACCGAAAATCTTATTCGTATTTATTTTTACCTCGATAAAGCTCGTATTCAGCTTAATTATTCCGGCGCAGATAAAGAAAATACAAGTGTGTTGTCGGACGTGCTTTATACGATTTACGCAGAATTTATTCCATTGCTTACCAAACAAAGCTATCGGAATGCCCGATACCTGGACCTGATTTTATCGCTTAACAGTGCCTGTGCCAGACTGGCAGAAGAAATGGCAGATCTAAGGCTGCTCGAAATTAACGACGGTAAAACCGATCGCTTCCTGCTTATGGCTTCTACCCTCTATCGGTTTAACCGCGCATCGACCATCTCCGAATACCTGAAAAGTATTGAAGACATCGGTTATTTATTTCCCGACGACAACATCCGTAATACACTGAGTATCATAATTTCTTTTGTAAAAGATTACACCGTCATCGAACAACAGGGCGAAGGAAAAGAAACAGTCAGCTTTAATGTCGAAGGATTTATCTCCAAGCTCGGGCAGATTAAACCTTTTAAGGCGAGGCCCCTGCAACTGCATTTTACAGTAGGGGTAAACAATGCCGTATTTACGCAAAAACAGTTGCTCCTGCCTGATAATTCTACACTTAAAAACCTGTCTTATGTCAGCGAAAAAATCGGCATAAAGTACAAGCTGAGCAATCCCGGGTTTTGGAAACCTCGAAATCCCGGCGAAACTTACCAGATATTCGGCAAATCTTATATCAAAAAAGGCCCTCCGGTAGAGCCGATTATCAGCAACTGGCATATTCTGCTGTACGGATCAGGTCTATTATATAACATGGTGAATGTCAAAACCGACAGCGAGTTCAAGTTTCCTATGCTGGGGATAGGTACAGGACTTACTTTCAGTAATGCGCTCGATTTAAACCTGAGCTGGGGTATTCCTATATTTCCCGATAAAGGGTTCGATGCCTCGTTTCAAAATTCTTTTATAAACCTGGGCTTCGATATACAATTTATTGAATACTACGAAAGGCTTATGAATAGAAGAAGGGCGCAGCAAACGGAAAAACGACTGATAGAAGCACGCAAAAAAATGCCCTGAAAACTACCTGAACACCATATCGCGCACAAGCTCTTTGCCGGCTTTTTCGTTGAGCATGCGCATGATCTCGGTCTTGCCCATCATCAGTTCCTCGCGCAGCACACTCGAATCGAGCTTTACGGTAAGCGTACCGTTTTTGAAGAACAAATCTGTTGTACGCCGGGCAATAGCCTTACCCATCAGCTCTTCCCATGAATCGATCAGGTCGAGACGCTCCATACGCTCGCCCAATCCGTAGGCACGGATAAGCCGGTCTATAGCCTGCTTCAGGGTCTGCTGATTGGATGTTTTTTTCATACAAGACAGGCAATGCCTTCGTTCATCTCAAAGATACGATGCGATACGTTCATTTTCTGAAGCAAAGCAGGTAATTTTTCGGCACTGGTATCAGTAATAAAAACCTGCCCGAATCCTTCGCCGGTAACCAGTTCCATCAGTCTTGCCACCCGACGGTCGTCGAGCTTGTCGAAAATATCGTCGAGCAGCAAAATGGGCTTCAACTGCTTTATACGGGCTATATATTCGTACTGAGCCAGCTTAAGCGCGATGAGAAAAGATTTCTGCTGCCCTTGCGATCCTGTTTTACGAATGGGATGTCCGCCGAGGGTAAATACCAAATCGTCTTTGTGAATGCCCACCTGTGTATAGTGCGAAAACCGGTCACGGCTTTGCGAACGGCGTAGCGTTTCGGCAAAATCGCCCTCGTTCAGATCGGAGCGGTACATGATGCCTACCTGCTCTTTTCCACCCGAAATGACAGAAAAATAAGTATTGAACAAGCGGATAAAATCGTCGATAAAGGCTTTTCGCGCTTCATAGACCGTTTGGCCCAAGCTTACCAGACTGGCATCCCACACCTCCAGCAATTCGGCGTTGAACGATTGCGTTTCGGCAAAGCGTTTGAGCAGCGTATTGCGCTGAAGCAGCACCCGGTTATATTCGATCAGCTTTTCGAGATACTGCCTGTCGTACTGCGAAATGATGGTATCTATCAGCTTTCTTCTCACCTCACTGCCCTCGTTTATCAGATCGGTGTCGGAAGGCGAAATCATCACCAGCGGAAACAGGCCGATATGATCCGAAAGGCGGGAATATTCTTTTTTATTTTTTTTAAATGATTTTTTCTGCCCTTTTTTTTGGCCGCAATACACCTCTATGGTCTCGTCACGGTACTCAAAAAAGCCCTGTATCACGAAAAAAGCCTCCCCGTGCCGAATGTGCTGACTATCGACCGGGTTAAAATAACTTTTACAGAAAGACAGGTAATGCACCGCATCGAGCAGGGTGGTCTTCCCTTCGCCGTTATCGCCCAGGAGGCAGTTCACCCCGGGAATCAGGTCGAGCGTGGTTTCCGCACAGTTTTTGAAATTAAGCAGCGATATCCGGGAAAGGTGCATAACGGGGTAAAAGTACGAAAATCAATCCCGGTGAAAGTCCGGATTAGGCTTATCTGAAAAAAAAATTATTTTTGCAGTCCCAAATATTCAGTTTCATGGCAACCCAACCAAAGTATTCACGCAACCAAGGAGCGCTCAGCAGAATTAGCAGCTATTTCACCGAAAACAGCCGCAGCCTTATTATCATAAGCAGCGCAGTAGTAGTGCTGGTACTCGGATTTTTCGCTTACCTGAAATTCTACAAGCAGCCCCGTGAGCGCGAAGCTACCGAACTGATGTGGAAAGCACAGTACTATTTCGAAAAAGACTCGTTTAACCTGGCTATCAACGGTACCTCGCAGCATCCCGGCTTTCTGCACATAGCCAACGAATACAGCGGCACCAACGCCGGCGATTTGGCTCGTTACTACCTCGGTATCAGCTACCTCAATACCGGTCAGTACGACCTGGCGGTGAATGCCCTCGAAGGACTTGAGTTCGACGATCAGCAGGTGTCCTGCATAGCCATCGGTTCTTGCGGAGATGCCTACCTCGAACTCGGCCAAACGCAGGAAGCCATTGCCAAATACGAAGCAGCGGCCCGCAAAAACGTGAACGAATTTACCACTCCGCTCTACCTCAAAAAAGCGGCATTGGCTTACGAAGACCTTGGCAACTACGCCAAAGCAGCCGAATATTACCAGCGCATCGCTGACGAGTTTGAACAATCGGCCGAAGCGGCAGATATCGAGAAATACCTGTACCGCGCGAAAAACAAGGCTTCCCGTTAATGGCTACCGTCGGAAATAACCTTTCGGGTTACGATCCGGCTACTGTGCCCGATGGCGCTGATTTCCGCATTGCCATTGCCGTATCCGAATGGAACGGCGATGTGACCGGTAACCTGAGGCAGGGCGCAGAAGAAACCCTGCTCCGCCACGGCGTAAAGCCCGAAAACCTGACCATTGTAGAAGCCCCCGGATCTTTTGAACTGCCCCTGACCGCACAATGGCTTATCGAAGCGAAAAAACCCCATGCCGTAATTGTAATTGGTAGCGTTATACAGGGCGAAACCCGTCACTTCGATTTCGTATGCGAAGCCACTTCGCAAGGCACCAAAGACGTATCGCTCAAATACGGGGTCCCCGTTATTTTTTGCGTGCTGACCGACAACACCTGGCACCAGGCCGCCGAACGCTCGGGCGGAAGATTGGGCAACAAAGGAGTCGAATCGGCCGTAGCGGCGCTGAAAATGGCAGCCCTTGGCCGATCACTGCGTTAAGCCTGAATCCGCTAACGCACTATTACGCTGTATCCCCTTGCTTGTGCCGGTCCTTTGCAAAAAATCTACTGCTATCTTCGAACCTTCATTTACAGGCCACATCGGTTTGTTCACAAAAAGATAAACCGCTAAATTGACCCCGGGAAGGGGGTATGGTGGGAATTCCCTACAAAAACAGGCGCAAACTACCAAGTCTGTTTTCCCTCCCGATGAAGGTTCGAAAGCTTTCTTCATACGCTGCGTTCATGCGTTACGCTCATTCTATAAGCGTATAGTCCTTGAAAAAACGCGGTAATTTGTATATTCGCGCCGTCATTGCTTTTCCTTACACATTCGCGAAACTCAAAAACACATTCAATAATGAGCAAAATCAAAGTAGCCAATCCCGTTGTAGAGCTCGACGGCGATGAAATGACCCGCATCATCTGGAAATTCATCAAAGACAAGCTGATTCTTCCTTACCTCGACATCGACATCAAGTACTACGACCTCGGCATTGAGCACCGCGACGCCACCAACGACGAAGTAACTGTAGAAGCCGCACACGCTATCCGGAAATACGGCGTGGGTATCAAATGCGCGACCATTACGCCCGACGAAGCCCGCGTAAAAGAATTCAACCTCAAACAGATGTGGAAATCGCCCAACGGCACCATCCGGAATATTCTCGACGGTACCGTGTTCCGCGAACCCATCGTGATCAACAATATCCCCCGTTTGGTTCCGCAATGGACCCAGCCTATCTGCATCGGCCGCCACGCTTTCGGCGACCAGTACCGCGCCACTGATTTTGTCACCAAAGGAAAAGGTAAGCTCACCCTCACTTTTACCCCCGAAGACGGAAGCACACCCCAGTCTTTCGATGTATATGATTTCAAAGGCGACGGCGTAGCCCTGGCTATGTACAACACCGACGAATCGATCCGTGGTTTTGCGCGCTCCTGCTTCAATCAGGCCATCAATAAGAAATGGAACCTCTATTTCTCCAGCAAAAACACCATCCTCAAAAAATACGACGGTCGTTTTAAAGATATTTTTCAAGAACTCTACGAAAGCGAGTTCAAAACGAATATGGATGCACTCGGCATCACCTACGAACACCGCCTTATCGACGATATGGTAGCTGCGGCTATCAAATGGAACGGCGGCTTCGTATGGGCCTGTAAAAACTACGATGGCGACGTGCAAAGCGATATCGTAGCACAAGGATTCGGCTCGCTCGGACTGATGACCTCTGCACTCATTACACCCGACGGAGAAACCATGGAAGCCGAAGCGGCACACGGTACCGTAACCCGTCACTACCGTCAGCACCAGCAGGGCAAACCCACTTCTACCAACCCCATCGCTTCGATTTTCGCCTGGACCCAGGGCCTCGCTTTCCGTGGTACCAAAGACGGTAACGAAGATCTGGTGCGTTTCAGCAAAACCCTTGAGCAGGTGTGTATCGAAACCGTAGAAAGCGGCAAAATGACCAAAGACCTTGCCGTATGCATCCACGGCGATAAGGTAACTCCCGATCAATACCTGTACACCGAAGATTTCCTCAACGAAATCGACAAAGGACTTCGTGCCAAGCTGCAGGCTTAATCCGAATATTTTTACTCAGCCGAAAACCTCCTCTACCCGGGGAGGTTTTCTTTTTTGCCAACTTCTCGCTTCCGGGCATAACTTTTGCGGGCTGCTTGCGGTTAAGAACACCCATTTATGAATCAGGACTACGCGCTTTTTAATCGCCTCAAAACCCGACTCGACAAGCGGGCCGCTCATGTACTGCTGTTCGAACGGCCGCATACCGCCACATGGGAAGAGATAATCCTGAAAAAATCAGAAGAAATTCCTTTTTTTTTCTGGCATTGTATCCTGTTTTACCGCAAGAAAAAAAGCATACCGGAACCCGTTTCGACAGAAGAAGTACAAGGTATATTTACGGAGCTCCCCGACCGGGAAACCGCAGTGGCCGTACTCTCCGAACTGCTGCATAAAGACATGGCCTACGGCGCCAAAATGATGCCGCAGGAAGAAGCAGACCTGCTGGCTACAGACTTTCTCTCGCTTTTTGGAGAGAAATCACGCTATTTCTCGAATGCAACGTGGCAAAAGGAGAAAGACAGCTTCGCCGGACAAACCCATGTAAAACGGCTAAACGGCTGGAAAAGCCTTACTGAAGCTACTTTCGACTCGGGAATTATCGTGGCAGACACCGATAAAATAGGGATCGTCTGGTTCGAGGACGAAGACTAAGCACCCTCCCCTAAAAAACAGACACAACCCAAACAAACGCACCAGGACGAAGCCCCAAGTCCGTACGCGGAAAATTACTTAGCTTTACCCTGTCAAACCGGAATACTTTGAAACCGCTGTTTCCTTCCCTTTTTCGCGCGCTGCTAACTCTCTGCTTCCTCTACGGAATGCTGCCCGCAAACGCGCAGCCGCAGGATCGGAAAGTGATCGAAATTCTCGGTGCCGACAGATTGATCTACAACCAGCAATACCGTGATGCGCAACGCCTGGTAGGCAATGTGCGGATACGGCATCAGGGTATGCTCATGTTTTGCGACAGCGCCCAGTTGTATTCCGAGCAAAATTATTTGCTGGCCTACGGACATATTCACGTAAAACAAGGCGATACACTGAATATCTACGGCGATTCGCTGTATTACGACGGCAATAGCCGCAGCGGAAAACTCCGTGGAAAAGTCAGAATGGTAGAACGGGATCTCCGCCTCGAAACCGATTCGCTCAATTTTGACGTGGGGGTCGGTACAGCTTCCTATTCCAATTGGGGCACACTTACCTCTATCAAAAATCAGAATGTATTGCGCAGCAAAGCAGGCATTTACCATTCTGCCTCAAAATCAGTCTTTTTCAAAGACAGCGTGACCTTGACCCATCCCGACTACGAAATGCGGGGCGATACCCTAAAATACCTCACCACTACCGAAACGGCAATATTTGAAGGCCCTACATTTATCTATACTAAAGAAAGTACGATCTATTCTGAAAAAGGCTGGTACGACACCCGCCACGACCGCACCCTGTTTCATCAAAACGCCCGGATTACGCGAAAAGAAAATACCCTGAGCGGCGATACCGTCTATTACGACCGTATCAAAGGCGTGGGCGAAGCTTACGGCAATATCAGCCTGAACGATACCCTGAACGATTTTATCATCAACGGCGATTACGGCATTGTGTATGAGCTCGACGAGCGCAGCCTGGTTACCGGAAAAGCCCTTTTTACCAAAATTTTGGAAAAAGATTCGCTTTATCTGCACGCCGATACCTTGCTGGCTACCAAAGACAAAGAACTCGAGAAGCAAGTGATATTCGCTTTCCACCATGTCAAGTTTTTCAAAACCGACCTACAAGGGTATTGCGATTCGCTAGTGTACGACGAGCGCGACAGCAGCCTCAAAATGTACGGCGCTCCCGTATTGTGGAACGAAGAAAATCAGCTTACCGCCGACTATATTCAGCTCAATACCGCGCACGGAAAACCCGATTATCTGCTCTTGCAAGACAATGCCTTTATCGTTTCGGAAGCCGACAGCGTGGGCTATAATCAGATCAAAGGGCGTACGATGGAAGGGCGTTTTATCGAAGACGAGCTTCGGAAAGTCTTTGTTAACGGCAACGGACAAACCGTATATTACGGCGGCGAAAAAGGCAAGCCTTATGTAGGCATGAACAAAACCGTGTGCAGCGATATTCTCATTCACCTCGAAAACCAGAAAATAAGCCGCATCACGTTTATGACCGATCCCGATGCCGTGCTTTATCCCATGCACAAGATAAATCCGAAAGACAAAATTTTGGACGGCTTTCGCTGGATTCCCGAGCAGCGCCCGCTAAGCAAGGAAGACATCTTTAAGCGTTAATACGCAAGATTCGATTTATCACCGAGCCCTTAATTTTCTCATAATGTTTTGTAAATAAGGATTTTATCTTCTTTACAGAAAAGCGTTACTTTTCCAATTATTTCCAAATTTTACAAAAATTAGGAGATTTTAGGAAAAAGAGGTAATTTTGATAGAATTCAAAATATTTCCAAATTTTACAAAAATTAGGAGATCTTAGGAAATGAGAAAACTGGAAAAACCACCGGTAGTAAAAAGTCGCGAATTGGGTCGCATAAACCTGAAATGGTTACTCGACAGTCACCTGCAGGATATTGTACACCATATCAACGAAGACTATTTATACTGGGACAAGGTAAAATATCAAAAAGCACCCGAGGGCGTTTCTCAGGCAGGGCTTTGGCAGGCGGTGAAACTGAGTCGGGAATTTTACGCAAAAGAGATAGGGTTCGGGAACTACAAATTCACTTATAATCTCGGCGATTCTATTCAGCAGACGCTGCATAAATTTGATCTGAATATAGGAGGACACCTGGGTTCCAGTCACTCGATACCCCAAGCCGATAAGGAACGTTACCTGCTCAATTCCATCATGGAAGAGGCCATCGCTTCGAGCCAAATCGAAGGTGCCGTCACTACCCGCAAAAAGGCCAAGGAAATGCTTCGGAAAAACGCCCGGCCAAGGAATAAATCGGAGCAGATGATCCTGAATAACTATCTGACTATAAAACATATATTAGAAATAAAAGATCAGCCGCTTACGCACGAAAAGCTACTCGAAGTGCACCGGCTGATAACCCGCGATACGCTCGAGGATCCGGAAGACGAGGGGCAGTACCGGACAGACAATCAGGTAGAAGTTATTGATGCGACCGACGGGGAAATTGTGCATACTCCGCCTGCACATGGAGAGCTGCCCGAACTAATGGAAGCGCTTTTCCGTTTTTTTAACGATGAACCGGAAGCACCATTTATTCACCCCATTATCAAAGGCTGTATTCTTCATTTTATGGTAGGGTTTATTCACCCTTTTGCCGACGGTAACGGGCGTACGGCCCGGGCTCTATTTTACTGGTACCTGCTGCGCAGGGGCTATTGGCTCACCGAATACCTCTCTATTTCCAGGCTAATTGTACGCAGCAAAAACCAGTACGCCATGGCCTTTGTGTACAGCGAAACCGATGGCAACGACCTGACCTATTTTATCCGCTACAAGCTGAAAACCATGAACCTGGCTTACCAAAGTTTGCGCGAATACATTACCCGAAAAATGGCCGAGAAAAAACAGTTTTTACAGCTTCAGCAAATCCCGGGGCTTACCGAAAGACAGGCTGAAATTATACGCTGGCTCGCCGAAGAATCCGACCGGATACTCACGGTAAAAGAGGTCGAAATTACCCTGAACGTATCTAACCAGACCGCACGCACCGATTTGGAAGAGTTGGTAGAAAAAGGCTTCTTAACCGTCATTCCGGCCGACCGCAAAACCAAAAGGTATGTGCGCAGTAACCATTTTGACCAACTGCTGAAACGCTGATTGCTTATCTTTACTTCGCTTATGACCAAAAAAGAAAAAGTCGGTTTCGTGATCGACACGCTCGAGAAGCTTTATCCGAATCCGCCGATACCGCTCGACCATAGCGATGCCTATACCTTACTGATTGCCGTGCTGCTTTCGGCCCAATGTACCGACGTACGGGTAAATCAGGTTACGCCCCTGCTGTTCAAAAAAGCGCATACTCCGCAACGTATGGTGAAGCTCGAGGTAGATGAAATAAGGGAAATTATCCGTCCCTGCGGACTCTCGCCTGCCAAATCGAAAGCCATACATCGCTTGTCGGAGCTGCTGCTCGAACAGCACGGAGGCGAGGTACCTCATACTTTTGAAGAGCTGGAAAAGCTACCCGGCGTAGGCCATAAAACGGCTTCGGTGGTTATGTGTCAGGCTTTTGGTGTACCGGCTTTCCCGGTCGATACGCATATTCACCGGCTTATTTGGCGCTGGGGATTGTCTAACGGCAAAAACGTAGCACAGACGGAAAAAGACTGCAAACGCCTGTTTCCTGAAGAAAAATGGAACAAGCTGCACCTGCAGATCATCTATTTCGGACGCGAATACTGTCCGGCCCGGGGCCATAAACCTGAGCAATGCCCTATCTGCTCGCAGATAGCGCGGAAAGAAGTGTGGGGTACTTCATAAAAAAACCCCTGTCGCCATTGCTGGCCACAGGGGGTACTTGCACCTGTTTCGCCTCAGTTGAGTACCGTGATAATCTGCTTCACGGTATCAGACTGTTTTACCACAAGCGAACGCGAATAATTCAGTAAGCTTTGTACCACACCCTGGCTTGGAGATTCCAGCGGTAGGGCTAAGCAATTCGTATCTTCTTCAAATCGGGGCAACTCGGGTGAATCTTCAGGGTTCGGCGCGGGAGATACAGTGTTGAAAAGAGTAAAGTGTTGCTTCATAGGCTTTATACGGTGGTTATAGCTTAATAACGCCAGTATAAAACCTTTATTGTATCTTTTCTAACTGATTTACGCCGAAAGCACGATATCTTTTTCTTCCACCATTTTACGCAAGTTGATCAGCGCGTACCGCATACGCCCCAGCGCGGTATTGATACTTACGTTGGTAGATTCGGCTATCTCCTTGAAGCTCATGTCGGAATAATGCCGCATCATCACCACTTCCCGCTGCTCGGCGGGCAGGTAATCTACCAATCGCCTTACATCTTTGAGTATCTGATCGTTAATTAGCTGATCCTGTACATTATAGTCGAGTATGCGCAGGTTGCCAAAAATGTCGTGATCCTCGTTACGAGGCTCTACTGTAGGCATCTTGGCATTGCGACGAAAGGTATCGATGATCAGGTTGTGTGCTATCCGCATCACCCAGGGCAGAAACTTGCCTTCATCGTTATAGCGCCCTGTTCTCAAGGTGTTTATAACTTTCACGAAAGCATCCTGAAAAATGTCTTCGGCCAATTGCCGGTCTTTGACCATAAACCTGATGTAGGTAAAAACCCTGTCCTGATAGCGGGTCATCAGTGCCTCAAAGGCTTTCTCATTGCCATTGACATACTCACGCACTAACTGCGTATCTCCAAGCGAGTGTAACTGCATAATTCCTCCCTTTTTAGGTTCCGGTTTAGTTGCTGGACTGGAAAAAGAGTAGAAATTATGCGATAGGTACTTGGTTTTGGGTGTGGTGTAAGAAAGACGAAGATAACAAATAAAAGTTGTTTGCCACCTTTTAACCAAATTTAACTTTTCTTACAGAAATCTGCAACCTGTCTGAAAGTGGAACTGCTGCATTTTAGGGAAAGGCCGAGATCAATGGGTAAACGGCTATTCGACTATCTCCTGACGGATAATTCGCTCTATCATTTGGTCGTACGTAAGCGAATCAACGGTTTCAAGCCTTACACGGGCATCGTTCACCAAATTGGTGTCTTTTACGGTTTGCACCACACGGTTGTAATAAAACGCCGCTTCTTCACGACGGTTCAAATCTGCATCGAGGGTAGTAGCCAGCAGAAAAACGACCAAATCTTTGCCTTTGTAGTCGGGATATTTCTCTAAAATTTTACGGTAATTATCGACCCGCAAATCATAACGCCCCAAGGCTCGCGCTACATCGGCCGCCAAAAAGAGATACTTAGGAGTTTCGGGCGCATCGGGAAATTTTTCGGCGTATTCCTGGTAAAGGCCCACCATTCGCGCGGCTTTGTCTTCATTGAGCTCCTGCTGCTCGTTAAACAACGAATCTTGCAGCGATGCAATGGCTTCCGACAAGCGTTCCTGCTCGGTTTTAGGCGCTTTCTTTTCTCCGCAGGAAACTGTGGCTAAGAGCAGCAACAGCAGCATACCTGTAAATCCATTTTTCATTTTCCGATTCATTTTCAAGTTATTCGGGGTCAGCGACTACGCTGAAAACGCATTTTATAACCGGCATCGACACTGCCTTTCGAAATTTCTTCCAGCTTACGCTTGAGCAAACGTTTACGCAAAGGCGCTATTTTATCGGTAAACAATACCCCTTCGATGTGATCGTACTCGTGCTGTATGATGCGGGCTGCATAACCTTCGTAGGTCTCTTCATACTTGTTGAACTGCTCGTCGTAATAGGTAATGCGGATGGTTTCGGGACGAAATACTTCTTCGCGCACGGTCGGAATGCTGAGGCAACCCTCGTTAAAGCCCCATTCTTCACCGGTTTCTTCATGAATCTGCGCATTGATGAATACTTTCTTAAAAGTGCGCAAAAACTGCGATTCTTCATCGTCGTCGTCATCGGCAAAAGAAGCCGCATCTATCACGAACAGACGTATGGCTTTCCCAATCTGCGGAGCGGCCAGCCCTACCCCATTGGCCTCGTACATGGTCTCGAACATATCGGCGATAAGTCCTTCAAGCCCCGGGTAATCGGGAGCGATGGACTCAGCTTTTTTCCGCAACACGGGATCGCCATAGGCCACAATGGGTAAAATCATAATTCGGGTATGGTTGAAAAAATCGGAGCAAATATACAAATTCTTACTGCGCGTCGGCCTCGGTCCTGTCTGTATCCAGCGCCGAAAAAACGGAATTATTACTAACAAACTCCGGCACAATCTGCTTCATCTTTTGTACAATAAGCTTGTTGTTTTGGGTGAGAAACAAGGCTGTCAGCTCGGTTACGGCCTGCGCCACCGACTCGGGCTCATATTCCCGCACACGGGCAATCAGTATCTGCGGATGATGCGTGGGAATGGTATTTTCCTTGTCGCTCAGCACTTCTTCGTAAAGCTTTTCTCCCGGCCGCAAGCCGGTTATTTTCACCTGAATATCTTTCTCGGGCTCAAATCCCGAAAGGCGTATCATCTGGTATGCCAGGTCAATAATGCGCACCGACTTGCCCATGTCGAACACAAATATTTCTCCACCCTTGCCCATCGCTCCGGCTTCGAGCACCAACTGGCAGGCTTCGGGGATGGTCATAAAAAAACGGCTTACCTCGGGATGCGTCACGGTAAGGGGGCCGCCATTTTCTATCTGCCGCCGGAACAGCGGAATAACCGATCCGTTAGAGCCCAGCACATTGCCGAAGCGCGTGGTAATAAAACGCGTACTACCCCGAGTATTGGCAGTTTGCGCATAAATTTCGGCCACCCGTTTGGAAGCCCCCATCACGCTGGTCGGATTAACCGCTTTGTCGGTGCTGATCATGACAAAACGCTGCACTTCGTATTTCACGGAAAGATCGACCAGAATGCGGGTTCCACCCACATTGGTACTCACTGCTTCGGAAGGATTGGCTTCCATAAGCGGTACGTGCTTGTAAGCCGCCGCATGAAAAACCACTTCGGGCCGGAAATGCGAAAACAGCCGTTCCATACGATCGGCCCGTGTAATATCGCCCACTACGGTTTCGCAAGCGGTAAATAATCCGGCGGTCTCCATTTCCATCTGGAAATCGTACAAACCCGATTCGGCCTGATCGAGCAGAATAAGCCGTTGGGGAGAAAAGCGCACCAACTGACGCACCAGCTCACTGCCTATTGAACCGGCAGCTCCGGTAACGAGAATCGTTTTTCCATGAAAAGCTTCTCCGGTAAGGGTTTCGTCTAAACGAATAGGTTTGCGTCCCAGCAGATCTTCAATTTTCACTTTGCGTATCTGCCTGAAACTGAGCTGCCCGTTGATCCAGCGTTGCACGGGAGGCACGGTCATTACCTCGACATGGTGGCGCAGGCACACTTCTACCACCTGCTGCTTTTGCTCACTGTCGGGATTCAGCATGGCTACCACCACCTGCTGTACCTTGTGCTGGGTAAGCAGCTCTTCGAGCTTCGAGCTGGGATAAATGGGTACTCCTTCGAGCGATTTGCCCGCTTTTTGCCGATTGTCGTCAATAAAAGCAATAACGCGCACTCTTGATCCGGCGTCGCGATCGAGCGTGCGTTTGGCGATAAGCCCCATCTCTCCGGCACCGTATATGATACTGTTTTCTTTTTCTCTCGAAGGATTAACCTGTTCGCTATAAAGCAGCTTGACCGTTATTCTGAAAAAATTCATCAGGAAAATGGTCAGCAAATAATCCATTACGAGAATGGAAATAGGCAGGAAAAAATAACCGTCTATCGCATAACGTACGGGTTGCAAGGCTGCAAAAATAAGGCTACCGGCCGTGACCGCCAGAAAAATACGCCGCGAATCGTGCGTGCTTGTATAACGCACAATACCGTTATGGGTACGTCCGAAATAAAAGGTAAGCGCTCTGACGAGAAGAAAAACGGGAAGCGAATATTTAAGGATGTCCCACTCGCGCGCGAGCGGAAAAGCCATAAAGTCGAAACGAATAAGGTAAGCCAGCGCCAGTGAAAAAACGCTGATCCCCATATCGATGAGGAAAATTACCCAACGGGGTGTCGTTTTTTCGGGGATGAGTATCATAAAAAGCTGAGCAAAGATACAAGTTTCTCGCTGTGCAAACGGATTACTGTCGGGTTAGGGCAAAACGACCACTGTGTTCGTTAAAAATGCTGGAGCGGTGTGCAGACCCCGTCCACACAACTGAAACACTTGAGCTTGTCTTTAAATACCGACGATTTGAACACCGATTTGTTGAGCAGCATACGCACACATTCCTGCACTCCTTCGATAATGGAAGGATGCGGGTGAATCATTTCGGCTAACTCTTCTACCCCTTTGCCCATCTTGATAAGCAAGGCGCAGGCCTGTATAGCGCTGGAAGCGTGTTCGCCGATGGCACGCATACCCAGTACACGCATTTCTTCGTCGTTGGTGGTAATAATTTTAAAGAATCCCTGCGTTTTACGCATGGCAATGGCCCGGGCAATAATGGAATAATCCACTTTGGCTACTTTCACAGGAAGCCCCTGCTCATGGCAGGTCTTTTCATTCATGCCTACCGCCGCCACTTCGGGATAGAGGAACATGATGGTACAAATATTATCGTAAGACAACGGTCCCGCTTTTTCGTCGCCCCATACAATTTTCTCTACGGCATGGCGACCTTCCAGCTCACCGACATTGACTAATTGAATGCGGCCCGACACATCGCCCACCGCATAGATATGCGGCACGTTGGTACGGGTATCGATCTCGCCGATATGGATGCCGCGCTGGCTCATGCTGACACCGGCTTTTTCCAATCCCAGGTTCTCGACATTAGGCATACGACCGATAGCTAACATGGCTTTTTCGACCCGTATTACCTCGCGCGAACCGTCGGGATAAGACAGCTCATACTCCACTTCGCCTTCTTTTTTTTCGAGTCGCTCAAGGCGGGCGTTATGGTGAATGGTCACCCCTTTTTCTTCGAGATTACGCGCTACCAGCTCGGAAATATCTTCGTCTTCAAAAGGCAGGATACGATCGGCACGGTCTATAAGGTGCACTTTGGTTTTGCCAAAATTGGAGAAAATGGTGGCAAATTCGCAGCCGATAATGCCGGCACCTACAATTACAAGGCTTTTGGGATAATCCTGAATATGATGAATGCCATCGCTGGTCAGGATCACCTTTTCATCAACTTCCACATTGGGCAGCGTACGCGGACGGCTTCCCGTAGCGAGAATGATGTGATCGGCCGATACGATTTTCTCTTCTTCCTCCTCTTTACGGATAAGAATTTCGTGCGGACCGATCAGCGAGGCGTCTCCTCTTTCATAAAAGAACACCCGGTTTTCGGCCTCGGTCTGTAAAAGCTTAATGTGGCAGGAATACTGGAATTTACGATCAAAAATAGCTTCGTTCATGGTGCGCTGCACCTCTTCCCAACTGATTTCAAAGCGCTGACGCCCCACCGAAGCGATGGTATCGTTGACGGTCGATACTTTTTCGGCTAACTCCCACATGGTTTTAGACGACAGGGCGCCGTCGTAGATCCCGTAGCCCCCCACTCGATTTTTTTCGATGAGCAGCACCTTCAGGCCGAAGTCAATGGCACGCATAGCCGCCGCATAACCGGCCGGACCACCGCCAATGACGCAAATATCATAGTGTTCCATCCACCTCCCGTATCAGATTTTAGAGGGTGAAAATTACTAATTATCCCCGAATCATTGCGGTCGTTGACGAAAATCAGTTAAAAGACAGTACAATTCCTCTTTCGCAGGGAATCAGCAATACGGAAATGGGCTACCTTTACCGCGTTATGGAATCCAACCCTGCCAAATCCGGAGTCCGGCCGTCCTGGAAAAAGACCAAACGCCTCCTTTCTTTCCTGTATCCTTACCGCAGAATTTACACCCTCAGTCTGGTGATTCTCTTTTTCTCCAGCTCCGTCTCCATGGCTTTCCCTCTGCTCATGGGGCAGCTTTTCGGGGCACGCGAGGCTTCACTTTCGGACGTGGACCTGACCGATTTGAACAATGCCACCAGCGTTATCATTCTGCTGCTGCTCGTATTTGCCCTGCAAGCCCTGCTCTCTTTTTTCAGAATATACACCACCAGCATTGTCACAGAAAACGTGCTGAAAGATATTCGGCAAACTGCCTTTCACAAGCTTATTCGCCTGCCTATTCGTTTTTACAACCGCAATAAAGTAGGTGAGCTGAGCAGTCGGCTGAGCGCAGATATTGCCCTTTTGCAGGAAACGTTCAGCGTTACTTTTTCCGAATTTATCCGCCAGTTCATCACAATCCTTATCGGAATTACCGCCCTTGCCTATCTTTCGTGGGAACTTTCCCTGATCATGCTGGCCGTTATTCCGTTGATGGCTTTGGTGGCCATTTTTTTCGGACGTTATATCAAAAAGCTTTCGAAAGACGCACAGGATAAAGTAGCCGAATCGAATGTGGTAGTGGAAGAAACGCTGACTTCAATTCAGAGCGTAAAAGCGTTTGCCAACGAATTCTATGAGCTGTTCCGCTACCGCAAGGTGACCAACGAGGTAAAAGCGATTTCGATGCGCGGTGCGGTATGGCGCGGTGCTTTTGTCTCTTTCATCATTTTCTGTATGTTCGGCTCGATCGTATTTGTGATGTGGCAGGGCGTGCTGCTCACGCAAGCCGGCGAAATGACACAGGCCGAGTTATTCTCTTTCCTTATGCTTTCGGTATTTATCGGTGCTTCGTTCGGCAGTATCCCCGACCTTTTTTCTAAAATTCAGAGAGCGATAGGCGCTACGGAACGGCTTATGGAATTGCTCGACGAACCCGAAGAAGCCATCAAAACGGATAAATACGTTAGCGCAGGGTTCCGCTTTTCGGGCCGGGTAGAATTTGAGCAAGTCAGTTTTCATTACGATTCCAGACCCGATATTCCGGTGCTGAACAGTATTTCTTTTTCTACAGCACCCGGCCAGCAAATCGCTATTGTAGGCCCTTCGGGTTCCGGAAAATCGACCTTAGTATCGCTGTTGCTTCGCCTGTACGATCCCGTAACAGGACAGGTGCGGTTCGACGGGCAGGATGCCAAAGCATTCGATCTGAGTGAGCTTCGTAGTCAAATGGCTATTGTTCCACAGGAAGTAATCCTGTTCGGAGGAACTATTCGTGAAAATATCGCCTACGGCAAACCCGGTGCAAGCGACGAAGAAATTCAACAGGCGGCTATACAAGCCAATGCCTTTCAATTCATTGAGCGTTTCCCTGATAAATTCGACACCCTGGTCGGTGACCGGGGAATCCAGCTCTCGGGCGGACAAAGGCAGCGCATTGCTATTGCCCGTGCATTGCTGAAAAACCCGTCGATACTGCTACTCGACGAAGCCACCAGCTCGCTCGACAGTGAAAGCGAATACCTTGTACAACAGGCGCTTGAACACCTGATGAAGGGGCGTACCTCGTTCGTGATTGCACACCGGCTATCGACCGTCAAAAAAGCCGATCGGATATTAGTACTGGAAAACGGCGAAATAAAAGAATGGGGCACCCACGAAGAGCTGTCGAACAAAGAAGGCGGACTCTACCAAAAGCTTAGTCGTATGCAGGGCATCCTTCAGGATATTTCCTGAGCATTTCCCTGAATCTGCTTTAAGAAAAAGCCGGAATCGTTACCTTTACAAGGCATCCCTTGTTCCAGCCCCCCTGTCCAACTATGTATTTTTCTACATTTTACCGCAAAATACTCCTGATACTCACCGGCCTACTGACCGGAAGCCTCCATTCGGCCAATGCCTTAGCGGCAAAAACCGACTCGCTCGAAGCGCTGCTAATGTATCATCCGACCGATACTTCGCGAGTAAATCTGCTGCTTGATCTCTGCTCGGAATGGAAATCGGTAGCACCCGAAAAAGCGCTCAAAACCGGCCACGAAGCACTAAACCTGTCGCGCACTTTAAATTATGAGAAAGGCAGCGGACAGGCATTGCTCAGCATAGGAGAAATACATTACTACACCGCTAACTATCCCGAAGCGCTGTATTATTTTTTTGAGTCGGTAAAAGTGTACGAAGCTTTGAATTACCCGAAAGGAATCGGTGCTGCACAAAACAATATCGGTACGGTGTATTACGCCGCTGGAAAGTACAATACCGCACTTTCGTACTACAAGCAGGCCGAACACAACTATGAGCTGGGGAAAGATACCATAGGGCTGGCGCGTGCGCGGAACAATATCGGGAACCTTTTTTTTCAGCGTGAAGATTATCCGCATGCCCTGAAATATTACCACTCTTCGCTGGCCTTGAAAAAAGCGATGGGTGACCATGAAGGTTCGGCCATGTCGTACAACAACCTCGGTAATGTATATGGCGAAAAAGGCGATTATGTCACTTCACGCAACTATTTCCGCAAGGCGCTGCGCATTTTTGAAGAAGCGGGCGATAGCTATGGCGCTGCCATGACACTCAACAATATCGGGATTCTGTATTCGCTCGAAGGCGATTCGGCAAAAGCCATTCAACATACCCGCAAAGGACTCGAATATGCCCATTCTGTCAATGCTTCGGAACTCAGACAAGATGCCTACGAAAGTCTTGCTGAAATATACAGGGAATTCGGCGACTACAAAAAAGCCTACGAATACTTCAGGCATTTCGCTGCGCTGAAAGACACCCTGCTCAACGAAGAGAATCAGAAAAACCTCAATGAGCTGAAAGCTCGTTACGATACCGAAAAGAAAGAGCAGCAATTAGTGCTGAATCAAGCCGAGCTCGACAGACAACGTACCTTTAATGCCTGGCTCATGGGTTTTATCGGACTGGGTACGCTGTTAGCCATCGTATTGATAGTAGCTTATTTGGACAAAAAACGAACCAACCGAAAGCTAAGCGATCAAAAAAAGCTGATCGAAACCAAAAACAGCGAGCTTTCTGAAAAAAACCGCAACATTACCGACAGCCTGGAATACGCCAGCCGTATCCAGCAGGCCATGCTGCCTCCCGAACGGTTTTTCCGTCGTATTTTTCCCGAATCGTTTGTGTTTTACCGCCCGAAAGACATCGTAAGCGGTGATTTTTACTGGTTAGAAACACGAGGAGATCAAATAATGGTAGCGGTAGCCGACTGTACCGGTCACGGCGTGCCGGGCGCTTTTATGTCGGTAGCCGGACACAACCTGCTGATGGAAACCGTGAACGTGCATGGTATTACCGAACCCGCCGAAGTGTTAGGCGAAATCAGCAAAGGGCTGGCGCGGCTGCTTTATCAGGAACGCGGCGAAACGGATGTAAAAGACGGAATGGACATTTCGCTATGCCGCATCGATGTAAACCGGAAAAAACTGCATTACGCGGGCGCATTCAGCAATTTATGGATTGTCCGACACGAAAAGCTTATCGAAATTCCCGGTAATAAATTTTCTATCGGATCTTTTCTACGGGCGGGCACTTCGGGTTTTACCTCGCACGAAATTTCGCTCGAAACGGGCGATAATCTCTATCTTTTCTCTGACGGATTCGCCGATCAGTTCGGCGGGAAACAGGGCAAAAAATTCAAGCCCGTCCAACTCCGAAACCTGCTTATTTCTATCCATCATCTCGATATGGAAAAGCAGTACCGCGAGCTGGAAAAGCATTTTGACGCATGGAAAGGAGACTACGATCAGGTAGATGACGTGTGCCTCGTAGGTATTCGGATATGAGCGATAAGCGCGTTACTCCCGAAAAATGAGATTTTTCAGTTTCCGGCTAAATCCGCGATGGTTTGTGCAGGATCGGCCGATTTGAATACAAAGCTACCCGCCACCAGCACATCGGCTCCCGCCTGGGCCAGCAAGGGCGCATTGGCAGCGTTAACTCCGCCGTCCACTTCAATAAGCGTAGCCGCACCGGCACGTGTAATCAATTCCCGGGCTTGTGCCACTTTGCGATAGGTTTGTGCAATAAATTGTTGTCCACCAAAGCCGGGATTCACGCTCATCAGCAGCAGCACATCCACATCGGTAATCACCTCTTCGAGCAGGTGTACGGGGCTATGCGGGTTAAGCGCTACGCCCGTTTTCATTCCGGCCTGACGAATGGCTTGCAAGGTGCGGTGCAAATGGGTCGAGGCTTCGAGGTGTACCGTAAGTATATCGGCTCCGCAACGTTTAAATTCTTCGACATAACGTTCGGGCTGCACAATCATCAGGTGCACATCGAGGGGTTTCTGCGCGTGCTTTTTGATGGCTTCGATAACGGGCATTCCGTACGAAATATTGGGTACAAATACCCCGTCCATCACATCGATATGAAACCAATGTGCGGCACTGCGATTCACCATTTCGATGTCGCGTTGCAGGTTGGCAAAATCGGCCGAAAGCAACGAAGGGGCAATAAGCGGTTTTTTCATAAATTATTGCAGGTAAACCGTATCGTTTCCGGATTGAAACTGTACCACGATGTGTTCCTGAAGCGTGGTCGAAAGGGTAAGTCCGACAAAATCGGCACGGATGGGAAATTTGCGGTGACGGCGATCGACCAAACATACCGTGCTGAGGCGTTTGACCGGTGCCTGTAGCACATATCGCGCCGCGTAAATGAGCGTTTTTCCGCTGTTCAGCACATCGTCTATTAGCACGACATACTGGCCTTTCAACGCTTCGAGCGGGATGCTGAGCTGTACTTCGCGTTCGAGCGGATTGTCTTTGTGCAGGGTGATTTTACCGAGCTCCCATTGCAGGGAAGAAATATGCGCCAGTCGCGCGGCAAGACGTTCGGCTAACAGGTACCCCTGCCCGGCCACTCCGAGAAGAATAACCTTGTCGGCTTCAAAAAAATTTTCATAAAGCTCGTGCGCTATACGATTGATTTTTTGCGCTATCTGCTCGTGCCTGAGCACTATTGTTTGCGGATCCATTCGAGCGGTTTGTTAAGCCTTTTGTTTTAACCTGCCGCTAAGGTAATAGTATTTATCGTAATACGCCTGCGAGAGGCTGTCGATACGCACTCCGCCATGTACGGCCGCATGGACAAAGCGCCCGTTACCGAGGTAGAGTCCTACATGCGAGATATAGGTTTTGCGAATTTTAAAAAATACGAGATCGCCTTCGTCCAACTCGTCGCGTTCTACCGGAATACAGTGCTTAAAATGCTCGCCTGCGCCACCCGACAAAGAGGTGCCATAGATACGGTTGCAAATAATGCGCACAAAACCCGAACAGTCCACCCCATCGCGGCTAAGTCCGCCATAGCGATAACGCACGCCCAGCCAACTGTAAAATTCGCGGTAAAGCCCCAGGTTGGTACAGGTGCTATCGTACGTAATGCCCTGCGCTTCGATAAAACGGATGAGCGTGCTGTCGGACACTGTTGCCGAAGCATAAGAAGCACGGGCAAATAGCATGAAAAACAATATAATGCCTATCCTTTTCATGCCTGCAAAAATACGGCCTTCGATCGGGAAAGCCGAAAATAGCGGCTATTTTTTCTCCAAAATTACAAACAGCTCACGCCCGGCACGCGGAGCGATGGAATTGTAGCAAGTTTCCATTGTAAGGATTTGAAAATAAGCCGAAAACAACTGCTCATATTCGGCTTTTGAGCCCCCGAAAGGCGGCTTGTCGGTATTGAGCGCATCGTCGAATAAGAGTCCCACGAGACGACCGCCCTCACTGAGCAAAGAGGCCGCTTTTTGCACATACGCTTCGCGCTGGGAAGGCGCTAAGGCACAGAAAAAAGTGTGTTCTAAGATAAGATCATACTGCCCTTCGAGGGCAAAAAAATCGTGCTGAATAAGATTTTCTTTCGGGAAATCGCTTACCCTTTCGGCAAAGCGTGCCAAAGGCTCAGGGGCCAAATCGAGCAGCGCTACCGACGTAAATCCCTGCCGGTGCAGGTACTCGCCCTCGTAACCCGAACCGCAACCGGGAATAAGAATACGCAGCGACTTCTCTTCTAACTGATCGGCGTAGGCACATAAGGCCGGCACTGCATAACCGATGTCCCATCCCGTTTGCCCCGAAAGGTAACGTGCGCTCCAATAAGGCGCATCCAGCTTTTCATTCATGCCGCAAAGATCATAAAAAAACAGGTCTGACTTTAATCCAAAGGTATGGGCTTGAGCTTTTCGTATTCGATTAAAAAATGATCACCGTTAACTACGGTCTTCTCCATTTTATTGTAGTTATTGGGCTTTTCGGGTCGAATCACAATCGGAATATACAGCGTAATATTCCCTTTATGGTAGGGAAAATCCATCCGGGTGAAGAGGGATAAATAATGTCCGATAACTATCTCGTGCGCATTGGCGTACAGCACGACACATTCCCGGCTCATTTTCCGATCTTCGTTGTTGAGCGTTATTTTAAGGAATAGCGTATCCGTCTTTTCATACTCTAACACCCTCATCCCTTCGTGTAAAGGATTATGAATCAAATTGGAAAGAATCCTTCTTTTATGTGTATTAAAATAATGTATGCTTATACTATCGTTTACCATTTTAGGGTTAAACAATAAGGTATCGTTCGAGTAAAACGCGTCCAATCGCTTTCTTTTAACCCTTTCTACAGGGTGATTTTGCGCGGATACCCGAAGCGTATCGCTTTCTTTTTCTGCTTCGGTGCTTAATTCAGGAAAATAGCGGGCACAATGCTGCTGCTGAAACAAAGCCGTATCTGTAAAATAGATTTCGGCACACATTCGCTCCCTAAGCACATCGATTGTAGTGCGATACCCCTGAACACGCCCGGTTAAACTTCCATACCGGCTGAGCGTGTCCAAATAATTTTCCGCAAGATTATAATACCTGAATGCTTCTTCTTTGTTTCCTCTTCTATGCTGTATATAACCGGCGTTAATATGGTAAATGGAAAGCTTTCGAAAACGATAATACTGCCTGTTCTCGTTTGCTTTACCTGTAAAATCGCTTTTATTTATCCATAAAACAATCAGACTATCCACACAGTCGAGCTGATTTTCAACCCCAATACAACGCTGCTGTTCATCCATCACAAACATATCATCCCTGATTAACAGGGTATCCTGTGCAAAGCCCGACAGAGCCCACGACAGCAAACACGAAAGAAAAATATGCCTCATCATTTACGTTAGATGCAAAATAGAATCTTTTTCCATAATTCTGCCCGACTTTCGTATTTATGTATTTGTGTATTTTCGCAGTCCTATCTCCACAAAACGATGTACAAACTGCTGCTCAAACCCCTGTTTTTTTGTTTCGACCCCGAAAAAATTCACCATAGGGTGGTACGTATGCTCCGTATGGGACTGGCTATCCCGGGAGTTAAAAAACTGGTTAGAAGCTACTTTACAGTGTCTCACCCCAGCCTCGAACGGGAAGTGTTCGGGCTAAAATTTCCCAATCCCGTAGGCTTAGCCGCAGGCTTTGACAAAGATGCCCGATTAGTGGATGAGCTGGCCTGCCTGGGTTTCGGTTTTGTAGAGATTGGCACGCTTACTCCCCTGCCGCAGGAAGGCAACCCCAGGCCGCGTATGTTCCGCTTACCGGCCGACCAGGGGCTTATCAACCGCATGGGCTTTAATAACGAAGGGGTAAATGCCGCCGCACAACGCCTGTCGCGACGTAAAAGCAAGATTATCGTAGGCGGTAATATCGGTAAAAATAAGGTCACGCCTAACGAAGAAGCCGGTCGCGATTATGAAATTGCGTTCGAAACCCTGTTCGACACGGTCGATTATTTTGTAGTGAACGTAAGCTCTCCCAATACGCCCAACCTGCGCGAGCTACAAGACCGCGAGCCCCTTACCCGCCTGCTCTCGGACCTCAAAACGCTGAATGCCGCCAAGCCTTCGCCCAAACCCATTTTGCTCAAAATAGCACCCGACCTGAGCGAGGCCCAGCTCGACGACATTATCCTGATTGTCAAAGAGACACAAATAGACGGCCTTATTGCTACCAATACCACCATTTCGCGCAGCGGACTGCATACTCCCGAAAAAGAGCTGGAGCGCATCGGTGCCGGAGGACTCAGCGGTAAGCCTGTAACCCACCGTTCGACCGAAGTGATCCGGTACCTCAACCAAAAATCCGGGGGGGCGTTCCCCATTATCGGGGTGGGAGGCATCCATTCGCCCGAAGATGCGCTTGAAAAGCTCGAAGCGGGTGCCACATTGGTACAGGTTTACACGGGTTTTATTTACGAAGGACCTTCGCTGGTAAAACGTATCAACAAAGCCCTTGTACAAAGAAGCAAGGCATAAGCAGGAATTACAGCCGGGATTTCTTACTTTTGAGAAAGCACCAAGCTTATGTATGTTCCTTCTATTAAACTGGTAGAATGTCCCCGCGATGCCATGCAGGGGCTTCACGACTTTGTCCCTACCGCCATAAAAATCGAATACCTTAACCGCTTGCTGCGTGTAGGATTCGACACCCTCGATTTCGGCAGCTTCGTAAGTCCGAAAGCCATTCCACAACTGCGCGATACCGCCGAAGTGCTGGCCGGTCTCGACCTGAGCGACACCCAAACCCGGCTGCTGGCTATCGTAGCCAATACCCGTGGGGCGGAAGACGCCTGCCGTTTCCCCGAAATTGCTTACCTCGGCTACCCTTTTTCCATCTCCGAAACCTTCCAGCAGCGCAATACCAATGCCTCTATTGCCGAATCGCTCAAAAGGGTCGAAGAAATTCATGCCCTTTGCGAAAAACACGGTAAAAAGCTGGTGGTATATCTCTCCATGGCCTTCGGGAATCCTTACGGTGACGAATGGAACAGCGAGGTAGCGCTTCGCTGGACCGAAGAATTATGCCGAAAAATAGGCATACGTATCATCGCACTTTCCGACACCATCGGCGTATCCAATCCGGAAAACATACAGTACCTGTTCCGCTCCTTGATTCCGGCATTTAAAGACGTAGAGTTCGGTGCGCACCTGCATACCACACCCGATACCTGGCAGGAAAAAGTACAGGCCGTGTGGGACAGCGGCTGCCGCAGGCTCGATAGCGCCATTCGCGGATTCGGAGGTTGCCCCATGGCGGCCGATGCCCTGACCGGGAATATGCCTACCGAAAATGTACTGCGGTTTCTTTACGAAAAGAAAATCCCTTCAGGCGTAGATGAGCTTGCTTTTGCAGAAGCCATGCGCTATTCTGCCGAAGTATTCGGGAAATGAACCGCTGCGCTGTGTTAATTTTTACTTCAACTTTCAACACCTAATGGCAAGCCCTAAACTCTTTTTGTGTTTCATAGGCATCTGTAGCCTCAGCTTGTTTTTTTCCTGTAAAAACGAGCCAAAAGAAAAGGAAAATGAATTTTCGCCCGAAAAAATACTCATCCCTCTTTCCTATCCTCCATTCGAAGACAGTGTGATAGGTTCGATCCTACAGGAAGTGGGACTCTGCCTGAACAGCAGCGATACCGCCAAAGCCGATTCCTTACAGGTTCCACCCTGCCGCCACGACTGGTTTCGCGTATTCCGTAACCGCAAAGACCGTCCCTGGGCCGATGGATTTGTGGTCGAAGTGAAAGAAGGCATTTATTCGCACACCCCCCGCGTGCTACACCTAATCCGTACCGAAGGAAAATACCGTGTAACCAACGATTACCGGGGCGAACTGCTCGAAATGCGCACCACTCCCGAAGGGAATTATGATCTGATCATACGCTATCCCGAACCCGAAATAGGTACCGTAGCTATCTTGCACGAATGGAAAGTAAATCATTACGAACCCGTGACCGTGATTGAGATCAATGATCATTTTGTGAAAGAAGAAAAAATGGATTCGCTCAACCGACTTTACATCGACCATTTTGCCTGGGGATTCTGAGCCATGCAACGTCACTTCTACCTTACCCTCGTTGCCGTACTGACTTATTTGGTTTTCGGGCTTAGCAACCTCTTCGGACAAGCAGGGCATTTTATCCCCCCTATCCTGCTCGATTCCTTTTTTTTGGCGGGGCTTTCACTTTATTTTATTTTTCTTACAAGGTTATCGCGCGAAGTCCTTCCGCTTGCACTGCTTTTTGTCTCTTTTCTGACGGCCGCACTCATCGAATCCACGCTTGTTACCACCGCTTCGGCCAAAATGGTTTCAATCGTTACTTTATTGATCGCCGTAGGAACACGTGCCACATTTGATATTATCCGACAAAGCAGAAACCCGCTTTCTTTCTTCGAAATCGCAGGCACCCTGGCCATAGTAAGCGGTGTGGTGCTGCTACTGATTGAATCTCGAAACGAAACTTCATTTTACAGCGTTTATTGTTATTGGTTTTCCGGACTACTGGCCTTGATAGCCGCCCTAAAAAAACCACAATCGCCGGGGGTATATTTTTACCTGCTTTGGTTCCTTTCTGCTTTTTACGACGGGCTTAACTTTTTCGCTTTATGGCTGCTCACCTTGTAAAAAAGAAAGCCCTGATGGCCTGGAGCGGCGGAAAAGATTCGGCCATGGCGCTACACACTATTTTGCAGCAAAATGAATATGAAATTGTAAGTCTGCTCACCACGCTGAATGCCGACTTACAGCGCATTACCATGCACGGTGTACGCGAGGAGTTGTTAGATGCACAAGCCCGGGCGCTAAATCTTCCGATCGAAAAAATGAAAATCCGGGAAGGCACGCACGAAGCATACGAACAGGAAATGGAACGCATACTGCGACACTATCAGAAGCAAGGAATCAGCTCGGTTATTTTCGGCGATATTTTACTGGAAGATTTGCGGCAATACCGCGAAGAAAAGCTCGCTGTGGTAGGTATGGAAGCCGTATTTCCGCTTTGGCAAAAAAATACGCGTGCACTTTTTACCTCTTTTTGTACAATGGGATTCAAAGCGCTTACCTGCTGTGTAGATGCGCGTTTCTTTAGTGCCGAACAAGCCGGCATTCCGCTGGATATGGATTTTATGCATGCACTTTCGCCCGAGGTGGATCCTTGCGGCGAAAACGGAGAATACCACAGCTTTGTGTACGATGGACCTGTATTTAAGCATCCGGTTCCCTGCCATACCGGCACCGTCGAGGCCCATACCTACGCTTCAGGACAGCGCTATTTTTTCTGTGATATTTTGCCCGGTTACGCTATACCGGAAGAATAATGTGCTGAACTGCATTACGCGCTTATTCGCTCAGCATCAAATCGGCCGCTTCACGCCCCACCAACGTACCAATGGCTACACCCATGCCGCCGAGGCGCACCGCGCAATACATGTTGTTTTTCACCTGTCGAATCAGCGGTTTTCGGATCGAACCCACGCCCATAATTCCACTCCAGCGCATCTCGATTTCGGGACAGGCATAAGGAGCTATGGTATCGCGCAACAACTGCTCAAGTTTTTGCTGAATAAGTGGCGTCTGGATCATTTCAGTACTGGTTTCTCCCTCAAAATCAAGATTTCGACCACCGCCCAACAAAATACGATCACCTACATTTCTGAAATAATAATAGCCCTGATCGTAATGAAAAGTACCTTTAAGCCGCAGTCCTTCTATCGCTTGAGTAATCAATACCTGAGCACGGGCGGGCTTTACTTCCAGTTCGGGTAGCAGTTGCTGCGCAAAACCGTTGGTAGCGACCAGTATCTTTCGCGGCCGAAAAGATATATTTTCCCTTAACCCGACATGCCCTTCTTCCAACGTTTCGACGCTTGCCCCATTCAGCACCAGCACGCCTTCTTTCACGGCCAACTGCCACAAGGCGGCTAACATTTTACCCGTATCAATCTGGCCTTCAAAACGGTTAAACAGCATTCCTTTTATGCCTTTAAAGCCAAAATGGGCGATTCGTTCGTCAGCCCCACAGTACACATTTTCTCCTACTATGCCTTTTAATAATTTATTAAAAAGATGAAGCTTGTCTTGCGCTTCCGCATACGCGGGAACCGAATCAAACAACTCATACCCGCCGTGGCATTCCCAGGACAAAGCTTCGTCGCCAAGCAACGCTCGTAAATGTTGCAAGCCAAGCCAGCGTTTTTCAACCAGCTTCAGCATTTCCGACTCTCCCATCAAACGCAGATCTTCGGCCAGCTCGGTCACACTGCCAAAACAGGCAAAACCCGCATTGCGTGTACTGGCTCCGTAAGGCAGCATTCCTCGCTCTAACACCAGCACTTTCAACGAAGGATCGGTACGGCGCAGGTGTATCGCTGCCGACAAGCCCACTATACCACTGCCGATAATACACACATCTACATGCCTGAAAAAGCGCTCATTTTCCCAGTAACTCAGTTGCATAGAATAATTCGGATTGCCGCAGGATCGCCGTTAAACTTAAACAAAATTTAGCGATATTTGTAGAATTGGCTTAAACTCTCCCGGACAGAAACAAACACATGCGGATACGGCTTCATTTCTTATTCCTGCTTCTCGGTCTGCTGAGCACACTTACGCTTTCGGCACAGAAAAAGCCCACTTTACACATTGACGGCCGGATTAGCAACCGGATCTCCGGTACTAATATGGGTGGAGTCAAAATTGAAGTGCGTAAAAACGGGCAACTTGTAGAAACGCAAACTTCCGCCTCTAACGGTAAATACAAGCTCAAAGCATTGGAACTTGATGCTACCTACACAGTCACATTTGTGCAGAACGGCTTCATTTCACGTTTTGTAGAAATAAATCTCAGCGGAATTCCACCCGAGCATTACCAGGAAGACTGGAATATGCCGCTCGATATGCCCCTGATCGAAACTTCTCCTCAGATAAATTCCGCTGCGCTCGAGAACAAGGTTACTTCCATAATGAAGTATGATAAAAAAACAGAGGATCTTGGCTGGGATGAATCGATTACCCGTGCTTACAGCCTGGAACAAGATAAGCTGCTCAAACAATTAGAAGATCAAAAAGCCAAAGATGCCGAGCGCGATAAGAAATTTAACGAACTGATTTCACAAGGGGATAAAGAACTTGCTGGCAGCAAGTTTAGCGTAGCCGTGCAGAAATATACGGAAGCGCTTTCCGTCAAGCCCGGCGACCCCACCGCCAGTGCCAAGTTGGAAGACGCCAAGCAAAAGCAGGAAGCTTTTCTCGCTTCGCAAGGAGAAGATAAATTGTACGCCGAAGCCCTTGCAAGAGCAGATAAAGCTCTAAAAGACAAAGACTACGCTTACGCAAAAAGCCAGTATCAGGAAGCACAAAAAATAAAACCGGGCGAAAAGCTGCCGGGCGAAAAAATCAAAGAAATAGAACGACTCATTCAGGAAGAAATCGCCATGGGTCAGCAATACAACGAATTACTGGCCAACGGAAACAAAGCCTTGCTCAATACTCAGTATGACGAAGCCATCAAAAATTTCATCGACGCTGGAAAACTGAAACCTACCGAGCAAGAACCCAAGGATCTTTTGGCTAAAGCACAAAAAGCCAAAGCAGACGCAGAAAAAAATAAAAACGACGACGCCAATCGCCTGCAAAAACAATACGAAGAGGCCATTGCCAAAGCAGATAACGAGTTTTTCGTCAACCAAAACTGGGACGAAGCCGTGAAGCATTATGAAGCGGCACTCGCTCTGAAAAAAGCAGAAAAATATCCGGCCGATCAAATCGCCAAAGCCAAACAGAAAAAGCTCGATGGCGATAAAGCTGCACAAGCCGAAGCTGCGCTTGAAAAGCAATATAACGATCTTATTACCAAAGCCGATACCGACTTTAATGCCGGTAACTGGGATAAAGCCATTGCCAGCTACGAAGGTGCCAAAAAGCTTAAACCCGAACTGATGTACCCCCGCGATCAGATAGACAAAGCCTACGATCTGAAAGCCGAGGGTGAAAAAAAGGCCGCAGAAAATGCCCAGCGTGAGAAACAGTACAAAGACATTATCGCTAAAGCAGATGCCGCTTTTAAAGGTAAAAAATACAAAGAAGCCATTCCCCTCTATACCCAAGCGCTCGATGTAAAAGAAAACGATGCCTACGCCCAAAAACAAATAGAAGAAGCGCAACGATTCCTGGACGAAGCCGATAAGCTTGCCCAGCAAAAAGCAGAACAGGAGAAAATCCAAAAGGAATACGACGAAATCATTAAAAAAGCAGATGCTGCATTCAACACCAACGACTTCAACGCTGCCATCGCTTCTTATACTGCTGCCTTAGCCCTCAAAAAAGACGAAAAATACCCCAACGACCAAATTACCAAAG
>CAYWRZ010000003.1:0-175713 GCA_964460845.1 uncultured Weeksellaceae bacterium
GACGCTCACCACGTATGTATGAGGGGCGGGGTGATCCTTTACGGCTTCCGGAATCGGAATCGGAACGGCGTTCGCGGTAGCCTTTCTCGGGGCGTTCGTCGCGCGATTGACGCTCACCACGTATGTATGAGGGGCGGGGTGATCCTTTACGGCTTCCGGAATCACGGCTTTCTCTACTGCCTCTTTCCTCCGAACGGGAATTACGTGCGTCGCGCGGAGCGGGCTTTCGATCTTTTTTATCGGAGCCGGAACGATCGGTATCGGATTGGCGGCTGGAAGGTTTTCGGGAAGATGAAGAGAAGGTTTTTTTTCCTCGTGCAGGTCCTCTGGACTGACGTTTCATATACTATTGGGGCTAAATTGAGAATACAAAGGTAGCTAAAAATCAAGCTGACGGACAAAAGGCTCCCCGGATATGCGTGAGTAAGGGTTGTCCCCGCTCGGGCAGCAATACAGTCACCACATCAAAGCGCCATTCTCCTTGATGCGGATATTGTTCCAAAAAGCGTTGTGCCGCGAAGATAAGCTGCTGTTGCTTAGCGAAGTGAACTGCTTCTTCGGGTGCGCCACGCGCCAGGTTCCGACGTGTTTTAACCTCGACAAATACGAGGAGTGTTCCTTCCAGCGCCACAATATCGATCTCGGGACGCCCGCAGCGCCAGTTGCGGTGCAGGATCTTAAATCCTTTCCGCTGAAGCATTTTACTGGCCACTTCTTCTCCATAAGCGCCCAATAGCCGATTTTGACCCATACACGGATAAAAAACCGAAAACTATAACGCGGAAAGAATGCTTCAAAACCTTTTTTTGCGGAAGCTTACAGTTCGAACGGAAAATCTTTGCTGCCCGATACCAGCCGACTTTCAACGCTTGTTACTTCGAGCCGGGCAGGAGCGCCCATTATCAAAGCACGGTTATCGGGTATATGTCCGGCGGGAAAACCCATACATACCGGGTAAGCATAATTTTCTACATGACTTCGGATAATCTCTTCGGCCGTCATACCGAAGGGATCGGCATTGTCTTGCATTTGCGTAAAGCCTCCCAGCACCAGACCGGCCAAATCACGAAGTAATCCGCTGCGTTTCAAGCTGATCATCATTCTATCGAGATGATAGAGGTATTCGCCCACATCTTCAAGGAAAAGAATTTTCCCTTCGGGATTGGGTAGCGAGGCAGAACCCTGCATGGCATAGATCAACGAAAGATTGCCTCCAAAAAGAATTCCTTCGGCTTTTCCCACACGCGAAAGCGGATGAGACTCCACCCGGTAAGAAAGACTTTCTCCCCACAGCGCCTTTTGCAGCGATTGCAAAGCTTCGGGGCTGTTGTTTCCCATATTCAAAGGCATGGTGGCATGAAGAGAAGGCAGGCCATACTGCGTAGAAAGATGCGCATGAACCGCTGTAATATCACTGTATCCGACTATCCATTTGGGGTGTTGGTGTAAAGGTGAAAAATCGATCGCATCGAGAATGCGAAGGGTCCCGTACCCGCCTCGCGCACAGAAAATCGCTTTGACAGAAGGATCAGAAATCGCCTGCTGAAAATCGGACAATCGCTGTGTATCGGTACCTGCAAACTGAAAATGGGCGCTATATAGATGCGTCGCTTCTTCCACCTGTAAACCCCAACTGCGAAGCAGCGCAATTCCATCGCGCAGATCAGTCGGGTTGGTTTTTTTGGCAGGAGCCACCACAGCCACTTTGTCGCCCGCTTGCAGTGGAGGTAGGGAAGGTATATTCATTATTTAAAGCGTCGGTGAAGTTTCTTCAGGAAATACAAACGGTGATTCGGGATTTATCAGACTTAACAATTCTTCGATGCTGAGAAAAGGGCCGTTGAAATGATCCAGCACAACGATTACCTGATCCTTACTCAGGTTACGGATAAAATAGGTACGAAAGCCTTTCCACCAGCCCGTATGATACACCACCCGGTAACCGGCAAACGATTGCTTGATTCTCCAACCCAAGCCGTAATTGTCTTTTCCTTTTTCCTCACGATCAGGGCTTTGCGGAGCAAACGCTTCTTCCCACACCGAGGCGGGCAGTAATTTCCCTTCGGCAATAGCCCTGTCAAAAAGATATAAATCATACACGGTCGAATAGACCCCTTTATCGCCCACCACTCCGTTTTGATATGCATCTTCGACCTGTCGGCCAAGACGATCAAAGCCTTCGAGCCTGAACGGAATATCGGGATTACGCAACTTGTGATACACGAACGTGTGCTGCATACCGAGCGCTTCAAAAATTTCGCGCCGCATAAAGGTTTCAAAGGGTTCATCGGCCACCTTTTCCACGACCGAAGCCAGCAGCGCATAACCGGTATTGCTGTAGTCGAAACGCTGATCGGGCTGGTAATACACCTTCGGGCGACAACGGCGCATGATAGCCAGCACCGAATCGTTGGTCAGCACCTGCTTTTTATCGGGCCACTGATCTTCACAGAAATACAGGTAATTGCCGAGTCCACCGCGATGACAAAGCAAGTGGCGCAACGTGATTCCGGTGTAGGGAAAGCTGTCGAGGTACTGCTCGAGCGAATCGTCGAGGCTGAGCTTACCACGCTCGCGCAAGAGCAATACGGCCGCTGCGGTAAAGGGTTTAGATACCGAAGCAAGCTGGAATGTGTGCTGAAGCTGCAGACTGTCTTTCCCGCCGGGGGTGGTAAATCCGTACGACTGTTGATGAATGATTCTGCCTTTTTCGGCAAAGAGCACATTGCCGCTAAAATCGCCGCGTTGCATACGGTGCAGCAAAAACGTATCGATACTTGTGCGCAGGGGCGCATAAAGCGAGTCGTAATAAGCCGTACTGTCGGGCACAGGCTTTTCGGCCACTTCGGTCGCCGATGCCTCGGGTACCGCACAACGGGTACTTAGCACCGCCACCGGGAAAAGCAGCAGAAACAATTGCCAGGGACCTAACCTGCGTCTCATCCGCCGGCCTGTTTGGCTTTGTAGCCTGCCTTGAGTAAAATTTCGAGCACTTTGGCGCGGTGATCGCCCTGAATGAGCACTTCTCTGTCTTTCACGGCACCGCCTACTCCGCATTTAGATTTGAGCATCCGCCCCAAATCTTCCAAATCTGCTTGTGTACCCATAAAACCTGTAACTAAGGTCACCGATTTACCGCCGCGCTGCTTGCGATCGAGCATCACCTTTAGCTGCTGCTGTGCGGGGAGCAAGGTTTCTGCTTCCTCTTCCTGCGAATATTCGTAATGAAAATCCGGATTGGTCGAATACACCACATTGACACGTTCTTTCTTCTGCTTGCTCATAGAAATTCTATTGAGGTTCAAAGATCGGGAATCGCACAGGGGGTTACAAGTTTCGAAAGCTTATTTTTTCACAAAAAAGATCGGATAAATTTTGGCAACCGGGTTTACTTTTCGCCAAAAAGGCCCTATTCTTATGGTTTTTAAACGATACATTTGTGCATGCGCTTACTGCTGTGTATTTCCCTGTTTTTTTATACCCTTCAGCTTTCTGCGCAACCGGTAGTGGTATGCCACACGGCTGATCCTGAATCGGCTTCTGCCTGTTCCGAATCGCTACAGGAATCGTTCGAAAAAGCCGAAACCCTGCTGCTGCAACGTCGGGCCTACGAAGCGCTGCAAGTGCTTGAGCCACTTAGCTCGGGCGACACCCTTCCCGACGGTGTATTTCGTTTGTGCGGCGCGGCTCATTTTTACCTCGAAAACTACAAGAAAGCGCTGTATTACACCGAAAAAGCGCTTGTGCTGAATCCCCACGATGCCCCTTCTCTTTTTCTTTCGGGAGAAATCTATCAAGCGCTCCAACGGCCCGAAGAAGCTGCCGTATTTTTCCTGAAAGCCTCCGATATTGATGCTGAACATCCCGAGGCCGGACTCCAATTATACGCGCTCTGGATGCGGAAAGAAGCTTATTCCGCTGCCGACAGCGTATTGCAGGTGCTGGAAAAAAATCACCCTCAACACGTGCAGGTAAGGCTTACCCGTGCAAGCTGGTGGCAATGGAAAGGAGAATCTCGCCTTGCGATAGAGTTGGCACAACAAGCCATTTTACTCGATTCTTCCGACACCACGCCTTATGCCCTGCTGGCTTCCCTATACCTTGCGCAAGACGATATCGCCGGAGCACTCGATGCCTTTAACCGCTGGATTACCCTTGACCCGGAAGATGCAGAAGCTTATCTGCAACGGGCACGCTTTTTCAACGATCAGGAAGAATACCTGCTGGCGCTCTCCGATTTGGAAGAAGCGCTTACGCTCGACTCGTCTCTTACCGAAGCCTGGCACGAAACCGGATATGCCAATTTCCAGCTTGGGCGTGTCGCACCCGCCATAGAAGCCTACAACCTTTATCTGCCCGCTCACCGGCAGGATGACCGGGGCTTTTTTAACCGGGGCAACGCCTACGCCATGCTGGGTCGACACAAAGATGCCGAAGAAGATTACACCCGTGCCCTGGCGCTTTCTCCGCAACCCGATTATTACTACAACCGCGCGCTCGTATTGTATGCCCAACAAGAATACCGCGCCGCGATACGCGATTTGGATCAGTACCTCAAAGCCGTGCCTTCCGACCCCGAAGGCTACTATATACGCTGCACCTGCCTGTACCTCGAAAACCGCAATGAACAGGCTTGCCTCGATTGTGAAACAGCGGCTTTTTTAGGTAAAAAAGACATTCCCCGGAAACTCCGGAAAACCTGTAAAATCTCCTACAAGAAAAAATCATGAGTCAGGCTGCCGATACTTTTGAAATGACCGCTAAAACCTTCGAAGGACTTGAAGCGGTGCTGGCCGAAGAATTGAAAACACTGGGCGCAAGTGCGATAGAACCCGGCAAAAGAGCTGTCACCTTCGAGGGCGATCAGGCTATGCTTTACCGCGCCAACCTGCACCTGCGTACCGCCCTATCGATTCTCGTTCCGGTGCATTCCTTTATTGCCGACGACGAGGAAGAATTGTACCGCAAAGCCCTACAGGTAGAATGGGACGGCTTTTTCGACGCCACGCAAACATTTGCCATTTCTTTTGCGGTCAACTCTACCCTTTTCAGGCATTCGCAGTTTGCCGCGCTGCGGGTAAAAGACGCCATCGTAGATTATTTCCGGAAGAAAAAAGGCAAACGCCCTTCGGTCGATAAAGACAACCCCGATATCCGCATTAATCTGCACATCAGTGGCAATCGGGTGGTTTTGTCGTTCGACAGCTCGGGTACACCCTTGTTTAAACGCGGTTACCGCATCTGGCAATCGGAGGCGGGACTCAATGAAGTGTTGGCTGCCGGTATGATAAAGCTCGCCGGATGGAACGACGATCGCGACATGATCGACCCTATGTGCGGCAGCGGCACGCTTGCGCTTGAAGCGGCTATGATGGCTTTGAATATTCCCGCAGGTTACTACCGCAACGATTTTTCTTTTTTCCGTTGGCCTGATTTTGATCGTGGACTTTGGGAAAAAATACGGCGCGAAGCAGGTACGCAAATCCGGCAAAAAATGAACGCACGTTTGTTTGCTTCAGACGTGTCGGCGCGTAACATCGAAAGGGCAAAACACAACGCCCGGCTGTTTCCCGACGATGCTGTCACGTTCGACATACGCGATTTTTTCGATTCGCCAGCCGCTACATTGCCCGCATTAGTGATCATGAATCCTCCCTATGGCGAAAGGCTCGCCACTGACGAAGATGTACCCGCTTTTTACCACCAAATCGGCGATACATTAAAACAGCGTTACTCGGGCTGTCAGGCATGGATAATCAGCTCCAACCTTGAAGCCATCAAATCGGTAGGACTGAAACCTTCCCGCAAAATCCCGCTGTATAACGGTCCGCTCGAATGCCGTTTTATGCGCTTCGATTTGTACACGGGCAGCCTGAAAACAAAATAAATTACCCACATTGAAATAAGCTTTTTCTGCCTTCGGTCACCTCAACTCTTCACTGCCGCCCATGCCACGTCTTTTACTTTCTATCGCTTTTCTCTGCGTGTTTTTCAACGTCCGTTCGCAATCGCTGCGTCTGGAATTTGACTCGCCCGTGCACGATTTTGGAGCCATACGGGAAACCGGCGGACCGGTAACCCATATTTTTCAGTTTACCAATACCGAAAAATTTCCGGTTACCCTTGTGCAGATCGGATCTTCCTGTGGCTGCACCGTTCCTTATGTGTCTGAAAAAACGATCGCGCCCGGCGCAAAAGGCTCGGTACGTGTGGAATATGACCCCAGTGGCCGACCCGGAAAGTTCGTCCGATCGGTAGAAATTCAGGCCGAAGGCGGAGGACTGTCGCATACGTTTTTCCTGAACCTGCGTGGCACCGTAATAAGCAGAGAGCTACTTCCCGAAGCAGAAAATCCGGTCGAAAAAGGGGCCGTATTGCAGCTCCGTCCCTTTGTTTATCCGGTGGTTAACACCTCCGATTTCAGGCTGCTGCACGATAGAGGCTTGCAGGATTTTATCAACGACCTGACCTACGAAATTGATCAGCACGAACTGGCTACCGTACGACTGGAATTATTCTACCCGAAAGGGAGCGGAGCCTTTTCACAACCCGAAAACCTTTTTCTTCCGGTAAAAAAGTTTCTCATCAGCGAACTCGAATCGCGCAATTATTCTCCCCATCAAATCGCATTTAAAGAAGAAAAACCTGTAGCCGATCAGCGGCTCGAAAGCGCATACCTCAAAATTTCATCGCTGCTTCTGAACAACGACAGCATTCCCGAATCGGGCTATTATTTCCCCGGACCTTCGTGGGGCGAAGCCGAAGCCAGTGATGTAGCCGAAAACGATTCCGTTTATTTTTCGGGGCGCGTACATACCCTACACCGACAATCTGCCATAGACCGACTTAACCGGAAAGAAGAAAGTTACCTGCAATTTTTGGAAGAAAGTGTAAGGCTTGCGCTAATGCTGGGTAGGCTGGAGCTGTGTATCCGTTTGTCGGGCGAAGGGAAAATAAAAAACGAAGAAAAAGAGCGGAGAAAGCTGCTAAAAACGGCCGTAAGAATCGAAAAAGAGCTGCTACGCGATCTGCAAAAAGCCGGTATTCCCGAATCGCAAGTGGCATTTGCCGTACCGGTAATTCGCCTGTTGCCGGGCGATAAGCCTTTAGACTATGAGCTGATGCTTGCCAGCCTGTTTCCCGCATTACCCGCTCCGGCCACTATCGCGGTGACCGACAGCCTTCGTTCCGCCACACACGAGGCTACTGCAAAACGCTATCAGGCGCCCTTACAACACCTGCCTGTGTACCGGCAACATTTTTCGTACCGGCAAAAATTTACCGATACCACCCGCAGCGATTTCCGCAATTGGGCACAAGTGATCGCTACCGAGATCAAAGCCGGAAAAAAAATAAGTTTGCTGCTCGAAAGCAGCGCCTCTAACTCGCCTACACTGAAAAAATACGACAACGCGTATGTATCGCGAAAGCGGGCTACCGACGCAACCGATCGGCTTATACAATACTTCAAAAACCTGGGTGTACCTGTCGAAAACCTGAAATTTCAGGAACCCGTTTGCCTGGTTCAGGGCCCTGCCTACGACGACAGAGAATTTGCCATCGAGTTCTACGATCGTTTTCAGTATGTAAAAATTATCCCTGTGTACGATACCATCGGCGGATCCTTAGCCGAGCTTTTTCCTTATCAGGTAAACTTCAGCTACAACAATTTTGAGCTGCCCGTACAGTCTGAGATTTTCCAGCTTTTTACCGACCGTTTGCTTCCGGTAATCGATCGGCAGGGATATGTCAAGCTGATTATCGAGTCGAGCTCTTCAAAAGTACCCACACGTGCGCATTCGGGAAATGAGATTCTTTCGTTCCACCGCGCCGATCGGGCACGGGAAAAGCTCTACGAAGAAATACGCCGCAGGGGGTACGATCCGCTGCGCGTGATTGTTAGCGAAGAACGAATTTTGGTGCAGGGACCCGAGCACCAACCTGAATTTAACCAGCAAAGCCGTATCTACGAACGCTACCAGTACCTGAAAATTATTCCCGAGCACCTGCTTCGCCCTTAAACCAAACTGCCCGCACAAAGGCGGGCAGCATCTTTTTCAGGAAAAGTCAACTTATGCTTTTACGAGTTCTGCATGAATTTCGAGTCTTACAGTATCGCTCACGACCAATCCGCCGGTTTCGGTAAGCGCATTCCACTGTAAGCCGAAATCGAAGCGGTTAATTTTTCCGGTAATTTCAAAGCCGGCTACGGGATTACCGTCCATGCCTTTGGTAGCGCCGTTGAACGTCACATTGAGCTTCACCTCTTTCGTAGTGCCGCGAATGGTAAGATCGCCGGTGAGTTCGTACTCGTCGCCCGATTTTTTGCTGATCGCGGTCGATTTAAACGTCAGCTTGGGGTGTTCTTCTGCGTTAAAAAAGTCGGGCGATTTGAGGTGTCCGTCGCGCTGACTGTTGTTGGTGCTGATGCTGTTGACATCGGCCTCGAACGAAACACGTGCATCCGAAAAATCTTCTTTTTCGCTTTCGACCGTACCTTCAAACGATTGAAAGTATCCCGAGAGCGTAGAAACCACCAGGTGCTTCACCTTAAATTTCACCTCAGAATGTGCCGAATCTAATTTCCATGTAGCCATAATTATCTGTGTTAATGGATGAATAATTTTTTACATCGCGCAAACTTATATATATTTGCTATACTTTTGTAAGCGGTTTCCGAAAAGAAACCGATTTCCTAAAGGAAACCACCTTATTTTATTACAATGGCAAAGGAAACTGAATGTACGGAATTTTTGCTACCCGTACACGACGCGATGGATATTTTGGGCGGAAAATGGAAAATACCGCTTATCCTGTACCTCTCTTTGGGCAAGCGTCGCTTTAAGGAAATGGAACGCGGCGTAGGCATTACCGCCAAAATGCTTTCGAAAGAGCTGAAAGATCTCGAAATAAACGGGCTGGTCAAAAGAACCGTGTATGACACGCTGCCCGTTTCGGTCGAATATTCCATTACCGAGTATGGAAAAAGCCTCGAAAAGGTGATTCTCTCCATACGCGCGTGGGGCGTGCAGCATCGGAAAAAAGTAACCGGAAAGGTGAAATAATCCTTCTTTTTTGTTAGAAAAAAATGTGCCGAAAGCCCTGTCAAATCGATACTACGGCTTTGAACTCTGAAGGCTATCCCTTAAACTTGCATCCCCGAAAAAAGAACCCATGGACAAACTTATCCGCATACTCGAAAACCGGCTTAACCTGCGCGGCACACAAGTAGTAAACACCGTAAAGCTGCTCGACGAAGGCGCCACCGTTCCGTTTATTTCCCGTTACCGCAAAGAAGCCACCGGAAGCCTCGATGAAGTACAGGTACTGAGCCTGAAAACGGAGCTGGAAAAGCTCCGCCAGCTTGAGCAACGAAAAGAAACCGTGCTGCAAACCATCGAAGAGCAAGGAAAGCTGACGGCCGAGCTACGCAAAAAAATCACCGATACCTACGATACTACCGAGCTCGAAGACCTCTATCTTCCCTATAAGCCCAAGCGCAAAACCCGTGCGGTAATGGCCCGCGAAAAAGGGTTGGAACCGCTGGCCTTAGCCTTGTTTGAGCAAAAAAATCAGGACGTCGAAGCCCTGGCCGAAAATCACCTCAGCGATGACGTAAAATCGATCGAAGAAGCGCTCGACGGTGCCCGCGACATTATCGCCGAAATGGTCAATGAAGACGCTTCGGCACGTAACCGGATTCGCCTGCTTTATCATCGCGAAGCGGTCATTTCTTCAAAAGTAGTGCGCGACAAAGACACCGAGGGCATTAAGTACAAAGACTATTTCGATTGGAAAGAGCCGCTGAGCCGTTGTCCTTCGCACCGCCTGCTGGCTATGTTGCGGGGAGAAAACGAAGGTTTCCTTCGCGTACGCATCACGATCGACAAAGAAAATGCACTGGAAGTGCTCGAACGCCAGTTTGTAAAAGCGCGCAACGAAGCCGCCCGACAGGTGCAGGAAGCACTCAGCGATGCATGGACACGCTTGCTCGAACCCTCGATAGAAACCGAATTTCGCATACAGACCAAAGAAAAAGCCGACGAACAGGCCGTAAAAGTATTTGCCGAAAACTTACGCCAACTACTGCTGGCCGCTCCACTCGGTCAAAAACGCATTTTGGCGCTCGACCCCGGCTACCGCACCGGCTGTAAGCTGGTTTGCCTCGACGAACAGGGCCAATTGCTGCACAACGAAACCATTTACCCGCATCCTCCGCAAAACGAAACCGCCGAGGCCATGCGCAAAATAAACCTGCTGACCGAACAGTACCGCATCGAAGCCATTGCCATTGGCAACGGCACAGCCGGTCGGGAAACGGAAAGCTTCGTAAAGCGTATTCGCTTTAACCGCGAGGTAAAAGTGTTTGTCGTAAACGAAGCCGGAGCCTCCATCTATTCCGCTTCGGCAGTAGCACGCGAAGAATTTCCCGAATACGACGTAACCGTACGTGGCTCGGTGTCTATCGGCCGCCGATTGATGGATCCGCTGGCCGAGCTGGTAAAAATAGACCCGAAAAGCATTGGCGTAGGGCAATACCAGCACGATGTGGATCAGCGTATGCTCAAGCGCGAGCTCGATGCTGTGGTCGAAAGCTGTGTGAACAATGTGGGGGTAGGGCTCAATACAGCCAGTAAGCATTTGCTGGCTTATGTATCCGGTTTGGGACAGGTTTTAGCCGAAAATATTGTCGAATACCGTGCTAAAAACGGCTTATTCCAGTCGCGGCGCGACCTGAAAAAAGTACCGCGCCTCGGAGAAAAAGCTTTTGAGCAATGTGCCGGTTTTTTACGCATCGAAGAGGCCGAAAACCCGCTCGACAACAGCGCCGTGCACCCCGAAAGCTATCCGCTGGTCGAAAAAATGGCCAAAAAGCTCGGCAAAGACCTCAAAGAGCTTATCGGCAACGAAGCCTTGGTGAAACAACTGAAAGCCGAAGAATTTGTCGGGGAAACCGCCGGAAAAGAGACCGTTCAGGACATTTTGAAAGAGCTTTCCAAACCTTCGCGCGACCCGCGCAAGGCCGCCAAAGTATTCGACTTTGCCGAAGGCGTGTTTTCTATCGAAGACCTGCGACCCGGTATGATCGTTCCGGGCATCGTGACCAATATTACCAATTTCGGAGCCTTTGTAGATGTAGGCGTGAAGCAAGACGGCCTGGTGCATATTTCCCAGCTTGCCAACCGCTATGTCAGCAATCCTTCTGACGTGGTTACGCTCAATCAGCATGTAAAGGTGAAAGTCACCGAGGTCGATGTGGCCCGCAAACGGATAGGTCTTTCGATGAAAGAAGCGGAATAACTCTTCCCGTTTTAGCCGTGAAATTCGATGCGAATCGTGTCGTTGAGCTTCAGTCCGAAGAGGGAAGACGCACCACCTCCTGAGCCTTCTACGCCGCGATTAATGGCTATTTCGAGGTGACCCGAAGCGTTAAACAGCCCCACTTTTTCACCTTCGGGCACATCGCCGTAGGTTTGGCTTATTTCGGTAATCTCGTAATCTTCGCGCCTGAAATAAATGGTAAAATTGCGGTTGCGGCGTACCTGCTCAAACAGGTCGCGGGTAATATTCGCAATCACGTTGCCATACGTGTCGATGTAAATGATCGTGCCTTTGAGCATATCGGCCTCGACCACGGGCCTGAACGTGGCACGTTCACGCAACGATTCGAGCGGCAATCCTATCTCTTCGAGTGGCGCTCCCGAAGCCAGCATGCAAGCTACAGGTGCAAATACTGAACGGGCGGGGAAAACAGCCGAATCGGCCCCCGTATCGACCGTGATTTCAAAAACCCGATCGGGCGGCGTGTCGAACAGCAGCGAAAAAATACCATTGTCGGCCCCGATAAAATAATGCCCGTCTTTCTCGACCACCACGTGCAGCACCTCCTCGCGCATATCAAAAGGACTTTTGCGCTTTATCGCTTCGGGATTCACGCCAATCAGATGAATGCTGCCCTGTGGGAAATGCCGGTACGCGTTGCGCAGCACAAAAGAAGCCTGGGCAATGTCGAAAGGCGGGATATGATGGGTAATATCGACCACCGTAACCCCCGGTAACAAACGATATAGGGTGCCCTTTACCGCCGATACGTAGTAATCGCGGTCGCCCATATCGGTAGTTAACGTAATGAGAGGCACGGGAGACATCGGTAAACCCGATTTTATTAATTTTGACAAAAGTAAGGTTTTACCTTACGAAATGGATCATTAGTTTTTGACCGTCCGGTTTTCCGGTAGCAAATACGATAAATATTGAAAGAAAAAATTTTTGAACTCGATGCCGTCAACCCGGTAGATATCTTCGGGGCAAACGACAGCAAGCTGGATCTGATCCGCAAGTATTTCCCCAAGCTGAAAATTATCGCACGAGGTACTTCCCTCAAAGCGGTGGGCGACGATGAACAGCTCGAAGCTTTCGAAAAAAAGCTGGAGTTGCTCATTACGCATTACCAGAAATACAACCGGCTTACGGAAAACAACATTGAGCAGCTCATGCTCGAAGACGGCGAAGAATTGGTGAAAAAAGCCAGCGGCGATCAGGTGCTGGTCTATGGCCACAACGGGATTCAGGTCAAAGCGCGCACGGCCAACCAACGTAAGCTGGTCGATTTTGCTTCGAAATACGACATGGTATTTGCCATCGGTCCTGCGGGAACCGGTAAAACCTATACCGCCGTAGCGCTTGCCGTAAGAGCGTTGAAAAACAAGGAAGTAAAACGTATTATCCTGACGCGCCCTGCGGTCGAGGCAGGTGAAAATTTAGGCTTTCTGCCCGGCGATTTGAAAGAAAAGCTGGATCCGTACCTGCAACCGCTGTACGATGCGCTGCGCGATATGCTGCCTCCCGAAAAGCTGCGCGAATACATGGAACAGGGCGTAATCCAAATCGCTCCCCTGGCTTTCATGCGCGGACGTACGCTCGACAAGGCTTTCGTGATTCTTGACGAAGCGCAGAATGCCACCGAATCGCAGATGAAAATGTTCCTGACCCGTATGGGTATGTCGGCTCAATTTGTCATCACCGGCGACGTAACTCAGGTCGATTTGCCCCGTCAGCAACCCAGCGGACTGGTAAAAGCCATTCACATTTTGCAGGATGTGAAAGAAATCGGTTTCGTCTTTCTCGATGCACGCGACGTTATTCGCCATAAGCTGGTGAAAAACATTATTGATGCTTTTGATAAAGAGGAAAAAAAGCAAAATCCGGACAAGGAAAAAGCCGCCAAAACTCCAAAAACAACCCGTAAAAAATAACCGCCCGGAGATTTTCCTTCCGGAAGGAATACCTTTGCAACCATGACAGCTCTTACGCAAACCGATTTCCATTTTCCCGGCCAGCAGGCATTTTACAAAGGCAAAGTGCGCGACGTTTATCATATCGGCGAAGAGCTGCTTGTGATGGTGGTCTCTGATCGCATTTCGGCATTCGATGTGGTGCTGCCCAAAGGCATTCCTTACAAAGGTCAGGTCTTGAACCAGCTTGCGCTCCATTTTATGGAGGCCACCCGCGACCTGGTACCCAACTGGGTGGTGGCTTCGCCCGACCCCAATGTAACTGTAGGCTTACGTTGCGAACCTTTTAAAGTCGAAATGGTGATTCGCGGTTACCTTGCCGGCCATGCCGCGCGCGAGTACAAAGCCGGAAAAAGAACCCTCTGCGGCGTGGCACTTCCCGAAGGACTGAAAGAAAACGATCGCCTGCCCGAGCCTATTATCACACCCACCACCAAAGCTTCCGAAGGACACGACGAGGACATTTCGCGCGAAGAAATTATACGTCAGGGCATTGTCGGCGAAGAAGAATACCGTCAGCTCGAAAACTATACCCGACAGCTTTTCCAACGAGGCACCGAAATGGCGGCCGAGAAAGGGCTTATTCTGGTAGATACCAAATATGAGTTTGGTAAAAGAGACGGAAAAATTTACCTCATCGACGAGATCCATACCCCCGATTCGTCACGGTATTTTTACCGCGAAGGCTACGAAGAACGGCAGTCGCGTGGCGAAGAACAAAAACAGCTTTCCAAAGAGTTTGTAAGGCAATGGCTTATCGCCAACGGTTTTCAGGGAAAAGAAGGACAGCAAGTTCCCGAAATGACACCCGAAATTGTGGATAGCATCAGCCGGCGTTACATTGAGCTGTTTGAGCAAGTATCGGGCAAGGCTTTTGAGAAAGCGGAACTCGACGCGCTGCCGCGACGTATTGAGAAAAATATTCTCACTTTTTTAGAGAACTATTCGGCTGTCTGAGCGAATCAGCTCAGGCTATCCTCGCGGGCATTTTGTATTTCGCCCGAATAATGCACCAGGCTCGCAATGGCGCGAACCAGTTCATACTTGTCGTCTTTTGCGTCGTGTGTACCGAAATATTCTTTCAACACCAGCAAGCTGTCCATCAGCTCTTCTTCCGGAAAAGGGCCATCTAAGTTTTCTATAAGCGTAAGGCATTCGAGGCTTTCCATATAGCTGCCCTGAGTACCCAGCTTTACAAAATCAGAAAGGTGCGGAGAAGCATCGAGTCCGGCGTTCCAAAAAACAGCCACGATACGATCACGGTAAAGCATGAACTTTTTCTCGTAAAGCGCATCCACCAATACAGGAATCACTTTCGGATCTTTCAGGGTATATAAAAGTCCGGTCAGCTCCTGCTCCAGCTTTCCGGTAGCCGAAATCCAACGCTCAAGAATAGCCGGAATCAGCTCGGCGGTACCCAACGATTTTATTTTCGAGACGGCTTCAAGCGCGATTTCTTCATTGTTATCCTGAAGCTCGGCAGTAAGCTGTCGGTTAAGCTGCGATTGACGGGAATTGCTCATGGTAAGATTAGTGAGGCCACAAAGGTAGGCATTAGTTGCACGCGCAAAACCCGGCTTTGGGGATCAAAAAAGCGACGATATCAGCCTTTTCCGCGTGTAAAGCCGAATAGCTTGGTGCGTTCGTCAGGCTGTCCTTTAATCTGGTTGCGGATTACCTGAGCGGCGATCATACCGAACGTAATGCCGTTTCCGCCGTAACCGAGGGCGAACAACATTTTCTCTTTGCCGGGCCAGCAGCCTATATAGGGCAGTCCGTCGCGCGTGGCGCCAAACGTACCGCACCAGCTCATATCGGTTACAAAGGGTATATCGGGAAGCAGCTTCTTGATTTTTTTCTCTAATGCGAGTACTTTTTTGCGCAGCAGCAAATCCCTGGCCTGCGGATTTTTAAAGGGCACGTCTTCGCCCCCGGCAATAATGCGGTTATCGGATGTAACCCGCATATACAAATACGGATTACCCGTTTCCCAAATCAGGCTGCGTTCGGGCCACAAGCAGGATTCGGGTACGGGTTGCGAAATAAGGGCGTATGTAGAATGAAGCCGGGCCACCTGTTTGGGCAAAAATTTATCCGCTTCAAATCCGGCCGCAATCACCAAATACCGACAACGCACAATTTTTCCGGTTGCGGTAAGCAGCTCATACCCCGAAGAGGTCTCTTTGGTCTTTTCTATCGAGGTATGTGTAAAGAGGCTTAGCTGCTGTTTTTCGAGGTGATACCGCAGCAATCCGATGGCGGCACGATACGCGTCAAGCTGAGCGGCCTCGCGGTTTTTGAGGGCCGAAAAGGCTTCGAGTCCATGGGTTTGCAGAAGCGCCTCACGTGAAAGAAATTCTACCGGAATACCGTGTTTGCGACGCACTTCATATTCTTTTTCCAACAACCTGTTTCCCCGCCGATTACGAGCCAAATAAAGGCTCGACATTTTTTGAAAATCGCAGTCCACCGGCAAGGTACCAAACAGGGTTTCCATATCGGTAATCGACTGTACGCTGGCCTGATAAGCCCCGACGGCTGTTTTTTCACCCACCCGCTTTATCATTTCACAAAGCGGCACATCGGTTTCGTATTGCAGCAAAGCGGTACTGGCGGCGGTGCTTCCTGTAGAAGGCGTACGTTTGTCAAATACCGCACAAGCGATGCCTGCGGCACAAAGCTCATGTGCCACAAGCGCACCGGTTATTCCCGCACCAATGATGGCCACCTCGGTTTGATAATTTTCGCGAAGCGGATGATAATACTCGTAAAGTGCATTTCTAACCAGCCAAAAAGGTAAACCGGAATGCAAATCCATATACTGTAATTTACTACAATATTTCCGGATTCGGAGATCGGAAGAAGCTGAATATTATTTAGAAAGCAGCCAGGTAAGCCGGCCTTTGCAATCGCTGTCGAGCGAAATATGAGTCGGTGTATAAAAAAGCTGCTTTACTTCCTTTTTCCAGTGCGAAATCAGCGAATCGGGAAGTACGCAGGGGTAATCGAGGCAAACGAGAGTCGTATCGTTATACAGGATCAACGCGGCACGGTCGGAAGCGGTAATGCGTGTGGTTTCGCCGGACTTAAGGCTCTCACATCCTGCGCCGAAGCAGTTCCACCAGTTGTGTACCACGTTGGCCGTCGCGGCCGAATCGGGGTAAGTGGCAAAAAACAGTCCTGTAACCCTGCCTTCGGTTTGCCATGCGGCGACCGACCACCAGGCCACTTCAGACTGAAAGCGTTCGGGGAAAAAACGGATTCTTTTCTGTACCGTATCCGGATAGTGTGTGGTGTAATACAGGCTGAGCTGTTCGGCTTTTTCGCGGAAAGGCAACGCTGTTTCCGGAAAGGGCGCTAAAGGCAGGGTATCCGCATCCTGCGTGGTGAGGGATAAAGAATCGTGGTGCGGTGGAACTGTTTCCGTTTCAGCACGAGGCTCTTGCTTCCCGCAGGAAAAAAACCAAAGCGACAAGACTATAAAAAAAAGTTTCTTCATAGCGAAAGGGATTCGAACACGCCCGAAAGCCGGTCTATCATCGTATCGTCTATATCGAGATGGGTCACCATGCGCACCTGCTGCGGCCCGAAAGCCACGGCTTTGACCTGCTGTTTGGCGAGGGCAGATAGAAAGTTTGATACAGGCACACGCTCGTCGAGCGTAAACACTACGATATTGGTTTCGGCGGGTAGCATTTCGACTACGTAAGGCAGTTTCGCCACTTTTTCGGCGATAAGCCTTGCACGGCGGTGATCTTCTTTGAGCCGATCGATGTGATGATCTATCGCGTATAATCCGGCTGCCGCGAGAAAACCCGCCTGCCGCATTCCGCCGCCCATTACCTTACGCATACGCCGGACACGGGTAATGTCTTGCTGCGTGCCAATCAATACCGAACCTACGGGCGTACCCAATCCTTTAGAAAGACAAAGGGAAATGGAATCGAAGGGCCGGGCATAGGTACGGTAATCCATTTGTGTCTCGACCAGGGCGTTGAACAATCGGGCGCCATCGAGGTGCAGCTTTAAGCCGTGCTGCCGGCATACTTCGGCAATGCGCTGTATTTCGGCCGGATCGTAAATGGCACCTCCGCCCCGGTTGGCGGTATCTTCGAGGCACACGAGCCTGCTCAAAGGCAGGTGCACATCGTTGGGGTTATTGATGCTTTGTTGCACATCGCCGGCAGTGAGCCGCCCGCGATTGCCCTCGGTAAGCTTTACCGAACAATGCGAATTGACGGCAATACCGCCGCCTTCATATTTATAGACATGCGCCTCGCGGTGACAAATCACTTCGCAACCCGGCTCGGTGTGCATGCGGATAGCCAGTTGGTTGGTCATGGTCCCCGAAGGACAAAACAGGCCTGCTTCTTTACCAAACAGCGCCGCCAATCGTTCTTCGAGCGCGTTGACCGAAGGGTCTTCTCGAAACACATCATCGCCCACTTCTGCGCCGAGCATGGCTTCTAACATTCCGGGAGTAGGACGTGTAACCGTGTCGCTGCGTAGATCGATCCATGTATGCTGTTCCATGTGCGGCTTCTGTGTGGTTACTCGATTATGGTCATTTCCACCCGGCGGTTTTTCTGACGACCTTCTTCGGTATCGTTGGGTGCAATCGGTTTGGTTTGTCCGTACCAGTTCACTTCAAAACGATTGGCATTAATTCCTTTTTTCACCAGGTAGTTTTTCACTGCGGTGGCCCGTTTTTTAGAAAGCTGAAGGTTCGAAGCGGCATTACCCACGTTATCGGTATGCCCCTCTATGCGCAGCTTCCAGCCGGGGTATTTTGTGAGCAGCTCCGCTAATCCGTCGAGCGCTACGTACGAATCGGTTTTGATCAGGTCTTTTCCGGTCGCAAACTCAAGGTTGTCGAAAGCTTTGTTCACCACTTCCTGCTCTTCTTCGGTAAGCACTACTGCCTGCGCTTCTTTCGGGAAACGGAATACATCGTCCGGATCGCGGAAGGCCATCTTACCCCGCAGGTCGGGACTGGTAATCATTGCTCTTGTAATGGTATCGCTGTAATGCCCCGAAATCCAAAACAGGGCTTCGGTGGGTTCGAACGATTCTTCAAAATTGAATTTCCCGTCTTGCAGCAAAGCCTTAGCCAATACGGTATTGCCCGGGCCCATACGCATAAGCGTTATTTCAGGGCAGCCTTGATTGCTAACAGGACCTGGCTCGTCGGGACAGCGGTCGTCGATATCGCGCAGGCCGTCGCCATCGGTATCGGGGCAACCGTTAAATTCGGTGAGGCCGGGGGTTTCAGGACAATCGTCTTTCGGATCGGGAATGCCATCGCCGTCGGTGTCGGGACAGCCGTTAAAAGCCGCCAAACCGGGCACATCGGGGCACTCGTCGTTACGGTCGATGATGCCATCACCATCGCGATCGGGGCAACCGTTGTACTGGGGTAATCCGGCTTCGAGCGGACATTCGTCGCGCTTGTCGATGATGCCGTCGCCATCGGTATCAGGACAACCGTTAAATTCGCGAGGACCGGGTTCATCGGGGCATTCGTCTTCGGTATCGGGGATACCGTCGCCATCGCGGTCGGGGCAGCCGCTAAATTCCCACACACCGGGAATATCAATGCATTTATCTTTTTTGTCGGAAACTTTATCGCCGTCGCGGTCGCGCGGTTTACCGTAGAGAATCGGTATTTTGAGCAGCACATGAAAATCGGCGCCGTAGATTGCTTTTTTGGTAAAATAAGGAATGATATTGGAAGTGCCCAGCATCAGCGGACCGACCCTTACGCCGGTACCTACGCCGAATATCCCCATCGAATTGTAATTGAGCGGCAGGTAAACTCCAAACCAGCGTGAATCCCAGCGCGGAGTAAGACTCAGCGTAGTCAGGTCATGAATTTTATCTTTGTTACGGCGGTGCTGGAAAGCATAAAAAGAAGTGAAGTTGACGTACATATCTTTCCAGACATGGTAATCGACCTGCGCACTGAGCGCGGTAGGCAGGTTCATTTTGAAATTGGGATCGCTGCTGCGTTGTCCGAAACGGGCGCGAATGGTATCGTCGAAAGCCTGTATCGGTGTGCCGCTGAAATCCAGGTTACTCAGGTTCCAAAAATTGATATCGGCTGTAAAATCGTTACTGAGCTCGCCTTTCTTAAACTTGATGCCTCCTATGTCAATAGCTGAAAATCCGAGCTTTAGCTTATACTTATTCTGATCCCTTCTCCACAGATCGGTTTTACCGTCCATATCGTATTTATACTTCTGATACTGGGGTCGCCATTCATAGACTACTCCCAAATCGAAGCCCAGCGAAAAATTGGATACAAACTGGTATTTAATGCTGTTTCCAGTCATCTCAAAATTAGTGGAATGCCCGTAGTTTACATCCGATTGAAAAAGTGAAAGCGTAGTATCGGTCGTAAATTCATACTGCAGATCTTTCACAAAAAGATAGGCCGCCTGCAGGCCCTGCAACACTTTTACGCGCAGCGCACCTTTAAGGAAATGTTCGTTCCGATCCATGAGCACCCGTCCGTAAGTAAGCCCGTATTCGGCCCAGCTCATCGTTTGCAGCGAAAGGTTTTTATTTTCGAGCCTTTGCAGCCAAAGCGGAGAATAGTTGAGTCCGTTGCGAATCAGTGTAGCCAGCTCGTCTTCGACCCCATCGACATTGGCATAGCTGCGAATGCGCCAGTTGAAAGCCAGCGCCGATTTAGAATTGAGCGTCACCATGAAAGAAGGCAGCACGATTTGATTGCTGCCGTACAGCGAACGAGGCCCTTTTCCGCCCCGTGTCACAATATAATTGTCTTCAAAATCGGAATATTCGAAAGGATACACCCCTGCCGCGTCTTTCCGAAAAGCGCTTCCTTTTATACCCGCATAATTATTCGAGCCCGAAAGGCTGAAGCCTACCAGCGAGATATCCACTTTGAAACGGCTGTCCACTATCGAAGCGGGTTGCAGGTCAATACCGGCTACCCCAGCATAGTTACTGTTGGAAAACCCAAGAAAGTCCTGCGCAGAAAGTGTAGAAGCAGAAAGCAGAAAAAACAGGAGGTAAAGTTTTCTCATAAAAAAGCATTTACAGAGCTACGTGATAATTCCTTTCGAAAAGTAAGATCTTCCGATACAGCAAGCAAGATGTAAGGAGAAAGAAATGTGCGGAATTTTCAATTAAACGAATAACAGAAAATCCGCCTGCCTCCGCTGCCCGTCACTACCTCGTAGAGTCCGTCGCGGTTAATATCAGCCAGGCTGAATGCCGTACGTCCCATCAACGGGAAACGGGGGTGCAAAGCGGCCCGGTTTTGCAGCACGACAATTTCGCCCGTGGCGGGAATACGCAATCCGATGCGCACGGTCCCGTCTCTGAGCGGGAACACCATCAATTCACCTACAGGTGCTTCAGCCGGGCGGTATTCGCCTACGGTTTTCCCATCCCAGGTACAAATGCGCACCAGCCCCGAATCGAGTACAATAATCTCTTCCTGCGGCGACTCCGAATAGGCTTCGGCCATCACAAAACGGTGATCCGAGCCGAGGATTCCGATAGCGGCCGTATCGGTATTTCCCGAAAAATAGAGCTTACACACTTTCCCCGAAACGGTCGAATAAATAATCCGCGTGGTCTCGATATTTTTTCCGGGCTCAAGTCGTATGGGGTTGATACTGCGATCTTCAATTTTTGCAGGTACTGTATAGCGCGATTTTCCTTTGCGATCGAGCACGTAAAGGTTACCGTTCACATCGCAGGCAAAAATATAATCTTTACGATCGATGCGGAAGAAAACGGGTGACTCGGTAATTTCGGCTTCCGCTCCTTCAAACTCCCAGCCTGTAAGGCGCTGACCGGTTTTCTCGTAATTGAGAATATGCCGGCCGGCCGGGATAAAAATGCGGTAAGTGCCGTTGTTTTCGTAATCGAATACCGCCGGAGAGCCGGTAACCTGTGTGCGCAGATCGACCGGGAAACCTTCCAAATCATTGCCTTTGAGATCGATCAGATGCAATTGAGACTGTGTACAGAAAAGCAGTTGCAGCTTGCCGTTGCCGAAATAATCTATCTGCCTGATAAGCCCGGTTATTTTCTCTTCGAGCGGCTTTTTCCATTGTATTTCACCCTGGTTGGAAATGTGATACAGGGTATAGGCATCGTCTTGCAGGATAATATCGTCGGTACCGGTAATGTGATTGTGTACGTAGTGCGCAGGGCTGCTCAGGGTGGTATCGAGCACCAGCTCCCATAAGGCTTTCGAATCCTGCTTTCCGGTGGCGTTGAAACGCAGGTACAGGTTGTTGTAAAACAAGCCTCTTCCATTTTGGGCCACCTGCCAGGCAAAGGCATCGAAGCGTTCCCGCAAAGCCGATTTTTCTTCGACCGCTTTTAGCCACGCAGGACTAAGCACAGCACGCAAGAGCGGCATTACCCGTTGCGGATTTATGTACAGCATTAGGTTAGCGCGATCGGAAAGGTGTTGCGAAACAAAATTGTGGTACGTAATGTTTTTGCCCAGGCTCCTGTCGGCTCCTATATCGATGAGGTAATTTTCGAGCGCTTCGCCCGAATTGGCAAACACGATAAAATCGCCCTGCCTTACAAAATACGGACTGTTAATGCCCGATAAGGGAGCACCAAACAGCAGACCGAAAATCCCCCCGGCCTGAAGGCGATAAGGCGTGTATTCGTTAAAGGTCGTGTCGCCCGAAAGCTTGGCTGCCAGCGCCTGCAAAGGACGTGTAGGCTCTTCCGTTTCGTTGATTTTTACGGCGAGAAACTGCTGTCCGTTCAGATCGGGATTATCGGCCGAGGCGGTAGAAAACAGCACCATTTCGCTGCCCATCCACGACAAGATCCCTTCGCGCACATTGCAATCGCATTCGAGATTAAACGCATTAATCGCTTGCTGGTGCGCGTCTAATCGCCCTGTACGTTCCAACCAGCGTTCATATCCTGCATGAAAGCTCTCTCCGTCCTGCACGCCTATCCATACAAAAGCAGACGTGTTTTCGGGCAATATCGGGGAAGCGGTAAACGACTGCGGCGCATGTGCCGAAAAGACCGAAAGAAAAGAAAGGTGGGCTGAGTCGATGGCCGAAAAGCCGTTGAAAGAAAGCGTACCTGAAGCGATGCTCAGATCAAGCTCCGAAAAAAGGGCGTAAGGTTTCAGCATACCAATCCATTCCTGCGCTTCGGGAAGAAAAGCCGAAGAGAGGTAGGCCCCAAATACTTTATGAATTACCACTACCGCCGCTGCCGCGTTGGGATCAAGGGTTTGGTACACCGCTTCAAAACCCTCCGTTTCCCGGATCGATTTGCCGCTTTCGAGATGCCCGATTACCGCTTCGGCCAGGGTAGCCGACGAAGCCAGCGAAGCCGTGCCGTTTTTGAGTACCAGAAAATATTCCTTGTTTTTCACGGCAATGCGATAGATCACATCCGTTTTGACCCTACGCAGCACCTGACTACCGTTTTGCCCAAAAGCCTTCGCCACCTGATCGGGTACCGCTGCATCTTCCCAGGCCTTGCCTGTAGCGGTAAAAAGCCATTCGGTAGCCTTGTCGCCCTGCGGATGAATGGAAAATACTATCGGTTGCCCTGCCAGCAAACGTACAAACACCGGATCGTGCCGGATAAGCGAATCGAGCTGCTTACCTGCCGATTCGAGCTCCTGAAGAAACGCCTCACTTTTAAGCTCGTTCCACATTAGGTTACCGCCCGAGAGCGTTTTCCAAAGCGCCGAAAAATCGTGAAACTGCACAGCCAGCGCTGCCGTTGGCGGCACGGCATCAATGGCCTGTTGCTCCGACGAAGACAAACGAAGAAAGTAGCGGTAGCCTAACCAAGCTGTGCCGGAAAGCAGCGCTACCAAAAGTATATAACCAAGGATTCGGCGTAACATGAAATAATGGAAAAAGGTAGGACATCCAAAGTTAGAGCAAATGCAGCAAGGCAGGTTCTTACTGCCTGCAATGTATAAACAGAGGGCTGTGCAAAAGCTTACAAGGGCAAACGAAGCTGCGGAGGCAACAGGGTAAAGCTCTGTCGGTGATAGCGTGTAGCACCGTGCTGCGCAATGGCGAGGCGGTGTGCAGGAGTAGGATATCCTTTGTTAGAAAGCCAGTTGTATTGGGGGTATTCTTGGTGCAGGTGGTCCATGTGATCGTCGCGAAAGGTTTTGGCCAAAATAGAAGCAGCCGCGATAGAGAGGTAAATGCCATCGCCTTTTATAATGCAATGGTGTGGCGTCTGCCGATAAGGCTTAAAACGGTTACCGTCAACCAAAATCAGCCCGGGTTGTTGCCCAAGCGATTCCAGCGCACGATGCATGGCCAAAAAAGAGGCGTTGAGAATATTTATTTCATCGATTTCGGTTTCGCTGGCAAATCCTACCGCCCAGGCCAGGGCTTTTTCGGTGATTTCTTCGCGCAATTCGTAGCGTGCACGCGCATGAAGCTGCTTGGAATCGTTGAGCCATTTGTGCCTGAACCGCGGCGGAAGAATCACCGCGGCGGCTACTACCGGACCCGCGAGGCAGCCGCGACCGGCTTCGTCGCAACCCGCTTCTATACTTCCTTTGCTATAACAAGCCTTTAGCATGAGCAAGCGTGGTTAGTGAATTCCAAAGTCCGTCGGCCGTATTTTGCCAATCGAAACGGGTAGCGCGTTGTTTTCCTTTTTGAATAAGCGTGGTCCGCAATCCGGTATCGGCACTCATTTGATGGAGCGCCGCCGCGATCGCATCGACCGAAAAGGGGTCGCAGAGCAAAGCGGCATCGCCGGCCACTTCGGGCAGGGCCGTCACATTAGAAGTGATCACCGGCACCCCGCATTGCATGGCTTCTACTAAGGGCAGGCCGAATCCTTCGAAATAGCTGACAAAAGCCAGGGCGGTAGCCGCACCCAGGGCGGCATTGAGATCGGGCGTAGTCAGGTGTCCCGAGAAAATCACTTCTTCGCGGTATTCCATTTGCCGATAGGCTTCTTCAATGCTTTTGTTCCAAAAATATTTATCGCCTATAATGAGTAATTTTTCGGGCGTATCGGTTTGCTTTTTAACCCGATCGAAAGCGGCAAAGAGCCGGGCCAGGTTTTTACGCGGATGCAGCGCTCCTACAAACACAAAATAAGGTGAGCCTCCCGAAAATTTCGCGCGGGCAGCCGTTTTTTCCGCTTCGGTAAGCGATCGGAGATCGGAACTTATTCCGTTGTAAGCCACGTCGATATTATCGGGTGAAATGCCATAGCAGTCCACAATATCCTGTTTTGAGAATTCGGAAATTGTGCAGATACGTCCGGCCTTACGCGCAAAAAGCGGAAAATAATGGCGGTAATATTTTCGGGCGCTGCGGGGAAGATCTTCCGGAAAATGCTCAAAATTCAGATCATGAATAACCGCTACGGAAGGCACTTGCGAAGAAAGGCTCAGGTATCCGTCGGGCGACAAAAAAATATCGGCTTTATGACGGCGCAGCATAAAAGGCACGGCATATTCGAACCAAAGGTAAAAAAGCCAGGGGTGACGCGCCGGAGGATACAGCACCAGCGGAGTAATGTTGTCGCTGAAAATAAACCGCTTGTCGTACGGACGGTCAAAGAAAAAAAGAAACTGGTGCTCAGGATGCTGCGTAGTAATTCGGCGCAGGGTCTCGAAGCTGTACCTGCCGAAGCCTTCCATCTTATGAGGGAGTAAAAAACGGGTGTTGACCGCTATACGCATCGCCTGCGAATATACGCAGTATTTGCCAGCGTGCGAGTTAGGGAACGGCTTTTGAAAAACACCCCCGAAAGCGCATATTTTGTGTACTTTTGGCAAAATTCCAAAAGGCTATGAAAACGTCTGGCTCACCCAACGGATTTGATTCGACCACTCTTTTGCTGCTGCTGTGGAAATGGCGCTGGCGCATTCTGATTGTACTTATCGCTACCGTAATCGGGGCTTCGGCGGTATCGTTGCTGATACGCGAAAAGTACAAATCGACGGCTATTATTTTCCCTGCCAAGTCAAATACGGTCGTGTTAGGTAAAAAATTTAATGTGTCGCAAGACATTAACCAGTTTGGTGAAGAAGAAGAAGCCGAGCAGGCACTCCAGATTCTTAATTCGGCACAGGTACGCGATCGCATCATTGCCCGTTACGATCTGATGCGGCATTACGGTATCGACACCACTTCAAAATTCAAGAATACCGCGCTGGTCAAAGAATATCATGCTAACGTAAAATGTTCGCGTACCCGTTTCGGGTCGATCACCATCGAGGTGCTCGATTACAGCCCCGATACGGCGGCGCTCATCGCCAACGACATTGCCAGGCTGCTCGATTCGGCCAAAAACAAAATGCTGCACGAACGGGCTATGGAAGCCTTTCTCATTATCGAAAAGGAGTACCTCGAGCTGCAAGACGAGATCAAGCAACTTACCGACACCATGACCCGCCTGAGCGAGCTGGGAGTAGTGGGTAGCTCGCAGGAGCAGGCCTCCTTGATAGAATCGTACGGCCACAGGCTGAACGATCGCAACCCTGACAAGATTAAGGAACTCGAAGAGCAGATCAACATCAACCGCAAATACCGCGTAGCCTATAGCTCTTTTGCCGAACAGGCCGAGCTGAAAAACAAGCGTCAGGACGAAATGGAAGCGACGTATATGCAGGCAAAGGTGGATGCTACCAAACCCATTTCTCATAAGTTTGAAGTCGAGCCTGCTACCAAAGCCGAGAAAAAGGCTTATCCCATACGCTGGCTCATCGTATTTATTTCGACCGTTTCGGCTTTGTTCTTTATGATCTTCCTGATTATCGTCATTGAAAAGATCAAGGAGCTGAAACAGCAGTCTCAATCCTAAGCATTTCCCGTGTTGCAGCGGCAAACAATCTTTTGGTTCTATGCGCTCTCGGTTCTTTTTGCCGGGGCGAACGTCGCTTTTTTTTACTGGGATATTCCTTATTTCTCGGCGCTTCCGGCCCTGCTGCTTGTGGCTTATACGGCCTTGTTTGCGCTCGATAAAATTTTTTGGCTCTGTATTTTTTTCACCCCGCTTTCGATAAATATCGAAGAATTTACCGGCAACGACCTCGGACTTTTTGTGCCTACCGAACCGATGTTGCTTACTGTGCTGCTGCTGTTTACCGCCAATCAGGTGCTACGCCCCTCGTACGATCTGCGAATCCTAAAGCACCCGATATCGCTGATCATTCTCTTGCAGCTCGGATGGATGCTCATCACGGCGGTAACCAGCGAGTCGCCGCTGGTCTCGTTTAAATATTCGCTGGTGAGGTTCTGGTTCGTGATACCGCTGTATTTTTTCGCCATCCCGCTATTGGCCCACACGCGCAATATTCGGCAGATGATTTGGTTGTATATGCTCCCGCTTACCGGAGTTATTCTTTATACCGTCACCAACCATGCGCTACATAATTTTGAAGAAAAACCCGCACACTGGGTAATGTGGCCTTTTTACAAGGATCATACCTCTTACGGCGCTATTTTGGCCATGTATTTCCCGGCGGTGATCGGATTTTATTTCGATAAAAAGCTGATGCCGATAGTACGTTCGCTGTTGCTTTTTATCGGTGCTGTGTTTGTGGCGGGCATTATCCTGAGCTATACCCGTGCGGCCTGGGTAAGCCTTCTCGGAGCGCTGGGCTTTTATTTGGTGCTGTGGTTCCGTGTCAAAATATCAACCCTCATCGTCACTGCCTTAGCCGGCGTGTTTCTTTTCTTCAGCTTCTACGATCAGGTAATGATGAACCTGCAGAAAAACAAAACGGATTCGTCGGGCGATTTTGCCGAACACATGCAATCGGTGTCAAACATTTCTTCAGACGCCTCTAACCTCGAACGGATCAACCGCTGGAACTGCGCGCTGCGAATGTGGGAAGAAAAGCCCGTTTTCGGATGGGGACCAGGTACCTACCAGTTTTATTACGCCCCTTTTCAACATTCTTCCGAACTGACCATTATCAGCACCAACTTCGGTAATATGGGTAACGCCCACAGCGAATACCTCGGCCCCTTAGCCGAACAGGGGGTGCCCGGTATGGCGTTGATGATTGTACTGGTGGTTACGGTTATCTATACCGGAGTAAGGCTTTATTCCAGGCTCGAAGCAGGCGAATTACGACTGATGGTAACCATTACGTTAATGGGGCTGACTACCTATTTTATTCACGGCATCCTCAATAATTACCTGGATACCGACAAAGCGGCCGTACCCTTTTGGGGCTTTATTGCAGTGATTGTGGCTATCGATCTGCGTACGCGCAGCACTTCAGAGAAAACGGATGGTGAGCAAAGCCGTATCGTCTAAAAAAGGATTTTTATCCCGATGTGTATCAATTTCCTTAATAATAGATTCGTTGATCAGCGTGGCTCTCGACAAAGGATAAGCATTCCTAACGGCATCTGAAAAGCGTTCGATAGAAAAGGGTTCATCCTGTTCGTCTTCAATTTCCACAAGTCCATCGGTGTAACACACGAGCACACTTTGCGGACTCACAAACAGCTCGTCTTCTTCGATAAAAGGCAGCTCATCGACCATTCCCAAACCGGTGCATCCTTTACTGAGCAGTTGCAGCGATTTGCCGTCGGTAAGCACCGGATAATTATGTCCGGCATTGATATACCGCAATTTGCGGGTAATCTGATTGTAACGCCCTACAAAAAACGTAATAAAACGTTCGCCTTTGGCGCTTTTGACCACGCTCTGGTTCAGCTCTTCGATGACGTGGGTAAGCGGGAAATCGGTATAGCGGATAATCGCCCTGAGGTTGGCCTGAAAGTTCGACATAAGCAGGGCTGCGCTTACACCTTTGCCCGACACGTCGGCCATACAGAATACAAACTCGTCTTCGTTGACGGGAATAAAATCGTAATAATCGCCCCCTACGGCCTGGTGCGCCATGTACTTGGCCGCCACATCGAGAAAGCGGTTGTGCGGCAGGTCTCCGGGAAGCAGCAGGTTCTGCATCTGTGCCGCTACTTCCAGCTCTTTTTTAATCCCTTCCTGACGAATGGCTTCCTTGGCCAGCCTTTTGTTTTCGATAGCTACAAGGATAATATTGGTAAGGGTTTGCACAAAAGGCATGTGCCTTATCACGGGACTTATTTTCAGCTCGTGCTCGTTCAGATCACCGATAAGCAGGTAGGCCAGCGGTTGCTGTTTGTGAAAAACGGGAATCACCACATCGAAGGTGTTGAGCGATTTTTTGGACGAAGATTCGATCACGGTAATTTCCTTGATCTTCACCAAATCGGTGGCCACGTCGATATCTTTGGCCGAACCTTTTACCCCGTATTTGAGCAGCAGTTTCCAATCGCCATCAAAACTGAACAACATGGCTTTCTGAATACCGAGCTGTTCGCGCAGCACGTAATGGAAAATGTCGAGCAGCTTTTCTACCGAGCTGTTGGAGTTAATGGCTTCTGTGATTTCAAGCAATTGGTTGAGCTTAAAATCTTTCATGCTCAGCTTCTCCTGAAGCCGGTTTATACGGGGACTGTCTGACATGAACGTGTTCAGGATTTATTCGAATTGGCGATAATCCGACGCAGAGAGGCCAGCTCGCGGTATTTGAGTGCTGCTTCTTCGGCCGGACTACCAAAATATGTTTTTCCGCCTTCGAGGTTTTTTGTGAGACCCGACTGTCCGAGCACCACAGCACCCTGTCCGATACGCAGGCCGCTGGGCACGCCCACCTGACCCCAAAGCGTTACGTTATCTTCAATGATCACACATCCGGCTACGCCGACCTGTGCGGCAAAAAGACAATTTTTACCCACTACCGTATCGTGACCGATGTGCACGTGGTTATCAATTTTGGTTCCTTCACCGATACGCGTATCTCCGGTTACACCGCTGTCTATCGCGCTGCCGGCACCTATTTCTACATGATCCTCTATCACTACGCGGCCGCAAGTGTATAGCTTATCGTAACCCGAAGGGCGTTTTTTATAATAAAAAGCATGCGCACCGATCACCGCATTGGCGTGAATCGTGACATGACTGCCAATCACCGCATTGTCGTAGATAACCGCTCCGGGATAAATAACGGTATCCGCACCGATCGATACGTTATGCCCAATCGATACATTGGGATAAATCACTGCGCTGGACGCTACCGAAGCGCTGTGCGAAACGGGAAGATGCTGTGTGGACGGCGGACTGAAATGACGGGCAATGGCATTAAAATCGCGAAACGGGTCGTCGGAAATAAGCAATGCTTTTCCTTCGGGACATTCTACTTCCTTATTGATAAGCACCGTCGAAGCAGCCGATTGCAGCGCCTTATCGTAATATTTGGGATGATCGACAAACACAATATCGCCGGGCTCCACTTTATGGATCTCGTTGATACCGGTAATGCGATGATTTTCATCACCCACAAAACGGCAGCCGATAAGCGCCGCTATTTCTTTCAGGGTAAGCGCCGGTTCTATACGCATAAGCACATCCTATTAACAGTGTATAAATGTAAGTATTAAAACGCTCTCGGAGTCGGGCTGCACAAAAAGTTGAAAATACTTCGCAAAGAGCGCCAAATGACAGGCAAAAGGCAACTGCTGAGAATCAGGGATTCACATTCATATCGAACGAAATGCCCGCACAAAAACGCGGTAATTCGGGGTAATCGAAAGGCGCTTTCCCCCTGAACATATCGGAAAGCCGGTAGGTACAGAACACCGAAATACCACTGATGCCATAACGCAGCGCGACTCCGTAATTGAAACGGTTCAGGTAACGAGGACCGCGAAGCACCGTACGCGCCCGTTTGTATCCGTTTTCGGCTTCTACATCGTCTTGCGTAATATGCCTGGCCCAAATTGCATACTCGCCATACAGGCCCATATCGAGGTATTTGCCCAGATGATCGCCACGATTGGGTAAAAAATTGAAACGCTGAAAAAGCAACAGATTGGCGTTGATCAAGACCAGCTTTTCGCGCGCATGAATAGCCGGTCCGCCAAAACGCTTGTCTTCATGCTGCCTTACCCGCAGGTTTCTGAAGTTAAAAGAGAAATCATGTCCTAAGGCGTAAAAACGAGTTAGCTCGCGCTTGTGCCGCCAGCCCGTTTCTACAAACAGGCAATTCTGCCAACGCAGCTCCGAGCCCCGCTGATCGGGTTCTCCGAAATGTAATCCTGCCGAAAAAAAGGTAGCGTGGTAATGCTTCCGGTTGGGACCTTCGTTGGGAATGGCCAATCCGACATTCACATCTTCGCGCAGCAGCACCGTTTGCGCAGAGAGCAACTGCGTAGTGAAAAACAAAAAAAGGAATACTCCGCTGCGCATGGATCAAAAATCAAGTTGTAAAGTATAACCTTTATAATGCACCCTTAGCCGGCTACCTTTGGGGAAACGGTCTGCCGAAAGCTGTACCACTTCGGTCTGGTGTACCGAATACACCTCGTAATACTCGAGGTATGCTTCTTTATTTTCGACGTGCAAAAAGAGGTATCCCGGGAACGCGCGGTAACAGTATCCTTCCGAAAAGTTGAGCGATTCGTCGGGCAGATGGCGCGAAGGTCTGAAATCCAAAAGGTCTGTTTCTTCCTCTGCCAAAGGATCTTCGGGCATAAACACCGAAGGCTCGGCTATTGAAAAAAAGGAGGGAAGAATACGCACATGCAGCATTCCTTTTTCACGTACAATTTCGACCGTAGGTTCAGCGATCGAATCCGGTTTTTCGCGAAAGAAAAAAGAAGCTTGCGGCACACCGTAGCCGTGCACATAATCGTAGTACGGATAAAGGTCGGAAGACTGTTGCAACGCCTCGTAAGCCGAAGCCGGTGTCAACGCGGGATTCATCTGTTTCAGGCAGGCGGCAAAGCCCGCCACGAGCGGACTGGCAAAAGAGGTGCCGCTGGTTATCTCCAGCGAAGAGCGCCCCGACACTACGGCATATCCATAAGCCGATACATTGGGCTTGAGTCTTTTGTCGGCGCTGGGTCCGTAGGAGCTCCAGGAAGCATGAATGCCGGTCCAGGGATTAATTCCGCCTACCGTAAGGATGCTGTCAGCATCACCGGGAGCACAGATTGTTTTCCAGGCATCGTTGCCTTCGTTACCGGCCGAAATGACGACAATGATTCCTTTGCGAGAAGCCAGTGTAGCGGCTCTCGATACGAGTCCGCTGCCGTCCATCGTTTCCTGAAAATACCGCCTGCGGGTGTAGCCCAGCGAGCTGTTGATAATATCGGCACCGTGTTGCTCGGCCCATTCCATAGCGGCTACCCAGTTCTCTTCTTCGCGTAATTTTTCGGAAAGGGCTTTTTCGGTACGCGCCAGCAGCAGCTCTGCATCGGGCGCTAAGCCGATGGGGATGGTATCGGCCATTCCGGCTACGCAACTGGCCACCATTGTACCGTGCACATGACCGCGAAACACGTAAGCATCGCGTTTTACAAAATCGTAAGTAGCGATAAGCCTTTTCTGCTGAATCACATGCTGTAAAGCCTCGCTTTTATCAAAACCGCTAAAGCCCGCATCGATCAGCGCCACTCTTATTCCCTTTCCGGTAAAGCCCCGGCGCGAAAATGCTTCGCGCTGCATACGGGCGGTTTGGGCTTGCAAGAGATTACGCCCGCCAGGAGACAGCGACTCCGGATCAAAAGAGGTAAGGGTCGCTTCGTAGGCTTGCATTTCTTCTATCGCGGCTACAAAAGGAAGTGCGCTCACCCGTTTTATCTGTTCGGGCGAAGCATAACAGGCCAACGCATTAAACCAACGCGAAGCGTAAGAAACCGAATCGCAATACGCGGCCACCGAACGGATATATTCGGTATTGACCGGCACATCTGAAAATTCGACAAGCGGAATGCCCTGCTGCTGCCTGCGTTCTATTACTTTGGCATCGAAAAAAGCGTAGGGATCAAATTGGGAATCGTCTTTATCCGTAAAAAACACCCAATATTTTCCCTGCGCCCAAAGCGGCGAAAACGGGTACAAGCAGCACCAGACAATTACACAGTGTAGTATTTTTTTCACCCGCCCTAACACGTTTTACAGAAAAACCACTGCGGCAGCAAGCTTCCGTTTACTGCATACATTTTTCTACTATTTTATCCAGCTCTTCTTCAGAAAGTTCGGCAGCGCCCATAGGAGTCGGATAAAGCAGAATCACTTCTTCAAGCGCACAGGGACAATACTTTTTCGCATCGATCCCCGAACCTATAAGCTCTTCTTCGCAGGCTTCCAAAAATCCTTTTTTGGCTTCGTCGGGCCATCCGGTAAGCAGCACGCCTTCTTTTTCGAGCAGGGGCTCCATACATTCGGTGGCAATGGTATTGATCTCTTGCTCGGTCAGGTTATCCACCTCTTCGGCATCGGGATACAGCGCCATGACTTTAATCACCGAACAGTCGCAGTACTCTTTGGCACCCGCTTCGGTAAATACGGCTTTAGCTTCGTTCATACAGCTTTCCGTAAAAAGGTTGATTTCTTCCTGTGACCAGGTTTGTGCCGTGCCGGTAGCGGCTATCAGCATACTGAGGGATAAAAACAAATTTTTCATTTAGGTGAGATTTTAATAAACCGGGAAAAAAAGTCCGACTGCAGCAGCAAGATAAAATCCTCCGTGCGAAGTACGCGGCAATCCCGTTTGCCTTCCTCCTCCAGAAGTTTTCCATTGTTTTCCGGAAAGATCCAACTGGTATCCTCCGTTTAGTGCAAAAGAAATAAATTTCAGGCGTACGCGCAGATCGAGTCCGGCTTCCCACACTACAGCCGGATTCACATACCTGTAATGCTCACGCCGATAGGGTTCAAAAGCGTTGTAAACCGGTTCGGCGGGATATTCGTTGTACTGCTCAAAAGCAAGGCGCGAATAGGCTATACCTATGTACGGCGACAGCTTTACCACCCTCGATGACCTTAGCAAATCGGCTCCCACACGCATACGCACCGACCAGCCCGAGAGCGAAAGCCGAGAAGTATCGGAAAGCGAAATACGCTGCGTGGTAAAGAAATCGGCCAAAACAGAGGTATAAACACCTTCTCCGGTAAGGGTAAGTGCGCCCCCCTGAAACAGGAGTGGCGTAGAGAAATTTTTTCCGTTGGCCCCTGCGATCTGTGCCAGGCTATTGAGCGAAGAAAGTTTTATCCCGGCCATACCGTAGCGGTATTCAAAGGTAATTGAGCCTTCATCATCACTATGGCTCACCTGTCGGGATGGCTGCTTCGTGGTATCGGCATTGACCACATCTTCGGCAGGGCGATTGTAATTCAGGATTACAAACTGATATTTGTCCGATAATTTCCCTTTTTCGCTGCTATCGGCTTCTACCCTGACCAGCACGAGTCCTTTTTCGGGAGTACGTTTCAGCAAGACATCTACCTTATCTTCACGGATCATCCGTTTTTCCGCTTCAGAGCCCAAGGGGTAATACGCCGCAATGGCACATACCTTTCCATTGACCAGCGTATCGGTACTTTGTTGAATACGGCTGGCCAGCGATCGGAAATAATAGTATCCGCACCAGCGATCCTGTCCTTCGAGCGAAGTATGGCAGCGCCCGAACTGGCTGTAAAACTTTTCTCCCGGGTATTCTTTTACCAGCTCCATAAAACGCTCGTACATATATTGCTCGCGAAAAATATAGGCTTGAACGGTATTGTCGCCGGTAAACTTATCGCGTAAATAACTCGCTTTAAGACCGGTAGTAATTTTGAGAAAATCGGGATAAGCTGCGCCGAGGTATTCGCGGTAATACTGTGCATTGCTGTCGGCATCGTGCAGAAATAAAGAAATGGATCGGGCTTCCGAATAGCGGTTTCGGGCGCGTCTTTCGAATACATCCTCTTCTTTGTCGGTTTTGGTGCTGCGCTGCTTATCGTCGGTAATCACCGCCAACGCACGGATAGCATCGATATGCAAAGCTATTGCCGAAGGGGGTTCGGTGGTAGGAAACAAAAGGCTCAGCACTTTCACGGGTGTGGTATAAGAACGCTCTATGTCAATACCCGAAACGGTAATACGATCAGCGCTGTCGAGTGTCTGGTTGTATTCGTAAATACCTTTGTACAAAAGGCTGTATTCGCGGTACGAATAATCGTAAAGGGTAGAAAAAAGGGTGGTATCGCCGGTTTGTACATAACGGTTTACCAGCCAGCCCCGGCTGTAGCCAAACTCGAGCAGCAGATGCTTTACACCCGCTTTCTGATGCAGGTATTTGAGCATTTTAAGCTGTAGCATATAATTGCTGCGTCTAAACTGGTGGTTTTCACCTGTGAAGAAAACGTTGTAGGCAGGCAGCACACTGTCGAGCAGCGAAAAGGAAGAATAATCGTTATCATTTTCCAGGTTAAGCTCCGAAAAATCGGGTTTCTCCGACAAAGGCTGCGCATGCAGCTTTGTGAGCGCCCCCATTCCGATTCCCATCCACACCAATACCCCAAGGTAGTTAATACATCGCTTCAGAAAGTCCATTCCGAAAGATACACATTCGGCGCTGAACCACAGAGGTCGGCCTATAATTTTCCGGAAGGGTGTAACTTTAAGACCCTTTCCCGTTATAGGGTAGAGAAAACCAATGAGAGAGACATCCCGATACCACAAAACCGGTGAGGAGCTGAAACAAGAGCAGCGAAGCGTGGAGGCCGCACAACAGGACCCTTCGCGCTTCGAGCCGCTCTACCACACCTATTACGAGCCCATTTTCAGGTTTATTTACCAGCGTGTAGGCGATCGCGACACGACAGCCGACCTTACCTCGCAAGTGTTCCTGAAAGCGCTCTCGCAACTAAAAAAGTACCGGTTCAGAGGAGTGCCTTTCTCCTCCTGGCTTTACCGCATCGCACAACATGAGGTCTATGAAGCTTTTCGCCGCGAAAAGGCACGTCATTGCCTAAGTCTTACCACGCTTCAGGCACACGAAATGCTCGACGAGATAGACGATACGCGTCAGGAAGCACACCTGGAGCTCTTGCTGCGCCTATTGCCCGATCTGCCTCAGGAAGACCTCCAATTAATCGAGCTGCGCTTTTTTGAAAAACGCCCTTTCCGCGAAATAGGACTCATTCTCGACATTACCGAAAACAACGCCAAAGTGCGGACACACCGGATACTTGAAAAACTGAAACGTATGTTTCAAACCTCTTTACGCCATGAAACCTGAACTACGAATAGATACCGATCCGCTACCGAAAGAAGCGATAGAATCGACCAAAGATTTCGCACGGCTTATGCACGATTATAAGCGGATAAAAAATCCTTTCGGGCCCAAAAACTGGCTCCTCGCTTCGGCTGCCGTAACCCTGGCCGGATTAGCGATTTTGGCGATTGTCTATTGGCCTTCGGCCGATACCGAAAAACCGGTCGTTCAAAACCCCATCACAGACAATACTCCCCTAACTAAAGTCGAAAACGCACCCACTTACAAGGAAGATTCTCCCTGTATCAATCCGCCGCTGAAAGGCAGCGAAAAACCCTGGACGCTGTACCGGATCCAAAATGAAAAAGGCGGAACGCTAACACATCCCGGCGGAAGCATACTGCACATCGCTCCCGGCAGCTTCATCGATGCACAGGGAAATACAGTACAGGGCGAGGTCGAAATACGTTACCGCGAATACCACGATCCGATCGATACCTGGCTGAGCGGCATACCCATGACCTACGACTCGGCGGGTTATCTTTATACCTTCGAATCGGCCGGAATGCTCGACATCAAAGCGCTGCAAAACGGGCAGGAATTACAGCTTGCCGCAGGCAAAACCATTGAGGTCGATATGGCTTCGCGTTATACCGGCAGCGAATACAACCTTTACCAGTTCGATACCCTGCAACGCAACTGGGTGTATAAAGGCCGGGAAGAACTCAAACCGCTGCCCGCTGCTCCTCCGGCTTTTTCCGGAAAACCGGTAAAGCCCACCCGTCCGGCCACCACTTTTCTGCCCGAGCCTCCGGTAATGGGCCAGCTCAAAGCACAGCTTGCTCAATTGCAAGAGGAGAAAAATCAACTGGAAATGGAGGAGCCGATAAAACCTTCGGAAATAAACCCTGATCGACCGGGTTTCGAGTTCGACATTCTACCCTCCGAATTCCCCGAATTAGCCGCTATGGGAGCTGTCTCTTTTGAAGTGATAAACGCCGATCAATTTAACCCCGAATTTTACCACCTTACCTGGGACAATGTGGTACTGGCGGTGCACGAAAAAGGAAAAAGCTACCGCATCACGCTGTACCGGAAAAACACCGAGGTAAAATTGGTGGTCATTCCCGTCGTAAACGCGGAAGACCTGGAAGAGACAATGGCGCTTTTCGAAGCACAATATGCGAGTTACGAAGCGGCCTTGCAGGAAAAAGAAATTCGCGAAAAGGAATTACAGCAAAAATTTGACGAGGCACAACTGCAACACCAGCAAGAAATTCAGGAAAACGAAGCCCGAATCAAACAAGCGGCTGAACAGCCCCTGATCCAAACGGCTTCGCTATCGGCCACAACTCCCAATACCGAAGAAAGCAGCATGGGCTATCCTACCGAAGCCAAAGTACGCCGCGTGTTCCAAATCGACGGATTAGGCCCCTGGAACAGCGACTCTCCTAAAACAACCCCGGGTCCGCCGCTGCTCGCTTCTTTCCGCGACCGAAGCGGACAGGAAGTATTGAATCCAAAACACATTTTTATCATCGAACGCGAACGCAATATTTTCTTCACCTTTACACCCGGCGACCGACGAGGCATAGGGTTTAACCGTAAAAAAGAAAACCTGATCGCGCTGGTGCTAAGCGACGGACGATTAGCCGCCTGCGGCCCCTCTGCCTTCGCAGGGATTACCCGGCAAACCCATGCTTTTACCTTCGATATGCAGGTTTTTAAAAAAGTCCCCGCTTCCGAAAAAGAAGTGCGCGAATTATTGCGTGGTCTGATGACCGAAGAACAAGTAAAACAGGAAAGCCTCTGACTATGCAAAGCCCCTTGAAATTTCTTTCGTATGGAACATTGGTGGTTGCACTGCTCGTGATAGCCGCCTGCGGAAGCACCACAAAAATAACGGAACACAACTATCAGTTGAAAACCACCCCGCCCAACGGGATAGAAATACGCCGCGGTTTTTACGCCGACCAAACGGAAATCAGCAACTTCAACTGGATGGAATACCTGAGCTGGCTCGAAAAGGTACATGGTTCGCATTCGGTGACTTTCAAAGCTGCGCTTCCCGATACCGGTGCCTGGCTAAAGGTGGGAAGCTGCCTCGAACCCTACCGCCAACATTACCTGCGTCATCCGGCTTACCGTAATTTTCCGGTAGTAGGTGTCAGTCAGCAGCAAGCGCTCGATTTTTCAGCCTGGCGATCCGACAGGGTATTTGAGTTTCTACTGATCCGGCTGGGTAAAATAACCTGGGATGAAAATCCTTCTCCTGCCACACATTTTACCATTTCCCGGTATTTTCACGACAGCCTGACCACTGCGCTTCAGGGCGACAAAGTGGCCTATTATCCCGAATTCAGGCTGCCCGAACCGAACGAAATTCTCGAATTACAAGCGTATGCCGGCCACTATACCCAACCCGAGCAACTTGCAAAACAGACGATTCCCTGCATTAATGGTGATCTCAGCCTTGCACCTTTAGCGTCTGTGTCTCCTTACAAACGTCGCTCACCGAAAAAAATCATTTATCACGTACAGAGTAATGTAAGCGAATGGACCAGCGCGCCCTATACAGCTGCGGGAGAAAACTGGCACAGCACTTTCGAAAGCGATACCTTCACGCTATCGGAACCCAATGCCTGGACGGGTTTCAGAAACGTATGCGAATGGAAAAGATGGGAAAAATAATCCGATTCGGCCTCCCTGTTTGTAGCATGTGGCTCCTGATGTGCGTGAATATACAAGCACAGAAGCTTCAGGAAAATGCCGTAACAACGGAAGAGGAAAGCACAAAAGGTCGGATCAAAGTGCGCAAGCCGACCGACCTTACTCCCCGTATCGCGGGCAAGTCAGGAGGTACACTTTCGGCGGCCGAATGCTGCACTTCACAAGGTATTTATGTCAATACGCCAGACCTAAAAATCACCGGATTTTCACTCACATTTTTATCGGCAAGAGGCGAGAAAGAATACAGCTTTACAGGCAATACCTTTCCCGATTCGGTGTGCCGTATGCTGGAGAAGCTTCCCGACGAAGAATTGATTCACCTTTACAATATTCAGGCTACAGATGCACAGGGAAAACTATTTTCACTTACCCCTATGCGTTTTGAAATGGCCGCATCCGACAGTAAATCAGCTTCGTATTCGATCTATATTTTAGACCGCACGCAAAATGCACGCGTAAAAATTTTTCTGGTGCTCGGTCCCGACGAAAGCGCCTGGTATTTTGAAGGGCCTGACGAAGCCGCCGATCTGATAAAAGATATTCATACGGCTTACACAAGCGATTTCAGCTACCACGGCTGCAGCACGCTGAGCCGCGACAAGGTGCTCATTCGTTTTTTTATTCCCTCGTTGCAATTTTGGTTCGAAGGCACACACGATCCTTTCGGAGGGTTTATGCTGGATAAGAAAAACGGAGAGGGTACGCTAAGAAGCAAAATGCGTTTTATTCCTTACGGATAACAACCGGGCTTTTTCAGGGAAGGATCAAGAATACGTCGGTACCAAACGCATGATGCAAAAGCGGTTCTTCAAATACACCTGTTTGCCGGGCCAAACGAGACAGTGCCGTGCGTAAAGTGTGAGCCTGAATCACCAAATCATCTTCGTTCTCGGGCTTTTTATCGGGATCAGCAGTAAGATAACCCATTCGTACCTCATCACCGGTCTCTAAGTGAAGCACCAACAGGCTTGCGTTTTTCCCTTCATAAATGCGCAGCGAGCTCATCCGCAAATCCTGGGGCACATAGCCATAGGCTTCGGGCCAGCCGAAATTGACCTCCTGATCAGAAGGAAAATTAACCGGGTATTCTTTCCCTTTATATGTCAGGTAATAGCTTACGGTCGAATCGGTTTCCTGTTTATAACGCAAACCCAAATCTTCGCAATCGGTCTGAAAATCGCAGAAAGAAATGTGACGCGGAGTAAGGCGCGTCAGTTTCGGATACGTCTTTTCGACTTCGCGCAACGCTGCGCGATAAGCCTGTTCAAGATTGTTGACGTAACCCGAATCGGCCAGCGAAGTCAGGGTATCGCGCGGCTCGGTACGCAGCAGCTTTCCCTGCGCATCGTACACCGAAATAAAACTGTGCAGCAGAAAAAATCCTGTTTCGTTAGGAGGTACTTTCACGCCTTCTTTTTCAGGCAGCGCATGTGTACGTTTCACATTGACATCGAGGGCAATAAGCTCATTTCCTGAAAACCCCAGCGGGAAGGTCTTGAACTGCCAGGTTTCGAGGCAGGCAAAAACCGGAGTAAAAAGGCCGAAAAATACCGCCAAAAAAAGTACGCGCATCACAGACATTAGCTCAACGAATTAAAGTGACATTTCCTTTTTTGAAATAGGTTTCCCCGCCGATGCAGGTAATTTCGAGGTAATACACAAATACGGCCGGATCGCATTCTCGGTCGCGAAAAATGCCGTCCCAGCCCACCTGCTGATCGGTCGTTTCAAACACTTTTTCGCCCCAGCTATTATAGACCCTGAACAGCATTTTATCGATCAGGTTTCCACGCACATACAGGCGATCGTTTTCTCCGTCGCCATTTGGTGTAAATGCGTTTGGTATGTAAACATCCGGCTCCCCGCATACATAGTCCAGCACCCGAATACGCACGGTATCGCGAAGTGAGCAGCCTCCATTGCTAACGGTAAGCGTGTAAACGGTGGTTTGCTCCGGACTGGCCACCGGATGCCCCGCAGAAGGATTGCTGAGCGATCCCGAAGGAGACCAGCTATAGGTATATCCCGGCGGGAAAGCGTGAAGCATGGTGCTTTCTCCCGCATAAATGGTGTACCGATCGGCAGTCGCTTCTACCACGCCCGTAGGCGGACCGGTCACTTCTACCCATACCGAATCTCTTTGCGTACAGCCGTCGATAGTGGTAACCGTCACACTTATCCAGGCCGAAACCGCGGGACTTACCAGTACAGAAGCGCTACCTTCGCCCGCCAAAAGAAGCGAATCGGGAGCCCAGTCGTAGGTAAGGCTGTACTGCGGAGTAAGATTTTGCACAGTAAGCACAAGCGTATCGCCGGTACAGATCCCGGCTACAGAGTCGAGCGCTATAACAGGCACCGGAACCGTAACAGTTACCGTATCGCGAAGCTGGCACCAGGCATTGCTTACCTGTATATAAAAAACAGTTGTTTCGTCGAGGTTTACGGTAATCGTGCTGTCAGATGCCGAAGCGTTGAGCATATCGCTGAAATTGCCGTTAGAAGACCAGTGGAAACTGTTAGCCGTTCCACCCGAAGCGGCTGCCAGCACAAGATTCTGCACTTCGCAAAGCGTGGTATCCGACACCGAAAGTTCCAGCGGCGGATGCACCGTAATTATTTTTTGCGCCGTATCGCGCAGTCCACAAACCGGATCTTCTACAATCAGATACGCGATATAGGTACCGGGCGTAGTAAAGGTGCGCACCGGATCAGGGTCGGAAGAGGTGGTATCGTTTCCACCAAAATCCCAAAGGAACTCGCCCGAGCCCGAGCTGGTATTTGTAAACTGTATGGTCAGCGGCGCACAACCATCGAGCCGATCGGTGGTAAAATCGGCCTTGGGCGTGATCTCAAAATCGAACTTAAATACCCCGAGGTTGCAATTGCTCGAGTTGTTGGTAGTGGACCAGGCACCCGGTGTGGTCGGAAAATCGTCGTTGTTGGAGCAGCCTGCACAAGAAGATTGATACACAATTCCGTGGGCATCAAAACGACTGGTGCCGCCATCGACATGCTCGCGACTTAGCGGTCCGCCGAAATACGTCGCATAAAGCAAGGATTGAAGATCGCGGGCAAAAACCACGAGGTAGAAATTAAACCCATCTCCGTTCGAGGGCTGAAATGCATCGGAGGTAACCGGCATTCCGTTAAGCGGTACGGGCTGTAAAATGTTAGCGCCCCATCCCGATACATATACGTTTCCACACACATCGACCATAAAGGCCGAAGGCGAAATATTGATCGCATTATTCCCATTGCCGAATACGGTCGAATAAATCATCGCATCGAGCGAAGGCGTAAGCTTGGTGATAAATTGGCCGCTGTTGGGATTGGAATAAGCTGCATTAAGCACCGGATAGGTTTGGGTTCCCTGCGTTTGTCCTACGATATAGACCTCTCCGAAACGGTCCAGCTCCACAAAATACACCTGATCGTAGGCTGCAGTACCGATATAAGTGGCATGGAGCAAAGCGCTTCCATCGGCACTTATGCGGGCTATAAATCCATCGGCTTTCCCACCCTGATAGGTATCGTGCAAGCTTCCGGCCGTAGCGGGGAAATTTTGGGAAACCGTGCCGCCTGCTACAAACACCTCCTGATTTTGCGCTACTTTGATCGAATAGGCCGCATCTTTGTCATTCCCTCCGAGAAAAGTGCTCCACATCAGCGTGGAAAGCGAAGGATCCAGCTTGAACACCACCGCATCCTGCACACCGCCAAACACCGGCTGGAAAGCGTTCACCACCGGAAAATCGGCCGAACGGGTGGTGGTGGCCACGTAACAATTGCCCTGATCATCGACCATAATTTCGCCCCTGAACTGATCACCGTAGTTAAACTGCAGCGAATCGGTATTCGAGGTCCAGTTGCTTCCGCTGAGGTAATTCCGGTTATAGCTTACTCCGTCGTTGTCGCTACCCCCGATAAATGTCGAAGCCAGCAGGGCTGTACCTGCCGCATTAAATTTCGACACGTAAATATCCGTTCCATGGTCGAAATACGTTCCGTTGCTCATAAATCCGATAAAGCTGCCACCGCCGAAAACGGTATTGTAAGCTCCCGAAGTAACCGGGAAATCGGGAGAGCTGGTTATGCCAAAAAGTAAAAGCTCATCTTGCGCATTGACAATGAGGCTATGCGCCGTTTCGGTTCCTCCGCCTGCCGTTCCCCCGCCGATATAGGTCGAATACACAAGCGTGCTTCCATCGGGCGAAAATTTGGAAATGCCTACATCCGTGACGCCATAAAGACTGCCGTTGGCCGTACCCGAGCCCTGATAAGCGCCCGGCGTGACGGGATAGCCTGTATTAAATACAATGCCCCCCGCATACAAATGACCCTGATTGTCGTAGGTGGCGGTCATCCCGAAATTATCGGCTGTAGAGCCGCTAAAGCTGCCAAATACCAGCACGGGATCAATAATAAGCTCATAGCGTGTATCATAGCCCTTGGGGAAACGGTAGCTGAGCACGTTTTTTTCAAGCACAAATTCGCAGGGTATCTCTTTTTTCCGGCCGTCTATCCATTGCCAGGCCTTGGGCGCCTGCTCGGTAACCGTGTTGACCGAAGTTCGGATAATAAGGTTGCCCTTTTTCAGCGATAGCGTTTCAGCACCTTCGTAATGTTGTTGTATCTGATCGGGAGAAAAGCCGGGTTGGATGCGAAAATCGTACTTAAGCTGGCCTTCGGCCGAATAGATAAGCAGATCCGTGCCGGGATAAAGCTCGCGGTAAGTAATTTCCCGATAAGCATTTACCCCCGAAGCCCAACGTGTAGGATCATTACCGAGGTAAAAATTGTAGTATTCTTCCGAAGGTTGGGCCTTGTCCCAGGCGCTGGCCGCAGAACCCGCAAAAGTAACGCGGTAGGCATGTCCTTTTAACTGTGCTTCGGCCGCTTGACCGAGGTGTGCTTTCTGTAAAGGCGAACGATCTACAAAATGAAACACAAAGGCGTCTTTTTCCAAAAAAAGCGCCCCGCTATTGACATTGGCTTTGAACAGTACCGGCGATTCGAACTGGCCCTGGTTAGGAATAAAACGGTAAAAGCGCGCTTCCTGCACTTCATGCGCCAATAGCGAAGAAGCCAGCCCCATAGCACAGGCAAGCAGGAACAGACGAGACCACATAGAAGACCAATATACTAAAAGTACGACACAAGCCCAAACCTACAGGCTGCCGGGATTCGTCACCGGGAAAATAGAACTGTTGGAAAATCCTGCCCTTTTTTGGGGCGTGTTCCGCCCGCGTTGAGTATATTTGCAGCCATGAAATACCAGGTAAAGCCGGAGGCACTGCTCGTGCTGGAAGACGGCACCGTTTTCCGAGGCAAAGCAGCCGGTGTGAAAGGCACTACCACAGGCGAAATCGCTTTCAATACCGGGATGACCGGTTATCAGGAAATTTTCACCGATCCTTCCTATCTCGGGCAAATTTTGGTCATGGCCAGCACCCATATCGGGAACTATGGCGTGCACCCCGAAGAAGTAGAGTCAGACGCGGTAAAAATCGCCGGACTGGTCTGTAAGAAATTCTCTTCTACCTTCTCCCGCGCCGGTGCATCCATGTCGCTGCAACAGTATTTTGAACGCGACGGGCTAGTCGGTATTTGCGAGGTGGACACCCGCGCGCTGGTGCGCCATATCCGCCATAAAGGCGCCATGAACGCCATCATTTCTTCCGAAATCACCGATGTGGACGTGCTCAAAGCGCGTTTGAAAGAGGTACCCTCGATGGAAGGGCTGGAACTTTCTTCGCGCGTTTCGACAAAAGAAAGTTACACCGTAGGCGATCCTGCCTCGACGCTAAAAGTCGCGTTGCTCGATTTCGGCGTGAAGAAAAACATCATCCGCTGCCTGACCGAACGGGGCTGTCTTGTAAAAGTATTCCCCATGCAGGCTTCCCTTCAGGAAATAAAAGATTTTGAGCCCCAGGGCATATTGCTTTCTAACGGCCCCGGCGACCCCGGCGCTATGCCCGAAAGCATAGAAAAAGTAAAAGAAATTGTAGCGCTCGGTCTGCCCGTATTCGGCATCTGTCTCGGTCACCAGTTGCTGGGACTGAGCCAGGGCTTACGCACCCTCAAGATGCACAACGGACATCGCGGCATCAACCATCCTGTCAAAAACCTGCTGACCGGCAACTGCGAGGTCACCTCACAAAACCACGGTTTCGTGGTCGATTTGGAGCAAGCCCGCAGCCGCCCCGACATAGAGGTAACCCATATTCACCTCAACGACCAAACGTTGGCTGGCATACGTCTGCTTGGACGCCCGGTATTCTCCGTGCAGTACCACCCCGAAGCTTCGCCCGGTCCGCACGACTCGCGTTACCTGTTTGATCAGTTTGTCGCAGAAATGACTCAAGTGACCCGTCTCGCCAAAGCCGGTACCCTTTAAAAATTATCGTCAGGAACGATTTTTCCGAACTACGAGATAATACTAAACCTGTAAGCCTTACTGATGAGCACAATCGCACAAATAGAAGCCCGCCAGATTCTCGATTCACGCGGCAATCCTACAGTCGAAGTCGATGTAATCACCACCAACGGTGTATTAGGCCGTGCCGCCGTACCATCGGGCGCATCGACCGGTGCCCACGAAGCCGTAGAGCTGCGCGATGCCGACAGCGCGTATTACCTCGGTAAAGGGGTAACTAAAGCCGTGCAGAATGTGAATTCCTTTATCAGTCAGGAGTTACAGGGTGCTCCCATTTTTAACCAGGCGCTTATCGACCGGCTGCTTATCCAGCTCGACGGTTCCGAAAACAAAGCCAACCTCGGCGCCAACGCCATATTAGGCGTATCGCTGGCAGTGGCCAAAGCGGCCGCACAGGAGGCGGGGCTGCCCCTGTTCCGTTATATCGGCGGCGTCAACTCCAACACCCTGCCTATCCCTTTGATGAACATCCTCAATGGCGGCGCCCATGCCGACAACAAGATCGACATACAGGAGTTCATGATCATGCCTACCGGAGCCGACAGCTTCAGCGAAGCCCTGCGCATGGGTACCGAAGTGTTTCACCACCTGAAAGCCGTACTCAAAAAACAAGGTCATTCGACCAACGTAGGCGACGAAGGCGGCTTTGCACCCAACCTCAACTCGAACGAAGAAGCCATAGAGGTCGTATTGAAAGCCATCGAAACGGCTGGCTACAAGCCGGGCGAAGATTTCTACATCGCATTGGATGCCGCCTCGACCGAGTTTTTCGACGCTGCCAAAAAACGATATGTATTCGGCTCTACCGGACAAGAGCTTACTTCGGCCGAAATGGTAGGCTATTGGAACGAATGGGCGAAAAAATATCCCATTGCTTCTATCGAAGACGGCATGGCCGAAGACGACTGGGAAGGCTGGAAACAGCTTACCGATACTATCGGACACGAGATTCAGCTCGTGGGCGACGATCTGTTTGTGACCAATACCCGCCGTTTGCAACAAGGTATTGCGCAAGGTGTGGCCAACTCCATTTTGGTAAAGGTAAACCAGATTGGCACGCTGACCGAAACCATCGAAGCCGTAGAATTAGCCAAAAACTGGTCTTATACTTCGGTAATGAGTCACCGCTCGGGCGAAACCGAAGACACCACCATTGCCGATCTTGCCGTAGCCCTTTCGACCGGACAAATCAAAACCGGATCAGCTTCGCGCAGCGATCGGATCGCGAAATACAACCAGTTGCTTCGCATCGAAGAAGAACTGGGTGCGGCCGCCATTTATCCCGGCCGGGCCTTTCGTTTTGCGCGCTAAATCGCCTTTCTTAGCTCCTCCTTAGCGATTTTGTAAACACGTTCGGATTACGAATACTGTATTATTATTCGTACCTTTGTACTATCATTTATTGATATGCCGCTTCACGGAACAACGGGTTCCCCTTTTTCATCTCGGGCGGCGATGCTTCATGTCATCGCTTCTTTAAGGTGTGTGATTTTTCTCCCTCGTGCCGGCAATCAAAAATACCTTTTAAATTCCCTACTACGATGATGGAATTAACCGGATACGGCTGTGCCATCCTCGTTGGCTTATCGTTGGGATTATTGGGTGGAGGCGGATCCATATTGGCCGTACCTATCTTCTATTATATTTTCAGGCTTCCTGCCGCCGAAGCCACCACCTACTCACTTTTTACCGTAGGCGCTTCGAGCGTAGCGGGAACTTTACGCTACCTTGAGCAAAAGCTGGTTTGTTTTCCGGCACTTATTGTGTTCGGCATCCCCTCGGTCATTACCGGTTACCTGACCCGGCGGTATTTTGTGCATTCGCTGCCCGAAAGCATGCCGCTTTGGGGAGATATCACGCTCGATAAAGACTTTTTTATCATGGTATTATTTGCCCTGCTGATGCTAATTGCCGGCCGTGCTATGATCAAATCACGCGACTTTATCGAGGCAGAAGAAATTCCGCTGAATCGGGTCAATATTCCCTTTACCCTATTGGCAGGCATCGTTACCGGCTGGCTCACCAGCATTGTCGGTGCAGGCGGAGGATTTCTCATTATACCCGTGCTTGTCAGGCTGTTCAGATTGCCCGTAAAAAGAGCCATTGGCACTTCACTGGCATTGATAGTACTGAATTCTTTGATCGGTTTCAGCGGCGATGTAAGTGCCGACCGTTATATCGACTGGCTCTTTCTCATGAAATTTACCGGGTTGTCGCTCATCGGTATTTTCCTTGGCGTATATCTTTCCCATCACGTATCGGGCGATAAGCTCAAACCGGCTTTCGGCTGGTTCGTATTGGGAATGTCGGCGCTCATTTTATTGAAAGAAACTTTGCTTTCCTGAATGCGTAATTAAAAACTTTACATACCATGTTTAAAAAAGGCTCCAAACTTTACAGCATCTTTAAGTATAAATGTCCGCATTGCCACGAAGGCGATTTTTTTGAATCGCGCAACCCGTATAACCTGAAAAAAGCAGGAGAGATCCCGCCTACCTGTAAAGTTTGCGGGCGCAACCTCAGAATGGAACCCGGTTTCTATTTCGGAGCCATGTACGTCGCTTACGGACTGGCTGTGGCTACCTGCGTCAGCGTATTTGTAGCGACTTATGTCTTGTACCCTGAAGCTTCTATCGGCCTGTATATCGGTCTGATTACGGCCGCGTTAGTGCTGATCGGCCCCTTGCTTTACGCGCTCTCAAAAATTATTTGGATCAATTTTTTTGTGGGGTACAAAGGCATCGAACCGGAGAAAAAAGACGATACCGATTCTTCGCTCGAAAAAAATTCAGTAACTTCAATTTAATGTCAGGCTACGGTAATTGTGTCCTGTGAAAAAACCGCTTGCTCCATGAAAATCGAACAATTATATACCGGCTGTCTTGCCGAAGCGGCTTATTACATTGAATCAGACGGCGAAGTGGCCATTATTGATCCGCTGCGCGAAACGGAGCCTTACCTCCGCAAAGCGAAAGCGAACGGTGCCACGATAAAATACATTCTCGAAACCCATTTTCATGCCGACTTCGTATCGGGTCACCTCGATTTGGCGAAAGAATCGGGGGCTGCTATTGTGTATGGCTCTAAGGCTTCCCCTTCGTTCGATTGCCACCTGGCCGAAGACGGAGAAGTGCTCAAGCTGGGTAAAGTTACGCTTACTGTACTGCACACACCGGGGCATACGCCCGAATCGGTAACCTATTTACTGAAAGACGAAAACGGAAATAATCACGCGATTTTCACCGGCGACACGCTGTTTATCGGCGACGTGGGAAGACCCGATTTGGCGGTGAAATCAGACCTGACTCAGGAAGATTTGGCCGGTATGCTCTATGATTCGCTACGCGAAAAAATAATGCCGCTCGAAGACGAAGTGCTTGTGTATCCTGCACACGGTGCCGGTTCGGCCTGTGGGAAAAACATCAGCAAAGAAACATTTTCTACGCTGGGCGAGCAGAAAAAAAGCAATTACGCCCTACAGAATCTCAGCCGCGAAGCATTTATCCGCGAGCTGACCAGCGACATTTTACCTGCGCCTCAATATTTCGCCAAAAACGCCAGCCTTAATCAGAAAGGCTACGAGAGTTTTGAAGTCGTATTACAACGCGGAAATCAGCCGCTTACGCTGGAAGATTTTATCCGTTTCCGCAACGAAGGCGCTTTGGTGCTGGATGTGCGCAAAAAAGAAGAATTTGCCGAAGGACATATTCCCGCTTCGGTATTTATCGGTATCGACGGGCAATTTGCCGTGTGGGTAGGCGCGCTGATCGCCGATTTGAAACAGCCTGTGATTCTTATTACACCTCCTGGTCGCGAAGAAGAAACGGTAATGCGCCTTTCGAGAGTGGGCTACGACAACTGTCTCGGATTTCTTTCGGGCGGCATCGACACCTGGAAAAATGCGGGCAAGCCCCTGGAAAAAATCACACAGATAAGCGCCGAAGCGCTGCGTGAAAAAATCGGTAATCAGGAATCGCTACATATCCTCGACGTGCGGAAACCCGGTGAATATCAATCCGGACACGTAGAAGGTGCCACCAGCTTTCCACTCGACTTTTTCCTTTCCGATCTGTCACAGCTTAACCCTACGCAGCCTTATTACGTCCATTGCAAAAGCGGATACCGCTCAATGATCGCCGTTTCGCTGATGAAAGCAAGAGGATTCGATACCTTAACCGATGTGATCGGGGGTTACGATGCATTGGAAAAAACCGGCGTACCGCTACTTGAAAAAGCCTGTAGCAAAAGCTGAACGCTGAGCACTATTTATCCTGCGAAAAGCGAGCGGAATACCTCTTCTATTTTACCGGTTTGCACAAGCTCTATGCCGTATTGGCGTTGCGAAAGTCCTTTGTTGTAGCGCGACACGATAATCTTTTCGTAACCGAGCTTCTCTGCTTCGGAAATGCGTTGCTCAATACGATTTACCGGGCGTATTTCGCCCGAGAGCCCGACCTCGGCCGAAAAGCAAACGTGCGGATTGACCGGCATATCTACGTTGGAAGAAAGCACCGCACAAACCACCGCAAGATCGATAGCCGGGTCGTCCACGCGAATACCTCCTGCGATATTCAGGAACACGTCTTTCGCACCGAGCTTAAAGCCGCAACGTTTTTCGAGTACGGCCAGCAGCATATTGAGCCGCCGTGTATCAAAACCTGTGGAAGAGCGCTGAGGCGTACCGTAGGCCGCCGTACTAACCAGCGCCTGCACTTCGATAAGCAGAGGACGCATTCCTTCGAGTGTAGCGGCAATCGCTATTCCGCTTAGATTTTCCTCGTTGCGGTTAATAAGAATCTCGGAAGGATTTTCTACCTCACGTAAACCCGAGCCCTGCATTTCATAAATCCCCAACTCGTTGGTAGAGCCAAAACGGTTTTTGACCGAGCGCAGCAGGCGATATACGTGGTTGCGATCGCCTTCGAACTGCAGCACTGCATCGACCATGTGCTCAAGTACTTTAGGGCCGGCAATGCTGCCGTCTTTCGTGATATGCCCAATGAGGAATACGGGGGTCGAAGTTTCTTTGGCAAAACGCATCAGCTCGGCTGTACATTCTCGAATTTGCGAAATGCTTCCGGGCGAAGATTCGATGTGCGCCGTGTGTAGGGTTTGTATGGAATCGATGATGAGTACATCGGGTTGTATTTCCTGTACGTGCTGAAAAATATGCTGTGTCTGGGTTTCGGTCAGGATAAAGCAATCGGGGTTGCTGAAGCCGGTACGTTCGCCGCGCATCCGAATTTGTTTTTCGCTTTCTTCGCCCGATACGTACATCACTTTTAACCCTTTTTGCCGCACAGCGATTTGCAGCATGAGTGTCGATTTACCTATGCCGGGTTCGCCGCCAACCAGAATGATGGAGCCAGGCACGAGTCCACCGCCCAGTACGCGGTTCAGCTCGCGGTCGGCCAGCAGCATACGGTCTTCTTCCTGCAGGCGAATGTCGGTAATGCGTTTGGGGGAAGAGGTTCTGCGGGAATTTCCGGGGGTAAATACACCAGAACCCGTTTCTTTTTCCTTTCGAACAATTTCTTCGACAAAGGTATTCCAGGAACCGCAGGAAGGGCATTTCCCCAGCCATTTGGACGATTCGTAGCCGCAGCTTTGGCAGAAATAGGAGGATTTTACTTTGGCCATAATTCAGTCCGAAGGTAGAAGATTCGGATGGGGATAAAAAATGGAAATTCGTTTTTTAAGGTGTCTGTGGGTAAGATTTATTTTGTGGTTTTTTTCTTTTTCTGCGGCAGTTTTTTCGATTCCTTTTTCTTTTCAATCTTCTTAATACTGTCGGCTACAGGCAGGTGTTCGGGCATTGTTCCACCCAGCTCTTTGATAGTTTTTCGTACTTTTTTACCTACTTCAAAATGGGTTTGATTAGCGTTCTCCTTACCTTTTATCTTCTCGCGTTTCAGCTTTTCTTCGGTTTGGGTGGTGCGAAACAAGTTAGCTGCCAATTCGGTGCTGCTCATGTGATCCAATACATGCTGACTTTTCTTTAACCCTTTCTTTTTGTGCAGCCCTTTGGCATCTAAACCGCCATATAAGCCCATGTAACCGTGATTCTGAAAAATAGCATAATCTATCGGTTCTATCACACCGGCATTTCTCGCCGCCGCAGCCAACTGACGGTTGTGTTCAGACATCTCTTTTCGCAGGAACAGGCGTTTCTCTTCTTCCGATTTCAGTTGCTGATACTGCTGCATTTGCTGTATCTCCTGCAAGCGGGTTTGGACGGCAAAATAGGTTTGCCCCAGCGCTACAATTTCTTTAGCGGGATCTGCATTCTGCACAATCAGGTAACAGGCATAACGGGAAAGTTTAATGCTATCGACCTCTCTTTTAGAGCCTGAGCCTAACTGAACCATTTCGAGGATCTCCTCGAAATGGTCGGAGACTGCCTGTCCACTATTTTCGCAGGCTTCTTTTGCCCTTTCGACCACCGGCATAAAATGCCGATACTCCGAGTATTCCATTACCCGGCTCAATTCTCTGGAGCTCCAAAATTCGTTGCCCTCGGCATCTTTACGTTTTAGCCGTTCAAAAACAGGATTGTTCTTTTTTGATGCTTCTTTTTTCATGATCCTTATTTTACTTCAGACGCTTTACACGTATCGGTTACACGTGTTTTCAACTCCTTCAAAATTAGAGGTTTTAAGCTGCTTTAGAATGTTCAAAGCCGAAAAAATAGGTTTCTGCGAATTGGAAAAACGAATGGAATATATAGGGCTTTTTTTAGGCATTTCCCGGAAAAGAAAAATAAGAAGCACCTAAAGAGAGGAAAGCACTGAAATAGAGCGTAAAGGGAAAGCGATGCTTTGGAATAAAAACTACAAATCCGCTTTGTACGAACATTCATTTTGCGGACTTTCAGGTGTTTGGTACGATACAGAATACCGTGTAATAAATACTTGATCTATTTTTACCGGCGATAAATAATTCGTTATAGGGTTTAACGCCCTTTTTTCAACATTGGCAATGCTTTCCGCTTGTTTTCAGCATCAAAATTTACGCCGACCATTCCGAGGAGATCCTCGGAATGGTCGGAAGATATTATCTGGTGATTTTGAGTGTTTTACGGCAAAATTTCTACGGTTCGGAATTATTTGCCTTTCTGCAAGATAGTGGTAGTGGAATAGCCTTCTACAAAAGGAATAGTAAGCACTTTGCCTCCCGCAGCACGTACTTCGGCCGAGCCTACAATGTAACCGGGAGAAACGGGGTTAGTTTCTTCTGCATGGTAATCGCCACCTTTCAGCAGCACATCGGGCTGTAACAATCGGATAAGATTAAGGGGTGTATCTTCGTCAAAAATCACCACCGCATCGACCACATGCAGCGAAGCCAGTACAAGGGCGCGCGCCTGTTCATCGTTTATCGGCCTGTTTTCACCTTTTCCCTGTCGTTTTACCGAGGCGTCACTGTTGAGGGCAACCACTAACTTCTCGGCCTGATCGGAAGCTTTAGCCAAATAGGTTATGTGTCCCCGATGGAGAATATCGAAACACCCGTTGGTAAAGGCCACCCGATTATTCTTTAAGCGCCAGCTATTTATGAGCCGGAGCAAGGTATCGGAGGTGTGGATTTTCTGTTGCAGCGTATCAAATCGGGGGCGCAGGATGGGAGTATCCATAAGTTGCTATTTATACTACAAAGGTAATTACAAAAAAATCCCCTGACGATAAATGCCAGGGGATTGTATAAATGTGCGAAAAATTACGCTTTTTACAGCGTACGTTTTACTTCTACTTCTTCGTAGGCTTCGATAGTATCGCCTTCCTGAATGTCGTTGAAACGCTCTACGTTCAGACCACATTCGTAACCGTTCGTGACTTCTTTCACATCGTCTTTGAAACGTTTGAGCGAACCGAGCACTCCGTCGTGAATCACAATACCATCGCGGATTACGCGGATTTTCGCGTTGCGTGTAAGCTTTCCGTCCTGCACATAACAACCCGCCACGGTGCCAACTTTGGTAATACGGAAGGCTTGGCGCACTTCGGCGGTACCGAGAATTTTCTCTTGTTTTTCGGGCGAGAGCATTCCTTCCATCGCATCTTTCACTTCGGCAATGGCGTTGTAAATAATGGAATACAAACGGATGTCGATTTCTTCGGTTTCGGCCAAACGACGGGCGCCGGCTGAAGGGCGTACCTGGAAACCGATGATAATCGCATTGGAGGCCGAAGCGAGCAGTACATCCGACTCGGTGATTTGTCCCACACCTTTGAGGATGATCTTCACCTGTATGCTGTCGGTCGAAAGTTTGAGCAGCGAATCGGAGAGTGCTTCTACCGAACCGTCCACGTCACCTTTAACGATGATATTAAGCTCTTTGAAATCTCCAATAGCAAGTCGGCGGCCGATCTCGTCGAGGGTAATGTGCTTATGCGTGCGGATATCCTGTTCGCGGAGTAATTGTTCGCGGCGGGCTGCAATGTTGCGAGCTTCGCGCTCATCTTCCATCACGTTAAACACGTCGCCGGCATTAGGTGCGCCACTGAGTCCGAGGATGGAAACCGGCATTGAAGGACCGGCATCTTTTACGGGTTGTCCGCGTTCATTAAACATGGCTTTGACGCGACCGCTGTAGCTTCCGGCCAGCATCACATCGCCAATATGCAGTGTACCCGAAGATACAAGCACGGTCGATACGTAACCACGACCTTTATCGAGCATCGATTCGATGATGGTTCCTTTAGCGCGGCGATCGGGAATGGCTTTCAGATCGAGCATTTCGGCTTCGAGCAGCACTTTTTCGAGCAGTTCGTTAACGCCCTGTCCTTTTTTGGCTGAAATCTCCTGACACTGGTATTTACCGCCCCATTCTTCTACGAGCAGATCCATCTGTGCCAGCGCTTCACGTATTTTATCGGGATTCGCTTCGGGTTTATCAATCTTGTTGATGGCAAAAACCATAGGTACACCGGCAGCCTGTGCGTGGCTGATAGCTTCCCGGGTTTGCGGCATCACGCTGTCGTCGGCCGCAATTACGATAATAGCGATGTCGGTTACCTTGGCTCCCCTTGCACGCATAGCGGTAAAGGCTTCGTGACCGGGTGTATCGAGGAAGGTAATTCTTTTGCCGTTTTCGAGGGCTACCGAATATGCCCCGATATGCTGGGTAATACCCCCGGCTTCGCCGGCAATTACATTGGCTTTACGGATATGGTCAAGCAAGGATGTTTTACCGTGATCGACGTGCCCCATTACGGTCACAATCGGTGAACGCGGTAGAGGGTCGCCTTCCGTTTCTTCTTCACGCTCTTCATCGATAGCTTCCTGCAGGTCGGCAGTGACAAATTCTACGGTATAGCCAAATTCTTCGGCGATAATGGTAATTGTTTCGGCATCGATACGCTGGTTAATGGAAGCGAAGATACCGAGACTCATACAGGCGCGAATAATTTCGGTGACGCCCACGTTCATCATTTTTGCCAAATCCGAAACGGTCACAAACTCGGTGAGCTTGAGTACTTTTTCGTCTTCGAGCTGGCGTTGTATCTCTTCTTCGCGGCGCTGACTCATCAGGTCGCGTTTTTCGCGGCGCAATTTGGACGATTTGGACTTGGAGCCCTGTCCGCTCAGGCGGGCCAGCGTTTCCTTGATTTCGCGCTGAATTTCTTCGGCCGAAACTTCGGGACGGGCAGCACGATCCTGTTGTCGTTTTTGCGACTGATCTTTTCGTTTTTCCTGTAGAGCGGTCTGTTCTACATTTACTTTTTTGATGCGCTTACGCTTGCGTTTTTTCTTTTCATCGTCAGACGAAGAAGCGTCGGGCTTGCGTGTACGAGCGGCGGGGAGCTCAATTTTACCGAGCACTTTGGGGCCGGTCAGCTTTTCTACTGCAGCGCGTATAGTTTGTATTTCGGCTGGTGCGGCAGGCGCATCGGCTTGCTCGGGAGCTTGTGTTTCGATCGGCTTCTCTTCTTTAGGAGATTCCGAAGGTATGGTTTCGGTAACCGGAGCGGCCGGTTCTTCGGTTTTTACCGTTTCTGCGGCGGGTTTTTCTACGGCCGATTCAGCAGGTATTTCGGCCGATGCGGCGGGTTTTTCTTTTTCCTCGGCGACTTTTTTTCCGGACGCTTTCGGGCGTGACGATTTCACGGCATCCAAATCAATTTTGCCAACCACCTTCACGTCATTTTCTACGCGTGGCTTTATCACTTCAGGCTGAGGGACCTGTACGTTTTTGATGATAATCTCTTCGGCTTCGCTTTCGGTTTCCTCTTCGGGACGCTTGGCATCGTCGAGGGTTACCGTTTCGCGTTTTTCGCGGTTGAGGGCAAGTCGCGACTTTTCCTTCTCAGACTTCTCCGTCTGAAACTCATCCAATAATACATTATAGATCTCTTCTTCGATCTTGGCATTGGGGTTAGCCTCGATCTTATAACCCTTCTTCTGCAGGAATTCCACCAGGGTGGTTAATCCCACATTCAGCTCACGGGCTACTTTGTTTAGTCGTACGGTTTTTACTTCAGACATTACTACTCTCCCCAAATTAATTGGTGATTATACAAATCTCAGACAAAGAAACAAGAAGAACGCCAAAAGACCAAAGAAGAGGGGGCTCTTATTCGAACTCGGCGCGCAGTACGCGCATAACTTCTTTCACGGTTTCTTCTTCCAAATCACTACGTTTTACCAGTTCATCCACGCTCAGATCGAGTACGCTGCGTGCGGTATCGCAGCCTACGGATTTGAGTTCATCGATGATCCAGCTTTCTATCTCGTCGGTAAATTCTTCCAAATCCACGTCGTCCACGTCTTCCGCATCTTCGCGGTACACATCGATTTCGTAGCCGGTTAATTTACTGGCAAGCTTGATGTTATGACCTCCTTTACCAATGGCCAGCGACACCTGATCGGGCTTCAGGAACACTTCTGCGCGCTTGCTTTCTTCGTCGAGCGCGATGGAAGTGATCTTCGCCGGACTCAGCGCACGGCTGATGAGCAACTGGTTGTTGGCGGTATAGTTGATCACGTCAATATTTTCGTTGCGCAATTCGCGCACAATCCCATGAATACGAGAGCCTTTCATACCTACACAGGCTCCTACCGGGTCAATGCGATCGTCATACGATTCGACGGCCACTTTGGCTCTTTCGCCGGGTTCGCGTACGATTTTTTTGATGAGAATGAGTCCGTCGAACACTTCGGGTACTTCGAGCTCGAAGAGGCGTTCGAGGAATACGGGCGAGGTACGCGACAGGATAACCACGGGGCTTCCGTTGCGCATTTCAACCTTGATCACAACGGCACGAATGGAATCGCCTTTCTTAAAGAAATCGGTGGGGATCTGCTCAGACTTGGGCAGGATAAGCTCGTTGCCTTCGTCGTCGAGCACCAGAATTTCTTTTTTCCAGATTTGATACACCTCACCGGTCATGATTTCACCGATGCGGTCTTTGTATTTGCGATATACATTGTCTTTCTCCAGTTCGAGCACACGCGATATCAGATTTTGGCGGAGGGCCAAAATATTGCGGCGACCGAAATCAAGGATGTCGATCTGTTCGGAAACTTCTTCACCGATTTCGAAGTCGGGTTCAATTTTAATCGCTTCGCTGTATGCAATTTGCGTCGCGGCATTTTCGACTTCTTCGTCGTGAACAATTTCGCGGTTAGACCATATCTCAAGGTCACCCTTTTCTACGTTAAGGATGATGTCTATATGGTCGTCGGTGCCGTATTTTTTACGGAGCATACCGCGAAACACATCTTCGAGGATGCTCATGAGCGTTACCCGGTCGATGTTTTTGAATTCTTTGAACTCCGAAAAGGACTCGATCAGATTCAAACTGTCCATAAGTTGATCATTTAAATGAGATAACCACTTTTGTTTGTTTTATTTCACTGTAAGGGATGCGATGCGTACGCACCACCGTTTGTTTCGATTTTTTACCTTCTACTTTTTCGCGCGAGGTGACCTCAACCTCTATTTCATTTTCGCCGGCCTCTTTAAGCAATCCGGTAAGGGCTGGGCCTTCGTGGCGGTCTATCGCTACCTGACGACCTACATTTTTGAGGTACTGCGCCGTAACGCGGAACGGTTTTTCGAGGCCGGGAGAGGAAACATTAAGTTCGTAATCTTCCGTCTCCCTATCGAGCTGCTCCTCAATAGCGCGGTTCAGTTCCACACATTCGCCCACCGTCACTCCCGAGGGGCTATCCACCTCTATGGTAATGACGTTACCGGGCTGCACCGACACTTCGACCAAAAAAAGCGAACCTGAAGTCAGGAACTCTTCTGCCAGTTGTGTAATCTGTTCTTTAGTAATCATTTATTCAAATAAAAGAGGGGACGATGTCCCCTCTTCCTTCTTCAATATGGTACAATGTATTGGAATAGCTGCAAAAGTACTATATCCCTGCAAATTATCCAAATATTCGCCGATTATTTCACTTCGGTCGGGTTAGAATTTGCGGTTATTGAGCACATCCCGGTAGCGGATTCCGTTGCGGTATTCGAGGTGCTGGGTGATTTTGCCTTTGGAATCCCAGGAAATATGGTCGCCGTGAAACTTCCCTTCTTTGTAATTGACCTCTGATACTTTTTTGCCTTTTTTGTCGTAAGCGGTTGATTTGCCGTGAAGTTCGCCTGATTTATAGCCCAGCTCACGGGCCAGCAGCTTTTCACCGGGCTGGTAAAAACGCCAGGTGCCGTCCATTTTACCGTCGGTGTAATTTCCTTCCGACACTTTTTCTCCACGTTCGTTGTAAGACAGCCATTTACCGTGGCGCACACTTTCTTCGTATTTGGAGGCTTCGGGTGCTACTTCTTTTTCAAGGCTGCGGGTCACGGTAATGACCTTGAAGCTGCCTTCGTCGCGCAGCTTGCCGTTAGAAAACCAGAAGGTCCATTTGCCGGATTTATGCCCTTTGGTGTAATTTCCCTGGTAGTTTTGCTTCCCGTTGGGGTACCAGCCTCTCCACACGCCGACCATTTGTCCTTTTTCGAAGCTGCCTTCGTCTTTTATGCCACCGTTTTCGTACCAGGAGGTCCATACACCTTGCTGCTGATCGTGCCAAAATGAGCCTTTGCTGAGCTCTTGTCCGCTTTCGAACCAGGTAGTCCATTCACCATGCCGCTGATCGTCTGCAAAAGTGCCGGTCATGTGGGGTTCGCCTTCGAGGTAAAAATAATTCCATTCGCCCTGGCGCTTGCCTCTGGTAAAGCTGCCCCGGTAGTTCACCTTTCCGTTTTCGTAGCCGAAATACCACTCTCCTTCTTGCAGATCTTCCTGAAAATGTCCTTTCATATCGAGCGCACCATTCGCAAAATACCATTGCCATTCGCCTTGTTTAAGGTTACGGCTGTACTGTCCTTTGACGTAAAGCGTATCGTTGTCGAAGTATTCGCGGTAAGGGCCTTCGAGCAAATCTTCGGCATAGTGCATGTCTTTATAGACTTTGCCATAGGTGTTTACAAACTTCCAGTGGCCGTGTTTTTTGCCCGAAAGGTATTCGCCCGAAACAATGGCTCTGCCGAGGGCATTTTTTTCGTAAAAGGGGCCGTTTTTGAGTCCGTCGCGGTAGCTGTATTCTTCTCTTACGGTACCGTCTGAAAAATAGAGGAACATTTGCCCGCTGCCGTCTTTGATAAGCTGGCGGCCGTCTTTATCCCAAAATGCGATCAGGTATTCGAGTCCGTTTTCGTATTTCTCTTCGAGCAATGGCTTGCCTTCGTAGTTGAAATATTTCCAGGTTCCTGTTTTTTTCCCTTTCTCGAACATACCCGTTTCCCGGAGCTTGCCATTGTCGTACCACGAGGTCTGGAGGCTGTCTTGCACATCCATTTTAAAAGCTCCTTCGTGCATCTTTTGTCCGTTTTCGTAATATTTTACCACTTTCCCGTTGAGCTTGCCACGGGTAAAATTTACGATCCCTTCGAGCTGTCCGTTTTCGTACCAGTATTTCCACTGGCCTTCTTCGAGTCCGATGCCGGAGAAGCCCGATTCGTTGTAACGGCCTTCGCTGCGCAGCTTTTTCTTGTCCTTGTCCCAGTAAACACGTTCTATTTCTCCTTTACGTGGCCGGGTTTCTTTCTGGTCTGCCTGCGCATACAGCACGGGCAGGGTCATTACCCACATACCTGTCCACAACAGTAGTTTTTTCATGAGCCTGTGTATGAAATGATTTTACAACTTCGGCGCAAGTTGGCAATTATGTGAAAGAGGCCGAAGCTGTGGTCAGAGAAAATTTCCACATTGTTAGGCTTATATGCCCAAAAAAGCGAAAAGGTTACACCTTACTGTATAAGTCCGAATCCTCTCATGATCATGATGATACCACATACAATCATGATACCTCCGGTTACCCGGTTAATTTTGGTAAGAATACCGATGGTCACTACTTTTTTGAGCTGTCCGGCACCGATAATTTTGAGCGCGTCGATAGAGAAAAAGGTGATCAGGATACAGACCAGGTACACGATCATTTCCTGTCCCGAATAGTTGTTTTTGGTGCTTCCGAATACCATTACGCCGAACCAGTAAAAGAGCACTGATGGGTTTATCGCATTCATAATAAACCCTTTGGCAAAAAGCCGGAAGTTTTTCTTACGCGAACGCGCCTCGACGATATCTGTGCCATGCACCTTGCGGGTAGTACTTTTAGACAGGTTGTAGAGCCCGAAAAGAATAAAGATGATGCCACCAATAAAGGCCAGCACGTTTTGATGTTTCGTGAAAAAGGGGATCTCCTGCGTGAAGCTGTAGGTGATGATGATGTACATCACATCGCTGCAAAACACGCCCGAATCGAGGATGAGCGCCGACTTTACGCCATCGCGGATACTGGTTTCGACGAGTAGAAAGAAGATCGGTCCAATGAGGAAGCTCAGGACAAAACCAAGAAACAGGCCTTCTAAAATCGGGTCGATCAAGCGTATAATGGAATTTTGATTGGCTAAATATAGAAACTAAATCCCCTTTTATACAAAAACCGGGCTGCTATTAGCTTCTGTTTTTAGCGAATCGGCAAAAAGTCGTAGCCCTGATTTGTCCAGCGACTAAGCGCTTCGGGCAACACGGAAAGCATACGTGGCGCGGCTTTGATACTGTCGTGAAAAACGATCACTGAGCCGGGGCGGGCTTTTGCGGTGACCCGGCGGAGACAGCTTGCCGGACTGAGCGAGGTATCAAAATCGCCACTGAGCACATCCCACATTATGATCCGGAATCGTCGGCCAAGCACTTTGGCCTGCGTGGGTGTAATACGCCCGTAGGGTGGCCTGAATAAATCAGACTGTACCCATTCGGCGCATTGGAGCACATTGCGGTAATAACGCCGATCAGGCACCTTCCATCCGTTAAGGTGATGCTGTGTATGGTTTCCCACGGCGTGTCCGCGTTGCAGAATATCGCGGTAGATTTCCGGATGTTTACGCACATTATCGCCTATGCAGAAAAAAGTGGCTTTAGCGCCAAATGCATCCAGCATATCGAGCACTTGTGGCGTTACCTCGGGAATGGGACCATCATCGAAGGTAAGAAAAAGAGAACGACCCGGAACGGGTATTCTCCATTCCAGGTCGTGGTAAAAAGCTTTAAGAAGATATGGTGGTCTTACCGTGTACAACCGGTTTTTAATTAGTTCTGCGGCGAGAATAGTTCGGGGAAGAGCTGCATAAGTTTCGCGCCGCCGTTTCGACGGTCAAAACGTATGATATCCTGTGCCCATTGTTCAAGCTGCAACTGTTTTCTTTCGAGTTCGCTGATTGCCAATGTAGCGACTTCCTCGCGTCCGAACTGCCGCGCGGCAGAATAAATCATCATCAGGATACGGCGCGACACCACAATTTCGCCCATCATCCGCATAGAAAATGCGGGGCCTACCGAGAAATAGTAATCCAGGTTCTCGGTATGGATTTGGAGAAGACGTTTAGACAAGCGGTCGCCCATATCGTTATCGCCCACCTGGTAAGCAATTCCTATGAAAGAGGGAACGATACGGTCGAACGGTACATTTTCTTCGGGCATTTCTTCCATACAACGGGCCGTAACGAGTCGGGCTTTCTCGTAGCGTTCGTCACGGATGGCTTCTTGTTTGGCTTTTTCGGCCTTCATCGCTTCGAGCGATTCGGGAAGATCGTTCACCACCGGCAAAGGTGTGGACGGATCAGAAGACGGGTTTTCGGCTGCGGCAATACGTTGCTCCAGGAAAGCCGCTTTCTCTTCGGCAATTAATCCCTCATCGGTAAGCGCTGCGGCCAGGTTAAGGAACTGAAGGCGGTAGTTGTTGGTAAGGCGACGTGAATAATAATCCACATATACGCCTTCGCCTTTCATATTCCCCCAGCGGTACACTTCCATCAGGTTTTTGTACATCCTGTCGGTCGCTATACGGCCGAATGCGTTAGGAGAAGCGCTTTGTGTAGGGATGGGTACAAACTTGTAATTGAGTCCGTCGAGCTCAAAATAATCGGCCAGTCCAAGGTAGGTTTCCGCATCGGCAGTTCCTGCAAAATAGATGGGGCGCTCCCAGCCGAAGCGGGCAATGAGATCGAGCACCATCACATCGTTTTTAAACAGGTATTCTTTGGGTAAAGAGAAACGGATGGTATCGACTATCTGATTTTCAAAGCCGGGTTCTACTACCTTATTGGCGATTACTTTATCCTTATCGACCGGCAGGAAGAAATTGCGGGTTTTGAATTCGGGTGCCTTGCGACCGAAGCCGGGTATCACTTTATATGTATCCTCATTCTTCAACGAATCGAGCGCAGCTATCAGGTTCTGAGAAAAACCGGCAGCGTTTGATTTAACCTGATCTATGGGGCCTCCCTGACGATACACGTGCTCGGGGAAAGAGAACGGAACGGGCGCGCTTTCGTAAGCACGGCGCATCATTTGATCGATATACCAGTCGGTACCCAGCAGCGAGAGGTTTATGACACGTACATCGCGGCGGATCCCTTCTACTTCCTGTGCGTACCAAAGCGGGAAGGTATCGTTGTCGCCATGTGTAAAAAGAATCGCGTTCTCTTCGCAACCAATCAGGTAGTTATGGGCCAAATCAAGCGCGATGGAACGATTCGTGCGGTCGTGATCGTCCCAGTTCTGAACCCCCATTATAATAGGTACGGGCAAACAGAGTAGTGTGGCGGCAATGGCGCTGTTTCTATTCTGCCCCTGACGCTGGAACACGTATTTAACCAATGCGATAGCGGCAAAGGCCACCAAAGCGATGTAAAACAAAGAGAACGAAAGCACATGCGATTTATCCATACCGAGCTCTACCAGGTACATGAACAGCACAAAACCTCCTGTGCCGGCGGCAAAGAGTGAAAAGTCGTTCCACCTGAGGTTTTTGATCATGTCGAACAACGCGTAAACTCCCAGCCCTATCCAAATGGCAAAGGCGTAGAAGGAGCCCACATACGCATAATCGCGTTCGCGGGGTTCGCTGGGTTTGGAATTGAGGTACAGTATAATGGCTATCCCGGTAAAGAAAAACAGGAGGAATACCACAAACCAGTTTTTCGGATCGCGTATCAATTGCCAAAGCATCCCGATAATACCGAGGATAAGCGGCAGCATATAATAGTTGTTATGCGCTTTATTACCGGTAATGCTGGAAGGCGCTTTATCTTGCTTGCCTATGTGCTGATCATCGATAAATTTGACACCTGATATCCAGTTACCGTCGAGCGGATTACCGTTTATATTCTGTTCATCGCTCTGTCGCCCGGCAAAATTCCACATAAAATAGCGCCAATACATCCAGCCGATTTGGTAGCTGAACAGAAATTGCAAGTTATTGGAAAAGGTAGGCAACACCTCTGTTCTTCCTTCGTGATTCGTAAATTTAACCGGACCGGTGGCGTCGTATCCCGACCAGTTGAGGTAACTTTCTATGTGTCGCGGATCACGACTGTACATCCGCGGTAGGATCGTGGTGTAATCGGACTGATAGCCGTATTCGGTTTTTTCGCGGCTGTCGGCCACAAAATATTCTTCCTCTACATTGACTCCGGTAAGGTTTCGCTCGGCGATATACGCATCGGCTTCTTCACGGGTACGGAATCCCTGAATGGTATATTCACCGCGTTTTACCGCAAAACCGCGCATGTGCACGGGCGAGCCGTCGTCGAGTCTATTGGGTGGCGAATTCCAGTAAGGCCCCGAAAGCAGGGGGCGGCTTCCGTACTGTTCGCGGTTGAGGTAAGAGAGAAACGTGACGAAGTTTTCGGGGTTATTCTCATCGATTGGCGGGTTGGCCTGCGAACGGATAATGATCATTCCGAAGCAGGAATAACCGATTACCAGCACTGAAAAAGACATCAGCACCAGGTTGAGAATGGCTTTCCTTTTGCGGTGCGAATAAATGATACCGTACACCACAGCGGCAATAAGAAGGATAAAGAAAAAGTACGTGCCCAAATTGAAAGGCATACCGAGGCTGTTGCGAGACCATCTTTCGATATCTGCGGGAATGCTAACCATACCCGGCACGATAAATCCTTGGATAAGACCGAGAATGAAGATAGAGATGACACCGGCCAAAAGAAAGCCACGGGTAGAATACGGATAACGGCGGAAATAATAGACAAAACCCATCGCCGGAATAGCCAGCAGGTTCAGCAGGTGAACTCCGATAGAAAGTCCGATCAGGAACATTATAAATACGATCCATCGATCGGAACCCTCTTCGTCGGCCACCGAATCCCATTTGAAAATGGCCCAGACCACTACTGCGGTAAAGAAAGACGACATGGCATACACCTCGCCTTCGACCGCTGAGAACCAAAATGAATCGGAAAAGGTATAGGCCAGTCCGCCGATTATACCGCTGCCCATAATCGCCCATATTTTAGACTCGGTAAGCTCCGCACCTTTCAGTGTAGCCAGCTTACGACCGATAAACGTGATGGTCCAAAACAGGAACAGAATGGAAAATGCGCTGCAAAGGGCCGACATCAGGTTGATCATAAATGCTACCTGATGGGTCTCCACAAAGGCCGTAAACATACGACCTATCATATTAAAGAGGGGTGCTCCCGGAGGGTGTCCTACCTGAAGGCCATGAGAGGTGGAAATGTATTCTCCGCAGTCCCAAAGACTTACTGTCTCTTCGGCCGTGCTGAAATAGACCCAAAAGGCGATGGCAAAAACAGCCCACCCGATGAGGTTGTTGAGTTTCTTGTAATTCATGTAATAAAATGAAGGCGTTGCGAAAATAGGAAAATAAAAACCTTTTCAGTGCGCATTAAGGGTTTTTAACATCCGGACGCAGATACGGCTGCTTTCTCTAACAATCATCCCGACCTTGCGCATTCTGCAGAAATTAAGCTGTAATCTCCCTTTTTGGGATAAGAGCCCTCGGGTAAACTGTAATATTTGTAAGTGTTCCGCTTAAAAAAGCACAGTAATCTCTTGTGGTAAAACAATTTTATTCTTAATTTTGGCGCCGCAATTGCCCGATCGTCTAATGGCAGGACAGCAGATTTTGGTTCTGCTTGTGTTGGTTCGAATCCATCTCGGGCAACAGCTTCTCACGAAGCCAGTCTTATTTTAAGGCTGGCTTTTTTTGTGAAACACAGGGGCTTTTTTTCTTGATGCTTCTTAAGCTGCTGATAGACAGACGGCCTGTCGCCTTCAGGAAAAGCCGTTTTCTTCGGGAGATTTCGCTATTTTTACCCCCGTATAATTATTGAACATGGCGTTTATCGGGACGATCCTACAGGAACTCGTTAAAATCAAAAAGCGTATTCGCAAGCGCACTGTGGTGTACGACGACCGTCTCCAGGAAAAGACATTGCGTAAGCTGCTCACGCGTGCCAAAAACACCAAGTTTGGCTACGCTTACGATTTTAAAGGCATTCTGAAATCGGCCGACATACGCCGCGAGTTTCAGCGTAAGGTGCCGGTATATGACTACAACAAGCTTTATGAGCAGTGGTGGAACCGTACGCTTCAAGGTGAAGAAGACGTTACCTGGCCGGGTAAAATAAAATATTTCGCGCTTACTTCGGGTACGTCCGAATCGGCCAGCAAAAGGGTACCCGTCAGCCTGCAAATGATCAAAGCGGTACGCAAAGCCAGTGTAAGGCAAATGCTATCGATCCCCGATTTTAAGATGCCGCCCGATTTTTACCAGAAAAGCATTCTCATGTTAGGCGGTTGTACCAGTCTGAGCAAAATTCCTACCGGTTTTGAAGGCGACCTGAGCGGTATCCTCGCCAGTCGGCTTCCGGTTTGGTTCCAGCGGTTCTACAAGCCCGGCCGCGAGATCGCCGCCATGAAAGAGTGGGACAAAAAGCTCGACGAGATTGCCAAAAAAGCACCCGAATGGGACATCGGCATCATCTGCGGCGTACCGGCCTGGATCCAACTGCTCAACGATAAAATTGTGCGCTACCACAACGTGAAATCCATTCACGACATTTGGCCCAACTTTTCGATTTACGTACACGGCGGAGTTTCCTTCACGCCCTATCGCGAGAGCTTCAAAAAATTTCTCTCTAAAGAAATATTCTACCTCGACACCTACCTGGCTTCAGAAGGCTTTTTAGCGCTGCAAAGCGCCGATAATCAGCACGGTATGCAACTGTTGCTCGATAATTGGATCTTTTTTGAATTTATCCCTTTCAACGAGCAGAATTTTACCTCCGAAGGACAATTGCGCGAAAACCCCGAAGCCCTGTTGCTCAGCGAAGTGAAAGAAGGCGTGGATTATGCCCTGCTCATCAGCACTCCCTCGGGCGCATGGCGTTACCTTATAGGCGATACCATTCGCTTTACTTCCCTGAAAGATTTCGAGATCATCATCTCGGGCCGTACCAAGCATTTCCTTAGCCTCTGCGGCGAACACCTCTCGGTCGATAATATGAATATGGCGGTAAGACAGGTTTCGAACGAGCTCGGAATGGTTATCAACGAGTTTACCGTTACCGGCCTGCCCCACGAAGGGTATTTTGCCCACCAGTGGTACCTTGGGGTAGATAAGCCTGTCGATCAGGAGTTACTCAAAGAAAAGCTGGACGAGGCCCTAAAAACGCTGAACGACGATTACGGCGTGGAACGCAAGGCCGCTCTGAAAGAAATTTTTGTCACACAAATCCCGCTCGAAAAGTTCTACGCCTTCATGGAACACAAGGGTAAGCTCGGCGGACAACACAAATTTCCACGCGTCATGAAAAAAGAAATGCACGAAGAGTGGATCCGATTCCTAAACACCTCGGTATAACGCGTACACACTGCTAGCGGTAGAAAAAAGAACGCGATTCGATTTTCAGCCCTACAAATACCGCATCTCCTTTTTCTTTTCAGTACTTCGTTCCGCTTTCTCAGCGGCCTTGCCGATTATATGTACCTTTAGCATCGTAAGTCCGTTTTACGATGAAAAACCTTTCGAACCTGCTTTTCTATCCGGCCGCCGTAACCCTGCTGGTACTCTCCCTTTACCTCCATTTTTCGGGCGATTTGGGCTTACCGAATATGCTTCTTTTCCATATACTCGCAGTGCTTCTCTTAGTGGCTTATCTGATTAATACCATCGACAGGTATGGCGCCCTGCTTGCTTTTTCGACCCCGGCTTCCACACAACGTTTCAGGCTTAACGCGCCCTTGAGCGCCAAAGCCAAAGAATGGCCGATAATGACTTTTTCCATCAGCATTCTTTTTGCCTTTCTGTTCGGCGTATTGTTGGTACGTTTAAAAACTGAGCCCTGGCACGAATACATAAGGCTAAGCGGTTATCTGCTCTTAATTTCGGCCGTAGAAAAAAGCATTTACCTTCTCTTTACACTGGTATTCAAGAAGTTTCGCGCGGGCATCAACCGGCAATCGCTGGTAGTAAACAACGGTACTTTGCAGGTTATTCTTTTCGAAAAATTAAAATCGGTCGAGTGCAAATACAACGAAATCCTTTTTATTCATCAGGAAAAAGGAGGCATTAAGAGTACGGTAATCGATTTGGTACATCCGGATGAAGAGCCTTTGTTCAGGAAAATGCTTACCGAAGCTTCGACCGAATACGGTTTTTTCTTAGACCCGAAGTTAAGGGCTTAATACGGCCCCGACTACTGTTCGGAAGAGGATTCGGGCAGTGCTGGGGTAACGTCTTTCTTTTGATTAAACAACGTGCGTTGCTTGAGAATGAGGATGGCCACGCCTATGGTGATGGCGCTGTCTGCGATGTTGAAAATAGGTCGGAAAAAGAGAAAATCCTGTCCACCCCAAAGCGGGAACCAGGTAGGAAAAGTGCCTTCAAACAGCGGGAAATACAGCATATCGACCACGTGACCGTGAAGAAAGCCGGCATATCCTCCGCCTTCGGGGAAAATTTCGGCCACCCGATAATAACTTTCGCTAAAAATAAGCCCGTAGAACATACTGTCGAGGATATTCCCCAGGGCGCCTGCGAAAATGAGCGAAATGCTCACTATCAGTAAAGAATGTGCTTTCTCAAGAATGATTTTGCGCAGGTACCAGCCTATGCCGATAAGGGCAGCTATCCGGAACAGGGAAAGAAAAAGCTTGCCCCAGTAATTGGATTCGCCACCTATTTCCATACCGAAGGCCATTCCTCGGTTTTCGGTGAAATAGAGCTGAAACCAATCGAACACATATATGAAATCGCCGATCACAAAATGGGTCTTTACCCATATTTTGAGCGCTTGATCGATGAGCAATACCAAAAAAATCGTGAACAGGGCTTTCTTCAAAACCGGGGTAGCGATTTAGTTTTGAAGATTTTTCGCTTCGATGCTGAGTGTGGTATGCGGAACCAAACGCAGACGGTCTTTATTGATAAGCTTTCCGGTAACCCGACAAATGCCGTAGGTTTTATTTTCGATACGAATGAGCGCGTTTTCAAGCGCCTGTATGAATTTCTCCTGACGACCGGCAAGCTGGGCGGTTTCTTCGCGCGAAAGCGTTTCGGAACCGTCTTCCATCATTTTAAAGGTAGGTGAGGTATCGTCGGTACCGTGGTCGTCGGTATGGGATAGGGAACCTTTTAAAAGTTCCAGGTCTCTTCTTGCTTCGTCTAGTTTTTTAAGGATAATCTCTTTAAACTCTTGCAGCTCTGCATCCGAAAATCTCGTTCTGGTATCTACTTCTGTCTGCTTCTTCGGTTTCTCCATGGTCACTGTTTGTTTAGGCTTACTATACACAGGGATAGTAATATTTTTATTAATGGAAACCGTAGCTTCTCCGGTAGGGGTATATTGAATTTTCCGATCTACACGGCTGGGACGGCTCTCTTTTTGCAATTCTTCCTCTATCGAGCGTGGCTTCGCGGGAGCCTGTTTGGCCTGGGGTTTTGCCTCGGGCTTGGATTCCGCTTTTGCGGGTTTGGTGTCGGCTTTTTTAGGCTCGGGCTTTTTCGCGGCAGGCGCGGCTTTAGCAGGCGCGACCGGTTTGGCAGGCGCTGCTTTTTTAGCTGGTGCCGCTTTGGCTACAGGTTTTTTGGGCGCAGGCTTAGCAGGCGCTGCTTTTTTAACCGACTCGGCCTTTTTAGGAGCCGGGGCAGGTTTTTTAGCTGCGGGGGCAGACTTCTTTGCCACCGGTTTGGCCGGTGCTGCTTTTTTAGCCGGAGCCGCCTTTTTCTTTACGGGCGCAGCCACTTTCTTTACGGGTTTAGCTGCTGCTTTTACCGGCTTCTTAGGCGCGGGAGCTTTGGCTTTTGATGCTTTGACAGGTGCCGCCGGCTTTTTCTTGGCCGGTGCGGCTACTTTTTTAGCAGGTTTGGCGGGAGCCGCTTTTTTTATCGCTTTGGCCGAAGACTTTGCTGCAGGTTTAGCAGCCGCTTTTACCGGCTTCTTAGGCGCAGGAGCTTTGGCTTTTGATGCTTTGGCGGGTGCTGCCGGTTTTTTCTTCGCCGGTGCTGCCACTTTTTTAGCGGGTTTAGTAGGCGCCGCTTTTTTTATCGCTTTGGCGGGCTTTTTAGCCGTCGCCTTCTGAGGAGGAGTCTTCTTTTTTACCGCCATAGCTGTAAAGTATTAATTCACTTTTTCTAATGCTATCCTGGTTCGAATCTGTTCGTCAACCTCCACTTCAACACCGTTACTTTTCGGCGAATCAACGAGTTCGAGGCTAGACGCCAACGTTTCCGAGCAAATATAACTGAAATTATGATTTATCGCATCATCGAGCGCAGCATGGCGCTGAATTTCGAGCGAAATTTTGTCAGTAACCTCTAAACCCCTGTCTTTCCGCAGGTTTTGTATCCTGTTGACCACCTCACGGGCCAGACCTTCTTCCCTCAAAGCCGGGGTAAGGGTGATATCCAGCGCTACGGTAAGGGCTCCGAACGAGGCAACCAGCCAGCCGGGAACGTCCTGAGAGGTAATTTCGACATCGGCCGCTTCCAACAGCACGCGCTCGTCTCCGAACAGCAGCTCGTACCGGCCCTCCTGTTCCATACGAAGTATATCGTCTTGCGAGAAACCGCCCACCGCAGCCGCGATAGATTTCATGTGCTTGCCGTAACGCGGCCCTAAGGTCTTAAAGTTGGGCTTGATCTGCTTCACCAATACTCCCGACTGCGGATCGAGATATTGCAGCTCTTTCACGTTCACTTCAGACAGGATAAGCTCTTCGACCGCATGAAGCTGTTCACGGAAACGCTCGTCGGGCACGGGTATCATGATTTTCTGCAGCGGCTGACGCACCTTGATATTCTCCTTTTTGCGAAGCGCCAATACCAGTGAAGTGACCTGTTGGGCAATGGCCATTTTTTGCTCCAAAAACAAATCGGTTTCCTCGGTTTTTGCCTCCGGAAAATCGCTCAAGTGTATCGAGTCTGAAAAACGCTCCGACACCTCATTCAGATCACGGAAAAGCTGGTCGCTGTAAAAGGGTGCCAGAGGCGCCGCCAGCACAGCCACCGTTTCGAGGCAACGGTAAAGGGTCTGATAAGCCGCTATCTTGTCTTCGCTGTACTCTCCTTTCCAGAAACGGCGACGGCACAGGCGTACGTACCAGTTGCTCAGATCATCGAGCACAAACGATTCAATTTCGCGACCCGCACGGGTAGGTTCATAGTCTGAAAGACTTTGATCCACCACACGAATCAGCGAATTGAGCCGCGAAATGATCCAGCGATCGATTTCGGGACGCTGCGCCAACGGCACTTCGGGCTCGCGGTGCGTAAACCCGTCCACATTGGCATACAGCGCAAAAAACGCATAAGTGTTGTGCAGCGCACGGAAAAACTTTCGCTGTGTTTCGGTAATGCCTTCGGCATCAAATTTCAGGTTGTCCCAGGGTTGCGCGTTGGTAATCATATACCAGCGTGTCGCATCGGGACCGTATTGGTCGAGCGTGGCAAAAGGATCGACAGCATTGCCCAGGCGTTTCGACATTTTTTGCCCGTTTTTGTCGAGCACTAATCCGTTAGACACTACATTTTTGTAGGCTACCGAATCGAAACACAAGGTGGCAATGGCATGCAGGGTATAAAACCAGCCCCGGGTCTGATCCACACCTTCGGCAATAAAATCGGCGGGGAAAGCTTTATGCTCGTCAATGAGCGCCCGGTTCTCGAAAGGATAATGCAATTGCGCATAAGGCATGGCACCCGAATCGAACCACACGTCGATCAGATCGGTTTCACGACGCAGGGGCTTGCCCGAGTCTGATATCAGCACAATGCTGTCGGCATAAGGCCGATGCAGATCGAAAGTGGTATAGTTTTCTTCCGAAAAATTACCCGGTTGGAAATTCTGCAAGGGATTTTCAGGCATCAATCCGGCAGCGACGGCTTTTTCACATTCGGCTTTCAGTTCTTCGACCGATCCTATGCACTTTTCTTCGCCTTCGTCGTTGCGCCATATCGGCAGCGGAATACCCCAATACCGCGAGCGGGAAAGGTTCCAGTCGTTGGCATTTTCGAGCCAGTTGCCGAAGCGTCCGGTACCGGTGCTTTCGGGTTTCCAGCGAATGGTTTTATTGAGTTCCGTCATGCGTTGACGCACTTCGGGGATACGGATAAACCAGGAATCGAGCGGGTAATACAGTATGGGCTTATCGGTTCGCCAGCAATGGGGATAGCTATGCGGGTACTTGCGTGCGTCGAATGCTTTGCCTTCGGTTTTGAGGCGGATGATGATTTCGACATCGACCGATTTATCGGGCGCTTCGCCGGTGGGATAGTATTCGTTTTTGACAAATTTTCCGGCCAGCTCTCCCATTTGTTTCACAAAACGGCCTTGCAAATCGACCAGCGGACGCGGTATTCCGTTTTCGTCGGCCACCAGCATAGGCGGCACGCCGGCTTCTCGGGCTACGCGCATGTCGTCGGCACCGAAAGTGGGTGCGATGTGTACAATACCGGTACCGTCGTCGGTAGTCACAAAATCGCCGGGGATAACTCTGAAAGCCTGATCGGGATTTTCGTGCGGAAGCGCATAAGGCAGCAGTTGCGCATAGCGCAGATCGGTAAGCTGATCACCCTGAAGCGTAGCCAGCGGAGCCCAGGGAATGGATTTTGCTTCGGGCTGCCGGGTGTGCCAGTCTTGCAGCTCAAGCCGATTTTCGGGCTTAAAATACTGCGGCAACGTGGCTTCGGCCAAAATAACCACACAGGGTTCGAGCGTATAGGGATTATAGGTTTTAACCAGTGCGTAGGAAATCGTTTTTCCTACAGCCAGCGCCGTATTGGAAGGTAGGGTCCAGGGGGTAGTCGTCCAGGCAAGAAAACCCGTTGCTTCAGGCAATTCAAGACCTAAGCGCTGTTGCAAAGCCGCTTTTGATTCGGGCAGCAGTCCAAAGACCGCCACCACGGTATTGTCGGTCACTTCGCGGTAACAGCCGGGCTGGTTCAGCTCGTGCGAGCTCAAGCCTGTTCCGGCAGCGGGCGAATAAGGCTGAATGGTATAGCCCTTGTAAAGCAGATTTTTGTCGTAAATGCGGCGCAGCAGCCACCATACCGATTCGATGTACTTATTGTCGTACGTGACGTAGGGATTTTCCATATCGACCCAATAGCCCATTTTACGGGTCAGATCGTTCCAAACGCCGGTGTATTTCATCACCGCTTTGCGGCAGGCATCGTTATAGGCTTCGATAGAAATGGTTTTACCGATATCTTCTTTGGTGATGCCCAGTTCCTTTTCCACCCCTAATTCTATAGGTAAACCGTGCGTATCCCATCCCGCTTTGCGGTGCACCTGAAAGCCTTTGAGCGTCTTATATCGGCAAAAAATATCTTTGATCGCCCGCGCCATCACGTGGTGAATACCGGGCATGCCGTTGGCCGATGGCGGGCCTTCGTAAAACACATAAGGCGCTTGCCCTTCGCGCGATTCGATGCTACGGCGGAACACATCGTCCTGCTCCCAGCGATCGAGCACTTCACGAGCGATAAGCGTGAGATCGAGGGTTTTATATTCCCTGTATTTTTTCATGTAAAACGTTTTTTCGGTCTTTGCAAAAAAGACGAGCAAAGGTAATAAAATCCGCGCTCAGTAAGGCAAGGGGTATGTCTTCCGCAAGGGTAAAAGTGCGATCCGAAAGGCAGCGGAAGCCTCTATACTTTCTTCGGAAAACACAGGCGAAGAAGATCCGCTTTTTCCTTCTCCTACAGCTAGAAAACCAATACTCAGGGGAGCGAATCTGTAGGAAATACCGCGGTACTGTCTTCGTCGAACATACTGTCGAGCGCGTCTATCTTAGAATCGGCCGTAGCGTCCACCTCTTCTTTTACCGCCTTTTCATCCACATCCTTTTGGAAAAAGCTGAACACATAAGCCGTAATAAAAAATACTGCGGCGAGAGCCAGCAGCGTAATCAAAATCCATTTGAGCACTTTCATAAGTGTAGCAAGTTAGAAAAGTTTGTCAGGTTTAAAAACAGTTTCAGGGTTTGGCTTTTTGCAGAAAGGCGGGTAATTTTACCTAAAATTTTCCCTTTTGATCGCTTCTGTCTTTTCCCGTGTCAGCCGAATAGCAATTATCGTGCTGTGTTTTGCCTCGCAAGCCAAGGCACAGGAACCGACACTTCTGTATGTAAGCGAAGCGCAGGACGGGGTGCAGGAAATGCTGCACGAAACGGCGCATACCTTACCTGAGGGGGTGTGGGAGACCGAAACGCAGCTAAAGCCTGCGAAAGAAAAAAAGAGGGTGGTAGCGGCGCTACTCTGTGTGGCCCTTGGCCCCTTTGGGGTACATAGGCTGTACTTAGGCACCTCGCCTGTGGTACCGGCGGCTTATACGCTCACTTTGGGTGGCGGATTAGGGTTACTCCCGCTGGTCGATTTGGGCATGATCGTGTTTTCGAAAGACTTATCGCGTTTCGAGAACAATCCCGGCGTATTCATGTGGAACGACGGGGATAAAAAATAAGCTGCGAATTTCCCTTTATTCTACCGTTACCGACTTGGCCAGGTTACGGGGCTGATCGACGTTGCAACCTCGCATTACGGCAATGTGGTACGAAAGCAACTGAAAGGGTATTACCGAAAGCAGCGGCACGAGACAATCGTCGGTATCGGGAATTTCGATCACGTGATCGGCTATCTCTTTGACCGTTTTGTCGCCTTGCGTAACGATAGCTATAATTTTCCCTTTGCGGGCTTTTACTTCCTGAATATTGCTCACCACTTTTTCGTACGAAGCGCCCTGCGTGGCGATCACAAACACCGGCATTTCCTCGTCTATCAAGGCAATAGGCCCGTGCTTCATTTCGGCAGCGGCATAGCCTTCGGCATGGATGTAAGAAATTTCCTTGAGCTTGAGCGCCCCTTCGAGCGCTACGGGAAAGCTGTATCCCCGACCAAGGTATAAGGCGTTGCGGGCATCTTTGTAGATATCGGCAATGTAACGGATCTGTGAATTGGACTTGAGCACTTCTTCCACTTTTTCGGGAATGGAATCGAGCTCGATCAGCAAGCGGTTAAAACGGTTGGCGGGAATGGATCCGCGCTTATGCCCTATCAGCAGCGCCATCAGCGTAAGCACAGTAACCTGTGCGGTAAACGCTTTGGTCGAAGCCACGCCTATTTCGGGTCCGGCATGGGTATAAGAACCGGCGTCGGTAGCCCTTGCAATGGAAGAGCCTACCACATTACAGATACCGATAATGGTCGCGCCTTTCGATTTGGCAAGCTGAATTGCCGCCAGGGTGTCGGCCGTTTCGCCCGACTGGGAAATAGCTATCACCACATCGTCTTCATCGACAATGGGATTGCGGTAGCGAAATTCGGAGGCATATTCTACCTCGACAGGAATGCGGGCCAGCTCTTCGAAGAGGTATTCGCCTACCAGTCCGGCATGCCAGGACGTACCACAGGCCACCATGATAATGCGTTTGGCATTGGCCAGCTTCTGCTCGTAATCTTTAATACCACCGAGCGCTACCCAGCCTGCCTGTGCGTTGAGACGCCCCCTCATACAATCGCGGATCGAGCGGGGCTGCTCGTAAATTTCTTTGAGCATAAAATGCTCGTAGCCTCCTTTTTCGAGGGCTTCGAGCTGCAGCTCCAGCTCCTGAATCGACGGACGTTTATCCTGATTCTTGATGTTCTTGATTTTGAGTCCGTTTTTGCGATCGACCACGGCTATTTCTTCGTCTTCGAGGTACACCACGTTTTTGGTATATTCCACGATAGGCGTGGCATCGGAAGCTAGAAAATATTCGCCTTCTTCACCGATTCCGATCACCAGCGGACTACTTTTTTTAGCCGCAATCAGCGAGTCGGGATGATCTTTGGAAAGAATCACGATGGCGTACGCGCCATGCACTTCATTAAGCGCTATACGCACTGCTTCGAAGAGATCGACGTTTTCGTTCTTGAGAATTTCTTCGATGAAATGGATAAGCACTTCGGTATCGGTTTCGCTGACAAAGTGATGACCGCGTTTGCGCAGCTCTTCTTTGATAGTCGCGTAGTTTTCGATGATACCGTTGTGGATAATAGCTAGGTTACCGTCGCCCGAAAAATGCGGATGCGCATTTTCGTCGCTGGGTTCGCCGTGCGTAGCCCAGCGGGTATGGCCTATACCTATATTTCCGGAGGTATTTTTGTCTTTTACAAAAGCTTCGAGCTCCGCTACTTTTCCTTTTTTCTTGTAGAGCGCGAGGTGCTCTTGCTGACCCAGCACTACTCCGGCACTGTCATATCCCCGGTATTCGAGGCGTCTAAGCCCTTTTATCAGAATAGGATAAGCTTCTTTGGCACCTATATATCCAACTATTCCACACATAAGCTGTTCAGTATTTGGTATAAACAATCCGTAAGTAAGGCTTGGCTCTGCCGGTGCTGTTCATTCCGCTCAGCACCACCCGGTTTACAGATACCGCAGCCAGCGTAGCGTTGATACGTAATCCGCGGTTAGGGCGGTTACCGGTTAGCAAGTCCTGAATATGACGGGTAAGCGAGAAACGGTATTCTTTGGAAGCATCGCTGTAATAGCCTCCAAAAACCGCATCGCCGTCGAATTGATCTTTGACGATATAAATGTTGTCTTCTTCATCGATACCGAACACGATGACACGTGCGGGCGGCACTTCGGGGCTAAGGCTGAAATACTGCACCGGGATGATTAGCTCGGCTTTATTGACGATCACAGGACCATCGGCCACCAAATCGAGCAGCGAAGGAAATTTCATTTCGGCCTGCAAACCTGCGCCTGCCTGGAGATAAAATTCCTGCTGTCCGAGGGTCGAATCGGCTAATTGCGCTTCGATAGCCGTGCCGGCATAATCGTACTCTGTGCGTGTATAACGGGCGCTCCTTTCGTTGATAAGCAGCACAAGCTCCAGCGGATCGGGATTCGACACCTGATGATAATACACGCTCAGCCGTGAACCGTTGTGCAACGTGTTGAGGTAGAGCACCGCTCCTTTCCCGGGTAATTGTCCGGGATTATTTACCGTCACATAGAGTCCTTTAAACCAAGCTGTAAAAGCGTCGTTATTACTCAGGTTTCCGGTTCCGCTTTCGTTAATTATGCGCTGCCCTAAGGCATTGTCGAGACGGAGCCGCAGTTGCGGAGCCGCCGAATCGCCCGAAGGGAAACGCACGTATTTCACCACGTTGGGCGTTTGGATAGCAAAAGCGGGGTCGATCAGATCGGTCGTTGAAGTAGCGGTAACCCGGTTCGTATAATAATTGGTATCGATGTAGAGATCCTGCGTAACTTCATATACGCTGAAGGTCTGCGGATCGAGTTTACCGTAATAAGGATTACCTGCATACACCAGCGAAAGCACTACCGAATCGACCACGATATTGGGCACATCGAACGTCGGGTTATTGGTCGAGAGGCGCACCTGCGTGTAGAAAGAGGTTTTCACCGAACCGAAAACCGGATCGTGATAGCTCCCTAACATATTGTTGCTCAACTCATCGCTACGCAGCGAATCATCTTTGATGGTGTGGGTGTATAATGGAGAAATGTAGGCTACATGACCATGAAGCTCGTCTTCTTCCGGCTGCAGCACCACACCCAAATCTCCTTCTTCTCTTTTACAGGCCGCCAGCAGCAGTCCTGTCAGAAAAATCGCAGCCCATAATGACCGGGGACTTCTGTTTGTCACGTAGTTGAGGTTATGAGGATTTTAATCCACTAATACTTCTTCGGCCACTTTATCGTAAAACTCGTTGTAAGCTGCGATATAGTGTTGTTCATCCTGATAAGGCAATACGGGCTTACCGGCTTCTTTCAGGTAGGTTTCGACTTTAGAATCTATCTTCGGGCTACCGTAAATGACGGCATCGGAGAACGAGACGGCGAGCTTGCTCAGGCTGGCAAAATCTGTCGTTTTAAGCTGCGTCAGCTCGGCATCGGAAAAGCCGTCGAACTTCATTTTGGCATTCAGCTTTTTATCGAGGTTACCGGTGTAAGCTTCTTCGTAAATGGAATAGATCACCTTGGTATCTGCAAAATGGGGATCATCGCCGTAGAAACGCTTCAAATACGCGGGCATCAGGGCGGTCATCCATCCGTGGCAGTGGATAATGTCGGGCACCCAGCCCAGCTTTTTGACGGTTTCGAGCACACCGCGGCAGAAAAAGATCGACCGTTCGTCGTTGTCCTCAAAGAACTTTCCGTTGTCATCGGCAACAACGTGTTTTCTTTTGAAATAGTCTTCGTTATCGATAAAATACACCTGCATACGCGCTGAGGGAATAGAAGCCACCTTGATAATCAGTGGGTGGTCGGCATCGTTGATGATGATGTTCATTCCGGAAAGGCGAATCACTTCATGAAGCTGGTGACGACGCTCATTGATGGAACCGTAGCGGGGCATAAAAACCCTTACTTCTTTGTCGATTTCCTGTACGCCCTGAGGGAGTTTTCTGGTAATTTTGGAAAGGTGCGTCTCGGGCAGGAACGGAGTAATTTCCTGAGAGACATAAAGTACTCTGAGTTTTTCCATAATAAGCTGGCTGGTTTTACGGTTAAGGTAAGACTGGAAAAATTGACCACAAAAATATAGAAAAAAAAGGGGAATTTCAACAAATAGGAGTAGATTTGCCTCCCTTCGCCGCCTGTATCAAACTTCTGCACCCCTTGAAAATAGCGAAAAACCAGACCGAATTGGAGGCCATTCTGAGCCCTCTCGGCAGACAGGGAAAACGCGTCGGACTGGTTCCCACCATGGGCGCCCTGCACGAAGGCCACCTCTCGCTTGTACGCGAAGCCCTGTTGCGCTGCGATGTAGTGGTTTGCAGCATTTTCGTAAATCCGACACAATTTAACGACGCCCGCGATTTCGAACGGTATCCGCGTGTACCTGAAGAAGATACCCGTATGCTGGAATCGGCGCGCTGCGATGTGCTGTTTCTCCCTTCGGAACAGGAGATCTATCCCGATGCAGCTTCCAAAACCCCGATCGATTTCGGATACCTCGAAACGGTCTTAGAGGGCAAATACCGCCCCGGGCATTTTAGGGGTGTGGGAATGGTCGTAAAACGCCTGTTTGAGCTGGTAAATCCCGATGTAGCATTTTTCGGACTAAAAGATTTCCAACAGTTTATGATCATTCAGGCCCTGAAAGAAAAGTTGGGATTAGCCCTTGAGCTGGTGGGGATGCCTACCATCAGGGAACAAGACGGACTTGCCATGAGCTCGCGCAACCGCCGCCTAAATCCGGACGAACGCGCGGCTGCCGCATTGCTCCCTAAAATCCTTTTCCGGATAAAAGAAAAGTTTGCCACGCAGGATCTTGATACCCTGCGAAATGAAGCAATAGCCGAAATCGAAGCCCACCCTTTGCTGAGGCTCGATTACCTGGAGTTTGCCGACCACAGCTCCCTGCAACTTATCCGAAACAAAAACGAGGCAGAACGCCCCATCGTGCTGTTGGCGGTATATACTGGTCCGGTAAGGCTTATTGACAACCTTGCGCTTTAAATCCCGGACTGTTTTTTACCTTCCAAATAGACCTGCTCTCCGTGAAAATCCTTACCTTTGCGGCGTTATGCATATAGAGGTGTTAAAATCGAAAATCCACCGGGTAAAAGTGACCGAGGCCGACCTGAATTACATCGGCAGTGTGACGATAGACGAGGACCTGATGGACGCGGCCAACCTGATTGAGAACGAGCAGGTGCATATCTTCAATTACCGCAACGGCGAACGCATTATTACTTACGTGATAAAAGGCCAACGCGGCTCAGGCGTGATCTGCCTGAACGGTCCCGCCGCACTGAAATTTTCGCCGGGCGACCATGTGATTATCGTATCCTATGCCACGATGGATTTTGAAGCAGCAAAAACGTTTCGTCCGCACGTCATTTTTCCGGATACCGAAACCAACCGGCTTAAACGCTAATTTTTGAAAAGGCTCCTCCCGATCCTTAAAATAGTGATCCCGGTCGGGTTCGCGCTGTACCTTACCTGGTACCTCATCGATCGTATGTCGGTAGATGATCGGGAAAAAGTGAGTCAGGTGTTTACCCGTGCCAATTACTTTTTCATCTTTGTTTCAGTTATATTTTCCTGGCTGAGCCATTATTTCAGAGCCTTGCGCTGGCGTTACCTGCTAGAACCTATGGGCTACAAACCGCGCTTTTGGAACAGCTATCACGCGGTAATGATCGGGTATTTTATGAACCTGCTGCTGCCCCGTGCGGGCGAGGTGAGTCGGGCGGGATTTTTGGCGCGTTACGAGAAAATTCCTTTCGAAAAGAGCTTCGGCACTATCCTGGCCGAAAGGGTCATCGATGCGCTGCTGCTCGGACTGATTGCCCTGGTTACGATTGCGTTTCAATACGATAAATTCGACGAGCTATGGATCCAGTTGCAGGCCATGAAAACTTCGCAAGACGGGCAGGCCGAAAACAATAACTGGGTAAACATTGTGCTGATAATTATTGCGGCGGCGGCAGTGGGTATGCTGGTACTTTACGCCATTAACCGCAATTTCCGCAATAGAGTCCACCTGCTGATCCGTGGGTTGGGTACCGGGCTTACCACCATTCTTCACCTGAAAAAAAGGGGCGCATTTATTTTTTACAGCTTGCTTATCTGGTTGCTGTATATTCTGATGTACCTGGTTTGTTTTTATGCCATTGAAGAAACGTCTCATTTGCCGCTCGAAGGCATGATGCTCGGTTTCCTCGGGGGCAGCATAGGTATTATTCTTGTACAGGGCGGTATCGGAGTTTACCCCATGTTGGTTGCTACGGCACTCGCTTTATATGGCGGCGATTACGGTGCTGTTTACGCCCTGGGTTGGATTGTATGGCTGGCGCAAACGCTTTTGCTCGTAGTGGCAGGCGGTATTTCTTTTTACTTTATGCCGCGTTTCAATAGAAAGCTGGAAAGAACCGAAGAGCCTCCGGTAGCTTAACAGTCCTACTTTTTTTCTTCTACTTTTCGGGGATTTGATCAGCGATTGTTAAAATCGCTCATGGTACGGGGCAGACCTGCCGTAGAAAAACTTCTAATAATATCGCCCGCAAGCGTAATTTTATCCGGCAGCACTTTCCATTCTTCTTCGCTCCACTTGCCGAGCACATAATCGACCTGCCGGCCCTGGGCAAAATCGCTGCCAATGCCGAAACGCAGCCGTGGATAGTTAGAGTGACCCAATGTGGCATTGATGTCTTTCAGCCCGTTATGTCCACCGTCGGAACCTGCCGGGCGGAGTCTCAGCTTGCCGAAAGGGAGCGCCAAATCGTCTGTAACCACCAGCAGGTTATCGGGCGTAATACGTTCCTGCTGCATCCAGTAGTTGACTGCTTTTCCGCTAAGGTTCATATACGTAGTGGGTTTTACCAGCACCAGCGTACGGCCTTTATGTCTGATTTCGCAGACATGGGCATAACGGTCACTTCCGAAAACAGCGTTGGACGCCCCGGCAAGAGCGTCCAACACAGTAAACCCGATATTATGACGGGTATTTTCGTATTCGGTACCGATGTTGCCCAATCCTACCACAAGGTATTTCATAGGGCAATGGTATTATTTTTTCTTGCTATCGCCTTTTTCGTCGGCTGCAGTAGCTACGTTACGGGTTGTTTTCACGGCTACGACTACAGCCTCGGGAGCTTCCATAAAGCGGATGCCTTCTGCGGCGATGTCGCGCACGCGGATCATACCTCCGATATCGAGCGTATCAATATTCACGCTTACAAAATCGGGCAGGGTTTCGGGCGTACCCCATACGCTGATTTTGCGGAAGTTTTGCACCAGCTTACCCCCTTTTTTCACCCCTTCGGAAGTACCTTGAAGGCGAACGGGAAGCTTCACTTTTACGGATTTACCGGGAATCAGCTCCAGAAAATCGACGTGTGTTACACGGTCGGTAATGGTATGAAACTGGATGTCTTTGATGATGGCGGGAATCACTTTGTCGCCGAGGTTGAGGTCGATCTGATATACGTTGGGGTTCCACACGATTTTTTTCAGGTCGATTTCGGGTACGCTGAAGGAAATTTGTTCTTTACCGCCGTAGATCACACAGGGGACATTTCCCGCTTTGCGAAGGTCGGAAGCATCTTTTTTCCCTACGTTCGCTCTGGGCGAACCGCTCAATGATACTTTCTGCATTTTAGTTGATTTTGGAATTGATTATTGGATGATAAAATGTGAACTGATGGATTCGAAATTCTGCAACCGGGTTACCACATCGGCAAAAAGATTGGCTACAGAAATAACTTTGATTTTGGGAGAAGACTGACGCAAAGGAATAGTGTCGGTCACGATAAGCTCGCGGAGACCCGATTTTTCGATCCGTTCGTAAGCCGCACCAGAAAGTACGGCGTGGGTACAGATAGCTCTTACGGAAGAAGCGCCGCGTTCGAGCATCATATCGGCTGCTTTGGTAAGCGTACCGGCGGTGTCGCAGATGTCGTCCACCAGCACGATGTCTTTCCCTTCCACTTCTCCGATTACGGTCATGCTTTCGATCTCGTTGGCTTTTTTACGTTGCTTGTAGCAAATAGCCAAATCGCAATTGAGGTATTTGGCGTAGGCATTGGCACGCTTGGTTCCGCCCGTGTCGGGCGCAGCCATTACTAAATTGGGCAGGCTTAGGCTCTGCACATAAGGAATGAATACGGTCGAGGCGAAAAGGTGATCGACGGGCACTTCAAAAAAGCCCTGAATCTGGTCGGCATGCAGGTCCATCGTCATGATGCGATCCACACCCGCTGCGGTAAGCAGGTTGGCCACCAGCTTGGCGCCGATAGACACACGGGGCTTGTCTTTGCGATCCTGACGAGCGAAACCGAAATAAGGAATAACCGCTATCACCCTGCGGGCCGAGGCGCGCTTGGCCGCATCGATAAGGAGCAGCAGCTCGAACAGGTTGTCGGAAGGAGGTACGGTCGATTGGACGATAAACACGTCTTTACCACGTACGGTCTCTTCGAACGAAGGCTGAAACTCGCCGTCGCTAAAGGTAGAAACCGCTACTTCGCCCAGCTTCTGCCCATAGCGCTCGGCTATTTTGGAAGCGAGATCGGTAGTTACCCGTCCGGAGAAAAACTTAACACCCGTTGCCATAATCTGTAAAAATGGGCTGCAAATGTACGTTTTTTTTACGGTTAAACAAGCACTTAACCGGCCGGGGCAAATGCGCCCTTTGGTCTTGTAGGAACGGGGAGCCCTCCCTTTCCCGGCGGTAAAGATAAGGCTGTAAAATCCCCGTTCGGCACAAAAAAGAAGGTAAAATGAAGGTTCGTTTCGAAGCACCGACCATTTATATCGGGAAAACTGCTAAATTCGCATCCGATTGCCCGGATGGCGGAATTGGTAGACGCGCTGGTCTCAAACACCTGTGGCAGCAATGCCGTGTCGGTTCGAGCCCGACTCCGGGTACTAAAAAAAGCGGAGAAAATTTCTCCGCTTTTTTCATACTACGCAGCAGCATAAGCACTGGTAAAGAATTATTAAGACCTTAACCGATTCTCATCGGCTAAATGGGTGGCTATCGGGACACGATTCTTTGGAACTCTCATTCAAACATTAGAATACCGAGTATAAAGAGCGTCAAAACATATATTTTCACTATTCTATCAAACCAGTATTAGCAAATTCATAAAAGCCATATGAAAATAAAGTCAGTCCGCTTAATTAACCTTAAAAGCTATCAAAAAGCCACTATAAATTTTTCGAAAAACATAAATTTATTAGTCGGCGCAAATAATTCCGGGAAATCAACCATTATTAAGTCATTACTAAATTTACAATATCCATCTTTCCGTCACCAAGACATAAGGGCATCTTCTCAGTATGCTAGGGTTTATACTGAGATTACCGATGTCTCAGAAAATGACAGCCAAAGATTTTATTCATTAGAATATCGTAAAGAATTTGAAATAGCTCAAAATTATACTATTTATTGGGGGAGAATTAACAACAACACTGAGGAATATTTATACACAAATTCTAATTATAAAATAGAATATGTGGAACACGACCTCATAAGAGTTACTGATGCAGAAGGGAAAAAAGTTGAATTAAAACACTTTCCCAGATTCCCCGATAATGAACCTCAGAATAATTTCATTTATCCATTTTTATCTAAACGAAAATTAGAATACTATAATGTAGATCTAAGCGAAGAAACGACGAATATTGTTTCGGAAAATTTATCTAATCTTTCGGCAAAGATTCAACGAATTGGAAATCCATCTCACCCCAAAAACAAGTATTTTTCTGCTCTTTGCAAAGACATCCTCGGATTTGAAATTGGAGTTGTTCCTGCCTCACAAAGTAACGGAAACAGGATTGAACCTGGGATATACACTACAAGCACCGGCATGATCGGATTAAGATCCATGGGAGATGGAGTGGCAAATATTCTCGGGCTCATTGCTACCTTACTTACAGAAGATCATAAACTCTATTTGGTTGAAGAACTCGAAAATGATATTCATCCAAAAGCATTAAAAAAACTATTAGATTTAATTCTGTCCAAAGCTGATAAAAATCAGTTCGTAATTTCCACACATTCAAATATTGTGCTGAAACATTTAGGATCTTCTCCTGAAAGCAAAATCTTTTATATTGAGTGGGATCCAAAAACGGAAAGAGATGGAATAACTGAAAATATTCCCAATTCTGTTGTAAACGAGATCGAAAATGACTCAAAAGAACGAATAAAAATTCTAGAGAAATTGGGTTATGAATTCCATGATTTAGAGTTATATAAAGCTTATTTAATTCTCGAAGAATCTTCAGCAGAAAGAATCATTAGAGACTTTCTAATTCCAAATATTGTTCCTGAGTTATATAATAAAATCAAGACTATCGCCGCTCAGGGCGCTGGAGATCTAAGAGCCCGATTAAGTGACTTAAACCGGTTATTCGTATTTATCCATTCTCATTCTGTTTATTTTGAAAAAGCATGGATCATTGCAGATGGAGATGAGGCAGGAAAAACAGCAATAAAAAACATTAAAAAAGATTTTAAATCATGGCCTGAAAATCACTTTATTAACTTCGAAAAAGTTGATTTCGAGGAATATTACCCCGATAGATTTAATAAGGAAAAAGAAGGGTTAAGTTCTTTAAATGATAAGGATCAAAAAAGAAAGGCAAAAAAACAACTTCTTGAAAAAGTGATGGGTTGGGCATTAAAAAACAGAGAAGAGGCGATAGAAGAATTCAAAGTCTCCGCAAGCGAAGTAATCTCTATTCTGGAAAACATAAACACAAAAATTAATAACAATCAATAGTGCGTTTGCGTTATAGATTGTGTCATCACTTTCGATGAATATTTACTACGCCTCATTCCTTACAATCCCACATAAAAATCCAGGTGAAATTTGCCCTGTATAAGGCGGTATTGTTGGGCGTCTATTCCGTGTACGCTGCAATCGAACACACCGCTAAGGCGGTAATTGCCCCCTTCGTTTTTTTCGACTTGCTGCACCACGAGGTATCCGGAGGGATCGCTATCGGAGAGGAACTCGTTTCCGGCATTTAACTGCGCCCAGGTTATGCGAAGATAAGGTGCAATAAATTCATGGATTTCCTCGTCGTAATTGGCCCGCCCGGGATCGGTATTCAAGGTCCAAACGGTATCGTTCAGAAGCCCGTTTACGCGCGAGACTTCTACTGCCTGTCCTTTGGGCCAGGTGATATGAATTTCCAGCATTTCGCGCTTGTCGGTCGAGGTAAGCCGCCCGCAGAGCACATTCGGATTTTCCGCATTGAGCTCCGCCACATATTCAGAGGTAAAGTCCTCGGGCCAGTTATGGGTATAAAAGCTGCTTTCTGTGTCCGAAAATCCGGATAAATGCTTTGCTTCACCGGCAAAGGTAAAGGCCACAAAAGGTTCCTTAGGCTCCGATTTACAGGCTAAAAGAAAAACCGTGCAAAAAATTAAAAAAGAGGGGCGCATATAGAAAGACATTTTTTAAAATAACGGTTTATAACGGACACAAAAATACGCCGTTTTGCCACAATATGCCGACTTGTCGGCCTGTCGAACTCGTTTTTTTATTAGATATTATTTGGAAATAAGATTGCGGATGGTGTTTCCTTGTTTTTGAACAGCTCTTAAATATATTGGTTTTTCGGCCTACGAAAACTAAATAAATGAAGAACCAAAATCCTGTTCAGGTAAAAATCACTCTAAATAAGATCGTTTTAAGTGAAAAAATCGTGTTTCTTTTTTGTCGCTTTGTAAGTTTCAGGCAAAACGATAATTTTCGGCCCTAAACCCTGTTAACCTATGATTATTTGGAGTGGAAGCGGTCTGTTGATCGCACTCATTTGCGCGCTTGTGGTAGTAACCCTCAACGCAATATTCCCCAATGGCGAGGAATTTAAATTTTTACTAATGGCGCTGTCTGCACTGCTCACAGGCCTTATTTGGTTCGCATTTTTGAAAATGGCGGCCTCTTTACAGGGCAAAGTCAACGCGGCAAAACAAGTGCTCGAAAACCCCGATGCGGCCGACGAGAAAACCCTGAAGCAGGCTTCGCAACAAGTGAAGGCCGAGCCTTTTGTGCATTCGGCCCTGCGCTCCAGCCTGTTCTTCATCCCCGGACGCTGGTGGCCTTACCTGCTCTTTGTACTGAGCATCGTGCTTTTGGTCCTTCACTTTGTAAATTAAGGCAAGTAGCTTTCTCCAAACTTTTGGGGCTTTCAATAACAGCTTTCCATTATTTTGGGGAAAGCGCTCGCCTCTCCCAAATCGGCCGCTTTGCGGAACGATTCGCAGGCGGCATTTTTATCCTTTATCCGCAGGAGTGCTTCTCCCCGCATGAGGTATAATGTGGCATCTGAAGGATCAATCGCAAGGCCTTTATCAACGTAAAGCATTCCCTCGGCATATTCTTCCAAATCAAAACACAAGGCTCCTATCGACCAGTAAAAACGAATATCGGAGGGATCAGCAGCTATTGCTTTCAGGTAATATTTTTTCGCGGTTACAGGATCATGAAGATGCACCACTTTGATATACCCGTAAGCCCATTGTGCCGCGGCATACATTCTCACCCGCAGAGCTCCCTGCGGTGGTGGTTGGGTCAGGGATTTTTCGATATCCGGAAGAGCCTTGTCATACGCTTCCTGGGCAAAAGCCACCATACCTCTCTGGGCATACAGTAACAAATCTTCCGGCGATTTTTCTATCGCACGGTTAAAGACGAGGTAAGCCTGATCGTAGGCTCCTTTATTCAACAGCGTATATCCTTCCCGCACCAGGCATTCGGTCAAAAACTCCGGATTGGTTACAAATGCTGCGCACACGTTACACATATCCAGCTCCTGAGGCAAAATCTCTCCTTTGCTGCGTAGCGCCTCCCATTCCTGACAGGCGCTTTTGAGATCCCCCATGCTTTGCCATAACAAGCCCCGGTCATACAGGTAAAAATTCTGACGTTCGTTACCCAGGTTTATCAGGCTGTTCACGTCTTTCAGGGCTTCGGTGTACCTGCCTTCGAAATAATGCCATCGGGAGCGGGTTTTGAGCGCGTACTCGGAACGGGGTATTTTACGAAGGCAGGCATCAAGCACAGGCATCGCTTTTTCATACCCGTATTCGTACTCCAGAGCGATTGCCTTGGTCACATAAGCCGTATCTGAGTGGGGATCAAGCTTAATGGCTTTGTCGTAATCGGCCAACGCTTCTTTGACCATTCCGAGGTGATGCCGGAGGGTGCCCCTTACCACATAAGTACGCGCGTCGCGAGGTTTGAGCTTGAGATAGCTACTCCTATCGGCCTCTGCTTCTTTGAATTGCCCGCGCCGGTGATACAAATCACCCCGGTTATAGTAAGCATCGGCATGATTCGGATCGTGTGTCAGTACCAGTCCATAATAATGTATGGCCTGAAGCGTATCGCCGATGAGGGTGTAAATAACTCCTTTCTGATGAAGGGCATTGATATGAGTCGGATTCGACTTCAGCGCTTTGTCATAATATACAAGGGCTTCGGCATATTCTCCTTTGAAGAAGTGCCCCTGCCCCTGGTTGTAAAACACAGCCGGATCGTTTTGTGCAGTGGCAAACGGAGGAAAAATAAGCCCCGATAAAAGCAGGTAGAGTAAGGTTCTTTTCATAGTATGAATAGTAGGCGGATCCAGCTCCGGAATGCTATTTATGGTGTGATTTTACACACGATGAAACAGCGGTTTTGTTCGTTTTTCTTCCAAAATACGGCTTAGCCACGAAAAAAGCACATTGCTTCAAAAATCGAGCCGTTTTTTCCGGCAGGAAGTAGCCGGCTCCCCAATCGTGGGTCAATAATCCCGCTTCCCGCTTTATTTGCCGTTTACCCTGAGCATCGTGTTTCTGATCCTGCATTTTACACGCTAAGGCGACCGTTCTTCCTGTGCTCCACCTGTTGCTCTGCTTAGTAACAGGCTTCCATTATTCTTCGGAAAGCGTTCGCCTCTCCCAAATCGGCCGCTTTGCGGAACGATTCGCAAGCGGCATTTTTATCTTTCATCAGTAGGAAGGCATCTCCCTGCATGAGGTGTAATGTGACATCTGAAGGATCGAGTGCAAGGCCTTTATCAACGTAAAGCATTCCCTCGGCATATTCTTCCAAATCAAAACACAAGGCTCCTATCGACCAGTAAAAACGAATATCGGAGGGATCAGCAGCTATTGCTTTCAGGTAATATTTTTTCGCGGTTACAGGATCATGAAGATGCACCACTTTGATATACCCGTAAGCCCATTGTGCCGCGGCATACATTCTCACCCGCAGAGCTCCCTGCGGTGGTGGTTGGGTCAGGGATTTTTCGATATCCGGAAGAGCCTTGTCATACGCTTCCTGGGCAAAAGCCACCATACCTCTCTGGGCATACAGTAACAAATCTTCCGGCGATTTTTCTATCGCACGGTTAAAGACGAGGTAAGCCTGATCGTAGGCTCCTTTATTCAACAGCGTATATCCTTCCCGCACCAGGCATTCGGTCAAAAACTCCGGATTGGTTACAAATGCTGCGCACACGTTACACATATCCAGCTCCTGAGGCAAAATCTCTCCTTTGCTGCGTAGCGCCTCCCATTCCTGACAGGCGCTTTTGAGATCCCCCATGCTTTGCCATAACAAGCCCCGGTCATACAGGTAAAAATTCTGACGTTCGTTACCCAGGTTTATCAGGCTGTTCACGTCTTTCAGGGCTTCGGTGTACCTGCCTTCGAAATAATGCCATCGGGAGCGGGTTTTGAGCGCGTACTCGGAACGGGGTATTTTACGAAGGCAGGCATCAAGCACAGGCATCGCTTTTTCATACCCGTATTCGTACTCCAGAGCGATTGCCTTGGTCACATAAGCCGTATCTGAGTGGGGATCAAGCTTAATGGCTTTGTCGTAATCGGCCAACGCTTCTTTGACCATTCCGAGGTGATGCCGGATGGTGCCCCTTACCACATAACTACGTGCGTCGCGAGGTTTGAGCTTGAGGTAGCTGTTCACATCCGCTTCTGCTTCTTTGAGTTGTCCGTGCCGGTAATACAAATCGCCCCGGTTATTGTAAGCATTGGCATAATTCGGATCCTGTGCCAGCACCAATCCAAAATAATGCAGGGCCTGAGGCGTATCGCCCGTGAGGGTGTAGATAATTCCTTTCTGATGAAGGGCATCGGTATAGGTCGGATTCAGCTTCAGCGCTTTGTCGTAAAACACAAGAGCTTCGGCATATTCACCTTTGGCAAGGTGTTCCTGTCCCTGGTTGTAAAATGCAACCGGATCGTTTTGCGCAGCAGCAAACGGAGAAAAAATAAGCCCCGATAAAAGCAGGTAGAGTAAGGTTCTTTTCATAGTATGAATAGTAGGCGGATCCAGCTCCGGAATGCTATTTATGGTGTGATTTTACACACGATGAAACAGCGGTTTTGTTCGTTTTTCTTCCAAAATACGGCTTAGCCACGAAAAAAGCACATTGCTTCAAAATTCGAGCCGTTTTTTCCGGCAGGAAGTAGCCGGCTCCGCAATCGTGGGCCAATAATCCCGCTTCCCGCTTTATTTGCCGTTTACCTGCCTTTTACCGCTCGAAAACCGGATTCGGGCATATACCGGAGGCGTTTTTTATTCGTACTTTTGCCCTTCTCTATGGAAAATAATCCCGGCAAACAGTTTAGGTACGACCGCACTTATATTCGCATGGCGCAAGAATGGGGCACGCTTTCGCACTGCACCCGTAAAAAGGTAGGCGCACTGATTGTAAAAGACGGCATGATCATTTCCGACGGCTACAACGGTACTCCTTCCGGCTTCCCGAACGACTGTGAAGACGACAACGGCGAAACGCTTTGGTACGTGCTGCACGCCGAAGCCAATGCCATTATGAAGGTGGCCAAATCGACCCAAAGCGCGATCGGCGCAACCCTTTATCTCACCCTGTCGCCCTGTAAGGAATGCAGTAAGCTCATTCTTCAAGCCGGCATAAAAAGGGTCGTTTTTCTGAATGCCTATAAAGACGACAGTGGAGTAAATTTTCTGAGAGAGTCAGGAATAGATGTGGTACAAATAACATTATAACGCGCATACAGGCACGCGATACCGCTTATCACAATAGCGGGACGTGCTACCGGTATTCGTCGTAAAATTTCAGAAAGCAAAGACAGAAGATGGAAGATTACCGCCCGTTTGGACAGGAACCCCAAACTCCGCCGCAACCCGCTCCGCGAAAAACCGATAAGCTTGTGGCATTTTATCCCATACTGCTGGCCATTGCGCTGGCCATAGGCGTGTATTTCGGTTCACAAATGACCGCCGCGCCTTCGGGTAGCCAAAAAGAGTCGGCCAGTAAAATTGTGCAATTGCTCAAAATCATTGAAGAAAACTATGTGGACGAAATCGACCGGGAAAGCTTTACCGAAGATGCTTTGGGCGATATTCTGCACGGGCTCGACCCCCATTCCTCTTACCTGAGCACGAAAGACACGAAAAAAGCACGCGAGGATCTCAGCGGAAATTTCGGAGGCGTAGGCATACAGTTTTTGGTACACAAAGACACCCTTGCGGTGACACACCTCATCGACGGCGGGCCCTCAAAAGACGCAGGCATACTGCCCTTCGACCGTATCGTAAAAGTAGATACCACCTCGATGGCCGGACGCAAAATCACCACCGACGATGTCTATAAAGCGCTGCGTGGCGAAGTCGGTTCAAAAGTGAAAGTGCATATTAAAAGACCCGGCGAAAAAAAGCCGCTTGAATTTACCCTGCGCCGTGGGCTAATCCCCGTAAGCTCGGTCGAAGTAGCACTTATGGCCGATTCCGAAACGGGGTATATCCGTCTTTCACAATTCGGAGAAACAACCTATAAAGATTTTCTTGCCGCCGTAAACCGACTGCAAAATCGCGGTATGAAAAAGCTTATTCTCGATCTGCGCGACAACGGGGGCGGACTGCTGGGCGAAGCCAATAAAATTGCCGACGAGTTTTTGCGCGACGGAAAAATGATCGTCTATACCGAAGGCGCCCACCAAAAAAGACGTGATTATACCGCCACCTCGAAAGGCAAGTTGGAAGAAACGCCGGTGGCTGTGCTTATTAACCAATATTCGGCCTCGGCCAGCGAAATCGTAGCCGGAGCCATACAAGACAACGACCGGGGTCTTATTATCGGTCGTCGCTCTTTCGGAAAAGGGCTGGTGCAGCAGGATCTGAGCCCCTTCAAAGACGGCTCTTCGGTACGGCTCACCGTATCGCGTTATTACACCCCTACCGGACGCAGCATTCAGAAAGCCTACGGAAAAGGCATCGATTACGAGCTGGAGCAATACGAACGTTACGAGAAAAACGAGCTCTTCCAGGCCGACAGCAGCATCTTTGTGGACTCGCTCAAGTTCATCACTCCCAAAGGCAAGGTCGTGTATGGCGGTGGCGGCATTATGCCCGATATTTTTGTGCCGCTCGATACCGCCGGAAGAACCGATTACTACACGCGATTAGTGTACGATCGTACTTTCGGTGAGTTTGCTTTCGACTATGTGGAAAAAAACCGCAAGCAATTGCTGGCTTTCCGCAACGAACAAAATTTCTCGCTGAATTTCGACATCAGCGACGCGCTCCTGCGCGATTTGATCGCTTTTGCCGCAAAAAAAGGGATAAAAGGCAGAGAAAGCGAGCTGCTCCATTCGCAAAAGCTGATCAAAAACTACCTCAAAGCTGAAATTGCCAAGCTAATCTGGAACAGCGAAGGATTCTACTCAGTCACTATCAAACAGGATCAGGATGTGCGTAAGGCGCTCGAACTATTGCGGAAAGAAAACACCTCGACTGCGGTGGTAAAATAAGTCTTCTTTTTACAAAGCCGCCAGCTCGTCGCGCTGCGCACGCGTAAGACCCGATACTACGCTATCGTACGAATGATCAATCCACTCGTACAGCAGCTTATCCGGCACAGAGCCGTCTGTCGTAACCGTGTTCCAGTGTTTTTTGCTCATGTGATATCCCGGCGTTACTCCGGGAAAACGCTCTCTGAGCTCAAGCGCCAAATCGGGGTCACATTTGAGGTTGATCGACACAAACGCATCCACATCACAAAGCGCAAAAAGCTTACCCATTACTTTAAAAACCAGTGTTTCCGGGCCGAAAGGAAACTCTTCGGTAACGCCTTTTTTGGAGAGGCAATATTCGCGAAACACTTCTATATTCATGGTTCGTAACGTATCGGCAGCAGGTTTTTCGTTTTGATTTCGGAAAGTACCACCATCGTTTGCATCTGCCCGATTTCTTCGATGCGGCTCAGCTTTTCGGCGACTAATTTCTCGAAAGAAGGAATATCCCTGACCACCACCTTGAGCTGGTAATCGAAATTTCCGGTTACCTGCAAACACTCGGTAATCTCGTCTATACGCGCTATCTGCTGGGTAAAAATCTTAATGGCGTTTTCTTTCTGCCGGGTCAGTGACACATGGATAAGCGCGGTAAAGCCCAGTCCGACCATAAAGCGATCGATCCTTGCATGGTATCCTTTTATCACCCCGGCATTTTCAAGCTTTTTGACCCGCTCCAACGTCGGCGCTGCCGAAAGACCTATTTCATGCGACAATTGGATATTCGTGATTTTACCTTTTTCCTGTAAAATCCGGAGAATTTTGAGATCGATGGTGTCGAGCGAATGCATTCCGTGCTATTTTTAGCGGTTTTCCTTCAAGTTAAAAAGAATTTCGGACTCTGCAAGAAAGGGGCTACTCAAGCTATACGTTGTATTTCAAGCGGCTTGTAAAGTACCGGTTTTGAAGGAGAAGCATCGTTCTCAAAAGGTGCTATCATGAGGTTGAGCAGGTAAATGCCATCTGGAAGCTGATCGGGTACGTAAATAAATTCGGTGATCGTACGCCCGTAACAGGTGCGCTCCGGATGCTCCCAAAAAGCGTGGTGCGCACGCAAAGCCCCCCCGTCCGACTCCCTATCGATCGAGGGCAGATCAATAAGTAAATGATCTACTCCGTGACGGATAAGCGCCGTGACCGCACGACTGTCGATGTACGGCGGATTGGTATTCGAATACTTCCGTTGCTTTTTATCGGCCTGATTGGGCAAAGTTCTTATCACCACCGCCCGCGGATGCTCGCCGCGCAGCGGACGAAGCAATTGATCTTCCGTAATGACCTGATCGCCTGCTTTGGAATATTCGCTGTCGTCAGTTACCGTAAGGGGTGCCACAGAAATCAGTTGCGCTACAAAAAAAAATTGCTTCAAATGGGCGTTCACCGAATACACTTCGGGGGTGATGTGCCCCACACATTCAGTGTGCGTCCCGTTACCATGCGGGTTAAAACGAATATCCCTGAAATTGACGCTGCCTCCTTCGGCCACGCTTCCGATAAATCCTTCTCCACGAACCGGCTCTATCTTGATAGGATCCACATACCAGGCACTGGCATTGTCAGGGTCTGTCGAAAGCGGAAGCGAAATATCCAGGGGCTCCGAAAAGTTTACTTTTAAACGGTATAAAGGGGTTTGAATGCTCGCTATCATACCTTAAAGCTATGAAATAAATGACAGTCTGCTGAAAAATGAAAAGGCCTTTTAAGGTGCATAAGCGCTCAGAAAAAAAGATCGGCCGCAATGCGATCGGCCAGCAGCAAGCCTTCGGAGGTAAGAGCCACCCGATCGGCACGGCGGGTTACAAGTTCTTTCGCCGTCCAGGAACGAAGCTGTGCTTCGAAATGTGCAAGAAAACGTGGACCGAAACGTCGGCTTATCTCGGTAGTGCTGCAACCGTAAAGGGTTCGCATACCTGTCATTATATATTCGTTGTAGCGCTCGTTTTCGCCGAGCAATTCTCTTTCAAAAAATCCGCTGCCCTGCTTTATACCTTCTATGTAACGTGTGTTATTGGCCACATTCCATTGCCGCGAAATTCCGTCGAACGAGTGTGCCGAAGGCCCTATGCCGAGATAAGGTATGCCCTGCCAGTAAGCGGTATTGTGCCGGGAGAAAAATCCCGGTTTGGCAAAATTAGACACCTCATACCCTATGTATCCCGCTTTTTGCAATACTTCGCGAAGCTGCAAAAACTGCTCGCCCGCCAGCTCTTCCGGCAAGGGAATCACTTCTCCGCGTTTGACCATCGCCTGTAAGGCGGTACGAGGTTCTACCGTAAGGCAATACGCCGAAATATGTGGCACATCCAGTTCCAGCGCCTGTGCCAGGTTGGCGTTCCAGTCGGCTTCCGAAAGACCGGGCAGCCCGTAAATAAGGTCGATGGTAAGGTTATCGAACCCCGCCCGCCTTGCATTGTGCACACTTTCTATTGCCTGCTGCACATTGTGCGAACGGTTCATCCGTTTCAAATCGGCTTCGCGAAACGATTGTATGCCTATGCTCAGGCGGTTTACGCCCACCCCACGTAAAGCCTCCAAATACGCGTAAGAAAGATCGTCGGGATTGGCCTCGAGCGTAATTTCGACCTGCGGATCGAGCGTAAAATAATGCCTGAGCGTATCCAACAAGCAGCCTATAGCCGGGGCTTCGAGCAAGCTGGGCGTTCCACCTCCGAAATACACCGTACGCAAAGTGCGGATACCGGCATAAGTATGGCGCAGTTCCAGCTCACGATGCAGGGCTTCGAGCAGCGGTTGCTGCATACGCAACGAGGTGGAAAAATGAAAATCGCAATAATGGCAGGCCTGTTTGCAAAAAGGGATGTGGAAGTACAAGCCTCCGGTGCCTTCCGCAAGCGATCCGGGATCGGTAAACTCAGGCATCGCTGCGGGTTTGTTTTTTCAACACTATACGAAAGGTGGTGCCTTTTTGCAATTCGGAACGCAGCACAAAAATAGAGCCTTTGTGATAGAAATTGACAATGCGTTTGACCAAAGTGAGTCCGAGTCCCCAGCCTCTTTTTTTGGTGGTATAGCCCGGCTGGAAAATGGTTTGAAAACGGTTGGCGGGTATGCCTTTCCCGGTATCGGAAATGTCGATGTACACCGCTTTTTTGCGTTCCGAAAAACGGATTTCGATAGCGCCGTTGCCTTCCATCGCATCTACTGCATTTTTGATCAGGTTCTCGATAACCCATTCAAATAGCGGCACATTCAGCTTTACATAAAGCGGTGCTTCCGGTTTTTCGAGGGTAAGCTGCACTTTTTTGGAAATGCGCAGGCGGAGGTAATCGGTGGTGTGCCGAATCACGTCATACACATTTTGCACGCTCAATTCGCCCGACGAACCGATTTTGGAAAAGCGCTCGGTCACCGTTTGCAGGCGATCGATGTCTTTGTTCATTTCCTGCAAGGTTTGCTCATCGACACCCTGCGCGCGCAGAATCTCGATCCAGGCCATCAGCGAAGAAAGAGGAGTACCCAATTGATGCGCCGTTTCTTTGGCCATACCTGCCCATACCTGATTCTGCTCGGCACGCCTGAACGTGCTGAAAAGCAGATAGGCAATCAGCATAAAAAAAGTAACAATGGTTACCTGAACGTAGGGGAAAAAGCGAAGCTGATTAAGCACTTCCGAGTTGCGGTAAAAAATGTAACCGCTTTCGGTCTCGTTGAGCTGCACACGGATAGGCGTATTTTCGGCCGAGAGTTCGGCAAGAATAGCCTGAAGCTTACCGGGCGTATTCAGTTCGGTCGAATCGAAATTACTCTCTATCACCACCCTTTGCGACGAGTCGGTAAAGATAACCGGCACCAGGGCCTGATTTTTCACCAGCTCACGGCGAAAGGTTCGGTAAAGCGAATCTTTTTTGGCTTCGAGCTCTCCGATCAGCTTCGACTCGCGGTAATACACCGTGTTCATCACCTTTCCGCGATAGCTGATTTCTATCGGCGGGTAAAGGCTTTTCCATTCTTCGGTAAGACTTTGCAAGGTGTCTTCAAACAGGCGACGCGCTTCGATGCGGTACCAGCTTTCGTCGCGATCGGGCTGGTAACGGCGCAGGTTCTCGCGAATAGAATCTTGCGAAATATCGAGGTTTAAGGAAGAGGAAAATCGCCCTCGGTTGTCGGTAAGGATCACCGGCACAGTGGTGTTTTCGCGCACCACTTCAATGGCAAAGGTATAATCGGGCAGATCCTTGCCCAGCTCTTGCGTGGCTTTGGCCCAAAGCTTTACCTTTTTCCGTTCTTCTTCGCGCAGCCGGTCAAAGAGCTTGGTGGTGACATACAATTGGTTAACCGTCGTTTTCACCGCTTCCGACCAAATTTGTATGCGTATCCGCTCGTCTTTCCGGATGGCTTCTACCATTCGCCCCGAATACCAAAGCGAGGCACCTACCATCACCAGGGCGGTGAAGAGCAGTACCAGCTTCCAGGTTTGCTTGCGCGAATAGAGGTTCATTCCGGTAATATACTTATTCTTCGAGGATCACGGTCGATTTGGGCTTTTCTTCTTCCACTCCCAGCTTGTGTTTGAGCTTCTCGAAACGGTTTTTATTTCGTGGCTTCTCGGGCTGCACAGAACCTGAGGGCGACACCGGGTCGGCAGCGGGTTTTTCTTCGTCCCATTCGAGCAGAAATTTGACCTCTTCTTTGGGTGTAGGTTCAAGTTTCAGGGTAGTGTCTTTTTTAAATAAGCCCAGCTCTTCACGCAGAATAGCTTTGATCTGTTTCTTCTCGGCTTCGTTGTATTTTTTTCTTTCGGCCTTGCGTGTTTCTGCGTCCTGTTCAAACTGCGGCTTATCGATCGTACCGAACATCCGCACAAAAATCCGTATTCCGGTGCCGTCGTCGGCGATGGTGCCGTATTCCGTTTCCTGGTGTCGGGCTTTTAATTCGAGTAAACGGAAATTAAAGCGGTAATCAATTTCATTGCGAAACGAATGTACGGCGCTCACATTGATTGTCATGGCGGTCGAAACGATTTCCATGGCGGGTATCTGCACCTTTCCCTCGCGTATTTCGAGCGTATTGCTCAGGGTCGAAAAGCGAATGTGCGACAGGCGGCGTTCGAGATCGTCGATATGGCTGCCCAGCAAGAGACGGGTTCTTTTGTCTTTGCGTAGGTAGTTCGAAATTTCGCGCATGGCTTCCAGGCCAACCAATTCTCCGTCGCGGATAGTGAGGTCAATAAGGCTGCCTATTTTTTGCGGATCAATACGCAGGTGTGGATCGAGAGCGGCGGCAAATTGGATATGCGCGCTGATCTTGCCCCGAAGGTGGTCGTAGCGGATCATTTTCTGTCCGAAATTCCGGAACTGCCGGAATACCTCAGCCACCTGCATATCTTCGATGTCGAGTGTAGCGCTCATTCCGAAAAGATCGGCACGCGTACCGTTTATCTCGACCTCGCCACGACATTGTCCGCCTGCGGTTTGCAGCCGTAGGCGCGAAGCTTTAAAGTTTTTATCGAGCAATTTAAAATTACCGCTGGCTTGTGTCGCCCTAAATTCGTCAAAACGAAGATCGGAAATGTAAGCATCAAGGTTAAAGTTCACATTATCGGGCCAGACGAATACACCTGATGTCGTATCAAAAGGATTGGCCGATTTTGCCGGTTTAAGCAAGTCGCCCATGTCGAGCAAGTTGCTTTTCAGCTCTGCCACAATGCTGAGCTTTTCTCCTTTTCGTAAAATGAAGGGCAGCACATTGTAAAGTGCACCTTGCAAAGCGATGTCGCTTTTTCCTACCGAGGCGGTAAAATTTTCGACCAGGGCGTTCTGATCGCGCAGACTGAAGTTGCCCGACACGTTTCTCCAGCGCATGGGCCGATCGCGCAGCACCAGGTTAAGCGATTGCAAATTGGCTTTCCCCGAAGCATTCCCTATTTCAGAATCCCATTTTCCAGTGCCTGCATCGTGCCGAAAACGGATACTGGCCGAGGCTTCGAGCGAAAGACGCCCTGATACGCTGTCTATCGCCTGAAAACGGAAAAAGTCCTGCACATTGGCCAGGTTAAAATTCCCCTTTACGGACGCTTCCAGCAAGGGCGACGAAAAATCGGTAAAAAGCAGTTGGGCCGAAAAAAGCTCATTCCGAAAACGGCCTTTTATTTCGCGCAGCCAAAGCTCTTCCCTGCCTTTTTTATTCCGGTTGGTATAGCTGCCCGAAAATTGCAGCTCCTGCAGTGCCTCGCCCGAACTTTTTTCGCGGAGGTAGCCGTTGTCGATACTGAATGAGGCCTGCATATCGGGAGTTTCGGTTTTACTCCACATTCCTTTTACCGAAGCGTCAAATTTTAGCGCGCCACGGGTTTCGTAACCGCGCAGGTCATTGTCTGACAGGGCTGGAAAACTTTTGAGCAACGATTCTACCTGTATGTTATCGCCCGAAAGCGAAAGATTCGTTTCGGTTTTTCCTTCTTCGGTACGGAAAGTGCCTGCAATGGCAAAACGCAAATCTTCGAGCTCCAGCTTTCCTTCGCGGAAAGTATAGCGCTGTTGGGTGCGATCCACTTCGAGCGTCGAAGAAAGGTTGATTTTCTTTTCGCGCAGCAGGGTCAGCCCCTGATCCATGAGGTAATGCACCTGTCCTTTGGCAGCGGTATTCAGGATAAACTGCTCGCGGTAAAATTCGCCGCTAAAGCTCAGCTCCCTCAAGGTATAGGATTGCTCATGCTGAATGATGCGATTGGTATAGTCGAGATGACAATTTTTGAATTCCACCTTTTCGAGGGCAAAAGCAAAATTATCGGAAGCGGGTACCGTATCGGTCGAAGGTTTCCAAATGACATAATTTTCATTGCCCAGGGCATCGACAAAAAGCTTGATCCGCGAATGATCAACTTCTACCTTTTTGATGCTTATTTTGTCCGAAAACAAATCCCATATACTGAACTCCAGGTAAATACGGCGCGCATACAGCATGGTATCGCGTTCTTTCTGCACGGTAAGCGGATCCTGCACATACACATTGTGAAAAACCAGCGAGGCGCTGGGAAACTTGCGAAGCAACGAAAGATCGATCGACTCTACTTTTATTTCGGTATTGAGGTACTGGTTAAGGTGCTGTACGGCGTAGTTTTTAATTTTATCTTCAAATACATAGGCCAGTATTATCAAGGTAAGCAGCAATCCCGTAAAGCCCAGCAACAGATAACGCAGCACTTTCCAAACCAGGCGTAATCTTTTACGCGCGGGCGAAGGAGTGGGAGGAAGAGGCTGCATATTCATACCGATACCGAAGGTAAGCCTAACCCGCAAGCGCGAGAAGGCCGGGGTAATGGAATTATTAACGCAAATACTGTTAATTTATGCGGATTGACCGCACATATCGGAGGAAGCGATCCAGGAGGTGGTCCAGGCGGCCTGAAAATTAAAGCCTCCGGTAATGGCATCGATATCGAGCGCTTCGCCTGCAAAATAGAGGCCGGGGTGAAGGCGGCTCTCGAAAGACGTGGGGTATATCTCCGCAAGTTTTATTCCGCCGCAGGTCACAAATTCTTCTTTAAACGTACTCTTCCCGTTTACGGCATAGGCTCCATTACTCAATTCGGTGCAAAGCGCTTCAAGCTGCCTGTTGGAGGCCGAAGCCCATTTGAGATCAGTGATTCCGCAATGCGCACAGAAGCTTTTCCAAAGCCGGGCGGGCAGGCCGAAAAAAGGAGTAGCACCGATAAGCTTTCGCCCCTCGCTGTCGCGTAAGTTTCGCAAGGTTTCGAGCACTTCGGCAGGATCGCGATCGACCCAGTTAATACGCAGATCGAAACGGTAGTTTTTTTCGTGCAGCGCTCTTGCTCCCCAGGCCGAAAGCCGGAGGATACAGGGACCGCTTAATCCCCAGTGGGTAACAAGCAGGGGGCCTTCTTCGGCCAGCGAGGTGCCGGGAACCGCAGCCCTTGCCTGCGGCACCGAAAGCCCTTGCAAACCGGTAAGTCGGGGATCTTTCAGGTTAAAGGTGAACAAAGAGGGTACCGGCGGTGCCAGCGTATGCCCCAGTGCGCTGAGCATATCCCAAACCTGCCCGCTGCTTCCGGAAGCGATAAGCACTTTTTCGGCGGTGACGGGTCCGGCGGTAGTCTGAAGCTGCCAGCCACCTTCAAAAGGCACGAGCGATTGCACCCCACAGCCGGTTTTTATTTCCACATTCAGCTTGCGGGCTTCCTGTAAAAAGCAATCGACAATCGTTTGGGAGGTATTGCTTTGTGGAAACATGCGTCCGTCGGCTTCGGTGTTGAGCGGCACGCCCCGCTCTTCGAACCAGGCGATGGTATCGGAGGTCATAAAACGGTGGAAGGCTCCGAGCAATTCACGCCCGCCACGGGGATAAAAGGCAGTCAGCTCCTGCGGATCAAAACAGGCATGGGTTACGTTACAGCGCCCGCCGCCCGAGACACGCACTTTTCCGAGCAAGGTTTGGCTTTTCTCCAGGATAAGCACCTTCGTGCCGGGAGCCGACAATGCGGCGGCACGCAGCGCTCCGAAAAAACCGGCAGCTCCGCCTCCGATAAAGGCATATTTAACTGCAATAGCCATCCATGAGAATCGCCCGAAAGGATTCTCTTACTCTTTGGGTTTACGCACGCCGTAGATCAACATTCCTTCTCCATAATTGCCGTTGTAGCTGATACGGAAAGGCAGCTTGCCATAATGCGGTGATTTTTCGAGCGCCTTGCGCAAAGCGGGTTGGTAGCACCAGCTCAGATCCTTGATAGTGCTGGTATAAGTGCCATAAAGTTTTACGCTGAGCGTGGTATCGGCTGTGAAATAGCGGTACGGAAGCCCGGTATCGTCTTGCAGGATCTGATCACTTTGAATGACCAGCTCGCGCATAATATCGAAGTTGGGGTTTTGCAGCACGCAGGAAGCCGATTTCATGTAGCTTGCCCGGTGGGGAAAAGCGTTGACAAATTTGGCGAAGCCGGGGTTTTTCTGAAGGTTGGCATCTGAGGCATCGAGCCTGAAATAGTAGGCCGAACGTTGCTTCAGGGTGTCGGGACTCAGGAAGTCGATCTTCACCGCCACCAGGTTTTCGCTTGTTTTTGCGCCTTTGGCCAAACGGTGTTCTTTACCCTGAGCATCGATCGTCACTTCATAGACATCGACAATCGGGTGACCGGTACGAGCCATCATATACAGCATCATGTGCACCATGCCGTTGAGGTGATGACGGCTGAAATCGGAGCCCATGTGCGAAGTCACAAAATAACCGCGCGTATTGAGGTATTTCATAGATTGACGCACACCCGAAAGGTATTTTTCGAGATCAGCGTCTTTAAGATTGCGAAAATCGGTAAGGCTGCCACGGGGTTCGAGTCCGAGCATCACAAAATTATCGGCATTGGGGAAAAAGGCATGGGCAAAAAGAAAATCGGGACCCGAAAGCGGGTAAAAGCACAATAGCGAATCGGTAAACGAGGCTTTCTCTTGCAGCTCGGCACGGGGAGAAGGCTCCATTTGTTGCCGGCGCCAGTTGCCTATGGGCAGAATCATGCTGTCGGTGGTGGTTTTCCACGACTTGTCGGTAAACTCGCGGTGGGTAGCGTAAAAGGGCTTTTCCTGCAAAGCGGATAAATAATGGGGTGCATCGAGTCCGGCGATGAACCGTGCCGTTTCGGTAAGCAGCGTATCGAAAGGAAGCGGCTTTCTCACTTCTTCGGCAGGAATAGAATCCTGAGCTGGAGCGTCGGGCGATTGACCTGAGGACTTGGGCTGGCAGGCACCAAGCAAGAGAAAAGCAGCCAGGGTAAGGCTGTGTAGCGAAGAGATTTGCATATTAAGCGATTGAATGGCACAAATATAACGCGAATCCCTTACATTGTGCGTTCAGACAATAATTGTACACGGGCGGATAATAAGCCGAAGGCATACGCTGCTTTTCGGGGTATCGGATAAACTTGTTATTATTGCAGCATCAAGCATCTTTAAACCTGCATCATGGCCGATACGCACAAAATCGATTCACAAAAAGCGCCCGAACCCGTAGGGCTATATCCGCATGCCCGTCGTGTAGGCAACCTGCTTTTCCTGTCGGGGGTAGGTCCGCGCGAAAGAGGCACTAAAAAAATTCCGGGCGTAGAACTGGACGAAGCGGGGAATATCATTTCTTACGACATTGAAGCACAGTGTCACAGCGTGTTTCGCAACATAAAATACATACTCGAAGACGCGGGTAGCAGTTGGGATAAAATAGTGGATGTCACCGTATTTCTGACCAATATGAAAGACGATTTCGCCACTTACAACCGTATTTGGGCCGAATATTTCAGCGAAAATCCGCCCTGTCGCACTACGATCGAGATTAACTGTCTGCCTACGCCTATTGCCATCGAACTAAAAGTACTCGCCACGATCGGGTAAGTGTAGGGGAACTGCACTTGTACAACCTTCTTTTTCGGGCGGAGGGCTCAGGCTTTTTTTATTTTTGACGATGAACAAAGTAGAACATATCGGAATAGCGGTCAAAAGCATTGCAGAAGCGGGCAAGGTATTCGACCTGCTGCTGAATCGCCCGCCTTACAAGGAAGAAACCGTAGAAAGCGAGGGCGTTGTCACTTCTTTTTATCAGGTGGGTGAAACCAAAATAGAGCTGTTGCAGGCCACGCAGGCCGACAGTCCGATAGCGAAATTCATCGAAAAAAAAGGAGAAGGCATACACCATATTGCCTTTGCGGTGAACGATATTCAGGCGGAAATCGATCGGTTGAAAAACGAAGGATTCGAGCTGATTCACCATACTCCCAAACCCGGAGCCGACGGGAAAATTATTGCTTTTCTCCACCCCAAATCGACACAGGGTGTGCTGGTAGAGCTGTGTCAGGACGCTAAATAAGCTGTTCGCGCAGCAGGGCGTCGCCCAGTTCTTCTCCGGGCATAAGATGAAGCGTACGCAGTCCGGTAGCCGAAGCGCCGCGGATATGCTGTACCGAATCGTCCACAAAAAGCGTTTCTTCAGCTTTGAGTCCGTGCGTATCAAGCACATAACGAAAGGCCTCCGCATGAGGTTTGCGTACTCCTATCCGGCAGGAATAATAATGTTTTTCGAAAAGATGATCAAACAGGCGGGGTTCATATTCGGCGGCTATGCGGCGTTCGAACGCTTCGACATGAATCTCGTTGGTATTGCTCAACAGGAAAAGACGGTAACGGCTTCGCAGCTTACGAAGCAGTTCTATACGCCGGGCGGGTAGATCGAGCAGCATACTGTTCCAGGCTTCGTCGATCTGCGCATCGCTGAGCGAAAGGCCGGTTTGTTGGCGCAGCTCCTCGCGAAATTGAGCCGCACTAATCGCTCCGGTTTCAAAAGCATCGAAAAGCCTATTTTGTTCGGCTTGCGAATAAAGCGCGTAAAAATCGCTGAGTCCCAATTCGCGAAAAGCCTGTACGGGTCGGTGGTAATCGATATTAAGAAGCACCCCGCCGAAGTCGAGGATGAGATTATAAAGCGGAGCAGCCATGTGGTAAAAATACGCATTCGCTGGCGTGCGTCGGCCGGATCGGTACAGCGTGCGAGAAAAATAAAATTTATACGCGGGGTTTTTTGCGGATTAATGCACAAACTATACCTTTGCAGCCTTGCCGCATTTTGGCAGGGGCCCTTAGCTCAGTCGGTTAGAGCATCTGACTCATAATCAGAGGGTGGCTGGTTCGAGCCCAGCAGGGCCCACAAAGCCTCGAAGCAATTCGGGGCTTTTTCTTTTTAGTAAACGTTTGTACATGTTTTATACCTATATACTTTACTCCGATTCAAAAAATAAATTCTATATCGGGCATACGGGTGGCAGTTTGGAAGAGCGGTTACGTAAGCACAATAGCCGACATAAAGGATTTACAGGCAGTAACGATGATTGGGTAATTAAGTATTTTGAAACATTTACAAGTAAAGAAGAAGCGTACAGCAGAGAATTACAGATTAAAAAATGGAAAAGCAGGAAGCTTATTGAGCAGCTTATTCAGAAAACATAGCTCAGTCGGTTAGCGCCTCCCGACTTACAGTCGGGAGGGTAGGTCCCGAATTTATTTCGGGATTCGAGCCCAGCAGGGCCCACAAATGGAGGATAATTTACGGTAAAGCAGGTTGACCGCGATTTTAAGAAAATCAATACAAATCTACTCTATAGATAACACCCACTATGAGTATCAGATTAGATGCTAAAAACAAAATAAAAATGCTATCCTTTAAAATCGAATGCACAAATTTCCGACTGATTCTTCTCTTGTGAAATCGTTTATGGTTACTCCAGGGGCCTGAATTCATTTCCAACTGTTCTGTTATATATTCTAAATAGCTCATGGCATTTCGATAATACGTCTTATGCAATCGCCACAGAGAAAGCGTGAGGAAAATGCCAAAAACAGCAACCGCTAAAGCACCCGTATAAAATTTATTTTGAAGCAAATAGCCCGATCCGGTCAGCACTACAATTCCCTGCACAATAGCAATAATTCTAATTTCTCGAATGCTTATTGAGTAATGTCGGTAAGCTTCGCAAGATTCATTATAAAACAATTCGAATCTTTCTTTGTCATCTATAGAATTCATAACCGATAATATTAAATGTAAAATTAGAGATTACGATATATACGATGTTAGCCAAAGCGATAGCGTCTAAGCGGATAAAACAAATATAACGAAAAGAAAAAATAAACGCGGCAAACGCTGATGTGCAGCGGAGACCGATTAAAACTTATCCTTGCTTTAACCCCTTAGATCCCACCTTGTTCAAAAGGGTTTCCCTTTTGGCAGGAGAAAGTAAACCTATGGAAGACAAAAAGAAACAAAAATTTTGGTAAGCAGTAATACTTATTTTTCATAAAGAACACGAACAATGTGCGCTGTTGCAATGGTCGCGCCCGAAGTATTCATGTGGTCGATATTGCGGTAATTATTTGCGTGGAATAAAGCGGGATCTAAAGCGATTAATTCAAATTTTTCCCGGATGGAAGCAAGACCCTTGTTATACGCCGCTAAATATTCGGTGCTAAAATAACGGGGTAAAAGATGCGTAGGCAATTCAAAAAACAGCACCTCCGAGCCCTTTTGCGTAAGGCGATTCGCAATTTCCACCAGGTCTTCTATTTTGGATTCATCAAAGCGATCGTTTTTCAAGCCTAAGTACAAAGGCTCGTCTTTGGCAATAACCTCGGGAGTAACCACCTCGCTATCGGGCAAGAATCCTTTGCGGTTGAAACGCTGTGCTTTCGGCTGTTTTTTTTCTTTAAAAAATAAATTGGCTACCCCTTTTTCGAACGATTTTTTATACAGCGAAATGAGCATGGTAAAGCTCTTTGCCTTGAGCGAAATTTGAAAATTGGATTTTTCATTTTCGAGATAACGGTGAATGGGATAAGCGCTGAAATTATCTGATTGGGAAGAAAAGGTCATGGGTGTAACCAGCAGCAATACCTTTTTAGGCGGCACTTTCGTCTTTGCGTAATAATCCTCAATTATCAGATCATAAAACTCAACCCCTGCCGTAGCTATACCCAGGTTAAAAGATCGGATATTCAACGAATCTAAAAGCTGTGTATTGATCGAAGAGTAGCAGTATGAATTACCTACAAACAACACGTCTAAGCTGTCGTAATGCGATTTTGTCTGCAAAGAGATTATGTTGTGATTTTCGGAAGTGCCCTTATCCGCATTATCGTATTCGCTGATACTATAAACGGGGATCAGAATCACGACAATAAATGCCGCGAAAAAAAGACCAATTCTTAACAGAAATTTTTTCATGGCACTTTAAAACTGAAAATAAATAAATTCCTGTTCTTTTCCGCCGAACCAAATCATAGCAAGAATAATGGCGTAATACATGGCATATCTAAAAGGGCGTTTCCATGTTAATCCCAACTGTGCAAGGGCGTATTGTCCTTCTCTCCCGATCCACTCCACCCACATAAACAGCAAAATAAACAAAAGAATAACCTTGTATTTCACGTATATGTCAGGCTGCAAAAAGGACGCGGGGTTTGTAAAAATACCTGCAATATAATGCAGGGCGTGATCCATATTTTCGGCCCTGAAAAATATCCAGGCCAAGGCGGTTAAACCGAAAGTGAGAAGCATACCGAGCAGCTCTCGCAGACTTGGCATTAATTTTCCCTGCGCTACTGTTTCTAAGTTATTCCGATTGTTCTGCGTCAATAAAAGCGGTAAAAAATAAATGGCATTTAATGCGCCCCAGGCGATAAAGGTCCAATTGGGTCCGTGCCAAAAGCCGCTCACAATGAAAATGATAAAGGTATTTCTGACTTTCATCCAGGTACCGCCACGACTACCGCCCAAAGGGATATAAAGATAATCCCTGAACCAGGTGGAAAGTGAGATATGCCAACGCCTCCAAAACTCGGCAATATCTCTCGAAAAATAAGGGAAATTAAAATTTCGCATCAAATTAATGCCGAATAGGCGCGCCGTACCGATGGCGATGTCTGAATAGCCCGAAAAATCGCCGTAAATCTGAAAAGTAAAGAACAGCGCGCCCAGCAGTAAAATGCTTCCTGAGTATTCGGTCGAATTATCAAAAATCAGGTTTGCATACTCGGCACAATTGTCTGCAATTACCACTTTTTTAAACAGTCCCCACAAGATTTGCCGCATCCCATCAACTGCTTTTGTATAGTCGAAGGTTCGTTTTTTAAAAAACTGGGGCAGTAGGTTCGTCGCTCTTTCAATGGGACCGGCCAAAAGCTGCGGAAAAAAGCTTACAAAGGCGGCAAATGCAAGGAAATTTTTGGTCGGTTCGAGCTTTCGTTTGTACGCGTCGATCGTATAGCTTAGGGTTTGGAAGGTAAAAAAGCTAATCCCGACGGGTAAGATAATATTCAGGGAATGCGGCTTGATATCGGCGCCAAAAAAGGAAAAAGCCGCTACAAAATTGTCTAAGAAGAAATTATAGTATTTGAAAAAGCAAAGCAGCCCTAAGTTTACGAAGATGCTTATCCCTAAGAGTAATTTTCGGGCAGATGGGCGGTGTTCGGCCTTCAGCTTTAGTCCCACCGAATAATCGACCAGGGTCACGAACAAAAGCAGTCCTAAAAAACGCCAATCCCACCATCCGTAGAAGAAATAGCTTGCCGCCACTACAAGGAAGTTTTGGAGCTTCAGGTTTTTTTGGGTCCCAAACCAATAGAGCACAAACACTATCGGCAAGAAAATCGCAAAGTCGATGGAATTAAAAAGCATTCTTTTTGATTATCCTTTAAGGGTGATGACACCTTGAGTAGGGAAGCTACCCTACCCCCCGGCAAATATCCTAAAAAACGGCTTGGATTAGCGCAGCAACGTGAAAAAGACTTCTCCTCAAAAGATAAAAACGGGAGATAGAAAAAGAAGCGCTACTGTCCACCGAATTCAACGAAGCAAATAACGCGGCTCCGGTTGGGTGAAAATTAACGCGGGAATGCTGTCGGTGGTATGAAATTCAAATCCTTCCACCCATTTTTCGGTCGACAGATCCAAGTCTTCTCCCTGAAGCACGTGTTTTTGAAAGAAATACGCAATATCCCGATCCAGATGTGTATGCGCCATTTCCAAAAGCAGCTCGTCCGAAAATTTCGCCTTCGTACGCTGACAATGCCGCAATAGTTTGCGCATCAGATCATCGAGCGAAAAAGTATAATCGCTGTGCAGCAGCAGTTGGTTATCCAGCCAAAAGGCAAAAAGAGCGCCCCTTCGATAAGGCACCTTCGACACCTGACGACTTTTCCAAAAACCGTCTTTTACCTTGTAATTAGGGATGTTCCGCTCGGGATTTTTCCAATGTGCTTCAATCACCTCCCGGTTAAAGGCTTCACGCCATTCTTCCAAACTGATTTCGCCGATACGAAGCCGGTTTTTATAGGTATAATACTCGGTAAACCCTTCGCTAAACCAGTAGTTAAGCTCCTCGTACCGATTTACTATCTCTATACCTATCCAGTTGTGCATCAGCTCGTGATGGAACATATAACGATATACTTCGCGGTTGTTGAATGGGTTATTGGTCGATTGAATCACAAAGCCGTTTTTTACGGCCGTACCGTTGCTGCTTTGACCCCGATAAGCGCTGTCGGCCTGAGAAACGGTAGGCGACATGATTACGGTAAAATAGGGCTGTGTGTAGTCGTTCCAAAAATCGCGTTGCGAGCGCACGGCCAACTGCAAATCCTCAAAAAGCGCCTCGTCGCTAAGCCCATTGTACCATTCGCCGCGGATGGCAAAATAAACTGGTTTGCCCTTGTAAGAAAAGCGGTGAACGCGGTAATCGCCACCTACAAAAAAAGAGTGGTAAAATTCTTCCCAAAACAACAAATGGAGCTTTTGTTTTTTTTGCCCCGAACCAAAGGTATTATGCAGCGTAAAGTGTTCGGGAAAGCCTATCCATTCAATCGTAACGGCAATTTTTTTGCCCGAAGGCAATTGGGTAAAGGAAAGCGGTGCCACAAAAAGCGCCTGACCGGGAATATGAAAAAAGCGATCTTTGACCACCGGCCTGAAAAAAGTCTGGTAAGCCGGATCTTCAAAATCCTGCTTAATGCGGTAGGTGAACGACACTTTTTTACGGTGCGGATGACGCACTACGATTTCGTTTTCGTCGGGAAAGGCCACTACCGACACCGCAGGGTTTGCCTGCTCGGGTATCACAAGGCTGTTGAATCTATTTGTTTCGCCCCAAAAAGTATTTTCGTAATAAAAAACCGACGAATCGGCCGCTTTCGAATGGGTATAATCGACCTGTACAAGCAGGCCCTGCGTACCGGCTAAGGAGTCGTAAAACACGCGATAATGTGCCCTGTGTTGGGAAAAGGCAGAGGAAGTAAAACAGAGCAGCAAGCCGAAAAGCAGGACCGGTCTGACATACAAATAAGCTACAGTTAACATTGAAGGGAATGTTTTTTCAATATTAAGTTTAAAATACGGTGCCGGCTTCCGTCCGATTCTTAAAAACTCTTAAAAATCCTTAACGGGTACGGTAAAGGCTGATAGTAGAACGGGGTTATACAAAAGCTCTTTTCGCGTTATTCTTACATTTCGGTCGGCACAATAAGGGGAATTGCTAACTTTATTTTCTCAGGGTGCTGGTATTGAAAACGGAGCCTGAGTTCCTAAAACGATGTACCTGAATCACGCAAAGCATGAAAAGACTGCTGCTTTTTATTCTGATCAACCTGGTATTGACCCTGCTTGCTTTAAGCATCTCGGGCAGGTTGTTCCGCTTTCCCGATACCAGCCTTATGAGCATCGGTGTCGAAACGCTGCTGTTTTTCTGTTGCGGATTACTTACGCTGCCTGTGTACGGGCTGTTTCGTAGAAAAGACCTGCGCACCTTGTGTATCACCTTAGCTGTATTCACCCTGCTGGTCATGCTGGCCACCGCCACTTCCGCAAAGCTGACCGCACTCTATTTTGAAACGGGAAGTCGGCTCTCTTTCCTGAAAGAAGCCCTTCGGGTATTTCAAGAAGGGCTTTATAAAGGGATTCTTTTTGTATTCGTGCTGCATTACCGACCCTATAGTAAGAAAGACGAAGCCACTCCGGAGATTCGGAATTAATTTCCAATAGCTTAAACGTTTCGAGTAACGACAAGAAAACACATACTTAGCTTAAAAAGAATGGATGCTGTAAAGATGAAAGCGGTAATCTGCACCACTTACGGGGCGCCGGAGGTGCTGAAAATAACCGAGGTCCAAAAACCCGTACCCAAAGCCAACGAAGTATTGGTGCGCATCAAAGCAACAGCCGTCAATTCGGGCGATGTGCGTGTACGCGGGCTTGCCGTAAAAGGCTTTTTGCGACTAATGATGCGGATTGTGCTCGGGTTTCGCAAGCCCCGGAAACCGATATTGGGTACCGTTCTTTCGGGAATAGTAGAAGAAACGGGCGAAAAAGTAAGTCCCTTTAAACCGGGCGACGAGGTATATGCCAGCACCGGCTTTAAATTCGGTGCTTATGCCGAATACATTACCCTGCCCGCACACGGAACACTGACATATAAACCCGAAAACGCTTCTTTTGAAGAGGCCGCCGCAATTCTGTTTGGTGGCATGACGGCCCTGTACTTTCTCCAAAAGGCAGGCATAGCCTCGCTGCCCAATGCCCGGGTCCTGGTGTACGGCGCAACCGGTTCCGTCGGCTCAGCCGCCGTCGAAATTGCCAAACATTACGGGGCCCACGTGACCGCCGTGTGCAGCGAAGAAGGCGTCGAGCTGGCAAAAACCTTAGGCAGCGATACCATAGTGATCTACTCCCGTCAGGATTTCACGAAGTTGGACACCCCGTTCGATATCGTATTTGATGCGGTAGGCAAAACAAAAAGAAAAAACTGCGTGCAGCTACTTAAAAATGGAGGACGATACCTTACCGTTGCAAGCCTGGATGTAGCCAAAGAAACAAAAGCACAACTGGAGCTGCTAAAAGAGCTGTTCGAAAAAGGAGAAATCAAAGCGCATATAGACAAGAGCTACCGCTTTGATCAAATCGTAGAAGCACACCGTTATGTGGACAAAGGGAGAAAAAAAGGCAATGTAGTGATAAGTCTCAACGCGTAAAGCACTCCGGCAGGCAGAACCGGGGCTAAGAAAAAGCAAAAATTCCTGAAACCGGTGCTCCGGCATTTCGGACGAAGAATACAGGAAGCGGAGTATAACTTCGGCGGCCCGGCAACGGTTTCAGGAACTTCAGAACGATCACAAAAAATCGTATGTTCCTTATTTAAAATCCCGGCAGGGCGATAAGTGAAAAGATTCAGATAACCCCTGTCACCTCTCCACTTACCGCTCCGTTCAGACGCGGCAAAAGCACCACTATACGCCTGCTCTTTCGCAAGACCGGAATGACAACCATCTATGCGTTGCCATGATTCTACAAATGAACGGGATAAATTTGGCGGTACCCTGTTTTACCGGCAAACCCCGCTTTTATACCTTGGTAGTTTGCTGCAGCGCACTCATAAGTAAGCCCTGCGTCCCGACGGGATACCCGCCGGGGCACGGGCTCTTACACTTACACTGCTTTGCTTTGAAACCAAATAAAGCTGGATGACCAACCCTTTCTGCATCAAAACAGTATAAAAGTATTGGCTGATCTGATTCTTTCTATGGACAAAAGCCTGAGCTTGTGACATTGCCGCGCCAAAGAGTAGCCGAAAACGCCAGTAATGTGCTGTAAATCAGATTATTGATTCGAGGGTGTTTAGATCTTATTTTTCCCCAAACCCAAACTAATTAACCCTGAAAGGGCGAGATATAGAACTGTCTTTCTGCTCTATACGATGCGATAACCAACAATGAAAAGGTATCAGCTCGGGACTGAAACAGTTCCAGGCCACCGGCCCCTCAGGAATGGCAAGCGATGCCAACAAATCATTCAGCTTTTGGGGCGGTTGAACCGGCTCAAACCCTTCCTGTTCATATTCGTGGAGAGCCTTGTAAACCAAAAGATCGCGTTGCCTGATCGACTGGCGGGCCGAAGTGCGTTCAATATGCTTCCGAAGCGCTTCAATCGCCATAGCCGACTGCTGCAAATCCTGCATTTCTATCAGGATCATAATACGCAGAATACGTAACCACATATCCCACGACGACTTGTCTTTCGACAGCTCCATCGAGCGGCTTACCTGCCGGATGGCCTCCTGATAATCGCCTGACATAAAGCAGCAACAAGCCGAATAATACAGGTATTTATCGCGACGAAACTCGCCCGTATCAGACGAAGGGTGCCGAAGAATATCTTTCACCAACTGGTGCGCCCGCTCGTACTTACCCGCATAAAAGTTCGCCAGCATTTCCTGTTCTTTCGAAACCACTGTGGCAAAGCTGTCTTTCAGGTAATATTTTTGCGCCGCCTGCGCGCTGCGTATGGCATTTTCAAAATCACCCAGGTTTACATGACTTTGGCACAAATTGTCGTACACATACCCAAGGCGCTCTTTCCTGAAAATACTACTATGCTTTTTTATCAACGCAATGATTTCTTCACACACCTCCACATGCACCCTGTAATTTTTCTGCCGCTCATAATTGGCCAGGCGCATAAACTGAAGAAAATAAAGCACATGGGGTGAGCCGGTCTGCACATAATCCCGCTCTACCTCCGCAATGTTCTTTTCGATGGTAGCCTGCAGCTCCTCTTCGCTTAACTTCGAATAAAAATTCTGATTGAGAATAATCTTGTAATAGTGATCATTAGCACGGGTAGAAGCCTTGAAGCAGCGTTCACAATGTTCGATTTCTGCCTGCACTTTCTCAAACTCCTCAGGTCCCTGCCTTATGCTTTTGGTATATTTTTTAAAATGCAGGGCCTCCATCAGCACATCATATACATGCAGACGCCGCGCTTCGGTAACGATTTCCGAAAGCAAATGATTGAGCACATCGGTAAAATCCTTATCGCGGTTACGGTACAACACCCGAAAAGCGAGCATCTTGCGCTTCAACCGCACAATAAGGTGATCCAGCTCACCGATCCTTTCGTCGTTAGCGATATATACATCCTGAATCAGTGCATCTAACACCCGCTGAAAAAGACGCGATTTTAATTTGCGGTAATTGCTGTCGGGTTTCGTCCCGTATATTGCTTTCGACAAGGCCGCATCATCAAGTCCTTCCGACTCAGGATCAAGCAATAGCTGAAATAGCTGCTTCTCCTTCCCGGAAGTTTCTTCCCTGAATACGGACAAAGACAGGTAATTTCTTAAAGCTGTTTTTTGTTCATCGCGTAGGCTGCGAATAAAACGGTTGATGAGCGTCATCAGATTAGCAAACTAAGCACAAATATAAAGATAATCATTCCGGTTAATGTCACAAACGAAGGCATTTGTCCAATGATATGGAAACAGTTTAAACTTTCTTTGAAATACTTACATAGCTTATTGTTTCACTAAAACTCCTACGCCATGATTGCAAAAAAACCCTTTCTCCGAACCGGTCAATCGCTTGTGTTAAGTCTGGCCTTTTTTTTGGTTTTCGCTCCGGTAAATGCCGGTACCACCCCGGGCAGCTCTTCCGGCGAACACCCGCAGGTACACTTCAAAACCTCGGGGGTCAATGAAGATGATGTGCTCGATTATCTCGATAACAGAGGATATGAAGTGATAATCGTGTACGAACGCGACGAAAATATCTCTTGGGAAGCTTACACCATAAAAGACAACCAACTGATAAACACTACCATACACGTTACCGAGTGGGGCATCGTCGGCCACGAAGACGTTTTCCTGTAAATCTTGTCTTGCAAACGCTTTTTACGTTTGTTACAAAAAAGCCCTGACAATTAAATGTCAGGGCTTTTTGCTTTACTCCGCTTGTGAGACGTACTGGACTCGAACCAGTGACCCCTACCCTGTCAAGGTAGTGCTCTGAACCAACTGAGCTAACGTCCCTACGCAACAAAGATAATTATTTCCCGTTTCGAGAAACACGCTACTGCTTTCCGCTTCTCAAAATACAATGCTATGCGAACTTTTTTCCTTTTTTCATTTTCCGCTTTGCTCTTTTATGCCGGACTTTGGCTTCCCTTTGCCCCCACAACCTCTTACACAAAAGAAGAAAGCTATACCCCCGACCGGATCGAAATCAGAAAGCAATTGCAGGAAAAAAGTAAAGCCGGAAAACCCTGGGTTATCCATATCCTCGTGCCGCTCTGCGACAACGATAACCAGGGAATCGTAAAAGTAAACCGTCAGTTGGGCGACGGACTCAATCTTTCTACCAACTTATATTGGGGCGCAGGTTATGGCATACGTTCCTATTTCCGGAAAAGCGCCCGCTGGAAATGGGTAAAAAGCAGTGCCGCTTCCGACCCCTCTGTACTGGAAAGAATCATTTTCAGCCGCAAGGCCAAAGAAGGCCATACCATCTACCTCGTAGCCGACGCTTTCAGAGGCGACCGGATGAAAGAATCGCTCCACGCCTACTTCCAATCGCTCTCTGGCGCAAAAAAAGAAACGCTACATCTCGACTCTTCCCTTTCTATTCCTATCTATGGCGGTGCCGATTTGCTGGTGTTCAACGGACATAACGGGCTGATGGACGATACGGTAAAATTATACCGCAACACCGATCAACAAGCCCGCGACGCGGCCATAATAGCCTGTTACTCGCATTCCTATTTCAAACCTTACCTCAAAGCCTCGGGTGCTTATCCGGTGGTAACCACCACACACCTGCTCGCGCCCGAAGCCTATGTGATCGACGGCATTTTGGAAAAATGGATAGCCTCGGCATCCGACGAAGAAATACGACTGGCGGCCGGCGATGCCTACCACAGCAAACAGCCCGCTACCACTCCGCAAAGCGCACGAAGGCTTTTCCGAACAGGCTGGTAATCAAAAAAAGGGAAGTACTTACATGAACGGTTTCGGCCGTTTGAAAGCCTCTTCGTATATTTGATCCGACCCTTTATACAAACGGGTTTTATCCGAATGAGCCGAAAAAAAATACTGGTTACCGGAGGCGCCGGATTCATCGGCTCGCATACCGTGACCGAACTTTATGCCGCCGGCCTCGTGCCGGTAATCGTCGATAATTTCTCGAACTCGGAACGCTTCATTATTGATCGGCTCTCCCGCGTTTGCGCCGAAAAAATTACCGCCTACGATGCCGATTGTACCGATCGCGAAGCATTGCAGGAAATTTTTAAAACCGAAAAACCCGAAGGCGTTATTCATTTTGCCGCATTTAAAGCGGTGGGCGAATCGGTACAGGATCCGCTCCGGTATTACCGCAACAATATATTCTCGCTGATAGCGCTGCTCGAAGTGATGGAAGCGGAAGAGGTAAGCGATTTGGTCTTTTCTTCCTCCTGTACCGTGTACGGACAACCGACCGAAATTCCGGTTACCGAAAATGCCGACGCAAGACAGGCCTGCTCTCCTTACGGATTTACCAAAATAGCCTGCGAACAGTTGATTAGTGATCAGGTATCTTCGGGGAAATTCCTGCGCTCGGCGCTGCTAAGGTATTTCAACCCAATAGGTGCACACAGCAGCGGGCTCTTAGGTGAGCTGCCCCGTGGCGTACCCAATAACCTTGTCCCTTTCGTGACCCAAACCGCCGCCGGTAAACGCAGCCGACTTACCATCTTCGGTACCGATTACGACACACCCGACGGCACTTGTCTGCGCGACTATATTCATGTAATGGATTTGGCGCGTGCTCACGTGGCCGCACTACAATGGCTACAGCAACAACCCGAAAAACCGGTAAAAGAGGTGTTTAATATCGGAGCGGGTAAAGGCTACTCGGTAAAAGAAGTGGTCGAAACTTTTGAACGGGTAAATCAGGTGTCGGTACCGCGCAACGAAGGACCACGCCGCGATGGCGATGTAGAAAAAATATGGGCCTCGACCCGAAAAGCGGAAACACGCTTAGGCTGGAAAGCCGAAAAATCGCTCGAAAAAGCCTTACAGGACGCCTGGAACTGGGAAAAAAACCTGACCCTTTGAGACGGCTCTCTTTATACTTTGTACTGAGCTGCCTGTTCTTTTCAGGCGCAAAGGCACAGCTAAGCCTCGAAGAAGCCTATACCGGACTTTTACCTGCCGACCAGGAACGAACCGGTCCGCGAATGCACCGCTATCTGATCGACCTTACCCACGAAAATTTTGAGAGCTGGCCGGCCGGTGTAGAAGCCCGCTGGTTTTCGCGGGGGTTTAATTTTTTCCGCTATGCCGATATTCCTTTTGGCCCCAAAAGCACCACCGGGCTGGGCATAGGACTGGGCTGGAACAGCCGGCATATCTTTCACAACGCCAGGTTCATTAACCATGATCCCCTCGGCAATACCCGCTTTATACCTTTCGACCCGGGCTTTCGCTACCGTAAAAACAAGCTGGTGCTTAACTACCTCGACCTGGGCGTACAGCTCCGTTTACGCAGTCGCGGACGACACAATAACTTTTTTATTTATCCCGGATTCAAAGCCGGATACCTGCTTTCGGGACGCCACAAGCTGCGTAGCGATTCGGGCCACGAAACCATTCGCCATATCAGGGAACTCGAACGTTTCCGTTTTGGCCCCACCCTTTATATCGGTGTAAATCGCTTTGCCCTGTATGGGTTTTATTCCGTAAGTCCCCTGTTCAAACCGGGGAAAGGCGAAGAAATGCACGCCATTTCAATAGGTATCTCGTTTAATCTTTTCTGAAAAAGGCATTTCCTTTCGGGTATATTTTTCCCAAATCGGGAAAAAAGGAGCAAGCCGCTTATTTCTTTTTATTCTCAACAAAAGGCTATTGTACAAATAGCGCACAAAAGGAACAGTATTTGTGGCCTTGAATGTCGAAAAGCGAAGCCTATGAATATCCTGATAGCAGAAGCAGACAGGGCTTATCATCATTTTCTGAGAAAAAGTATCGAGCGGATTTCTTTCGGGAAAAAACGCCCTAAAACCCATTCGTGCTATACCGCCGAAGAATGTCTCAATGCCCTTACTCCCGATACGAACTTTATTGTGCTGAATTATTTCGACCTTCCCGAAACGAAAAAAGACAGTGCCTTTTTTTCAGGTCTGCGCAGCCGGTGCCCCAACTGCAAACTTATTATTATCCTTTCCGGATCCGCTCAGCGACAAATCGACAAAATGATCCGGTTTTTCAGAGAAGCTAACTTGCAGGTTTTTGAAAATTTTATTCTAAAGCACAATCACCCTCCACCGGTTGTTGTAGAACTGCTACACCAAGCCATAGGGCGCAAATAATTTGACTGTAAGCGTTTTTCTTCCTACCTTAAAAGAATGAATAAGATCCGGAATACCCGAAATTTCATACTCCGGTTCATGACGGGTATTTTAATTGCCATACTTATCTCCGTATCGGTGGGGATGTTGGCATACAACAGCTTATGGTCGCTGGTAACTACTATTTCGGACGAAGCGCAGCCCAACCGCAAGCTCATGCTGCTGAAAGAAATACAATTTGACCTTTCGGATGCCGAAAACAGTGTGCGCACCTATACCCTTACCAACGATCCCGCCCAACTGGAGCACTATTATAGCAGCATCCACAACGTAGGTGAAAAGCTGGAAGTACTGCGGAGTCTCTCTATTCCCCATTCGCTTCAGCAATACCGCATCGACAGTATTCAGGTATTAGTGCAACACAAGGTGCAGGTGCTGGATGAGCTGATAGGCCTGCGCGACAATGAATGGCAGGTCAGGCAGCTCGAAACGCTCAAAAAAGAATTCGAGCTGGATCAGTCCTTGAATGAATCGGAAAAAGAGCAGCCTTTGGCCGATTCGAGACGCCCGGTGTCACAAGCTATCAATCCCGAAGAAATAGCCGATGTGCATGAAAGCGCCCTGCCCGCCGTTCAGGAAAAAGGAGAAAAAAGAGGGTTTTTCGGGCGACTTTTCGGGAAGAAAGAAAAAGCGCAGCCCTTAACCGAAAAGGTGGTGGAGTACGCTCCCGTAATTCATCCGGTAAGCCCTCCGACCGGGGTAAAAAACGACACGCTCAACCCTTCTCCGCAAAAAAAACAGGAAGAAAAGCTGGTGGCTAATCTTCGTCAGAAACTGGAACATATCCGCAATAACGAAGCCAGAGAGCTCGAATTAAAAAAACAAAAAGAACTGGAGCTGGTTTCGCGCGACCGGCAAATTATATCGTCCATCCGTTCGCTGATAAATCGTATGGAAGAAGACGAAAACCTGGCCTCGGCCAGCAATGCGGAACTGGCGTCTGACAGCGCCCGGCAAACGACCAATATTATCTTCTCACTCTCTGCCATTACTTTACTGGTGCTGGTGGTTTGTGCCATTGTCGTGTTTTCCTATTTAATCGCTAACAACCGCTATAAACGCGTATTGCACGAGGCAAAAAACCACGCCGAAAAATCGGCCAACGCCAAAAAAGTGTTTCTCGCGCACATGAGCCACGAAATCCGTACACCCATCAATGCAATACTCGGTTTCAGCGAACAGCTCCGGCAAGGCGAGCTTGCAAACAGCCAGCGCGAGCAGCTCGACATTATCCACCATTCCACCAACCATCTGCTGAGCGTAATCAACGATATTTTGGATTACTCCAAAATGGAATCTGGAAAATTGAACCTCGAATCGGTAGGATTTAACCCACAGCAGCTCTGCCGAAAAGTATATGATCTGTTTCTGCGTTCGGCTTCCGAAAAAGAAATTGTGCTGGAGCTGCTTATCGACCCCTCCATCCCCGAAGTGCTTATCGGTGATCCGGTAAGGCTACGTCAGGTGCTGATTAACCTCATCAGCAACGCCGTAAAATTTACCGAAAAAGGAAAAGTAACCCTGGGTGCCGGAGGACGAAAGCTGGACAACGGGCTATGGCGCTTAGAACTCTATGTACAGGATACGGGAATAGGCATCCCTTCCGATAAAATCGAACGGGTTTTCGGTAGCTTCGAGCAGGCCGACACCAGCACTTCCCGGAAATATGGAGGCTCGGGACTCGGACTCGCCATCAGTAAGCAATTGGTCGAATTGCAACAGGGTTCGCTCTCGCTGGTCAGTCAGCCCGGAAGCGGAAGTATTTTCTCTGTCTCCTTGAGCTACCCCATCGGCGCGCATGCCGATTTACCCGAAGAAGAAAAAGCAAGCCCGGTCGTATTCAAGCTTAGCGGCGGCTTACGCGTCCTTATTGCCGACGATGAAGAATACAACCTGACGCTGCTGCAAACCATTTTACAAAAACATCCGGATGTGTTTATACAACTGGCACACACCGGGAAAGAAGCGATAGATGCCTTGAAAAAAGAAGACTTCGATCTTGTTCTGATGGACGTACGAATGCCCGAAATGTCGGGGATCGAAGCGGCCAACTACATCCGTCACAAGCTGAAAGATCACAAGTCGAAAGTACCGATAATCGCGCTTACCGCAGGGATCAGCAAAGAAAAAATAGACCGCTGCAAAGCCGCCGGAATGAACGATTTTTTAGCCAAGCCATTCCGCGAACGCGAGCTCTTGCAGAAAATAAATCAGGTATTGTTCCGGCATAAGGTTCCCGAAAAAAAACCGTCTTCCCTGCCGCTGACAGAACAGTCTTATAACCTGTCTGAACTATACGAGTTGGGCAACGGCGACCACGATTTTGTGAAACAAATGATCGACATTTTCATCGAAACCTCGCGCGAAAGTGTCGCAATCATGCTCGCTTCCGTATCACAGGGCGACTACGATCCTATTCCTATGCAAGCCCACAAGCTGGCCGCTCCCTGTCGGCATTTGGGACTTTACAGCATAGTGGAAAAGCTTAAAATACTCGAAGAAGCGCCACAACGGAAGCTTTCTCCGGAAGAAACAGACACATTGGTAAAAGCCGTAAACACCGAGCTGAGCCTCGTGACCGCCGAACTTCGGAAAGAAGTGGAAAACCTGAAAATACCTTAACCTTTAAAAACGGGTGTGATGGAAAATCGGAGAAAACCTATTTGTGTAGTGGACGACAGCCCGATTGTAGCTGAAATGACGGCGCAGTTCCTGCAAAACACCTTCACTTCGCCGGTAAAAATATACCCCAGCGGCGAAGCGTTTTTAGCCGACCGGGAAACCCGGGCGGGAATAATTATTCTCGATTATTACCTCGATGCCAAAGATAAGCACGCGCTTAACGGACTACAAGTCGTGTCTGAAGTGCGAAAACACAACCCCGATGTACCTATCATACTGCTTACCGGGGTGAGCGACCACCGTCTTCGAAAAGAGATAGAAGCGGCCGACATACAATCGGTTGTGAATAAAGAAGAAAACGATATGTGGGGAAATTTGGAAAAGGAAATACGTAAATTCCTGTAATGCTTACTTTTGTATATTACAACTTATCGTTTAGCTTATGACCCAGCATTCCGCATTTAAGATTTTCGTAGTGGAAGATGACGAATGGTATATTCGTTTGTTGGAGCATACCCTCCTGCTTAACCCCGACTACGAAGTGGTGAAATTTAATTCGGGCAGGGCCTGTTTGGAAAATCTGCATCAGAGTCCTAACGTGGTTACGCTCGATTTCAGGCTGCCCGACATGGAAGGCTCTGAAGTGCTGCGCGAAATTAAAGCTTCGAGTCCCGATACGGAAGTGATCATTATCAGCGAGCAGGAAAAAATCGATACTGCCGTAGAGCTGCTCAAGCTGGGCGCTTACGATTACATTGTCAAGTCGAAAGACATCCGCGACAGGTTGCTCAATTCTATCAGCCATATCCGCCAAAACACCTGTTTGCGTTCGCGCATTTCTTCCCTGCAAAAAGAGGTAGAGAGCAAGTACCGTTTTGAAAACTCGATCATCGGGCAAAGCGAACCTATCCGGCAGCTTTACGGATTGCTGGAAAAAGCGGTCAACAATAACATTACCGTCACCATTTCAGGCGAAACCGGCACGGGAAAAGAGCTGGTAGCCAAAGCTATTCACTACAATTCTTCTCGCAAAGATCAGGCTTTTGTAGCGGTAAATATGGCGGCTATCCCGAAAGATTTGGCCGAGAGTGAGCTTTTCGGACACGAAAAAGGAGCCTTTACCGGCGCACAGTTTCGGCGCATCGGGAAATTTGAAGAAGCGCATGGCGGCACCCTGTTTTTAGACGAAATAGGAGAAATGGATCTCACCCTGCAATCGAAGCTGCTACGGGTATTGCAGGAGCGTGAAGTAACCCGCATAGGCAGCAATAAGCCCGTGAAATTTGAATGCCGTATTATCGTTGCTACGCATCGCAACCTGGCCGAAGAAGTGAAAAAAGGCAATTTCAGAGAAGACCTTTATTTCAGGCTTTTCGGACTGCAAATCGAGCTTCCTCCCTTGCGCGACCGAGGGAAAGATATTCTCATTCTTGCGCAGTTTTTTATCCGGAATTTTTGCCGGGAGAACAAAATAGACCCGCCTTCCTTTTCTGAAAACGCCCAAAAAAAGCTGCTTAGCTACAACTTCCCGGGCAATGTGCGCGAGCTGAAAGCCATTACCGAACTCGCGGTGGTAATGAGCAACGGAGCACAAATCGAAGCTCCCGACATTTCGTTTGGCAGCAATGATGTATTACCTGAAGTGCTGCAGGAAGAGCTTACGCTGCGAGACTACAATATGCGGATCATCAAAAATTACCTGCGCAAATACGACGATAACATCAAGGCTGTAGCAGAAAAGCTCGACATCGGTCAATCGACCATTTACCGTTTGCTCAAAGAAGAAAAAGACGCAGTCAGTAATTAAGTCCGGTACTTTTTTCCCGGAATGCTTCTTTTTTTCTCAAAAAGAGAGAAACGCCATACTTAGGTATTTTCTTTTCGGCTTGTTTTTCAGCCTTTTATTCTTTTCCGTGCCAAAAGGAACCGTTTTTGCTTATCACTTAATAACGGTTGCTACCTCAAACGGAACTACCGGAAGCCGGCTCAGGCTACCTCCTGCCGCAACTCCCGGTACCGAAGGTACAACCCTAACGCAGCGGATAATACTGCTTCCGGATCCAACTCCCGGCAGCAAGTACCCGGGCGCGGTTAATAACCTAAGAAAGAAACAGCAGTTTTAAAGGGTAGATGAATACTCATCTTTCTCCAACGCAGGCAAGACAGGATTCCCATCACACTGCGCTCTTTCGGGTTAAAGTTTGGCAGAGCTTTCCGCGTTAGACTTGGGTTAAATTAGTTTTAGGTAAGGTAAAAGGCTGCGTGCCCCCCTCACAATAAATGTCAGGGGGGTTTTTATTTTAAATTGCTCCGAATTCTTGGCTTTCTTCTTTACCGAAGGTGTTACTTTCCCTGCACAATTCTTCTATTCTCACCTCCCAGGGCCTGCGCAATTTCTACAAGCGTCTCCCACGTAAAATTACGGATTGTAAAAAAAGCTGGGGGCCGCGCTTCTTTTTTCTACTGCCATTTTTTAAGCTAAATGAAACTTCGCTCTCCCCTCATTTTCCCAACCCCCATTCTCCGATCCGCAAAAGTTTTCTCAAAAAGAGAAAAAAACAAAGACAACCCTTGTTTTTATTTTCCTGATTTCCAATTAATTGCATTTGGCACGGGGCTGCGGTACAAGGTTTGACTTTAGGTAGGCAACCTCATTCCTGAAAATGTCCCGACCGAAAGAATACAAAATTGGAATTGTGGAAGACAATGCCTACTACAGGAAAGTGCTTGAAAAATACTTGCAAAGCCTGTGTGAGCAACACGATTATCCGGGACTTGAATTTAAGATCGAGGCATTTGGAAGCGCGAAAGAGTTCTTTGAAGCACAACCTGCTACTTACCAGTTGCTGCTGCTCGACTACCATTTGGAAGAAAGTCCCGACAGATCTTCCGATACGGCAGCAGCTATCATCGACGCGGTAAGAAGCAGAAACCAAAATTGCAGAATCATTGTCATCTCCGAACAGAACGATGTAAATATCACTGCCAAACTCTTCAAGAAAGGCATTTACGATTACATCCGGAAAGATGATTTCTCAGGCCGCAGGGGACTCGGACTGATGCAACAGATACTTAACAACACCGAAGTTTAAGATGAATACCACTCTCTATAAAACGGCGGTACTGTTCTTTCTCATTACAATAGCGCCCGGTGTCAAGGGACAACCCAAGGACAGGCTGGCAATCGACACGCCCAACTACAAAACCGCAATAGGACTGCGCGGAGGCGAGTCGTCTGGTCTTTCCATTAAGCATTTCACCGGCAAAGGCGCTATCGAAGGTATTGTAAGTGTATGGCCCAACGACCTCGCTTTGTTCCTGCTTTACGAAATCCACCGTCCGGCTTTCGGAGTGGAAGGACTGAACTGGTACTACGGCGCAGGCGGACACGTAGCGTTTTACACGCGACGCAGGGCTTACTATTACGACAGGTACGGTAATTACTGGTGGTACAGGGGTCGCAGAGGCTTCGGCCTCGGAATAGACGGTATAGTTGGACTGGAATACAAGATACCCCCCATTCCCCTGGCCATCAGTATCGACCTGAAACCTTTTGTGGAAGTGAATACCGATGGAAATGTGTATCCGGCGCTTGACCCCGGAATCGGAATAAAACTGACTTTTTGAATACCTGAAAAATTTGGCTCTTTTCACCGTACGGTTCTATCATATACCAATATTACCCAACACCCCGGTAAATTATCTGACCTCGTGCGCAACAAATTCAGCGTGTGGAGGTGCACGCGGCTCAAGAATGAGCCGGGGATTGGGTAATAATTTTTGAAGACAACTACATGCCCATTACTACATTATAATTCCACCTTGACCTATTTCTACTTAAACTGTTAAATCACGATGATTATGAAATTCTCAGTAAAATCTCAGAACCTTCGCTTCGCAGCTCCTATCGCAGGAATGCTGATGTTGAGCGTAGCGCTTAGCGGCTGCTCCAATGAAGCGGAAAAACTGCGCAAGCAGAATGCGGAGATGGAAAAATCTTACCAGGCCGAACTGCAGGAGCGCGATTCGCTGATGAACGAAATGATGGCTACCCTCAACGAAATCGAATCCAACCTTGCGCTTGTCAAGGAAAAAGAATCCCTGCTCTTCATTAATAAAGATGATCAGGAAGTGCAAGGAGATCGAAAAGACAAGGTGGTTCGCGATATACAGCTTATCAACTCGCTGCTCGAAGACAACAAGCAGAAAATGGCGGCATTGGAGAAAAAGCTGAAAAATTCAGGCATCCAAATCAACGAATTTCAGAAAAGGATAGATGCGCTGACCCAAGAAATGGGCCAGAAAGATCAAGACATCGCCCAGCTTAAAGAAGATCTTTCCAAAAAAGATTTTGAGCTGGCCGACCTCAACACCCGTCTCGACAGTGTAAGCACGCAAATTGTGCTCCGCGAAGAAACCATCACCGAAAAAGACAATCAGATCAACACCTGTTATTACGCGATGGGTACCCGCAAAGAGCTCCAGGAAAACGGCGTGATTAACCGCGATGGCGGTGTGCTCGGAATGGGGCGTACCACCACGGTAAGCGCCGACGCCAACCGCAACTATTTTACACGAATCGACCTCCGTGAGGTACAAAGCATTCCCATCAATGCGAAAAAAGCCAAGCTGATTAGCCATCACGCAACCGATTCTTACGAACTGAAAAAAGAAAACGATCAGATTGCGTCGCTGCAGATTACCAAGCCCGACGAATTCTGGAAAGCTTCAAGATACCTCGTGATCGAGGTGCAGTAGCAAGTAGGCACCCCGTCCCCTCTTTCGGTTTTGTTCTTGCTTTCTCTTCCTTCCCCGGGGGCGGGGTGTTTTTTCGACACGGAAACTTACTGCACAGGAAACAAACGATCCCATGCCGAGCGGGCCGCAGCCTGCTCGGCTTCTTTTTTGGTAGCCGCCGAAGCACGAGCCACACACTCACGATCGATATGCACTTCTACCTCGTACTGCATATTCGCCCCACGGTTGTTTTCACTGACCAGCACAAATTCAAGCCGGTGCTTTTCACGCTGCGACCAAATAAGAATGCGGCTCTTATAATCCGATTCCTGACTTGCCAGCAGATCAATATCAAGGTGTCGGGCCAACACTTTTTCAAGCACAATTTTTTTGGCAAATACATACCCTTTATCCAAATAGATCGCACCTATCAACGCTTCAAAAGCGTTACCTGGCAGCGACTTCGGATTGTTCATTCCAAACTGGGTATGCCGCACCTGTGCTTCAAGCTTAAAAGCAGAACCCAGGTAATTCAGGGTCTCGCGTTTTACAATCTTCGACTTGAGCTTGGTCAGAAACCCTTCGGCCTCGCCCGGAAAACGTTCAAAAAGATACTCGGCCACAATCGCATCCAACAGGGCATCGCCTAAAAATTCGAGCCGCTCGTTGCTGCGCACATGAGCCCCCGGATCGTCACGAATAGACGACTTGTGCAGAAAAGCCTGGGTATAAAGCTGAATACGGGAAGGGTAAAAGCCGAAATGTTGCCGGATAAAGCCCGCCAGTCGTTTTTCTTCGGGGGTTTTATAGCGGAATAAGGAAAACAATCAGACGCTGTACTTCTTGAGAATAACAGATGAGTTGTGTCCTCCGAAACCAAACGTATTGCTCAGCGCATAATTTACGGTACGACGCTGAAGGGTGTTAAACGTAAGGTTCAGCCGCGCGTCCATTTCGGGATCGTCGGTAAAATGGTTGATGGTAGGAGGTATCACATCCTGACTTACTGCCAGCACACAAGCCAGGGCTTCTATCGCACCGGCAGCACCCAGCAGGTGACCGGTCATCGATTTGGTAGAGCTGATGTTGAGCTTGTAAGCCTGCTCACCGAATACCTGAAGAATAGCTTTGGTTTCGGCTACATCGCCCAGCGGTGTAGAGGTGCCGTGTACGTTGATGTAATCAATATCGGAAGGCTGAATACCTGCATCGCTCAGCGCATTGCGCATTACGTTGAGGGCTCCGAGTCCTTCGGGATGGGGAGCGGTAAGGTGATGCGCATCGGCCGACATCCCTCCGCCTACTACTTCTGCATAAATTTTAGCACCGCGCTTTTTGGCATGCTCATATTCTTCAAGAATAAGGCAGCCTGAACCTTCACCCAATACAAAGCCGTCGCGATCCTTATCGAAAGGACGCGATGCGGTTTCGGGCGAATCGTTACGGGTCGAAAGTGCGTGCAAGGCGTTAAAACCGCCCACACCCGCTTCGTAAATTGTCGCTTCCGAACCACCCGAAATCATGATGTCAGCCTTACCCAAACGAATGTAGGTAAAGGCGTCTATCAAGGCATTGGTAGAAGAAGCACAAGCCGAAACGGTTGTAAAATTAGGACCGCGAAAACCGTAAGCCATAGAAATATGACCCGAAGCGATATCCGCAATCATTTTTGGAATAAAAAACGGGTTAAAACGGGGAGTTCCGTCGCCGGCGAAAAACGCCTGACACTCGTCCTGAAATGTTTTCAGCCCGCCTATACCCGAACCCCAAATGACTCCAGAGCGGTCGAGATCGACCGCCTGGACATCAATATTGGAATCTTTCATCGCTTCCGCAACCGCTACCAGCGCAAACTGGGTAAACTGGTCCATCTTCCGCGATTCTTTTCTCTCGAAATGATCTTCCGCATTAAAGCCCTTCACCTCGCAGGCAAAACGGGTTTTGAATTTGGAAGCATCAAAACGGGTAATCGGGGCGGCTCCGCTGACACCGTTCTGTAGGGCGTTCCAGTAATCCTGTACGTTGTTCCCTATAGGGGTAAGCGCACCAATCCCAGTTACGACTACTCGTTTTAATTCCATAAAGTGAAAAAAGGAAAATTACTTAGCGTTGTTCTGAATGTAAGCGATAGCATCACCTACAGTTCCGATCTTCTCTGCCTGATCGTCAGGAATAGCAATGTTAAACTCTTTCTCGAACTCCATAATAAGTTCAACCGTGTCAAGTGAATCGGCACCCAGATCGTTAGTAAAGCTCGCGCTTTCGTTTACTTCCGATTCATCTACGCCTAACTTGTCAACAATGATAGCGATAACTCTGGACTTGATATCAGCCATGTCTGTTCTCCTTTCTTAATTTGATTTTTCAGGCTGCAAAGAAAGGGCGTTTAAAAAATATATCAAAATTTTTATTGATAAATGTAAAAGATTGAATACTAAACCGTTTATTCCCAAAACCCTTCGTACACCCCTGTAAATCAACGCTTTTTTGAGGCCGCACGAATTTCTTCGGTCAGCGAATGTTCAGCTTGTTGAAAATTAGTTATCGGCAGATACCGCCCTTCGCCGGTTTCAGCGATTTTTTTCATCGACTTTTCATCCGCTTCGGTATTCCGGATTCCAATCACGGAAGTATGGATGCCCCGCTTGCGAAAACGTTTTACCAAAGGCATCACATCGGACGTGTAAAGGTTAAAGGCCCCGTCGGTCGCCATAATGACTAAATTATTACCCCCCTCCACAAAATGCTGCATAGCCACCTGATAAGCCAGCTTCATGCCCTCGCCCCCCGCTGTAAGCCCCGAAGCTTCGGCATCACGGATAATTCCGATCACTTTTTCTTTCTGATCGCCACTCACCGAAGGCAGTATCACCCGCGCCTGGGTCGAATAGGCCACAATAGAAATGCGATCGACCGAACGCAGCATTTCAGCCACTTTGATCATGGACGCTTTCAGCAAATCCAATTTGCCTTCCTCTAACATAGAAGAAGATACGTCTATCAGAAAAACCAAATTATTCCGTACGTAAAGCCGCTCGGAAAAAGACGCTGTATCCGCGTCTTCCTGCAAGGGCCCGATCTCTTCCTGCACCACAAGAGTATCGGCCGATACCGGTATTTCGTTTGCCGTTTCGGGTAAAGAAGGGAAAAACAGGCTGTCGGGCATAGGACGCTCTTCGGCCACCGGCTCAGGTAAAAGCGGGATCATCGCTAATAAAAGCGTATCTCTGCGCACATGGAGATAGACATCGCGCTCCACAGGCCGATAGCCCGGGCGGGTAGCTACTACGTAGTAATAACCGAGCGGAATCCGGGTTCGCACCGCCCCTTCTCTTGTAGTGGTAAGCTGATGAACCGGTAAGCCTTTGTGAATAAGCCTGATTTTCACCTGCGAAAGGGCTTCGCCGGTATAGGCATCGACCGCTTTTGCCCTGAGTTCAAACTCGGGCACACGGGCTACAGAAGCCACCGCCGAAAAGTCGGGGCATTCGGGCGACATCCCCGCTGGTAATTGTGCCGTTTCTCCGCTAAGCGAAAAGGTAAGCGGCTCATCGAGCGCGCTCACATAGACCGACAACTGCCTGCTAAAACGCCCTTTTTCGGAAGGGTTATACTGTACCCGCATGGTCACCGAGCTGTCGGGCAGCAAGGTGCGGTTGCTAAACAGGATACGTACATCTTTGTCGGCATCGGTACGCAAAATAAAGATGCGGGCAGCCGAACGGTTGGTAAGTACAAAATCGGTGAAACGTTCGTCTTCGGCAGTAAGTACACCAAAATGATGGTGAAAACGATCGGGCAAAACCTGCGAAAAAGCAGTCGTTATTCCTAACCACAGGCTACATACGACAAGCAAACAGGTTTTCATAGCCTGCTTCAACGCAGAAACCGGGCCAGGGTTCTGAAAAAGGAATATCTACACGACAAAAGGCTGCAAGCCCTCGGCAATCTTACGATCGTTGCTCAGGCGCGGCACCTTGTTTTGGCCGCCGAGTTTTCCCTGCGACTTCATATACTCCTGAAAGCCTGATTTTTTCACCTGTCTCACTTTAAGCCCTTGCAAAACGTTGCCTTTTATAAGGTCGTTGTAGTAAATGTTTTTGGCGCAAAGCGCCGCTTCCAGTTCGGCCGAAAAAGCGGAAAGATCGGCCGGCAAGGCCGCAAATTCGATAAACCATTCGTGATAAGGCAAGCCTTCGCCGGGAGCTACCTGCGGAGCCAGGGTAAACTCTATAATCTCGCCTCCATGGCGCACAACGGCCTGCTGCATAGCCCACTCCACTTCTTCGGCAATGACATGCTCGCCAAAAGCCGAAGTATAGTGCTTGATGCGTCCGGTCACAATAAGACGGTAGGGGTCTTTGGAAATAAATTTGACGGTATCGCCTATCTGATACCCCCACATTCCGGCGTTGGTATTGAGAATAATGGCGTAATTTTTCCCCAGCTCTATTTCGCCCAACGAAAGCCGGGTCGGATTTTCATTAAAAAATTCTTCGGCAGGAACGAACTCGTAAAAAATTCCGGAATTGACCGTGAGTAAAAGCCCCGGATCTTCTTGCGAATCCTGAAAAGCGATAAATCCTTCGGAAGCGGGATAAGTCTCGATGCTGTCCACCCGCCTGCCGATAAGCTTTTCGAAGCGGGCACGGTAGGGTTCGTAATTGACCCCGCCGTAAACGAAAAGCGAAAAATTGGGAAACACCTCGCTGATAGTCGATTTACCGGTTTTGTGCAGCAGGGTTTCAAAATACATCTGCACCCACGAAGGAATACCGCTGATAAGCCGCATATCGGCTTTAAGGGTTTCGTCGGCAATGGCATTCACCTTGGTTTCCCAGTCTTCGATACAATTAGTGGTGTATGAGGGTAAACGGTTGCGCTGCAAATAAGCCGGTACGTGATGCGCCACGATTCCGGAAAGACGCCCGATGGGAATACCGTTCTTTTTCTGCAGCTCGGGACTACCTTGCAGAAAGATCATTTTTCCGTCCACAAATTTCGAGTTGCCCGTTTCGGCAATATAGCTCAGCAGGGCGTACTTGGCCGAATCGATATGGTTGGGCATCGACTCGCGGGTAAGCGGAATGTATTTGGTACCCGAAGTGGTACCCGATGTTTTGCAGAGGTATAGCGGCAGCCCTTTCCACAGCACATCGCTTTCGCCTTGTATAACCCGGTCTATGTAAGGTTTTAAGCCTTCGTAATCGCGCAGGGGTACCTGCCGGCGAAATTCTTCATAGCTGCGTATATCGCTAAAACCGTGATCCTTCCCGAAACGGGTATGGCCTGCACCTTCGAGCAGGTGCTGCAATTGCTGCTGCTGGCATTCTTCGGCCCTCAGACTCCAACCCTGAACTTTTTTCCGGATATGACGGGCGTAAGGTCGGCTAAGAAACGATTTTATTCCCATAACTTACAGGATAAGAAATAGTTGAGGATCAATAGCTTTGCCTTTGTGCCAAAGCTCAAAATGCAGGTGCGGCCCGCTCGATAGCCCGCCGCTATTCCCCACAATAGCTACCGGATCGCCCGCTTTTACGTAATCGCCGGTTTTTTTGAGCAGCACGGCATTGTGCTTATATACCGAAACCAGGTTGTGCGTGTGCTGAATGTGAATTTCATGTCCGCCGTCAGAAGCCCAGTCGGCAAAAATTACCGTGCCGTCGAGCGTGGCTTTTACCGCCTCTTTTCCGCCCGAAACAATGTCGATTCCATAATGGCCCGTAGCCGGATTAAAAGACTGAGTGAGCGTACCTTCGAGCGGAGTAAAGAAAAATATGCCGTACATATTATCCTGCGAATACGTTTCCGAAGCCTTGCTGAACTGCAGATTGTATTTTTCCTCTTCTTCTACTTTACGGCGCAGCAGCGAGTCTTCGGCCGAACGGGTAAAGTGTACGCTTCGGTATTCTTTTGCCGCCTCTTTTCCGGCAATAGAATCGGCCGGAACCTCGCCATCGAGAATCACTTTGAGCGTGCTCACATATTCTTCGTATTTGCGCAGCTCGTTTTCGAGCGAATCGGACTTGGCCAGGTTGCTCATCATCAGCCTGCGCTCGCTACCGTCGGGATAGCCCGGAATAAATTCGCGCAGCGGCGTATAAGCAATCATCAGCGTGGTGAGCGCTATAAGCAGCAACCCTGCCGAGCTAATCCAAATAAAGGTGCTAAGGCGCGACAAACGCAGCGAAAACTTCTCGGCGAAGGTGTTCTCGTCGAGAATCACAAGGCGGTATTTTATCCGCAGCTTGCGAATCAGGGGCTTTCGTTTTTTAATCGGCGCTTCGCTCATTGGGTGGTCAGGCAGACAAATATCGAAAAAATCGGGCAGCCCTGCATACTTGTTTTTGCCCTGTCCGAAAAGACCGTCCTATCGCTTTTCGGCCGAAAAGCGTTATTTTTGCATCCTGTTACTCCCCTGCCTAAAATATTTTGGCTGATTCGGAGTTAATGTGGAGATTTACCCCGCCCGTGCGAAAACCGTCATTCATATCCTGGTCCTTAGTGCTTTTGTCTGTCTTTTGGCTGACCTGGGGCTGCTCTACCGAAAAAAATGCCGCTATCAACCGGGGGTATCACAACATGACCGCCCGTTTCAACGGTTATTTTAACGCCGGAGAAATTATAAAGGAGTCGCTCAAAGAGTTCAGGTTTACCTACGCCGAAGATTATACCCGTATCCTTCCCGTATATATTTACCCCAGTGCCGAAAACGTATCGACCCTTTATCCCGAAATGGACAGGGCCATCGACAAAACCTCGGTGGTTATCAAAAAGCACTCGATGCCCAATCCGGATAAATCGCGGAAAGAGAAGAAAGAAGAATGGTGCAAATGGATAGACGACAACTGGCTGGTAATGGGTCAGGCTCATTTTTACAAAAGGGAATTTGAGGCCGCCATCGAAAAGTTTGATTACATCTACAAAACGTATCGCGAGCTGGAAATCCGTTACGATGCGCTGCTTTGGCAGGCCAAAGCATATATGGAAGCCGGACGGATGAACGAAGCCCAGCGCGTGCTTGATCGGCTGATGAACGATTGTGAGGAGGTGGAAGCCGAGAAAAAGGAGAAGAAAGAAAAAAAAGAGAAACCGACCCGCAGCAAAAATAAAGCGGCCCGAAAAGCACCTAAAAAAGCGAAAGTGCGCACCCCTTCGGGCAAGCCCGATGCCAGGTTTCCCCTGCGCCTGAAACGCGATTTGTTCACTACCCATGCCGATTTTTACCTGCGTCGCGAAAACTACGAGAAAGCCATTGAGAAGCTGCCCGAAGCCATTAAGCTGACCCGCAAAAAACGCGATCGCGCAAGGCTGACCTTCATTTTGGCACAGGTGTATCAAAAGCGCGGTAATTATGATTTGGCTTCGGAGAATTATGCCAAAATACCGAAGCTCAATCCTACCTTCGAGATGGAGTTTTACTCGCGTATCAACCGCGCGCTGCTGTTTCAGGGGGGCGACAGCCGGGGTATCCGACGCGAGCTGATCAAGCTGCTCAAAGACGAAAAAAACAAAGAGTTTTTCGATCAGATTTATTACGCCCTGGCCGAAGTAGAGCTTCGCGAGGAACGCCGTCAGGAAGGTGTCGATTACCTGCAAAAATCGATCGAAACCAGCGTCAGCAACGATCGGCAGAAGGGAAAGTCTTACCTGCGTTTGGGCGACCTTTCTTTTTCCGATCGCAGCTATGTACCCGCCAAATCGTATTACGACAGCAGCCTCACCTTTTTACCGCAAGACTACCCCGCTTACCGCGAGATCCAATCGCGCAGCGCAAGCCTGACCGAGCTGGTAGAACACCTCACCGAGTTTCATTTACAGGACAGTCTTTACAAGCTTTCGCAGCTTAGCCGCAAAGAGCAGGAACGCATCATCAATGAAACCATTCGCCGGGAAAGAGAAGAAGAAGAACGCAAAAGGGCTATCGAAGAAGCCAAGCAATTTCAGCTTCCGGGCACTATTGCTGCAAACAGCGGCGGACAAGGCGGTTGGTATTTCTACAACCAGCAAACCAAAGCTTTCGGTATTACCGACTTCAGAAAAGTATGGGGCAACCGCAAGCTGGAAGACGACTGGCGGAGAAGCAACAAAACCACAAGTCCCGAATTTGACGAGGGTAATCTCGTAGCCGGCGAAACAGTAGTACAAGACGAAAGCGCAGCCGATGAAGCCAAGCGCGAAGCCTATCTCGAAAGCATTCCGCGTGGCCCCGAAGCACTTATCATCTGCCGCGAAAAGATCATGGATGCCTTGTATTATTCGGGTGTAATCTATAAAGACAAGCTACAGCAACCTGATTTAGCCATCCAGAGTTTTCTGGAGCTGCTCAAACGTTTTGAAGAAGGCGCACAGGTATTGCCCACCCACTATCAGCTTTACCTCCTATACGTAGGCAAACCCGAAGCCGAGACCTACAAAAGCACCGTGCTGAACAAGTACCCCGACAGTGAGTATGCGCAGCTTATCCTGAATCCGAACTTTAAGAAAGATGCCGAACAGGCCAAAGCCGTAGAAGAAAAATTTTATATCGATACCTATAGGCTTTATCTCAACAAGAAATACTCCGAATCGCTTACCGCCTCCACACAGGTTATCAATAGCGAGCCACGCAACCATTTCCTGTCGAAATATTATTTTCTGCGCGCGCTCAGCTACGGACAAATGGGGCAGATCGAAAACTTTGAATACGCCCTTGCCGAATGTGTAGAGAAATACCCTAAAGACGATGTAGGGAAAGAAGCTTCAGAGATGCTTGATTACCTGCGCAATCGCAAATCGATCGAGAGTGCAAAGCAGGGCGGATTTCTGTACGAAGCCGATGCCCAGCACTTTTTCGTGCTTGTTTTCCCCAACCGTTTGGGCAGCATCACCACTGCCAAAGCCCGTTTTTCGGATTTCCACACTAAGTATTTCAACGGCAAAGGATTGTCGATCACCAACAATTTCATCGACGGCGATAACCAGTTGATTGTGGTCAAAAGCTTTGCAGGAAAACAGCTTGCTATGGAATATTACCAGGCTTTTCTCAACGAAAACGAACTGCTGAAAGACTATAAAGACACCGATTTTTTCCCCATCAGCAGTAAAAACTACGCCACTTTCTTTTTGGAGAAAAAAGTGGACGATTACAAGCAGTTTTTCCGCGACAACTACCGTTAAGCCGCATTATTTTTGGCCGATAACCACCGTACGAACCGTGCTGTACACGAAAAAATCATAGTTTATCCGTACCCTTCCCGTTTGGCAGCGAAACAACAGCGGGATCCATAAGGTGCCGCTGAAATTGCTTTTCCAGCCTTCTGCGATGGTCAGCGCCTTTATGAAATCATCTACAAGCGGGCGTGCCATTTCATCGATCGTGTACCAAAAATAACGTTCCTCGCGGAACACCCCTTCGAGCTTACCCAGCGAATCGAATTCGACCCTAAAAAGAGCCCGCTGCTCGCCCTGAAGAAACCTTCTTATTTCGGGGCGCACGGGTACAGTATGCTCCAGAAAAAAATACAGCGCCCAGGGACCACCTTCGTAAGGAAGCGCTTCGGGCACATTATCGGGGTAATAAATAAATCCCTGTAAAATCGCATAGCGTGTCTTTCCCTTCTTAGCTTGCGAAAAACACGTCGCCACACAAAGCAAACACAGAATTGTGAGTAGCATTCTCCGGATAAAACGCGAATGAAGCATTGTTTAAATGTACGCAAAAACAGACGATGCAGCGCGTCTGCCGCGACACTTGTGCCTTTGCTCAGAATTGCTATATTTGCAGGTACCGGAAAATTAGTCTTTAACCCCGCAGTAGAAAATACCATGCGCAAGCCTGCCGAAACCCATTCTGCCGATCGCCTTAACCGAATTGTGGAAGGCACTTCGATTGAGGGTAATATCATTGCCGACAGCAACATCCGCATCGACGGAAAGCTCAAAGGTACTATCCGTACCAACGGTCGGCTGGTGATAGGTCCTTCGGGAAGCATCGAAGGTGAAATTCATTGTGAAAACGCAGATATTGAAGGTGTTTTTAACGGTAAAATTCAGGTGCTGCAACTGCTTACCTTAAAATCGACCGCCCGTTTGGAGGGCGATATACTTACCGGCAAGCTCGCTATTGAACCGGGCGCCACTTTCTCCGGAAGCTGTCGTATGGGCGATATTTCCCGCGAATCACGAAACACCACCGAAGTTACCGACCAAAACGATGTCCTTGCGTCGCAAACCGCCTGAGGGACCGAGTCCTTACGGCAACTACCTGGCCACTTCTTTCAAAATGGCGCTGGCTATTCTGCTGGGCGTATGGGGTGGTCTGCAGCTCGACGGCTGGCTCAACCTCGCTTTTCCTTTGTGTACCGTTTTACTGTCGCTGGCCGGAGTTGCTTTGGCTATTTATATTCTCATCCGCGATACAAGTCCCAAAAAATAACCTCGTTTTTCCGCTTTAGCCATGCCGCGATCCAGCAATACCTATCTTTTCGTATCTCTCGCCGTACTTATCGTGTCGGAACTTCTGATTGCTTTTGTAGCCAACCCCTTGTTAGACAAGCCCCTTCACCCTATTACTTACGGATTCCCTCCGCTGTTTTGGCTGGTGTATTACCTGATGCACCGCAGCCTGCTTCGTAGCGCGGCAAAAAATCCCAAACGTTTCGTGACGGCTTTTATGGCCGCCACCGGCGCAAGACTCATCGGAAGCCTGTTTTTTATATTAGTGGTATCGCTGGTGCTGAAAGAAGATTATAAGCCCGTGGTCATCACCTTCTTATGCCTTTACCTGATCTTCATGGTACTGGAAGTGATCTTCATCCTGAAAGACCTGAAAAGCCCTGAGCTGAAAAGCTGAGCAGGACTTATTCACCATAGGTTGAAAAAAGAGCCGTATTATTTCCGAAGTAGGTATTAATTCTCTACTTTTGCGGTCGATTTTGCAAAAGAATCGGTAGCTCATGGCTCATTTTCTGAATTTTACGTGTAAAAAACTACTGCTGGTAGTTTTGTTCGGCCTGACGTTCAACCTGTCTTCAAAAGCAGGCGGTGGCGAAGACGGTAATTTTAAAGCGGGTGAAATGATCATGCACCACATCTCCGATGCGCATGAGATCCATTTTGCAGGCGACGTATCGCTTTACCTGCCGGTGATTTTGGTAGATGAGGGTGTGAAACTGTTCTCCTCTTCCAATTTTTACCACAATCCACGCAAAGTGACCGACCTCCACACCGGAGAAACGGTAACTTACTATCAGCACGAAAACTACATTCTCTTCCACGAAACGGTGTATAAGCTCAAGGGCAGCGAGCTGGAGCTTGATGCACACGGGCATCCTGCCAATGTAGAAAGCGTAATCGATTTGTCCATCACGAAAACCATCCTCGGTTTGTTCATCGTGGTAATTTTCCTGATTTTCCTATTCCGTTCGGTAGCCCGCCGTTATACCCGTAATCAGGGTAAAGCGCCGAAAGGTTTCCAAAATGCCATCGAACCTTTTATTCTTTTTGTGCGCGACGAAATCGCAAAACCCTCTATCGGTCACCGGTACGAACGGTTTATGCCTTTCCTGCTCACCATTTTCTTTTTTATCTGGACCAGCAATATGCTGGGGCTGATTCCTTTCCTCGGCGGTTTCAACATCACTGGCACGCTGAGCGTCACTTTAGTGCTGGCACTTATCGTATTTGTGGTGACCAGCATTCACGGCAACAGCCATTACTGGGGTCACCTGCTCAACCCTCCGGGAGTACCGTTTTTTGTGAAGATCATCCTGATTCCCATCGAAATTGCCGGTATTTTCATTAAGCCTATGGTATTGATGGTGCGTCTTACGGCCAACATCACCGCCGGGCACATCCTTATCCTTGCTTTTGTGTGCCTTATCTTCATCTTCGGAGAAGGAGGGGCCAATGCCACAGCCGGTTACGGAGTAGGAGTAGGTGCCACGCTGTTTATGGTTTTCATGAACTTTTTGGAGCTACTGGTGGCTTTCCTCCAGGCTTACGTGTTTACCCTGCTTACGGCCATCTACCTCGGTTCTGCCGTGGAAGAGCCCGCGCATCATTAATTACGGAATTTTTTAACTTCAATATCAATTCAAATGAGTCTTTTAGCTGTTCTTCTTGCAAGCGCACAGGCTGGTCCTGCTGCCATCGGTGCAGGTATCGCTGCCATCGGCGCAGGTCTGGGCATTGGTAAAATCGGTGCTTCTGCACTTGAGTCTATCGCCCGTCAGCCTGAGGCTACCGGAGACATCCGTGCAAACATGATCGTAGCAGCGGCCCTCGTAGAAGGTGTGGCCCTGTTTGCCGTGATCGTGTGTCTGCTCGCGGTACTCTGATTCCGTACAAAAGGATTCTTCCCCGGCGGTTGGCCGGGGAAACCCTTTTCTACTACGCACAACACGAAACTTAAAAAGTAAAATACAATGTTATCTGTAAGTTACGGTACACTATTCTGGACCTCGCTCGCTTTCATCCTTGTGCTGGTGATTCTGAAGAAAGTAGCCTGGAAACCTATCCTCAAAGCCCTGTCTGAGCGTGAGCGTTCGATTGAGGAAGCTATCGAATCGGCCCGCCTGGCACGCGAAGAAATGGCGAAGCTGAAAAGCTCTAACGAAGAGCTACAGAAAAAGGCACGCGAAGAGCGCGACCTTATCCTGAAAGAAGCCCGCGAAATTCGTGAAACGATCATTGCGGAAGCGAAAACCAAAGCACAGCAGGAAGCCGACCGCGTAATTGCGGCTTCGCGCGAAACCTTAAAAAACGAAAAGCTGGCTGCCATTTCTGAACTGAAAAATCAGGTGGCTCATCTTTCGATAGAAATCGCCGAAAAAATCCTGCGCAAAGAGCTGAACTCTGACGATAAGCAGCAGGCATTGGTTCACAATCTTGTCGAAGAGATTAACCTCAACTGAAGATGAAGGGACTAAGAGTTTCCTACCGTTATGCCAAATCACTGCTGGGATTAGCCATAGAGCAAAACCTGCTTGAGCAAGTATATGCCGACATGAGCCTGATTGCCGACACCAGCCGGGTCAGCCGCGATTTTGTCGTGCTGCTCCGCAGTCCGATCGTCAAAACCGATAAGAAAATCTCGGTCATCGAAAAAGTTTTCGAAGGCCGTCTTAGCCCAATCAGCAGCGGTTTTATACGCATCATCACCCGCCATCACCGCGAAAATTACCTGCCCGAAATAGCCGAAAGCTTCGTGAGCCAATACAAGGCTTACAAGCAGATTGCACAAGCCGAAGTTACTACCGCAACAGCGCTCGATACCGCCACCCGCGAGCGTATTATCCGCCTCGTGGAACAAACCGAAGGCCGGAAAGTAGAAATCGACGAAAAAGTGGATCCTTCCATCCTCGGCGGACTTATCGTCAAAGTAGGCGATAAGCAATACGACGGCAGCATTTCGCGCAAGCTGAAAGAATTGAAAAAAGATTTCTCCAAGAACGCATACATTTCCAAACTTTAAAGAACCGCTATAAAAATGGCTGAAGTTAAACCCGCAGAAGTTTCTGCAATTTTAAGAGAGCAATTAGCCGGATTCAAATCGGCCGCCGAGCTTGAAGAAGTAGGCACTGTACTCCAGGTAGGAGATGGTATTGCAAGAATGTACGGACTCACCAACGTACAATCAGGTGAACTTATCGAATTTGAGAACGGCCTGCGTGGTATCGTACTCAACCTTGAAGAAGACAACGTGGGTGTCGTATTGCTCGGCGCCTCGACCGATATTAAAGAAGGCGATACCGCCAAACGTACCGGACTTATCGCTTCCATCAAAGTAGGCGAAGGCATGGTAGGCCGCGTGGTTAACACCCTGGGCGAAACCATCGACGGTAAAGGCCCTATCGCGGGCGAGGTGTTTGAAATGCCCCTGGAGCGCAAAGCACCGGGTGTAATCTTTCGCCAACCGGTAAACGAGCCGCTGCAAACCGGCGTAAAAGCGATCGACGCGATGATTCCCATCGGCCGTGGACAACGCGAGCTGATCATCGGCGACCGTCAGACCGGTAAAACCACCGTGGCTATTGATGCCATCATCAACCAAAAAGAATTTTACGAAAAGGGTCAGCCCGTATTCTGTATTTATGTCGCTATCGGCCAAAAAGGTTCTACCGTAGCCGGTATCGTGAAAAAGCTGGAAGAAGCCGGTGCGCTTGCCTACACCGTAGTAGTGGTAGCCAACGCTTCGGATCCCGCTCCGATGCAGTTTTACGCTCCTTTTGCCGGAGCCGCCATCGGCGAATATTTCCGCGACACAGGCCGTCCGGCGCTGATCGTGTACGATGACCTCTCCAAGCAAGCCGTAGCTTATCGCGAAGTATCGCTGCTGCTGCGTCGCCCTCCCGGACGTGAAGCTTACCCGGGCGACGTGTTCTACCTGCACTCCCGCCTGCTGGAGCGTGCCGCTAAAATCATTGCGAACGACGGCATTGCCGCACAGATGAACGACCTCCCCGAATCGTTGAAAAGCCGTGTAAAAGGTGGTGGATCGCTGACCGCGCTACCCATCATCGAAACGCAGGCCGGTGACGTATCGGCTTATATTCCGACCAACGTAATTTCCATTACCGACGGACAAATATTCCTCGAATCGAACCTGTTCAACTCGGGTGTGCGTCCCGCCATTAACGTAGGTATTTCGGTATCGCGCGTGGGTGGTTCGGCACAGATCAAGTCGATGAAAAAAGTGGCCGGTACCCTCAAGCTCGATCAGGCACAATACCGCGAGCTCGAAGCCTTTGCCAAATTCGGTTCCGATCTCGATGCCGCGACCAAAGCCGTGCTCGAAAAAGGAAAACGCAACGTGGAAATTCTGAAGCAGCGTGAAAACTCACCGCTGTCGGTCGAAAAGCAAATTGCGATTATCTATTGCGGAACCAAGGGTCTGCTCAGCAATATACCTGTAAACGAGGTTAAAAATTTCGAAGAAGAATACCTTTCTTTCCTCGATACCAAGCACCGCGACGTGCTTGACAACCTGAGAGCAGGTAAATTTACCGACGAAATTATTGCAGTGCTGGAATCGGTTTGCAAAGATCTGTCGGCAAAATACAGCCTCTAATTTTTGAGTCAAAAGCGAATTCATGGCTAACCTGAAAGAAATACGCAGCCGCATCACTTCGGTAAACTCTACCCGGCAGATTACCTCTGCCATGAAGATGGTGTCTGCGGCCAAGCTTAAAAAGGCACAAGACGCTATTATCCAGATGCGGCCCTATGCCGAGAAGCTCCGTGAAATCCTCGGCAACCTCTCCGGCAGCTTAGACGCTTCCGAAGGCATTTATTCGGCTCCGCGCGAAGAAAAAAATGTGCTTATCGTGGCCATTACTTCTAACCGCGGACTTTGCGGCGCTTTCAACAATAACGTGATCAAACGGGTAAACTATTTGTTAGCCGCTCACCACAGCAGCCGTACCTCGGTAATTTCAGTCGGGAAAAAAGCCAGCGAATTTTTTCGTGCACCTGAGTTTTCTCCTAATGCCGATACAAACCTTCCGGTACAAAAGAACGAGCTGTTTGACCAACTGAATTTTACCAATGTAGCGCCACTGGCCGAATTGGTCATGCAAGCCTACACCGAAGGCAAAGTGGACAAGGTTATTTTGGTGTACAACAAATTCAAAAACACCGCCGTACAGGAAGTGGTAGCCGAACAGTTTTTGCCCGTAGTACCTACCGAAACGACCGGAGAAAAATCAACGCAGATCGACTATATTTTTGAGCCTTCTAAAAAGGAAATTGTAGAAGATCTTATCCCGAAATCGTTAAAAATTCAGTTCTATAAAGCGCTGCTCGATTCATTTGCTTCGGAACACGGGGCGCGAATGACGGCCATGCACAAGGCAACTGACAATGCTTCGGATCTGTTGCGCGACCTGCGTATCACGTACAACAAAGCCCGTCAGACCGCCATTACCAACGAAATTCTGGAAATCGTAGGTGGTGCCGAGGCCCTGAACAACTAAAAATTCTCTCTAGCTAAAATTTGGATACTTTAGCGCCAGAACCCTTGGGCAATGCTCAGGGGTTTTGGCGTTTATAGCGCTTGTTTAACACGCATTGGCCGTTGAGCAGGTAGTGTTCCACGTGTCGGGAGAAAGTGCTTAAAACCGCTTAATTTTTGACAATTTTACGGGTAAGCTGCTGCCCTTCCTTCTCTACCGAAATCAAATAGGTCGCTGCGGGCAAGGACTGAAGGTCTAACACCTGATTTTCGCGGTGTAGAAACCCCGAAAGGAGCAAACGACCGCTCAGATCCATGACGCGGTAAAAAGCCCCTTGCCAGGCGCCCGATTGCAGCGTTACTGTCAATAGTCCCGCTGTAGGATTGGGAGAAACGGCAAAAGAAGCGCTTTCCGTCTCGCCAAGCCCCATATCTACCGGACAAACCTTACGAATCCGGCCGCTGGCGGTATAACCTCCCTCAACCACGTAAATGCAGCCTTCGGGACCTTGTACCAAATCGGTAATTCCGTTAAATGTAAGCGGGAAACCGGCCCTGGCCGTCACCGTATCGTACACCGGAGCATTGCCCAGGGTCAAATCGGTGATGGAACCCGAATTGTAATTGGCCACCAGCAGGTGTCCCCGAAGCTCGGGCATAAGTGCATGATCATACACCAGTGCAGCCGTTACTGCCGGAAGCGGCGGATTCCATACGGCAAGCGGAGCCGTGTAAGCCGAATTGGAACATCCCGAACCCACATTGCCTTCACAATCGGGCCAGCCGTAATTGGCCCCGCGCATGATGAGGTTCACTTCATCGCGGGTAGAGGCGCCATTTTCTGTCGCATACAAAGAGTCGTTGAGCGGAGAAAAGGTAAAATCAAAGCTATTGCGCAAGCCATAAGCCCATATCCGGTCGTCGTTGCCGGTAGCCGGATTGCCATCGTCGTAAAAAGGATTGTCGCTTGGAATTGAACCGTCAGAGTTGATTCTCAATATTTTACCACAGGGGTTGGTCAGCAGTTGAGAATTGGCCGAAACCGCCCTGTCGCCAAGGGAAATGTAAAGCTTACCGGGGTCGGAGGCACGGAAATGAATATTGCCCCCGGTATGGTTGCCGGCCGAAAAAGGATCGCTGTACTGAAACACCACAAGGGGATTCGTTCCCTGGTTATTGTTTTCTGTAAAACGTACAACCCTGATTTGTGCGGGCGAATTGTGGTTGTAAAACACGTACACGTAGTGATTGTTCTGAAAATCAGGATCAAGCGCAATGCCCAGCACCCCACGTTCAAAATTAATCTGTACCGAATCCGTAAAATCCCACAAAGAGCCCGCCAACGTACCCGAAGGATTGTAGATGTCAACCCGTGCATTGCTCGGTGCCGAAGCACCCGAACCGCCTTTGAGGGTAACGAAAAACCGCCCGTCGGGCGCAATGGCCAGGGCGATAGGAAAGGGGAGAGACGTAACTACATTGGTTGCCGAATATTGGCCATAGGATTTAAATAGGCCCGCCAGCAGTATAAGGGTGAGTATATACTTTTTCATCGTTGTAATTTGAGACAAAAGGTACATACTTTAGGCCGAAAAGCCCAAAAAGAGGCGCTTTTTATTCGATGATAGTTTCCAGTACCGCCAGCGATTTCAGCTTGCCAAACTGGGTGATATGCAGCGCAAAATAGTGTGTCAGGGCATGAAGCAGGGCGCGTCTTATACGCCTGTCGGGCGAGCGGAAATGTGGCTCGTGGAACATTTTGCCGAACCATTCCGAGACGGGCGGTTCGAGTATGGAAACGTGGGCAGGACGCAAGGCGCAAAAAGAACCTTCTGTCATATCGAAAAAAGGCGTTTCCAGCGAATAGTTATCGTCGGGCAAAAAACCCAGCAAAGACGCCAAATGGGCCATACAAACCAAATGCGCATCGGGGTCAAAATCCCCCTGATCGAAAGTCAATAGCCAGTCGTGAAGGTAAGCGTATAGCGCCGGATAGGGCAGAGGTTCGCGTAAGCTTTTGTACAGCACCTCGCCGAGAAACAGAATAACCGTGTTGCGGAAATGGTCCAAACCTACCTGCCTATATACATAAGCCGGACGCAGCTCTCTTACCTGTGCCAGGTCATTTTTCTCTTCCTTCCAGGCTACTATTTCGAGTAAAGAAAGTGGCTGAAAAAGTCCGCTGTTCTTGCTTTTCTGACCGGGGCGCCGCACAAAAAAAGACTGAAGCCCGGCTTCGGGTGTATAGACCTTCAGCACAAGTGAATTTTCGGCATACCGAAAATGGTGCAGTAAAATACCCTGGTATTCTCTTAACATAGATAATGCCCTTCAGGCTTCAAAGATAAGCGGGAGAGCGGAATTAAGCCGAAGAAAAACGGGAATAGCCAACTCAGGAAGACAAGCTTCTGATAATGAGCCCAAAAGCGGCAATTAGTTGATAAACAATATCTTAGCCACAACCTTTTCTCTACCCGATTCGCTGTTGCATAAAACCGGATAGACCCCGGTTTTGACCCTTTCGCCACGCAGGTTTTTTCCGTTCCATATTGCCTGTCCGCCCTCGCTTTTGGTCACAAAAACCACGTTGCCGGCAATGTCGGTAATTTTGACATCGGCATTACGCGCTAATCCTTTGATGGCGATAGGTCCATCGTATTCGGGACGAACGGGATTGGGAAATGCGTAAGCCGACACAAAGGGCTGTTCTTCGATAGTAGCTGTGCCACGAAAAGAAACGACTCCTTCGTCGGTCGCAAAATAAACCTCTCCGCTCAGGTGATCGATTTTGACATCATAAATTCGGTTCGAGAGCAGCGGGCTATTTTCGGCCGTAAAATGGTGGATTTGCTGTGTACCTTCTTCCGACATGAGATATACTCCCGAACCTTCCGTGCCGATCCATTTACGGTTGGCGCCATCTACAGCGATACAGGTAATACCTTCGGTTTCGAGCAAAATCTGGAGATTGCCATCCTGCTCAATGAGGATATGCTGCGCATCAAAATTTCCGCCCGAGAACACATTATCGGGCGTATAAATAACTGCTATACCCGAATTTGTACCTATCCAAATTTCACCGTCAAGATCTTCGGCCACCGCCATTACTTCGGCACTGGGCAGGTTTCCGGCTCCGGGAGTGGTGGTAAGCATCCGGTACCGATCGTCGCTTTCATCGTCTATCGTTCCATTGTCGTCGAACACAAAAACACCGCCATTAGCCGAGCCGCTGGGAGGGACGGCTACCCATTTATACCCGTTTTCGCGGCTTACGATAAGCTGTTTGAAAATGCGGTTTTGCATATTCGAAGTAAGCGCAAAAGATTTCCAGGTACCGTCTTTTTTACGTACCGAGAGTGAGCGGTTGACATAGGCGTTAAACACCCAAAGATTCACATCCTCGTCGAAAGCAAGTGCTGTAATTCCGCAATAATCGGGTCGGAGGGTCCAGGATTGCAGGGTACTGTTGTGGGTATGGTAGCGGTTAATCACCCGGTTGTCAAGAATCTCGAACAAGCCACCGAAGGACATACTGCCTGCAAATACGTGCGAAGCATTTTCGGGGTCGATGGCGACAGTAACCATATCGAAGGTAGAGTCGAGCGAAAAGCCGCTGTGATCAATTTCATCGAAAGTGTACCAGGTTTCTTTTATGCGCCCCGACACGTAATCTCTATTATAGCTGTTATTCCATGAAGAGCCATATACGTTACCTGACACTATCCACACATCACCTTTTACAATATCCATCTGAAAAGCGCCGGCCGAGCGTGGGCCCTGGGGTTTAATTTCGGAAGTGGACCAGGGGTTAAGTGCTTTTACCAATCCTTTTCTGACATCGGCTATCCAATAAAAGCCATTCCCGAAAGCACCCTGAGAGGGTTGTGCCGCACCGCTTTGGTAAGAAAAAATATTCTGCACCAAGGTATGCGAAGGATCATACACCGCCAGGTTCCAGTTATAGGCCAGCAGCATTTTATTATCGCTTACAATCTTAATGTTGCGAATATCTCTGTCGATAGCCGGTGTAAACACTTGCCATCCGGAGCCTTCATTAAAATACAGGGTGTCTTTCTCGTAATTAGGACTGTCGTAAGAAGCATATACAACGCCCTGCATGACGGCCACATGACGAAAGGGACTATTCAGCACAGGAGTGGGCAAAGACAGATCCTTCGTCCATGCCGAATGATCGGACAAAAAAGGATGATTGCGGTTTGCCGTATAGATGCCGTTTTCGGTAGCCGCGTAAATTGTATTTCCCAAAAGGGTAGTGGAATACACTTTGACGAAAGAACCCACCGGTCCTAAAAAATAAGTGTCTTTTACTTCTTTGCGCGTAAGATCGAGCTGTACGATTCCGAAACCGGTAGAAAGATAAGCGCTGCCCTGTGCGCAATAAATACTGTAAATAGATTTGTCTCCGATCAGGTTACTGCGTTTGATGTCGGAAAGATTGGTGACTGTATTATTACGTACAGAAATAAGATCTACGTTACCACTTTGGTAACCTATCACCAATAAACCGCTCGACTCATCGAAAGCGATGCACAGTACTCCCACATCAGATAAGGCATTTACTTTGGTGAGCCGCTCTATCGAATTATCTTCCTGGTCGAAATAGTAAAGTGAATAGGGGGTAGCGGCATAGACCTTGTTACCGGTATAAGCTACGCCTATGGTATTGTTATAAGGCAGGTGATCGCGCCATTGCCCGATAGGAGGTAAATCCTGAGCATGAACAGAAATCGCAAACACCAAACTAAAAAAGAGTCCAATTGTTTTCATGTACGCACTGCGCTTTATCTTTTCCATAACGAAAATACGCAGCTTTTGGTATGCTTGGATCGCTTACCTGTAGTAGGTTTCCACAGTTTTTCAACCACAAGCGTAGGTTTTCGTTAAAAACACCCAGGCCATGCCTTTGAAAGCCTCTGTTTTCAAGGGTTTCAGCGCCCCCTTGTTTTAAAGCGCGCCACGAAGCTTTCGGCACAACGCCGGAGACTTGCCTTTAAACTGCTCTTGCGCGAAAAACAGGGCTATTTCTGCGTGTTTTTGCAAAAAAAGCCCGGCGAAACGTGCCGGGCTTATATAAAAACTGCTGTTGGAGGATAAAAAACGGACAAATGTTCCACGTGGAACATCAACGGCCAATGTACACCATCAGCACGGAAATGTCGGAGGGAGAAATACCACTAATGCGAGAAGCTTGTCCTAAAGTAGCCGGACGAATACGCTGTAGTTTTTCGCGGGCTTCGGACGAAAGGGAACTGAGGCGCTGAAAATCGAAATCGGGGGGAAGAGGAATTTCTTCGAGACGGGTCAATTTCTGCGCCAGCTCTTCTTCTTTCCCGATGTACCCCTCGTACTTCATTTGAATCTCGGCCTGCTCAACCGCCTCTTCTTTCACCTCGCCCAGCGATTCGATAAAGGATCGGGTTTCAGCAGAGGCACGGTAGAGATCTTGTAAAGTCACCTGCGGACGCTGCAGCACATTTATCATCTTCACTTTTTGGCGAAGGGGTTCCGTGCCTTTTTCCTGAAGACACTCATTAATGATTTCAGGTTCTATACTCTCCTTTTGAAAAAAACGAATAATCGTTTGTGTAGCCTCTTTCTTTCGTTCTACCCGGAGCAACCGTTGTGCTGAAGCTAATCCGATAGAATACGATTTTTCGGTAAGCCTTAAATCGGCATTATCCTGACGTAGTAAAATCCGGAACTCGGCACGCGAGGTAAACATACGATAAGGCTCTTCGGTACCTTTTGTAATAAGATCGTCGATTAGTACACCTATATACGCCTCGGAGCGTTTCAACACAAAAGGGTCTTTTTCTTGCACCTTAAGGTGTGCATTGATACCGGCCATGAGTCCCTGACAGGCTGCCTCTTCGTAACCCGTAGTACCGTTTATCTGTCCGGCGAAATAAAGATTCTCCACCAATTTCGTCTCGAGCGTATGCGTAAGCTGGGTAGGAGGGAAGTAATCGTATTCGATGGCATAACCCGGACGAAAGATTTTAGCATTCTCAAAACCGGGTATTTTTCGTAAAGCTTCAAACTGCACGTCTTCGGGCAAGCTGGTAGAAAACCCGTTGACATATATTTCTATGGTATTCCAGCCTTCGGGTTCTACAAAAATCTGGTGCCGATCGCGATCCGCAAAGCGGTTAATCTTGTCTTCGATAGAGGGGCAGTACCGTGGCCCCAAACTTTGAATAGCCCCATTAAACATGGGCGAACGATCAAAGCCTGACCGAAGCACATCGTGTACTTCTTCGTTGGTATAAGTAATATGACAAGGTCGCTGTTGGGTAAGAGGATGGCCATCAAGATAAGAAAAACGGCCGGGGTTTTCATCGCCTGGCTGTTCCTCCATTTTAGAATAATCGAGACTTCGGCCATCTATACGGGGCGGTGTACCGGTTTTCATACGGCCTGCTTCAAACCCAAGACGCAGTAAATCTTCGGTAATTCCGTGTGCTGCTTTTTCACCCATTCGTCCGCCGCCAAATTGTTTTTCACCCACGTGAATGAGTCCGTTAAGAAAAGTCCCGTTGGTCAGCACTACTGCTTTTGCACGAAATTCTATTCCCATACCTGTACGGATGCCCACTGCTTTTCCATTTTCGACGATAAGACCCGAAGCCATATCCTGCCAAAAATCGACCAAAGGGGTTTGTTCGAGCATGAGCCTCCATTCTTCACTAAAGCGCTGCCGATCACATTGCGCCCGGGGACTCCACATCGCAGGTCCTTTCGATTTGTTGAGCATCCGAAATTGAATCGTAGCGCGATCGGTTACAATACCCGAATAACCCCCCAAGGCATCAACTTCCCTTACAATTTGTCCTTTGGCAATACCACCCATCGCAGGGTTACAAGACATTTGCCCGATGGTATTCATGTTCATCGTCACCAGCAGCACACGCGAACCCATATTGGCCGCAGCGGCTGCCGCTTCACAGCCGGCATGGCCGGCTCCCACCACAATAATATCGTACGATTTCCACATTGTGTTCAGAATTGTTCCACGTGGAACATCAAAAATTTCGTTTATCTAAATAGTAATTTTCTTTCTTCCGCATCCGCTGCTGCTGTGCTTTAGTCTTGTCCGAATACCCACAGAGGTGCAGTACGCCGTGGACAAGCACTCGGTGCATTTCTTCAGAAAAAGAAACGCCAAAATCGCGTGCGTTCTCCCGCACACGATCGACACTTATTACCAAATCACCACTAACCTCCTGATTTTCAGAATACTGAAACGTGATGATATCGGTAAAGTAGTCGTGATTCAAAAACTGACGATTCACCGAAAGCAGGTATTCATCGGTACAAAGCACGATGCTGAGCGTTCCGGCTTGTTTTCCTTCTTCGGCAATTGCTGCACGAAGCCAGTCCGCAAGCTTACGCTTATGCGGCAACCGGAATGATTCATAAAGAGACTGAAAAGAGACGGAACCCAGAGACACTTGCGAATTTTAATTCACAAAGATCTTGAATTTTAATTCAACGCGCTTGCCTTGCTCGAAAAAATTTACCTCATCGGCCAGGTGTCGCATTAAAAAGACCCCTCTGCCATTGGGTTTCTCAATATTGGCGGGGTCTGTAGGATCGGGAAGGCCTTGATAATCAAACCCATCACCCTGATCTTCCACTACAAAAAACAGATTGTTCTCCCGGTTTTCACAGACAAGGCGAATTTGCTTGGCGGGATCCTGTTTGTTGCCATGAAGGATAGCGTTATTGACAGCTTCGGTCAGGGCGATTAAGATATTACCGTAATGATCTTCGTTGACATTAAATTCTTCGCATACCTGATCGATGAGCTTTTCTACCAGCGCCAAATTCTCCGTTTTAGACGGGAAATGAATTTCCTGGATGGTATTTGCGTACGCTTGTTCCATAAGCATTTCTTTACTTTCCAATGGTATTGAAATAATCATTTACTCTATTCTTATAATAAGGTGTAAGAGAAGGAGGAATAGTTCGCAACAATTCGAGCTCTTTTTCCTTTTTCCTTTTATACTCTAAAAAGCGTAAAGAGTTACTTCTTTCCTGATCTTTCGCTTCTTCCGACTGGCGTTTTTCGTCCATTTCCCTTTCTCTGACGGCTTTTTCCGACTCCAGCAAACGCGTTAAAATATCTTGCTGACGCATAAGAGTTTGCTGTGTGATTCGACGGTTTACGATGTCTTCTTCGTTGCGTTCCATCTGTTCGGCAATTTTCCTGATTTCGTTGCCATTGCCCGATCCGTCTTTGTTGAGCTCATTGCCCAGCTCCATCAGCTTGCGGCGAATCGCTTCCTGCTTGGCTGCCATCTCGGCCAGTTCGCGACTCAATTGCCCGTCTTTCGAGGGGTTCCCTTGTCCGGGTCCTTTTTTATTTCCTTCTTTTTCAAGCTGTTTCTTAACCTGCTCCATCGTTTTAGACAGCTCTTCCTGCATTTTTTTAAGCGACTGCATCGACTGCCCCTTGCCGGGCTTGGGCTGTGAGCCTTTATTGCTTCCGGGTTTTTTGCAAGAACCGTCGGGGTTCGATTGCGAAGCGGCCAACTGAGCCTGCATGGCCTGAAGGGCTTCGTCGAGTAGCAAGGCCAGGTTGTTAAGCGCGGTCATTGCATATTGCTGCTGGGAAGCGGCCGCCGGAGTGCGCCGTTCTCCTATTTCACGCAGGGCCGAGGTAATAGATTGGTTGATCTGCGCCATTTCTTTGTTGACAATCGGCTGTATCTGCATTACCCGCTTGCTGAGGGCAAAGAGGGAGTCCTCGATCATACGGGCATCGTCTTTGAGCTTACGCTGCTGCTGACCCAGCTTTACGTACTTCGGATCGTTGGGTGCCGTACGGGTCAATTCGGTCATTAAGGCTTCCTGATCGATAGAAAGGCGCACCAGGTTTTCGAGCAGGGCACGCATGGCGTCGATATCTTCACCCATCTGCTCTTCTTCTGCCGACTGTTGCATGGCTTCTAACTGTTGCTGAAGGCTTTGCATATCCTCAGCGGCTTTTTTCTGCGAATCGGATGCTTTTTTGCTTTTCTGCTGGGATAGCTGCTCGGAACTTTGCTGCATTTGATTTTCTATCTGCTGCTCTTCTTCGCGGGTATCGCCCAAATCGTGCTTGCGTTCCAGCTCCTCGTTAAGCTCACGCAGCTTTTCCATGTCTTCGCGCAGCTTTTCAAACTCTTTGTTCAATTCCTCCTGCTTTTGCTGCTGGGCGGCATTTTCCTTCGGATTTTTGGCGGTTTCTTCCGACAGTTTTTGCTGTTCCTCGGCCAATTTTTCCAGCTTATCGCTTATCTCTCCGAGCTTTTGATCAAATTCCAACTGACGGAAAAGCTCCAATGAGCGGTCGAGCTCTTTTTCGAGGTCTTTCTGCGAAAGCTCTACCTGATCAAGGTTTTCCTGTAGCTTGTTTTTATCCAGCTTTTCGAGCAATTGCTGCAGTTCGTCGTACAATTTTTTCATGTCTTCCGACATGAGTTTTTCAAACATCTCTTCTAGCTGTTGCTGTTTTTCGAAGAGCTCGGGATTGGGCTGGGTAAATTCGTTTTTCAGGTTGTTCTGCTGCTGGTTTTGCCGGCGTATCTGATCCACACGTTGCTGAAGCTGCTGTTGACGTTCCATCAGGTTTTCGAGCTTATTTTTCTCCTGCCAGCCCAAATTTTTCTTTTGCAGCATTTCCTGCTTTATCTGTTTGGTTTCGCGGTTGAGCTTGCGGGTTTCTTCGAGCGCTTTTTCCATGTCTTTTTTCAGCGCGTCGTTGCTCTTGTCATTCTGTTCGCCAATTTCGCGAAGGGTTGGTGCTTTGAACACCCGGGTCGCCGAGCGGGTTGCTTTGGGTCCACGGATACCGTCGTTATCGGTCACTATAAAATAATACTCTACCTGATCGCCGGGTTGCAGGGGTAAGCTGCTGAGATCCCAAAAATAGATGAACTGATCAGCAGAAGCACCTCGGTTAAAAGGCACTTGAACGCTCTGTATTCCGGCAGGAGCAAGGGAATCGGTCGGGTTAAGAAAGCGATAATGGAAGGTAAGTGAGGTAAGCGCATAATCGTCACTGATTTCGCCCATAAAGTAACGGCGGCGCTGACTCAGGCTGTCTTGCTGCTCTTCGACGCTTATTCTCGGATACTGGTCGGGAACCACGTTGAGGTAATAGGCCACCGAATCTTTAGCGGTATGATGCCGGTTACGAGTACGAATCGAATACGCGCCCGATCGGATCAAGGGGGTATTCAAGGCAAACTGTTCGGAAGCCGAAGGTTTCAACACAAGCAGTGTATCGGCAAAAGTGACCAGCAGTTCTTCTGTACTGCGGGTATGAAACACCCAGCGGGCCACGGTGCCTTCGGGTACAGAGAGATCGCCGTCGTTCGACACGGTTTTGGGTGCGATGCCGGTATAGGCTGGAAAGCGGAGATGGATATCAAAACGCAGAAGTGTCGGATTGGGAATGGTCTTCAGTTCGTAAGCCGGAGAATGAAAGCCGGCCGCCGTAAGCTTAAACTGTTGATTTTTATTCACTTTCCGGAAGGTATAAGCAAAACGGCGTTTATCGAGCGCTTCCATGCGGTAGCTCATCGCGCCAGTTTCGAGAAAGACGGCATCGGGTACAGCCTCTCCTTCCATTTTAACGACAAGGCGGAAATCTTCTAATTCTGCCACTTCGAGCTTATCGGTTTCGAGCACAAATCGAAAAGGGGCTTGCTTTTCAAATTCCTGATCGTACTGCACAATACGGCGGGTGCCTTCGGTAAGCAAGCTGGGTGCGGCAAAGAGCAGCACCAGCATAACCAGAAGTGGGGGCAGGGCAAAGCGCAGGTAACGCCGGTTGCGGCGCAGATCGATGGCAGCGGTAAAAGAAATGGGCTTGAGTTCCGTAATTTTTTGGTCGATACCCGCCTGTAACAAATCCAACTGAGTCTCCGAAAGCTCGGCCTGCTTTCTCAGTTGCAGGGTATTGATGACCTTATCGTTCACGCCGGGAAAATGCCTGCCGATAATACGGGCGGCCTGTTCGTGTGAAATGATACGCCCCAAGCGGAAATAACGCACCAGGGGATTGATGATCCAAACCGCCAATACGTAAAGAAAAACGGTACACCAACTGAAAAAAAGCACCTGACGACCCGTTTTCCCAAAGTCGGCCGCATAATCGAGCAACAAAGCCAACAGCCAGGCCAGCAGGGTAAGCGAAAAACCGAGGATGAGCCCTCGAATCAGCTTATTGGTGTAGTACTTGCGGATAAACCCGTCAAGCTTCCGAATCAGTATTTGAAAATTATCCTGCATGCACGCGCTGTCCAAAGCTTTCGTTTTACGTATAATCCGGCATTTTGTTTCAAGCCGATCGGCAAAAAAATAAAGGCACGTTCACTCTTCCGGTAAGGGCTTGTTCAGATACGATCTTTTTCCTTCGATTTCAATTATCTTTGCCCGCAAAACCGATAAAATGAGCGATAGACGAGTAAGGGTGCGTTTTGCCCCAAGTCCTACGGGACCGCTACACATGGGCGGAGTGCGTACTGCACTGTACAATTACCTGTTTGCTAAAAAACACGGCGGCGATTTCCTGCTGCGTATAGAAGATACCGACCAAAACCGTTTTGTACCGGGCGCTGAAGCCTATATCATCGAATCGCTGAAATGGTGTGGGATAGAACCCAACGAAGGACTCGGTTTCGGCGAAGGCCCCCATGTACCTTATCGCCAAAGCGAGCGCAAAGAAGCGGGTATTTACCGTCAGTATGCCGAGCAGCTTGTCGAAGCGGGCTATGCGTATTACGCTTTTGACACGACAGAAGAGCTAGAAGAAATGCGCAAAAGACTCGAAGCGGCTAAAGTTGCTTCGCCTTCGTACAACGCCATCACGCGGCAGCAGATGAAAAACTCGCTGACCCTGCCCGAAGACGAGGTAAAACGTCGTATTGCGGCGGGCGACCCTTACGTGGTGCGCATCAAAATTCCGCGCAACGAAGAGATTCGGCTCAAAGACATTATCCGTGGCTGGGTAGTGGTAAACAGTGCCCAGTTAGACGACAAAGTGCTGTTCAAATCGGACGGCATGCCGACTTACCACCTGGCGAATGTGGTGGACGATTACCTGATGAAAATTACCCACGTGATACGGGGCGAGGAATGGCTTCCTTCGGCACCCCTGCACGTACTGTTATACCGTTACTTAGGCTGGGAAGAAGTGATGCCCGAATTTGCCCACCTTCCGTTGCTGCTCAAGCCCGACGGCAACGGCAAGCTCAGCAAGCGCGATGGCGACCGACTGGGATTCCCGGTATTCCCGCTGGAATGGAAGGATCCTTCTTCGCAGGAAATTTCTTCGGGTTACCGCGAAAAAGGCTATTTCCCCGAAGCATTTATCAATATGCTGGCCCTGCTGGGCTGGCACAGCAGTGGTAATCAGGAATTATTTACCCTCGAAGAGCTGGTGCAGGAGTTTTCACTGGAAAGAGTGAGCAAAGCCGGCGCTAAATTCGATCCCGAAAAATCGAAATGGTTCAACCAGCAATACCTGCGTAAATACAGTGCGGCTGAACTGGCTGCGCTTTGGGCGCCTTCGCTCGAAAAAAAGGGCATTCGCGTTTCAGACGCTTACCTGACGGAAGTGTGTAGGCTGTTGCAGGAAAAAGCCCATTTTCTTTACGAATTCGACGAACTGGGTGCTTACTTTTTTGAAGCGCCTTCGACCTACGATGCCGAAGTGATCAAAAAGCGCTGGAACGAAAAAGCGGCCGCTTTCCTCACAGAAATCAGCAATGCGTTGAAAGACTTAGCCCCTTTCGATTCCGCAAATGCAGAGCGCATTTTTAAAGAAACCTGCGAAAAAACAGGTGTAAAAACCGGCGAAGTGATGCAGCTTTTCAGGGTATGCCTGAGCGGTGTGGGTGGCGGACCGGTATTGTTTGATATTGTAGCGCTATTAGGCCGTGAGGAAACCGTGAAACGCCTCGACAATGCCTTGTCGCGCTTAAGCTAAAGGAATATGGGAACTGTTTCGATCCATCAGCTTTCCGTATATGGCTACCATGGCTGCCTACCCGAAGAGGCTGTTATTGGTACGAATTACAGCTTAGACATTGATGTGGAGCTGGACATTTCGAAAGCCGTGGCAGAAGACGACCTTTCGGCTACCGCAGACTACGTGGTGATTACGCGCCTCGTACACGAAGAAATGGCTATTCGCAGCAAGCTTATCGAGCATGTATGCGGGCGTATCCTGAAGCGTATCCGCAGCGCATTTCCACAGGCCGGGCGTATTCGTGTTACCTTATTTAAGCATAGTCCGCCGGCCAACGGCAACGTACAAAAAGTAAGCGTAACCCTGAGCGACGGATAAATGCCGCCGAAAAGATCGGGGCAGGTGATTGTAGAATGCCGGGGAATGTGTAAATTCGCAGACCTTAACCGGTAAACGGTTCCGTGGCCGAGTGGCTAGGCAGAGGTCTGCAAAACCTTGTACAGCAGTTCGAATCTGCTCGGAACCTCTTAGAAAGGAAGCCTTGTGCTTCCTTTTTTTGTTAGCTACAAAAGGGGATAAGGCTTATACGAGGTTAAGCCGATTTACCAGATCGTCTTTGTAAGACCCACCGATAGGGATGGTTTTTTTATCGTTTTCGAGCGTCAGGTTGGGCAGATCGATAGCGGCAATCTTGTCGATACGCACAATGAAAGAGCGGTGTACCCGGATAAAATCGCTGGAGGGCATTTTCTTCTCGATGTCTTTCATGGTAGAATGGATGGTGTAACGGCTGTTGAGCGTGTTGATCACCACATAATCTTTGAGCGCTTCGATGTAATAAATTTCGCGGGTATTGAGCTTGATGAGCCTGGAGTTGGATTTGACGAAGATATAGTCTTTCGACTCCTTGTTTTCGACGATAGAATACAGCAAATCCCTTTCTTTCATGATTTCCCTTTCCTTCTTGTGCTTGTAGAGCGCCATTTCGATAGAAGTATGGAGATCAATTTCTTTAAAAGGCTTGATAATATAGCCGTAGGGCTCGGTCACTTTCGCTTTGGAAAGGGTGCCTTCGTCGGCGTAGGCCGTCAGGAAAATAACGGGAATGCCTTCGTTCTTTTTGATTTCGGAAGCCGCTTCAATACCGTTGATTTGCCCTTTGAGCATAATGTCCATCAGCACGATATCGGGTCTCAGCTCGCTGGCCAGGGCGATGGCTTTTTCTCCGGTAGAAGAAGCGCCTACCACATTATACCCGAGCTTGGTCAGACTTTGCTGAATATCCTTCGAAACAATACTTTCGTCTTCTACTACTAAGACCGTCGTTTTGGACATATCCGGCAGGATTTAATTCAGTTTTTCAAAAATAATCAAATATTTAGTACCCCCCCGGGAATCGAGTTCGATTTTTCCATCGAGCTGCTCGACCAGTGTAAGCACCAGTTGGAGGCCCAGGGTTTCGGTGCTGGTGTAGTCAAAGCCCTCGGGCAACCCCTTACCGTCGTCTTCAACCTTTAGGTGTATATGGTTGTTTTCTTCACGAAGACCGATATAGATAGTGCCTTCCTGATCTTCATTGAAAGCGTATTTCAGCGCATTCGACACCAGCTCGTTAATGATAAGCCCACAGGGAATGGCCTGGTCGAGGTTCAGATCGAGCTCGCCTACATTAAACTTGAGCTCAATTAAATTGCTGAATACCTGATATGAATGTACTAAATTTTTGGAGAGGTTAACGATGTATTCCGAAAAATTGATCGAGGAGAAGTTTTTGGTCTGGTAAAGGCTTTCGTGGATAAACGACATGGATTTAATGCGGTTCTGACTTTCGCGTAGAATTTGCAGGGTACTCTCTTCTTTCACATAAGACGATTGCAAATTAAGAATGGAAGAAATCACCTGAAGGTTGTTTTTTACGCGGTGATGCACTTCTTTGAGCAGCACTTCCTTTTCTTTGAGCGAAGCCAGCAGATTCTCGTCGGCCTGTTTTTTCTCTGTAATATCGCGGATAATGACCAGCACTTCGTGCTCGTTGATTTTGGCATAACGCGCTTCAAAAAAACCGGGATAACCGTTAAGCTCCATTTTATACTCAAACTGCACCACCCTGTTGGTTTCGAGCGAGGTTCGGATATTGGATAAAAAGCGTTCGCCCAATCCGTTTTCGGTGAAATGATCGGTTATCTTCTTGCCCACGAATTGCGAAGGCGGGATAACCAGTTCGTGATCGTGCTTGTAAAAAACTTCCTGGTACACGCCCTCTTTGCTCATTCTGAAAATAAGGTCGGGCAGGGCATTGATCATGGCCTTGTTGCGCTCTTCGTTTTTACGCAAATCGTACTGGGTCTGCTTTTTGTCGGTTACATCGTGCGATACGCAGGATATTTCATCTATCTCGCCCGTTTCGAGCAAAATGGGATTGAGGTAGGTTTCGAACCACAGCCAGTTACCTCGCGGAGAAGTAAGCGGACCGTCGAGTTCCTGCGGAATGCCCTGAAAAGCACGCGCATATTTTTCCCGAAGGGGTTCAAAACTTTCTTCTTCAATAAAGCGTCGGAGCCCGTCGAGGAAATTCATTCCGGTATGCACCTCTATGCCGAAATCGCGGCGAATAATTTCGGCAAAGTTGCGGTTAAAAGAGGTGATGCAATACGCGCGGTTAAGCGTCCAAATCAGCATATTCGAAGTGTTATCGAATATGGAATTTATTTTGGCATTTTGCTCGCGTACGATTTTCTCGGCTTCGATGATTTCGGTAATATCGCGCGACACGCCCATAGAACCAATTACTTCGCCCTGGTTATTGCGGATAAGCGAAGCGGAAATATACGAGGTAAAGGCTTCTCCGTTAGAGCGTCGGTTGATGATTTCGCCTGAGAAGGTGCCGTTTTGTGAAAGGTGTTGATTTATCTTCTCAAATTCGGCTTCGTCGGCATAAAGAATACGCGGATGCTTACCGATAAGCTCTTCGCGGGTATATCCGAAAGTGACCAGTGCGGCAGGGTTCACCTCATTGATGGCATTGTGAATATCACTGGCCATAATCATGTCGATAGAACTACCGATAATGTTTTGCAGGTATTGCTGTATTTCGACCAGCTTGACCTGGGTACGTTTGTGTTCGGTTATTTCGGAGGCCAATTGTTTGTTGGCCTGTTCGGCTATTTCGGCACGTAGCTTTTCTTTTTGAAGCTGCAGCTCGGTCGATACATCCTTAATGGTGGTCTGAATAGCCGTTTGTCCTTCGTAAATAATAAGCTGCGATTTGGTTTCTATATCGAGCACTTCGCCTGCCGAGTTGTAAATACGGATTCGGATAAAAGGCACTTCTTCGCCCTGAAGCAGCTTTTGGCGGCGTTCGTAAGCTTCGGAAATGTATTCGGGAAGAATAAACTGATACAGCGAAAATTTGCCGGGTTCAAACTCGTTGCGATCTATACCGACAATTTCGAAAGTAGAGTGGTTGGCATAAAAGACTTTTCCTTCGTTGTGAATAAAAATACCGTAAGGTGAACCTTCGACCAACTGTTCATAAGCCCTTTTACTGTTGATAATGGCTTCTTCGTGCTTTTTGCGTTCGGTAATTTCATAGACCACCAGCACCCCGAGCATTCGGGAGCTGGAAGGAATAACACTGACTTTAGATTCGAACCAGCTTATTTCCCCCTCGTTAGAAACCGTGCGTATCTCAATAATTTCTTCGCTCCGGTTGTGCAACTGTTGCTGTACCAGGTTGCGATCTTCCTCTACCACAAAATCGTTGATGTGTCTGCCGGTAATTTCTCTGTTGGACGCATAGCCGTGAAGCAAAGCAAACTGGTCGTTGGAGTCGATAATACGCCCCTCTTCTTCAAAAAATATAATTCCTTCGATGGTAGAGGCCGCCAGCAGCATAAACCGTTTTTCGCTTTCGCGCATGGCGGTTTCGGCTTTCATACGGTCGGTAATATCGATAAGCGTACCGAGCAGAATATCGGTTTCGAGATCGTTATCGGTAATGAGCGACACATTGATAAGTGCCCACAGGGCCGAACCGTCTTTTCGGCGGTGCAGTATTTCATAATTGCTCAGCTCTTTACGCGCCCTGAGGTGTGAAATATAGGTTTCCCGTTCGTGATCAGAGAAATAAAGATCGTGTGAGCGCTGGCTCATCATTTCTTCTTTCGAGCTATACCCGAATATGTGCACAAAAGCATCGTTACAATCGAGAATAGAGCCTGCCATAGTGGTTCGAAAAACCCCTGCCAGGTTGCGTTCGAAGAGCATGCGGTAACTTTCTTCCGATTTGAGGAGGGCGTCTTCGTAGCGTATTTTTTCGGACACATCGCGCACCACGCCGAAAATTCTATAAATACGACCCTGTGCATTGAACTGCGGAAACATCGTTTCTTCGAGCCATACATACTCGTTTTTTTTCCGCGACCAAAAGCGATAAGTAAAGGAAACGGATTTTTTCTGTTGCCGAATCCGATCGAAGTTTTTGGCAATTTGCGGCAGATCGTCGGGGTGGATGTAACGGTTTAGCTCTCCCGTTTTAATTTCCTGAATATATTGTTCGCGCGAAATACCGGTAATGTCTGTAATCTGCGGCCCTAAAAACACAAATTCCTTTTGCCCGTTTTCATCCACATCGAGGCTATATACCAATGAGTTGATGTTGTTAATAACCATTGTCAGGTTATTGCGGGCACGTTCGGTTTCGAGCTGGGCATTTTTCTGCTCGGTAATGTCGAATACGGTTCCTTCTATCTGATAGTGTTCCTGTTTATTTCCGGCGATAAGCGACACATTTTCAAGCAACCATATCTGTTTACCCGAACGAAGCGTAAGATGACTTTCGTGGTTTCGAATGTTTATTTTCTCACGCAACATGGCCACAAAACGATTTTCATCGCTTGAATGCCGGTATAATTGATTTACAGGTAAGCCTATAATTTCTTCTTTCGACTGAAATCCCAAAATATGTGCAAAAGCCTGGTTACAATCGACCAAACGATGGCGGGAATCGACACGATAGAACCCGGCCAGGTTACGCTCTATCATGTGGCGATAACGTGCTTCCGAATCGCGCAGGGCTTTTTCACCTTCTATGCGTGCGGTCACATTGTTAGATATACCGATATTGGCTATATGCCGACCCTTATCATCGAGCCGGGGAAATACTTTTTCTTCTATCCAGATGTAGTTGGTTTGTTCTTCGTCGCGCAAAAATCGAAATACAATGCTGACCGGTTTTTTTTCTTCATTCAGCACACGAGATTGTTCTATTACATCGGGTAAATCGTCGGGGTGAATGCGATCGAGAAGGCGACCCGATTTGACTTCGGTAATGTACTCATCGACCGTCATTCCGGTCAGGTTTTCTATTTTACCCGATACATAGCGTATATGTCGGTTGCCGCGCTCATCGATAGCTACATTGTAAACCGTATTGTCTATAGAATCGAGAACAGTAAGCAATCGGTCGCGTCCTGCACGAAGATCGGCGCGGCTTTCGTTGAGCTTACGCAGCAGCACAAAACGGCTATAATGAATAATAAGGCAAACGATAGAGATAATGAGCACTATAATAAATATGTGCCAGGGATCTATATTCCCTTCGGTTTTGTAAAAAGCACCTGCTCCGATAAGCAAAAGCATAGATACTCCATAAAAAAACACATAACGGTGATCCTGAATACCAATTGAAATGGCACAAAAAGCCAATAAAAATCCTATGAAATCGCTTATCTGATAATCGCTCTGAAAAAGAGACATATAAGCGTACATGGTTGCAAAATAGCAAAAGGTAAAAAACAGGTTACGAAGGTTATTTTTTACCCATTCATTTAAAAAAGAAAGTGTAAATATTCCTGAAAAAAACAAGGGGAAAAATATATCCAGCCATAAATAGCGTGTTTCCCTGTTTTGAATGACACCAAAAAGAATAACAGGCGCAAGAAGTGCGGATATTAAAAAATAAATGCGGTAAAGCCGGTACTGGGCTTCGTAATCGAATCCAAATTCATCGCGTATAAACTGTCTAAAGCGGCGCCGGGGTTTCATTGGTCAACCGCATTGATCTTATGCGGCTCCATAGTTTCTTTCACTTTTACCCCATCGAACCGGGTAGCTACGCCTCTTTTGTACTCTACCGTAAGCCTCACATTTCCCTGTTCGTCATAATTTTTCCAAAGTCCTTCTTTCAATCCCTGCTTGTAGCGGCCTTCAAGCCTTATTTTTCCGTTGTAATAGTAATAACGGTGTCGGCCTTCGGCTAATCCGTTGACATATTTACCTTCAAAAGCCTTCTTTTCATTGTCGTAAATATAGACCCATTCGCCGTCACGTTCGCCATCGCGGTACTTGCCTTTTTCGATATGGTCACCTACGTGATAAAACCATTCTCCATCGCGGTATCCGTCTATATAATCGCCTTTTGCCAATACATTACCCAGGGAATCATATTCTATCACCGTGCCTTCTTCTTTGCCGTAACGGTAAGTTTCGTCACGCTGCAATTGTCCGTTGGCGTAAGTCCACAACCATAATCCATGGGGCTTGCCTTTTACGTATTTTCCTTTTTGCTCTATTTTGGAATTGGGATGGTAAAACTTCCATTCATCCACTCTTAATCCTTCTTCATAACGGCCTTCGGCACGGAGCGTACCATCGGGATAATACAGTTTCCAATCGCCTTGATAATTACCCATTTCATCGACTATACCTTCAGAAAGCAACAGATCTCTCCGATAAATATAAGACTGCACCAACGCACCCGAATCGGAGTATTCACGAAAAATTCCGTTTTTCTTACCGTCTGTATAACCGCCTATAAAATGTGGCCTTCCGTTCGGATGATACGTGGTTCGTATATCGATAAACACAATTTCTTCGGCTTCTTCCTGCTTTTCACCCTCTTCGTACTTTTCGAGCACTTTCAGGTTGCCGCGCGTATCGTATTCCTTGAAATAGCCGGTTTGTATGCCTCCACTATATTCTGCTTCACTTTTTATTTTACCGTTGGGATAAAATTCCAGCCATTTTCCGGTTTTACGACCCTCTTCGTCCAGCCGGTTAACCCTTCGCTGATTGATAAGATTGCCCTGGTGATACTCTTCGAGGGTAATAATATTACCGGTAGAATCGAACTCTTTTACTTCACCCTGCAAGCCGTTCGAAACGTAATTTTCCTGACGTTTTAGCTTTCCATCGGGATAAAAAAACAGCACCGGACCTTCTTTTACATTGTCCGCATAATGCGTTTCACTAATCAATACACCTTCATTGTAAATTCTGGATACCCCGTTCTTCTTGCCTTCGCGATAGGTGATTTCGCTGTTTAGCTGACCTTTTTCGTCGTAAAATTTCCAGAGGCTGTCGAGCTGGAAGTCGCGGCGATTCCCTTCTGTTTTGAGGTTACCGTTTTCATAATACGTTTTCCAGTAGCCGTCGGGCTTGCCTTCCCGCATGGGGCCTTCGCTGGCCTTTTGGCCGCCGGAGTAATAAAACACATTATATCCATCGGAGTTGACTTGAGGTTGTGCATAAAGCACGGATGAAAGTACTGCAAATACGGCACACCACAATCCTTTTCTTACATTATCTTTTCCCAATCTTATATAATTATTCATCTTTTATTTTTAATGTAATTCTTTAATAGGGTGTTAACTCTGTGTACAACTCTTTTCAAAGCAGTTTGAAAATATGAATTATCACATCTTTTCCATAGTTTTTCAGCGTCTAAATTTTTGATTTTTAACACTGTTCTCAGTTATTCACATTCTCTTGAAAAACATAATCAGTGAAAAATAGCTACTTTTAAATTTACAAAAATGTTCATTGAGATGTTTGTCGGATATGAAGAATGAATGTAATCTTCATTTCGCGGTTTGTGTTTAATTTTTATTACGCGGAACAAGTCTTTGTTTCCAAATTCCGTTTTAACTAAATATGAACCGTAATTTAAGCCGATGAACATTTCTTTGCTCAAAAATTTATTTGTTTTTTCATCTTCAAAACGATGTACTTATGAAAAAAATTGCTATCGGATGTGACCACGCGGGCTACATTACGAAAGAAGCTTTGGTAAAACATCTGCGCGACCATGGTTTTGAAGTGGACGACAAAGGTACGTATAACGAAGAAAGTGTCGATTACCCCGATTTTGCCCACCTTGTATCCAAAGAAGTAGAAGAAAATGAGGAAGTAAGAGGCATTTTGCTCTGCGGAAGCGGAAATGGCATCACTATTGCCGCTAATAAACACGCTGGTATAAGAGCGGCACTTTGCTGGACAGAAGAAATAGCCATACTGGCCCGACAGCATAACAATGCTAATGTATTGTCTTTACCTGCTCGTTTTATAAGTATAGAAGATGCGCTGAAAATTACGGATGTTTTCCTTTCGACCGAATTTGAAGGCGGGCGTCACCAACGCAGAATAGATAAAATACCCCTTTGCTGATGAAACAACTGAGTAGTGCTTTTTTGTTCATTTTTCTGTGTATAACCTGTGTATATTCACAGAAAAACACTGATTCTCTTTCAGTTAAAGAAAGAGTAGATATTCACCATTCGCAATTAGCTTTACCCGAAGCAGTAGCTTACGGCGATCTTATTCAGCAGGAATTTCTTTCCAAACACCTTCATGTGTTAGCGTCGGACGAGTTTGAGGGTCGCGAAACCGGAAAAGAAGGACAGAAAAAAGCCGCGGCTTACCTGGCCGATTATTTTCAATCTATCGGGATAGCTCCTTTGAATGGATCCTATTATCAGACTTTTGAACTGGCCGAGCAGATACCCGGAGGTACACTTTCGATACACGATAAGCAGTTTCAGTTCTTTGAAGACTTCTATTATTTCCAGGGTTTTGCCGATACTCTTATCCAAACTTCGGAAGTGCTTTTTTTAGGTTATGGAATTGAAGAGGAAAAGTATTCGGATTATAAAGAGGTCGATGTCAAAAACAAAGTAATACTTATTCTTTCGGGTGAACCGCTCGATAAAAAAGGCAATTCGTTACTTACCGGTAAATCGGATCGTTCGGCCTGGAGCACCGACACGCGTAAAAAAACACAGCTTGCATACCGTAAAGGCGCCGCTGCGGTTTTGATACTGGATCAGAATTATCTTAAGCAACGTGAACAGCTACACCATTATATTCAAAAACCGACTACCCGTTTGGTGATGGATATGAAGGGCGAAAAAGAACCCCAAACTCCGCGTCGTTTGCCTGCATTTTACATTAGTCCGCAAATGGGAGAAATGCTGTTAGGTAAAAAAGGAGAAGCAAAAGCGCTGGCTGAAAAAATTTCTAAAACTGGCAAACCTTTAAACAGACAATTATCCGTAGCGCTCGAAATCAACATTCGTCGCGAAACCCATAAAATGACCGGCGAAAATGTGCTGGCCTATATAGAAGGTACCGATTTAAAAGACGAGCTGATAGTGATTACCGCACATTACGATCACCTCGGTAAAGAAGGGGATCTTATATACAACGGCGCCGACGATGACGGTACGGGTACCGTAGCGCTTATGAACATTGCCTTGGCTTTCCGCAAAGCGGTCGAAGAAGGAAAAGGGCCGCGTCGCAGCATACTGATTATGCCTGTTTCGGGCGAAGAAAAGGGCTTGTTAGGCTCGTATTATTACAGTGAAAATCCGTTGTTTCCTCTTTCACAAACCATTACCAATCTGAATATCGATATGATTGGGCGTAACGATAAGCATTACGGTAGCAATAACGAATATGTCTATATCATCGGGTCCGATAAGCTAAGCAGCGATCTGCATGTTATCAGTGAGCAGGCCAATGCGTTGCACACCCGTCTCAAGCTCGATTACCGCTATAACGATCCTTCCGATCCCAATCGTTTTTATTACCGCTCTGATCATTACAATTTTGCGCGTAAAAACATTCCGGTAATCTTTTATTTCAGCGGTATTCACGAAGATTATCACAAACCGACCGACACCGTCGAAAAAATAGATTTCCCAAAAGTGGAGAAAATAACCCGGCTGATTTTCTTTACAGCTTGGGACTTAGCTAACCGGGAAAAGCGACCGGCTTTAGATTCCAAATAAAACAGGATACATACAACCATAAAAAAATCCCGGTTTTGCCGGGATTTTCTTTTGACAAAGCAGCAAGTAAGCGGCTTATCCGGCCGTTTCCATGTCAAATTTCAGGGTATTTTCCAGCAATGGAATGGGTTCTGTTACGGTCGATTCTTCTTCTTTCGCCACCGGGTTTGTTTTTTTCTGATTGTTTTTCAGCACGCTTGCCGAGGTGAAAGCGGGAAGTCCGTTGGGGTCTATCTTCAGTTCTTTCAGCGACATACCGAGGGCTACGGCGCTGGCCATATCGCGAATGACAAAACCCATGATAAAATCGTCGGAGCTGTTACCGGGAGTGACGATAAATTCGATCTTATTTTCGAGGCAATATTCGATAGCCAGCGAAATATGCTTACGTTTTACATTGGCGGTAAGCGTTTCTTCAGTGAATTTTTTGGTTTCCATAAGCGCAGTTTTCACCGTATAAAGATACGGCTGTAAGCCTTTTCAACGCGCGATTTTTTGATAAAAGCAGGATTTTGTTGGTAACTTCTCAGGTTATCGGCATCATAAATTTTTGATACCCAAATACAGCAGTATAGTGGGAGCGGTTACCGTAAAAAAGATAATCAATGTATTAATATCTATGCTTTTGGTGAGGGCTTTGGAATCGGAAAGAAAAGATTCCATCAGAATGAGCGTATCCTGAGGTGTAAAGGTAGCGTGAAGATCCACGAACCGGCCGCGTATTTCGTGCCCATTGGTATCTTTCAAAAAAAGCGCCTGTCGGTCGGTAGTGCGGTATTTATAGACCATTACGCGTTGGCCGGTAGAATCAAAACGGCGCAAATCATAAGGTTTTACACCCAGCACTTCATTTACCTCTTCGTAGCTCATGCCCGGCTTCAGCAACATCACTTGTTCTACGCGGCTATACTTAGGCGCGCTGGTTATACAGGCGTGTAAGAACAGCATAAACAGGGCGGTAATAGAGAAAAACAGCGTCTTGTATCGCATATACTCAAATATACAAAAAGCGGGGTTTCCGATCGGTTTTTCTATTCCTTACCTTTACAGATAGAAGTAATTTTTAGAAGCAAATGAGCCCCGAAGAAGCACTTTCTTTGCTTGGAATGGAGACCTGGGATGCGGAAGAGGCTATCGAGCGGGAAGAAGCCATCGTGTTTGATACCAATGCTCATTTTTTGCGACAGCCACTTATTCCGCTATTGATTACCAGTCGTTTAAAAAAGCTTCATGAGTTGGAAAAAGCCCTTGCGCTGCTTTCCGGGAAAACGGCAAACCCGTCATTTTCCGCAGCGATTGATCTGCCAACTTCTACCGAAGCGCTTGCTTCCTGGGCGTTGGAGCATCCTTCGTGGGACAGCTTTCTACGCATTTACGATCAGGAGCTGGCCCGTGTTCGTTTGGGTCTTTCGCAGGCATTAAATGCGGTATCGGCACAGGAAGCCTTATACGAAGCGCTTAATGTGCAGTTGGTTTATGATGCCGTATGGTTATCCGCTTTCGGATCCGCCTTTCCCGAACATCAAAAAATAGTACCTTTAACCGATTTGCAGGTAAGGCAGACCCAACAGGCCGACACACTCGTTTTGCGGCGTTGCTGGCTCGAACTGCAGGAAGAAAACGGGTTCGACGGACAGGTCGGTCACACCGCTTTTTGGTTGGAGAGCCTGCTCCAATCGCCGGTAACCCTTCCGGAAGCGCTCAGACCTTTATTTAGCGAAGCGTTCAGGATACATAAAATATGGAAAAAATAACCGCATGAGTGAAGAAAGGCTTTTACAGCTTAAAGCTGCGCTTGAACAATCGTTCCTTGCCCCCGATGTATATATGTTTAAGTTTATCGTACCGGCCAATAACGAAATGCTGGCCCGTGTGATGGCGCTTTTTGACGCTTCGGCCGTGATCAATTCCAAACCTTCTTCCGAAGGGAAATACATTTCCGTGACCGCTCGCGAAACCATGCTTTCGGTAGAAGCGATTGTCGAAAAATACCGAAAAGCCTTTACCATTGAAGGATTAATAGCATTGTAAACGATGAGAACCGAGTTTTACGAAATATTGTTTTATTCCCTTTTTCTCACCGTCGGAATTTTTCTGCTGTATTATGGGCTGCGTTATTTTCGGCAACGAAACAAAGGCAACCGTCCGGTAAAGAAGTACGTCAAGGTATATGAGTTGCCCGGCGAAACGGCTGCCGGAGAAGTAGAGATTCGCATCGATCTTCCCGAAAAAAAAGCCCTTACGCTGGAGCTGCTTACCGCTGCGGGCGATCCGCTGCGGGTGCTTACCGAAAATGCGGAACATGAGGGTGAAGTGTGTTTTACGTTCGATTCGCGCAGTCTGCCCGACGGAGCCTACTTTTTCAGAGTAAGTACCGTCGATCAGTCGCTGACCCGTAAATTATTCATTAAAAACAGTTAAGCGGTGAAAAAAATTCTTCTGTGTTGCTGTGGTATGCTGCTGGCTTTGGGAAGTATGGCACAACCTGAAGAAGAGCCGCGCGGAACCGATTTTACCCCCGGAGTAATTCCGACCTTACGTCCTAATGTAAAAGGCGATTTCCAGCTTCCCATTCCCCTGGCCAATCGCTCGTTCTCGCGCACGGTCAACGGTATCGCCGATGCGGGACTTTCCGTACAATTTCCTTTTCTCCGAAATTTTTATGCCGGCGCGGGATTCCGTTATACCTATATGCAAATCAGCGATTTTATCATCAATACGAAGATAGACGCTAACATGAAGCAGTATGCGCCTTTTGCAAAAGTGGGCTTTGAGAAGTTTACTACCGAACGTATTTCATACAGCATCGCCCTGCGCGCGGGCTATTCCTGGATAGATTTTACAAGCAATACCTGTCCTGGAAAACCGGCACAGCAAGCCTATTACCTGCAACCCGAGTTTGCCCTTTCTATCTTATCGACCGAAAACCTGGGGTTTAGCTTTATCGTCTCTTATTCATGGATAAATGCCCAATACGGGCCCGAATTGCTGTGTCTGCCTAATTTTAGCGGCATGATTCCTTCCGATAACAAGGGTGCTTATCAGGTGTTCAGCGTAGGGTTTGGTTTTACCGCGTTTTTCGGAAAAGAAAGAAAATCGACCCCCGCCTTTGGCGATCGCTGATCAGGAAATAGTTGTCTTTTTCGCCTGATTGCGGTTTATCCGCTTTTTGACCAGCCACCCGGCCAGGGCGGGAATAAGCACAAAATACAGCAGTAATTTAAGCCAGCCTTTGAAAGTGAGCATACAGGATCCTTGCAGTACGCAGTGGAGGTTGGAATAATGCGCAAGCGTTTGTTTTTCTTCGGTAAAGCTGTCGGTCACTACAGATTGCACCTGAAAAGCCTCAAAGATGAGTAAGGTGTTGGTAAAAATGAGGTAGAAAAATCCGAAAACGGCGGCAGATACGATTATTCCTGCAATTTTACCCTTGTTCATAGCGCTTGGAGTTGGAATAAAAAACGGTAGAAAGGTATAAAGTTTTTCTGCCGTTTTTCCATTCAGCTAAACAGTAATTTTACCCAAACGAAAGTGACCAGCAACAGAATTTCGAGTACGCCGAAGGTAATACGCGCGTCTTCGTCCGGTTTTTTCCACAGGCAATAACCGCCGATAAAAGCCAGCAACAAAGGAACGACTAAAAAAGCGCCGTAGCTGTTAAAATAAGGCGGACTTTCTTCAGGGCTTTCCGTTTCGCGGATGCCGGTTACCGTGTTAAAAAGAAACGTGGAAGAAATGGCAACGGTTTGCCCTTTTCGAAGCTGACTGCCCTGATTTTCGTTTACCCGAATTTCGCGCTTCGGTGTTTTTATCACAAAAGCGATTTCATCGAGGGTAATGGTTACAAGGGGATGGTATTCCCGTATTTTTTTCCCCGAAGGCAGCTCCATGTACCAGTCTTCGATAAGCTCGTATTGTATTTTTCGAGGCAAAAAATAATCGAGCGAAAAGCCGATGCCAAGCAATACACAAAACAGAAATAGCGGGTCAAAAAGGCGCCCTGTCCTGTTCCGGCTTTTTTCTTCTCCGGAACGCTCTTTTTTTCCCGAACTCCGGGGCCTTGAATGGTAAATTTTCATCTGCTACGCCTTTACCGGAAATCTGAAGCAACGGATATCGCTTTTTTAAACTGCTTCACCAGACCGTCTTGCGAAAATATTTCAAAATACAATAAGTAGGTGCCTACAGGCACTTTTTCGCGGCTGTCGGTAAGCCCGTCCCAGCTAAAACTCCCCGTTTTTCCTAATAATTCATTGTATAGCAGCGCGCGTATAGGCTGCCCGTGGAGGTTGTAAATACGGGCGTTACCGACATAACCGGGTTGGTCGAAAGCGTAACGGATATAAGCGATATCCTGATAACCGTCGTTATCGGGCGAAAATAAAGGCGGTTCAATCACTACTTCCGAGCTGTTTTCGGATTCGCTAAGGTATTGCGAATTGCGGTATCCCGGTGTGGCAAAGCCCTCCGATTCGGCGGCAGAATGCCAGTTATTCGCATCGGAAGCAGGTCGATTCGGATCGAGCCTTTCGAGCGACACTCCTTCGGTCGAAGAAAGCAGCGGAAAGTGCATACTTGCCGAATAGCTGAAATCGTCTTGTACCGTGCCGGTGGCATCTACTAAAAATACCCGTCCCGATTGGCGGCTATAGGCAGGCAGGGAGGGCATTTGAAAAAGTCTTTCGCGAGCGGTATAAGGGTATTCGATCTGTAAAATTTCTAGGCTTGTGCTTAATGCCAGGTATTCGCCCGGAAACAGCAGCAAGGCCGATGCGCTGAGGGGACGTAGCTGTGAAATTTGTTGGCCCGAATAATTGGCTAAAGCCCAGTTTTTGAGATCGATAATGCGCGAAGAACGGTTGTAAAGCTCGACAAAGACCACACCTTGTACACGCGGAGTAAATAAAATCTCGTTCAGGATAATATCGCCCGGCTGTGCCGGGTCGGGCAATGCAAAAAACACCGGCTCTTCGTGTATGGGGTTACCCACGCAATCGCTGATACCGCTTACCGAGAGCGTATATTTTACGCCTTGCGAAAGTGCAGGATCGAAACGCAATACGGCACTGCGATGGCCGGTAGAAGCCACTTCGACGATAGCCGAAAACGGTTGGCACAACCACTGCGCCATGCTAAGCGATAGGCTATCGATTGTTTCACTGAATGTGACGTTTGCGCTGCGGTCTGTCTGCGCATCTACAAGTGTGATAAAGGGCGCTTCCGTATCCGGGTTGTGCCCCTGTATAGAGTTGGACTGGCCGGGCGAAGCCCCGGCCGGATTCTGCGAAGCAGCCCAGTTGTGTTGTTCTCCGCAAGGGTTGTTCGGATCGATCAATTCCAGCGACCAGCCTCCGCGTGCCTTTTCGGGATCATCAAACCATTCGTCGCGGTACGTTACCGCATGGAGTAAATGTCCGCTTCTATTTCGCAGGCTCAGCTCGTCCGAATTTCGGTTTAACGCAGGGAAAGAAACCAGGCTCAGCGCCCTGCCGAACACCGAATATTCGGCAAAAGCCGCCGCGGGGCAAAGAATAAGTGTTTCGCCCGGGAAAAGCGTGGAGGTAGGAAAAAGAGCATACTGGGTTTTTCGGTAAAAGCGACAACCTTCCAGCTCCAGCACTTTTTCGGAAGCGTTGTAAATTTCTACAAACGGTCGCGAGGGCAAAGATCCCTGCTCTTGTGTTTTGGAAAAAATTTCGTGTATCAGCAGCTCATATGCAGCCGGCTCTACTCCTAAGCCCAGGCCTGCGGTCGAATCGCGCAATCGGCGCCCCTGCCGGTCGTTAATACCCGATACGATAAGCTGATAGGCTGTGCCTTTTTCGAGGGCCTCTGACAATAAAAGGGTAAGACCTGAAAAAGAAGGTTCTTCGGGTAGGATCGTGTGTACGGCTAATTCAGGTATAAAATGATACCCGGCCTCTTGCAGTGTCAGGCTGTCTAAGCTTTTGTTGAACCGCAGCCTGATTTCATTCGGATGCACGATTTCGGCCGATACAAGGGTGGGTACCAGCGTATCGGGAGGAACAGGCCCGGCATAGAGCTCGTCGAAAAAAAAACGGGCGCGGTTGGCCGACGAATACCTGACCAACAGCCCGAACCAACCCGAATGCAAATAGCTGCTATCTGTGGCGCTGCCTTGCCACAGGTAGCCCGAAGACGAATTTAGCGGCTCCGCTTCGAGGCTCCAGCGGTAGAGACTGTCGCGCGTTACCTTTACGCGTACCGGGTTTTGCGAGGTGCCCGAAAGCAGCCCGTCGGTACCGTCGATAAGTTTAACAACCGTGCTGCTGTCGCTTCTGAACAAGCTGATTTCTTTGGCGGTTCCGCCTAATCTTACGAAATAGCCCCTGAAGCCGGAGCGAAGATCGGCCTGATCGGAAAGGAGCGCCACATCCATATAATTGCCCGAAGTAAGCGCGCAGGCAGGATTGGCGAAGAAAGTCCAGCGGCATTCCTGCGTGCTTTGAAACGGCGTGCTTAGGTAAAGGGTGCCGGGGGTAATTGCGGGGCCGTTGCTGCGCAGTTGTCCCTGATCGACTACCCAGCTTGCGGTATCGCCTGTCCACGAGGGGTTATGCGTAAAATCGCCGTCCGAAAAATCATCGCTTAGCTGTGCGAAAACCGGAAAGTATTGAAAACAGAGGAATCCGACCGTGACCCTCATCCTGCGGCACATTATCTTCATAGCGGGTTGAATTGGCTTGCGGGTAAATGTAGTACATTTGCGAAGCGCATTGTGACCAAAAAAACGCCATTATGAAAGTTGCAGTAGTAGGTGCCACCGGCCTTGTCGGCACAAAAATGAGACAGGTGCTTGAAGAGCGGAATTTCCCGGTAACAGAGTTTATCCCTGTGGCTTCCGAGCGATCGGTAGGAAAGGAAATTACCTTTAAAGGCAAGGCTTATACCGTAAAAAGTATGGAGCAGGCCCTGGCTTTGCGTCCGGAGATAGCGATTTTTTCGGCCGGAGGTAGCACCTCGCTCGAGTGGGCCCCGCGTTTTGCCGAAGTCGGAAGCACCGTGATCGACAATTCTTCAGCCTGGCGGATGGATCCTACCAAAAAGCTTATCGTACCCGAGATCAATGCCGGGCAGCTTACTCCAAACGATAAAATCATTGCCAACCCCAATTGTTCTACTATCCAAATGGTGGTGGCGCTTAATCCCTTGCACACCCGTTATAAGCTGAAACGGATCGTAGTTTCGACCTATCAATCGGTGACCGGTACCGGCAAAAATGCAGTAGATCAGTTGATGAACGAACGTAAAGGCGTAGAAGGTCCCAGGGCATATCCGCATATAATCGATCTCAATGTGATTCCGCAGATAGACGTTTTTTTAGACAACGACTATACCAAAGAGGAAATGAAAATGGTGCACGAAACCCGTAAAATTTTGGGTGACGAGACCATCGGTGTAACGGCTACCGCAGTGCGTATTCCGGTTATGGGTGGACACAGCGAAGCGGTCAATGCCGAATTTGAGAAAGAATTTGAGTTAGACGAAGTGCGTAAGCTACTGGCTGCTACCGAAGGGCTGAAGGTAGTCGATAACCTCGCTTCGTTCGAATATCCCATGCCGAAAGACGCGCACGAAAAAGACGAGGTTTTTGTAGGACGCCTTCGCCGCGACGAAACCCAGCCCCGTACCCTTAACCTTTGGATCGTGGCCGACAACCTGCGTAAGGGTGCGGCTACCAATGCCGTACAGATAGCGGAATACCTGCTGGCGCACAAGCTGCTTTCTACACCGGTAAAAACCCTTTGAACGAATAAAGAGTAGAAGTGACTTTATAAAAAAACCGGGAATTGTTTCCGGTTTTTTTGTGCAATGAGGATTTATCCGAGTGCTATTTGTTAAACACCTCGTCCGAAAGTCCCTGGTTTATTTTGTAATCCGAAAAGCGGATCGTAATGCGGCTTTTCTTATCTTTTTTTCCGTCTTTCTCTTTGCTTTCGGTGGTGGCCGACGAAGATGAATGATCGCTGGAAGTAATCATTTTGGGCATTTTAAACTTCTTCGCATCCATAGTCACTATCATTTTTTCGGGCAGGCCGTAGCTCTCGAGCTCCCCGTAAAACAATTCGGTTACCACCGTGCCGTTCGTTTTGCTGGTGATCTGCGATTTGTGAATGAGGTTCCGGCTTTTGTCTATCCAAAATTTGCCCAATACCAAATCGGAAGTGTCTGAGGCAGGAATGATATTGATCACCGCGCAGGAAAATTCACCTACGTTTTCATACCCTTGCAGCAAGGTAATATAGGAAGTGCTGTCTTCGAGCGTCTGAAACATACCTTCCAATCCTTGCTTGGGCAGCAGCGCAATGTGCTTCGACTTGAAGCGAAACTTGTTTTTCTTTTTAAAATACACCGTGCCGTTTACCGGAAGCATTTTCACAAAAGGAATATCGGCTTTTACGTGCACACGAGCCTGATAATCCTCAATTTGGGTAAAGCGGGATACCACGCCCGAAATGAGCAGTCGGGCTTCGCTCTCGTCGGCCGCAGGAGTGGCGGGCGAGGAGGGAAACAGCGTAAGCCAAAGTAAGAAAAGCATTTTCATGAAAGAATATCTTTACGGTTAAAACTGTAGAGGGTAATACCGGTAAAAGCGACAATGTATCCGCAGAGGTAAAGCACCGAGTGCGTGATTTCATTCCACTGTACCGGGTCGTCGAAAAACTTGCGCCAGGAGGTCATGTGTGTAGTAAATAGCCAGGGTCGGATGCTGTCAAAGAGCGGTACTTCGAGCGAGGCTATTATATTGAAGAGTAAAATTACGGCCATCGTAGTCACGATAGGGCCGATAGAGTTGTCGGAAAAACAAGACAGGCACAACGAAAGGGATGCGACCAGCAGCATAGCCAAAAAAGCCACGCCAAAAGCGCCCAAAAATCGCCATCCGGTATCGTCGTAAGGAATAATGATCAGCTCTTCGGAGCGAAGTACTACCAGGTCACCTTCGCCGAACAAGGCGTGTCCCAGCACCAGCGAAAGTAAGGCCAGCAGCAGCACCAGCAGCAGCGTATAAAGTGTGCCTGCAAGGAATTTGGCCATGAGCAGCTTGGTACGCGAAAGCGGTTTGGTAGCCAGCAGGCGCAGTGTACCCGATGCGGCTTCGCCCGAAATCAGATCGCCGTTAACCAGCGCCACCAGCAGCGGCACATGCACCACCAGCATTTGCAGCAGCAGCAGCGCCACCAGGTTGCCGTTCAGCACATGGCCTTCGAACACAAACGACTGTTCGAGCGGTTGCATCAGAAATTCGAGATAGCTGCTTCCGTCGATATACATGGCGACCTGTACCAGCAAGGCAATCACGATAATGGCCGTAAAGCCGATGTAGCTTCTTGGCCGTGCCGCAATCTTATAAAGTTCCAGAAAAAAGGCTTTGCGCAGCATTACCGGTAAGTGAGGTTAAGAAAATAATCTTCCAGCTTTCTTTTCGATTCTATCGAGAAAATGTCGATTCCTTTTTCACAAAGCGCGCGGGTCAGTACCGGAATCTCGGCTTCGGTACACTTTACCCGTATTTCGCCGGGTTCGCCGGGCAGCACTTGCCAATCGGGCAGCAGGGCGGCTACCTCTTCGGCCCGGCTTACCTTGAGCGCGACCAGCTTTTCGCCTTCGTTGATGAGCTCGCCCACGGCGCCTTGTGTCACTACCTGACCTTTATAGATAATGATCATCCGGTTAGCGATAAGCTCAATTTCCGAAAGCAGGTGAGAAGAAAGGATCACCGTTTTCCCTTTTTCGCGACTCAGCCGCAGAATGAGGTTACGTATTTCGATGATTCCCTGCGGATCGAGGCCCGTAGTAGGCTCGTCGAGAATGATGATGTCGGGATCGTGTAACAAGGTCTGCGCGATGCCTAATCGCTGGCGCATACCGTGCGAGAAGCCCTTCACCTTGTCTTTTTCACGGCCTTTTAATCCGACAAATTCCAACGTTTCCTGAATATGAGCCTGCGGAATCCGTTTTCCTGAATAACCGGCGGCTATGCGCAGGTTGCTTTCGGCGCTCAGGTACTTGTAAAAATCGGGCTTTTCGATGATACAGCCTATACGACCCAGCACTTCGCTGCGGTGCTTTTGCAAAGACCGACCGAACAATTTTATCTCACCGGCGTCGGGGCTAATCAGCGAAACCAGCATACGGAGCGTAGTGCTTTTCCCTGCGCCATTGGGGCCGAGAAAGCCAAATACATCACCTTTATATACTTCGAAGCTGAGTTTGTCAACAGCCTTAAAACTGCCGTAACTTTTCACCAGGTTTGTGACCTGAAGAATGGGAGAAGAGTGATTCATGCGTAGAATAAAATCAAAATCACAGCACGAAGGTAAACGGAACTTGATTACTCGTGACAAGGAAGGCCAAGATTATTTTGTTAAAAAGTAAATTATTGATATATAGTTGTTTGATAGCTATTTCCCCCTCCGTTTTAACAGGATTAGAAGTAATACTTTTGTGAAGAATAGGGAAGGATTCTGTGCCTGAAAGTGAACAGGGCTTAATCCGTAAGAATAATTTAATTTTGTTTTTGGCACTTTGCTTTCTTACTTTGAGGCGTATTGCGTTATGACGAAGTTTCAATTGGATGTGGAATATGACTATGATTTCGATTTAATCGGGATTAGCTGCCATTCCAGAGACTACCGGCTTTGCTGGGCGCTCAATCAGCAATTGGGTACGGCCCTTGCCAAACGCGAAGAAGACATCGACCACAAGCCCCGTCGGCAAAACGAAGTGTCCGCCCACTCGTTTTACGAATACCAGGATGAAGACGACCGGGTGGAATATTTCCTGCTGGCTAACAAAAGCGGATCTTCTATGCTGGTACCCGAGCAAAAACAGGCCGATTACCTGCTCTTGCTCCGCAATAATTATGTGGTGGAAATTGCAGAGCTGATTGCGCGGATCAAAGCGATCGACATTGTACTAACGGCATTCCGCATTGAAGTGGATACGCTTAAATCGAAAGAAAATCTAATTTTTTAAAACATATAGAAAGTTGAAAAAGACAAAAATTGTGGCCACGCTCGGCCCGGCATCTTCGTCTCGTGAAGTGCTGAAAGAAATGATGCTGAAGGGAACCAACGTATTCCGTATTAACTTTTCGCACGGCAAATACGAACAGCACGGTGCCGTAATTGATTCCATTCGGTCGCTGATTATCGAAACCGGCATACACGTATCCATTCTCGCCGACTTGCAGGGCCCTAAAATCCGTGTGGGTGAAATTGAAAACAACGGCATTTTGCTCGAAGCCGGACAGGAACTGCGCATTACCACCAAAAAAATGGTAGGCGTACCCGGTAAAGTGTACCTCACTTACGCTTCTTTTCCTTACGATGTAAAACCCGGAGAAAGTGTGTTGCTCGACGATGGTAAGCTGCTTATTGAGGTGATTTCTTCTAACGGAGTGGATGAGGTGCTTACCCGTGTGGTTCAGGGCGGCATACTGTCTTCTAACAAAGGCGTGAACCTGCCCAACACGAAAGTTTCCCTGCCCTCACTCACCGAAAAAGATCAGCAGGATTTGGAGTTTGCCCTCGAAAAAGAGGTGGACTGGGTAGGACTTTCCTTTGTCCGTTCGGCCCGCGACATTATTGAGCTCAAGCATATCATTGCTTCGAAGCAGCGCAAAGCCAAAGTGATTGCCAAAATTGAAAAGCCCGAAGCGCTCGAAGAGATCGACGATATTATTCACGAAACCGACGGCTTAATGGTGGCCCGTGGCGATTTGGGTGTGGAAATTCCTTTGCAGAACGTGCCGCTGATTCAGAAAATGATCATTCGTAAATGCCTGGCACAGGCCAAGCCGGTGATTGTCGCTACGCAGATGATGGAAAGCATGATTACGCAGATGACTCCCACGCGTGCAGAGGTAAACGATGTGGCCAACGCCGTGTTCGACGGAGCCGATGCCGTGATGTTGAGCGCCGAAACCTCGGTCGGGAATCACCCGGTAAAAGTGATCGAAACCATGGTCAAAATTGTGGAAGAAGCCGAAACTTTCGAAGGCATTTACCACAAAGAATCCATACCCAACGATCGGTACAACGAGCGCTTTATTACCGATAGCGTTTGCTACAATGCGACCCGCTTAGCACAACGTGTGGGCGCTACCGCCATTATGACCATGACCCACAGCGGTTATACGGCCTTTAAAATTTCGAGTCAGCGTCCCAAAGCCCATATCTTTGTCTTTACCGGCAACCGTAAGATATTAGACACCCTGAGCCTTGTATGGGGCGTGTCGGGTATTTATTACGATAAAATGGTCAGTACCGACCATACCATAGCCGATGCCAAATACATGCTCAAAAAGCACAAGTTTGTGAACGAAGGCGATTTGGTAATCAACATTGCCAGCATGCCTATCGAAGAAAAAGGGAAATCGAATATGATCAAGCTGAGTCAGGTAGAATAAGCCGGCTCAGTCCCATTTTTTGAGAAGCTGCTCTACCTGTCGGGCGTAGCTGCTTCCGAACAGATTGACGTGCACCAGCAAGGGGTATAGGTTAAAAATATCCACCCGGCTTTCCCATTCCGGTTCCAGTGGACGGGCAGCCTGATAAGCTTCATAAAACGAGTTGGGAAAACCGCCGAAGAGCCGGGTCATGGCTATATCCACTTCGCGGTGACCGTAGTACGCGGCCGGATCGACCAATACGGGTTCTTGTGCCGTGCTGCACAGAAAATTACCGCTCCACAGATCGCCGTGCAGCAGCGCGGGCGGTTCGGGTGGGATTATCGAGTCGAGCCGGTTGAAAAGCGTTGCAAAACGTTTATGCAGCTTTTCGCTTATTCTTCTTTTATCGGTAGCCAGCTTCAGTTGAGGTTCGAGCCTGTCGCCGATAAAAAAGTCAATCCACGAACGCTGAAAAAGATTGGTTTGTTCGAGCGTGCCGATGTAGTTGGCGTGATCGAGTCCGAAATAGTCGGCGCTTTCTCCGTGCATGGCTGCTAAGCGATGACCGGCTTCGACGGCACATTCGTGAGAGGTTTTTTCCTCGTGTTCGATGTATTCGAGCAGCAGGTAACTATAGGATCCGAAGTTACCTTCGGCCATTACGATCGGGATACGGAATTTACTGTGGCGGCGTAGCAGATCGAGTCCGCGCGCTTCGGCGGGGAACATGCCCGGACAGTTTTCGGCAGCGTTGCGTTTCAGGAAAAAGCGACCGGAATCGGTATGGACCAAAAAACACTCGCTGATACCTCCTCCGGCAAGCGGTTCGCTGTGTGTAAGGGTAACGGTACGGCCGGATTTTTCCGTGAGCCGGTCACGAATATGCCCGGCGAAGGGACTTAATTCCATGAGCGTGTGTTGGCAGTGTGTTCCGAGGTTCGGAGCCATTAAGATACAAAAAATCGTGGGTCGGTCAATTTTCAGCATGCTTAGTGCTGCTTTTTTGCAATTCACAAAATTGTATTACCTTTGTACCCGGTTAGTGAAAGCTAATCACGTTCTTTAGAGGGATTTGCCTACAGGCGGCCAAAGCAAGCAGTGTTTGCGTTTTTGTGTTGCCACCGGGAATGCGCGGGCTCAGAGAGCCGTTCTTTCCGGGCGTTTTAACTGCCAAAGGCAGTTGGGGCGGGTTTGTAAATGCTCCTCTTGTTATGTATATCCCGGCGAATTATTTCGCTTTTTTTATATCCTTTTTTGGGGGATTAGCTCAGCTGGCTAGAGCGCTTGCATGGCATGCAAGAGGTCATCGGTTCGACTCCGATATTCTCCACTTCTTTTTTGTCCCTGCCATTTGGCGGGGATTTTTGTTTTTGATGGTGATCGCTTGCTTGTCCCGAATGCTTTCGGGAAAGAGGTCATCGGTTCGACTCCGATATTCTCCACTTCTTTTTTTGTCCCTGCCCTTGGTGGGGATTTTTGTTTTTGGTGGTAAGCGCTTGCTTGTCCCGAATGCTTTCGGGAAAGAGGTCATCGGTTCGACTCCGATAT
>CAYWRZ010000003.1:175813-288106 GCA_964460845.1 uncultured Weeksellaceae bacterium
TCTCCACTTCTTTTTTTGTCCCTGCCATTTGGCGGGGATTTTTGTTTTTCCAATAAGGCGTTGTTATTCGGTTTGTTATAGTTAATTTAGTGAGGCTATCCTGAAATAAAGCTCCGGTTTCGCAGCATCGCAATAGGTTCAGGTATTATCCTTAAAGTTCCGAACAGATGATACAGACAATAGCACTTATTCTGACGGCATTGGTAGCCCTCGAACACATATATATAGTGTGGATGGAAATGTGTGCCTGGGAAACGGCAGGGAAGAAAACGTTTGGAAAATCCTTGCCGGCCGAATTGTTTAAGCCTACCAAAGGCCTTGCTGCCAATCAGGGATTATATAACGGATTTTTGGTGGCCGGCCTTGTATGGTCTTTCCTTATTTCAGATCCCGATTGGAGCTTTAATGTCCGTTTGTTTTTTTTAGCTTGTGTGGCGGTAGCCGGTATTTTCGGCGCCATAACCGCATCGCGGAAAATATTTTTTGTGCAGGGACTTCCGGCCATTTTGGCCATCCTGTTTACTCTGCTCTCTAAATAAGCTATTCGCTTAGCGCTGTTTTCCCAAACGAAGCCATCTTATTCCCGCTTCCCGATTCTCTTTTCATTCGTTTTTTCCTTATTCCGACGCAGTGTAGATAGTCATGAAACCCTCGCTATTAAAGGATTCTTCATGTAAATCTATTCTGATCTGTTTTTTGATCAATCACCGGAAACTATTTAAATACCTTTTTATATTTATTTCGTATCTGAAAAAATTCAGTATTTGTTGTTTTAAAAAATGGTGTGATGAAAAAACTGGTTTTACTTTTTTTATTTGCCGGTATGGTTGCGACCGGGGCTTCGGCACAGGGATCTTTTTCGCAGTCTGCGGGATTGTCCTTCTTTAGTGCCACGAATGCTACAGGCGCTGCGGGAACCTATTCTCCGCGTTATAATCTGCTCCAGATTTCGGATGAGATGACCTTTTCGATTGGTACTCATGCTTCGTTGGGCTTTTCGATGAACAGCAGATCGGGTGGTTCTTTGGTGTTGGATCTCCCGGCCATGGCAGAGTTGAATCTCGGTCATGCTTCCAGTGAAGACAGCGATGCCGGTTTCGGTGGATTTTTAGGTCTTGGTTTCGGATATAATCTTTTGGCCGGTGAGGGGCCTTTTGGAGGGTTCACTAACCAAGCTTATGGGCCTGTGTTGGGCGGGGGTATTCGGTTTGAGGTACTGCAACGTTCTTATTACCTCAGAGCATCGTATCTTATTAGTGTCAATCAAGGCCATAACAATGTGCTGGGGCTGGGTTTTGGGCTAGGGTTCTAAATGTGTCATAACTGAAGCCTTTGAACCGTTTCGTTTCAGGAAAGGTATTAGGGCTTTGGTCAACTATCAGCGCACATAAATTTCCCCAATCAGATAAAGCTTCCCCTTTCCGCTGAGCTCTACCCTGTCGTTCAGGTAGCGGCATTGCAGATGGCCTGTACGTGCCGAAAGCTGTACGGCCGTAAGTTCCGTTTTACCCAATTGCTGCGCCCAGTAGGGCGTTAAGCTGGTGTGCGCCGAACCGGTTACGGGATCTTCATTAATGCCCGATTGCGGGGCGAAAAAACGGGATACAAAATCAACGTTTTCGCCCCGGGCGGTGACGATAACTCCCCGGCAATTCAGTCGGGCTATTTTATCGAGCGCAGGACGCAGATCCTTGATTTCCGCTTCCCGAGCAAACACGAGCATATAGTCGGTTTTGCCTTTTAGCGCCAGTTGCGGACGAATATCGAAACAGGAGGCGAGATCTTCCGACAGTTCGATCGGGATAAGTATATCGGTTGGGAAATTGAGGGTTAGCCATTCGCCTTTTTTTGTAACGCTAAGCACACCGCTTCGGGGAGAGTAGAATTGAATGCGGTCGCCTTCATAATTTTCGTGGTTGAAGAGCACGTAAGCCGCAGCCAAAGTTGCGTGTCCGCAGAGATCGACTTCAACCGTAGGGGTGAACCAACGCAAGGTATAGTGCTCGCCGTCTTTTACATAAAATGCCGTTTCGGCGAGGTTATTTTCTGCGGCTATTTTTTGCAGCAGATCATCGTCAGGCCATTTTTCGAGCGGACAAACGGCTGCCGGATTTCCCGAAAAAACCTGTTCGGCAAAGGCATCTATCTGATAAATTTTTTGTTTCATTTGCACGCTTGAGTGGAGGGAAGAATTTATACGCGTAACAAGCCTCTAAATCCTCGGGCGGCATAGTACGATTCGGCGCCGTTGTGATAGATAAACACATGGCCGTAGCGCCAGTCACCAAAAATAGCACCACCGGCTTTTCGTATGTCGTCAGGTGTTTTTATCCAGCTCGAAGTTTTGGTGTCGAATTTACCCAGTGTTTGCAGTTCCCGGTATTCTTTTTCCGACAGCAGCGCTATTCCCATTTCGGCGGCTATGCCCTCTGCGCTGTGCCGGGGTTTATGTTCCTTTCGCGATTCGAGCGCTTCCGGGTCGTAACAGAGGCTTCGGCGCCCTTTCGGACTTTCGGGAGCACAATCACAGAACAGCAGTTCGCCCGATTTTTTATCACTACCTATCACATCCGGTTCGCCTTCGGTGAGTTCCATTTCCCGCAGCGACCAAAGCTTTTCGGGCTGGGCTTCCAAACGCGTTTGCACATCTTCCCATTCTATTCCTTTGTGACGGGATTTGTGTTTCTCAAAACGTGTTTTCAGCGTGCCGAGCAGCTCTTTTTTTTCTTCGGCCGACAATTGTTTTTTATTTTTTTTCATCAGCTATCGATTTTTTAGGAATAAACTGTTTTTTAAAAGCGCTATAAAATGAACGCTAAGCACTTAAATTACCAATTAAAAAGCTTCGTCCTTGTAGGGTGGAGCAGATCGCATCCGATTCTTTTTAGACTGCGCTTAGTTTGTGCCATAAACCGTATCGCGCGCAACTTCTCATCGGGCTACAGCTTACAAATGTAGTGATGCGCCTACAAATTTTCAGCTTATTTTTTAAAAAAAGAAAGCCATAAGAATGGAAAAAGAAGATACAGCAAAAGGATCTTATAATCGCTTTATGCTTATGTTTTTTAAGTAAGCGCGTGCTTTACCTTTTAAAAACAGCCGTATTTCTAAAGGCCCTGTATAAGTATCTTTTAGCAAAAAAGTGAATGCCGCTTTTTTACGTAAATGCTGGCCGGGAGCGAGTGTAAATTCTTTTTTCCCCAGCACCTGAGCGCCGTAATTGTTAACTACATCTATGGAAAGAAAAGTTTCTGTGTCGTCGGCATCAAGTAAGCCGGTTTCAAAATTAACCCGGTACTGACCTTTTCGAAGTCCGATAAAGGGTCCGAAAAAAAGAAAATCGTTAACCGGCTTTACCGAGTCATTTTTGATAAGTGCCTCTTGTCCATTTAATTCCGGAATCGTACTCAGTTGCGAATGCCTGAGCTGGAACCACGACAAGGGTAATTCAAGGCTGTCGATAACCTTATACCGGCACAACTGAAGGCCGCGCAGGGTAAACGGGTCGCCTGCCCGGGCAAGAAAATAGCCGTGTTCGATACGGTTATCGGCAAAAGAGTCGAGCCAATGATTGCCTACAAGGTACAGCGTATCCTGTTGCATCACCGAGCTTACCATACGCCGGCCCCGTGGCGCTTCCGTATCCCAGGTAATGGCTTTGATTCGGTCGGGATAAACGGCGGCTAAGTTGTACGACATCCAATAATCGCCAAGTAGTCCGCAGTTGCCCAGTTCCAGACTTATTTCTTTGATTTCGGTGGCCGAAAGGTTTACCAGTGGGTGATACTTTTCATTGCGCTGAATAAGGGCGTTTACACTGGCAGACAGTGTTACACAGAGCAGCAATCCGGCCGCCATTCGGTAAAGGATGCCTGAGCGCAACCGATCGGTGCCCAGGCACAAGGTGATAAGCAGAAGAAAATAGCTAAACGTATAATAGCGGCTGTGATAGTCGTTGAGCTCTACCCAGTAAGAAGCGGTAACCGCTAAGAATGTGAGCACACTTGCGCCGAAGAAAAAAAGCCACAGCGTTCTTGAAGCAGGGTTATAAGCGCGTTTCCAGGCCGCATATCCAAACAGCAGCAGTAGCAACGCAATAAACACCGAATGGAAGGAAATCAGCACATTTCGGACAGTGAAAAGAAAGGTTCTTTTGATGCTGTCCACAACCGTCGAAAAGCCCGACTGTATATGCGATACAGGCGAGAATATGGTGTCGTACGAAATAGGATGCATTTCGGCATGGCTTTTGGCGAAAGACAGAAAAAGATAACCGCTAATAAGCGCTGCCAAAAAGGGCCATAAACCGGCCGACAAGCGTTTTTTATCGATCTGCACCGTTATTTCCTCTTCTTTCAGACTTGTGCGGATATAAGCGCGGAATAACACGATAAGGAACAGCGGAAGAATAAAAAGACCCAGATCGCTTATCCATACCGACAGCATAAAGCTCAGCGTCGAAAAAAAGAGTAATGCGTTATGCCTGCGCAACGAAATACCCGGTTTTCTTATTTTATTCCATAAGAACAGCGATAATCCCAGTAGAAAAAGCTGAGGTGCGTAGGGATGGCTTATTTGCAGATGAAAATCAAAAGCCTGAAGCGGGAAAAACCAAAGTACACAGAGCAAAAGTTTTGGAAGTGTACGACCGATAAATGTGCTGATCAGCCAAAAACCGGCTGTCAGGAAAAGGTAGTGTACGATCGAAATGCTCCATATTGCAGAAGCGCCGAACCATTTTACCGGCAACGATGCCACCATAGGCACCAGGCTGCCGAGCCTGTCTTGTCCCCAAAAATAAAGGTCGTCGGGAAATTTAAAGTAATGTGCCATCAGCACGTGTATGGCGCTGTCGGACGAAAACCGCGCGTAAAAAACCGGGGCGAATAACAAGAAAGAGGTCACGATCAGCAAGCCGACTGTAAGGCAGTAGCTATACTTGATTAGGTGAGGCGGAAAACTATTTTTTGATTTTTGAGGCGCTAAAGACATTCCAAAAACAAGTTCAACAAAATAATAAAAAAGGGCTAATCAGTCTGTTAAACTTGCAAATAAACAAATATCCGGACAAGTTGTAGAATTTATTCCCAGTTTGGAAATCTGAAGTGCAAACTATTACAAGGTGGACACCAACAGGCGATCACAGACCATTTTACTCAGCGTTTCCGAAGTTTTTCGACCGTAATTCACGATCATGCTGCCGTCGAAAGTTTCGACCGACTTTATTTTCAGCTTTAGGCCCAGGCGCAGCTCCCGGCTGTTAAGGAATTTGAGAAACTCTTCCGACGAATGCGTGACCGCCGCCAGCTTTACCTCTTGTCCGGCCTGGCATTCGCTCAGCTTTGTATAGCTTACCCATTCGATACGCCCTTCCTTATCGGGAATAGGGGAGCCATGCGGATCAATTTTCGGATAAGCCAGCAGCTCGTCCATTTTTTCAAAAAATTCGGGCGAATGAATATGCTCGATTTGTTCGGCGATTTCGTGCACCTGCTCCCAGCCGAAGCCCATTTTTTCGACGAGAAACATCTCCGTAAGCCGATGTTTTCGGATGATCAGCGCCGCCGCCTTTTTGCCTTTTTCGCTGAGCTTTAGTGGTTTGTAGCTTTCGTAATGCACCAGCTTTTTTTCGGCCAGCTTTTTCATCATACTGTTTACCGTAGGCATCTTTATCTCCAGATGCCTGCTCAGATCATTCACGCTGACCTCGCCTTTTTCGTTGGCCAGGTTAAAAAGCGCTTTCAGGTAATTTTCTTCCGTTAAAGAGTGCATAAAACAAATTTACACATTATTACGGGTCACCCTAACCGAGACTTTAGCATCATTCTTCCGTTTCTCTATCAATCTAACAGGTTGTTAAATAATTAGTTATATACCATAAAGCAAAGTGCCGAAAATTATTTTGCAATAATGTTGCATTTTTTGATTCATCCGTCGTATTATTGCAACACTGTTGCAACAGAAAAAACAATTTTTTTTCCTTAATTCCATTTCTCATGAAAAAAATTTTCCTTCTGCTTTTTTCCGTTTGTGCAGGTATTGACGCGCAGGCGCAGCATGATACGCTGAAAAACCACGCATCCGGTTTGCCGCTCGATACCGATCAGTACACCGCACCCTCGCAATGGGGGTATTACCTCGGACATAACTACAAATACCAGCAGCAGTTTGCCGAGAAATATTATGTATCGGGCCACACGCACGTGATCGGTGTGGTTGCGCACCTCACCGGCACCTATACCAATGGGCACAACGAAGCGTTCTTCAGGGTGTTTGAGGTAGGAACTAACGGACTGCCCGGCACGGAGCTGGAGCACGGTCATGCCGATTTCGAAGATCTCGATCTGAGCGGCGGTGCTACGGTAGTGCTTTTTCACCACGAAGCTCATGCCGAAGACAGCTTTTTTGTGTCGTTCGACCTCGGTGACTACGCGCACGGCGGACACGAAGGCGATACTATCGGTTTGCTCTATGCCCCCGACGGTAGCCGCGATGCTGCCGATTTGGCCAATTTCGGGCGCAACGTGATTCAGGAGCATAGCCACTCTTCGGTCGTGTGGAAAGATTTTTATTCGCAAAACTTTACGCCGGTAGCTACGCACCTTGCCATTTACCCGATTGTGGAGCTCGACCATGTGGGCATTTCTTCGGTTTTTGCGCATGGACTTACACTTTCGGCACCTTATCCCAATCCGGCGGTAGATCAGATTTATATTCCTTTTTCGCTCGATGCCCCCGATCAGATCAGCATCGAAATAATGGACATGAGTGGACGAATCGTGTACCGTACGTCTAAAGGATCCCTTTCGGCGGGAACACACCTCGAGACTATCGGTATCGGATCACTTGAGGCAGGGTACTACAACGTAGTAATTCGTTCCGGAAAAGCGGCATTGGCTACACGCATCCTCAAAGGATTGTAAATACAGAGAAAGAGAGGGGAAGAACAAGCTTTCTCTCTCTTTCTTTTTACCTAAATATTATACAGATGAAGCTTCGATACGCATTCTCCAAACGCCTTCGTGCAGGTATGTTGCTTTTGCTGATTTCGTCAGTATGGCTGGCTTGTGAAGAGAAAAACACACTGCCCGATACCAGCGCGAATACGGCTCCGGTGATTACCCTTCTTTCGCAGTCGGTGCCGGTGCAAACTACCACGCTTTGCGGAGCCTCTTTCAGCAATGTGCTTCATCTCAATACCGGCGATACTTTACGGTTAACGTTTCGTTTCGAAGGGGTTAACGCTTTGGCGCAATACAAGCTCGATGTACATAATAATTTCGATTGTCATTCGCACAAATCGCGGAGCATACCCTGGTCGGTGCTGCGGATAGTTCCCCTTTCGGGAAATGCGCAGACGGTGACCGAAACGCTTGTTATTCCTGAAGATGCGGCGGCGGGTAATTACCATTTTATGCTCAGGTTGCTCGATGTGTTGGGCAACGAAGCCGAATTTGTCGAATTTAACGTAGTGCTGACGAATCCTGAAGATACCGAGCCTCCTGTGATAAGCCTTACTACACCTTCGGCCGAAACGCTTGCTGTCGAAGCGGGTAATGCGCTACTGCTCGAAGGATTGATTACCGACAATCATTCCTTGAAAAACGGACGCTTTGAATTGTCTTATACCGATGCGGCCCAAACTACCTTTCAGGTACAGCAATTCTTTTTTCATTCTTCACCCCACACCTCATTTACCCTGCAAACCTCCTATACCATTCCCGTTTATGCGGTAAAAGGCGAGGCTGTATTTCTGCTTCAGGCTTACGACGAAGTCAATAATATCGGGCAGAAAAGGCTTCTCGTTCACATTCTGTAAGCAGAATGGCTTCGAGGCTTTTAACGTAAAACGAGGCCGCTATTCTTTTCTTGAAAATTTGCCCGAAAGTCTTAACTTTAGAGGGTGAAAAAAAGTGTGCTTTTTGCGGTCTCAGGTGCAGTTGTAGGTGCTTTAGCAGGGTACCTTTATTACCGATTTTACGGTTGCGACGGTTCCTGTTCGATTACCTCCAGTCCGTGGCGCAGCAGCCTGTACGGCACTTTAATGGGTGCCTTGCTGGGTAGCCTGTTTGTACCCGGTAAACGAAGAAAACCCCAGTCATGAGCTCTTTTTCTGAAATTATAGAAGAGAACAAGCTCGTGCTGGTCGATTTTTATGCCGACTGGTGTGGCCCCTGTAAAACGATGGCTTCGGTGCTCGAAGAGCTTAAAATGATAATGGGCGAAACGGTAGTGATATACAGGAGTAATGTGGATACAGAACCGTTGGTTTATACCTATGGGGTAGTCGCCATACCCACACAGTTGGTTTTTCATGAGGGTGAAATAAAATGGCGGCACACGGGTATAATGCGTGCAAATGAGCTAGCTTCGGTGTTAGAACGTTATACCTAACGCCGCTATGAGAAAGAATAATTTTCGGCAAAGTCCTGAGAATGGAGTTGCAGGTCAGAGACGAATCCCGCTTTTTTTGAAACCCTAATCCGGACAGGCTGATGCACGCCCAACCCTTACCTTTACATGACATTATCCGTTGGGATATCAAATCCTGGTCTTGTATTTTACCTTATTGGGAAAAACAGGTAAACTGGAATACCGTGCAGCAGTGCCTTGAGCTGGGGGGGCGCGAAGGCGGACTTTCGCTTTGGCTGGCCTTGAAAGGGAAACAAACGGTATGCTCCGATTTGGAAGATGCCGAAACCCGTGCGGCGGCGCTTCACCGTAACTACAATGTACAGCACCTGGTGAGCTACCGCAATATTGATGCAACCCATATTCCGTACAGCGATTTTTTTGATCTGATAGTGTTCAAATCGGTTATTGGTGGCGTGGGTCGCAACGGAGCTATCGACAAGCAGCAGCAGGTATTTCGTGAAATCTATAAAGCGCTCAAACCCGGCGGTAAGCTTTTGTTTGCCGAAAACCTGAGCGCATCACCGTTGCACCGCCAACTGCGCAAGCGCTTTGTGAACTGGGGCGATTCCTGGCGCTATGTGAACCTGCCTGAGCTACACGACTTCCTGTCGCCCTTCTCTTCGTTCGAAATCAAAACCACAGGTGTGTCGGCTACTTTCGGAAGGAGTGAGGGGCAACGCAAATTGCTGGCTTCGGCCGATAAGCTGCTGTTTAATCACATTGCTCCTGCACGCTGGAAATACATTGCCTACGGCGTAGCACAAAAATAAATACCGCTTTTTTTATGACTGCGATTGTACAGTTTACCGCACTCCGGTGGATGTTCGCTGAAGAAACATCCGAACTTTCCGTTTCACCCGCAGAAGATCCCTCGGTGTCGGATTGGGAACAGCTAATCGATTGGCTTAATAAAACTTATAAGCTCGAATACAACGGACCCGATGAAGAGGCCGAGGCACTACCTAAAATCGATCGGGAAGAAGTGATGCGGCTGATGCGTGAAGGTGAAGAGTATGCAGGAGTAGAAATACAGTTGGGAAATAGCATCCTCACAGCCGATTTGGACAATACCGATTACATGGTTTTTGAGCTTGAGTCGGGCGCAGTAAAATCGCAGGCTGAGCTCGATGAATTGCTCCTTTTTATGCAAGGGCTGGGTCGTGTTCTTCGGAAGGAAGTGACGCTTAACGATAACGCGCATTATTCTTATCCGCTGATTACCGTGTCCGAATCGGGACAAAAAACCGAAGTGGCTTCGCCGCAGGAGCTCGATCGCGTGTCGGCAGTTATTCGTGAGGGCGCACAGACCCCTTCTTTGTGGCAACGTATTGCGGGCTGGTTTAAAAAATCGTAATTCGATCGGCCAATTACCCGAAGTTTTGTAGCTTCCGGCTTTCTTACATTTCTTATGTCCCTGTCCAAACGCCGTTTTCTGCTCAGCTTCGCCGTATTGTTTACTGCTTTTTCGGTAAGCTTTATTTTCGAAGGTTCTAAAATAGCCGAGTGGCATACCTATGCGATGCAGCACCACTGGGGACAGGTGCTTTGGTACCTGCTGCCTGTACTGCTTATCCTCTCGCTTTTTCATGGCGTTTCGCGTCTGCCTTTTGAGCTGGGTTTGGCTAAGGGTTTTTTCCGTGGAATTTTTTATGCGCTGGTACTTACCCTGCCCATGGGGCTGGGTTATCTGCTCATGAGCGAGGCACTCGATTCCGGAAAGGCCACGAGCGACTTATGGATTTCAGCCACTAAGGCGGCCTTTGGGGAAGAGGTGTTTTTTCGTGCCTTTATTTTCGGGCAGTTGTTTTACCATGCCGGTTGGGGGTTTATTCCTGCGGCGCTGGCCAATGCGCTTTTGTTTGGTGCCGGAGAGTTGTATCAGGCCCAAAACTTTTCAGCGTTTGCCCTGACGACTGTGGGAGCCGTATGGTTAGCCTGGCTTTTTGCCGAATGGAAAAAAAACCTTTGGCTGCTTATTTTTATCCACCTGCTGATGAATTTCTACTGGGAATTTTTTAGTATGGGTTCGCAAGAGGTCGGGGCAATTGAAGCCAACCTGCCCCGTTTTTTTACGCTTGTGCTTTCGGTGTTCGTCACGCTTAGGTTGCGCAGACAGTTACAGCACGGTGCCGCAATAAAGCGATCGAACCTTTGGGTAAATCGTGAAGAATAGGCTTAACTTTAAGAAACCGTATGCGCTTTAACTACTGAACGATGAAAATTCCTGAGCACTATCTGCCGGTAATGCCTTATCTGATTCTTAAAGAAGCAGAAGCATTCTCCCGTTTTCTTAAAACCGTTTTTGGCGCTACTGAGCAATTGATTGTACCCGGAGCCGAAGGGCGCGGTATTATGCACGGGGAACTGAAAATTCATAATGCCGTCATTATGTTTGCCGAGGCAGGCGAAAGCTGGGGCGAAAAAACAGCGGGAATGTTTATCTACGTTAAAAATGTGGACAAGGTGTACGAGGAGGCGCTTCGTCAGGGAGCGCGTAGCCTGCAGGCTCCTGAAAATAAAGACTATGGCTATTCGGGTGGATTTGAAGATCCCTTCGGTAACCATTGGTGGATTGTACAGACGGAGAAAAAATAACTGAATATGAAAAGGCAGGTATCTACAAAATCGTTAACACTATTTCTTCTTCTTTTTTGCGCGACTCATTTTGCCTTTTCGCAGGATAAAAGAGAGGAAGTCTTTAAGCTTTCCATATCGGATCGGGATGGAGCCGATACCTCCGGTAATTTTTCTTTCCGTTTTTTCAGTCCGGATAAAACACCTGTCAATTCCGAGAACTGCAGCGTATTTTTGGATGATGTGCTACAGGAACAGGCAGATGTACAACAGGGCGTAATGTACTGTCGTTTCGATCCCGGCGTTCATACCCTTCGGATAGAGACGCGCTGGTTTAATTCTGTGCGAATCGACTCGCTGGTTATTGCAGAAGGGAAGCATTACGCCGCAGAAATTCATTTTGTATCTAAAACTTTTGTGTTGCCCGAGATACACTTCGAATACGACAAGCCGGTCATTTATCTGTATCCCGAAACGCCCACCGAAATAGAGGTAAAATTACATTTCGACGGACAGCTTGGATTTACCTGGCCTTCTTATGAGAACGGCTGGAAAGTCAACGCAAATCCGAATGGAGAGCTTTTCCAGCATGATAAAGCGTATCGTTACCTTTTTTGGGAGGGGGCTTCTCCGGTCGATTTAAGTGAAAAAGTATATGCCCGGGGCAACGTGGTGAAAAAGGAGCAGGTGCCTTATTTTTTAGATTCTGTACTTACGATAATGGGCTTAAATTCTTTTGAGAAACAAGACTTTATTACCTATTGGGTGCCGCAGTTAATCAGTTCCCAAAGGGTTTATCTTCATTTTCTTGAAAAGAAGGAATACCGGCAGATAGCGAGACTCGAAGTCGTGCCGGAACCTGATCGGGAAATACGAATTTTTATGTGCTGGAGAGCCCTGCAAGAGGAAGAAGAAATGACCCTGATAGTTCCGCAGCAGTTTGAACCCGAACCCGCCCGAACAGGATTTACACTGGTCGAATGGGGAGGTGCGCGTATTCCTTTTCGACCTCAGTAACACCCTCATTCACACGATTCAAAGCCTTTAAATTTACAGGCTATGTATGGCCGGGTATCAAAACGTTTATCCGACCCAAAAAGACGCGATAATTGAAGAAAGGGCTTACAGCGTGGTTTAGCGCCTCTTCCGGGGAAAAAGATAATTTTAACCGCTGAAAATCACGCGGAATCCTCAAACTAATTCGTATCTTTAGTTCCCAAATTTTGAGGTAAAATGGCAGAATGGTGGAATAGTCTGAGCAATTTCGAGCAGGTTTACTGGGGCATCGCAGCGTTGTCCACCCTCCTGTTTGTCATTATTATCGTGTTTACTTTTCTTGGCGGCGATGCGGAAGACGCGACCGATATTGATTTTGACGAAGGTGCTTTTCACTTTTTTACTTTCCGCAACCTCGTTGGGTTTTTCACCGTGTTTTCATGGAGCGGAATAGCTTGCCTGCACTCCGGGCTGAGCACTACCCTTACCATTGTGATTTCGGTGGTTTGCGGTCTTGCCATGATGTTTGCCATGGCGGGGCTTTTTTACATGATGAGCCGTATGACGCAAACCGGTACCCTCAGGCTTACCAACGCCATTGGCGGAGTGGGAGAGGTGTACCTCCGTATAGGCCCTGCGCGTAGCAGCGTGGGTAAGGTTCAAATCAAGGTTCAGGGTACCCTGCGCGAAATCGACGCATTGACCGACGAGTCCGAAGAGCTTCTTTTCGGTCAGGTGGTGCGTGTCAAATCATTAATAAACGATCAACTCCTATTAGTCGAAAAATTAACCTCCTAACTTTTTCAACACTACCTGCATGAATTTCGAAAACGCACAATTTATTCTTATTGCCATTGCCATCGCGGTCCTTTTCCTCGTGGCGATTTTTTTCCAATTGCTCAAGCGCTATAAGCGCTGCCCTTCCGACCAAATCCTCGTGGTGTACGGTAAGGTCGGCAAAGACAAGGAAGGCGGTCGTACCGCCAAATGTATCCACGGTGGAGCTGCTTTTGTATGGCCGGTTTTTCAGGACTGCGCTTTTCTCGATCTGCGGCCCATTGCCATCGAAGCCAACCTCACCAATGCGCTCAGCAAGCAGAATATCCGGGTCGATGTGCCTTCCCGTTTTACCGTGGGTATCTCTACCGAGCCCGGTATCATGGAAAATGCGGCCGAACGTTTGTTAGGGCTTGATCATAAAAACGTATATGATTTGGCGCAGAACATTATTTTCGGTCAGCTTCGTTTGGTCATCGCCACGATGGATATCGAGGAGATCAACAACAATCGCGATAAATTTCTGACCAACGTATCGGCCAACGTAGAAGCCGAGCTCAAAAAAATCGGTCTCAAGCTGATCAACGTAAACGTAACCGACATCAAAGACGAGTCGGGCTACATTGAAGCACTCGGTAAAGAAGCGGCCGCTAAAGCCATCAACGATGCACGCAGCAGCGTAGCCGAAAAAAACCGCGACGGTTCTATCGGTGAAGCCAATGCTGTACAGGAACAGCGTGTGCGTGTGGCCGAAGCCAACTCCAGGGCCAAGATTGGTGAAGCCAATGCCGATCAGGAACAGCGCGTAGAAATAGCCAATGCCGATGCCCGTGCCAAAATGGGTGAAGCCGATGCCCTTTCGACCGAAAGGATCCGCGTGTCGGAAGCCAATGCCAAAGCCGTAGAAGGAGAAAACCTTGCCCGTATCGACATAGCCCGTTCGGAGGCACTTCGTCGTGAAGCGGAAGCCGAAGCGCTGCGCAAAGCCATCGCCGCCGAAAAAGTGAAACAGGCGAAAGCCCTCGAAGAATCGTATCAGGCCGAGCAGGAAGCGGAGCTTGTACGTGCCCAAAGAGACAAAGCATCGCGTGCAGCCGACATCATTGTACCGGCCGAAATTGAAAGACAAAAGGTTGAAATTGAAGCCGCCGCCGAGGCCGAACGCAAACGCATACACGCCAAAGGGGAAGCCGATGCGATTTTCCTCAAAATGGATGCCGAAGCAAGAGGTATCTACGAAGTACTGAGCAAGCAGGCCGAAGGTTTTGAAAAACTCGTGAAAGCAGCCGGCGACAACTCGCGCGATGCGGTGATGATTATGATCGCCGATAAGTTGCCCGAGCTCGTGAAAACACAGGCCGAAGCCATTAAGAACATCCGTATCGATAAAGTGACCGTGTGGGATGGTGGCAACGGAGAAAACGGGAAAAACTCTACCGCCAATTTCGTGTCGGGGCTCTACAAATCAGTACCGCCGCTCGAAGAAATGTTTAACATGGCCGGTATGCAGCTACCCGGTTACCTGCGTTCCAAAACCGAGAACCCCGGTACCGAAGACAAAGGAACTACCGAAGCGGTAGAGGAAGCCTGAAGACAGGAAAACGATTTTTTAAAATAGTTGTCACGCACCCGGTTACTGCCGGGTGTGTGCGTTAAGAGAGGGGGGGAGTGACCGGTCGTTTCTTACACCGGTGTTTTTTATAACTTTGGCTCAGGGGAGCGAAATGCCATGAAAAAATTACCCGTACTGTTTTTTCTCTGTGCTTATTTTACAGGCATCTGCCTTTTTGCACAGCCCCGTCAAATTCGTTTTCAGCACCTTAATATTCACAACGGACTATCTCAAAGTCAGGTCAACGACATTCTACAGGATCAGACGGGATTTATCTGGATAGCCACGCAAGACGGACTCAACCAGTACGACGGCAATCGCGTGCGGGTTTTTAAAAAAGAGCCGCAGGATAACCGAAGCCTGTCCAACAACTTTATTAATTGTCTTTACGAAGACAAATCGGGCGCTATCTGGGTGGGGACAAATGGTGGTGGACTCAATCGTTTTGATCCCAAAATCGGATCCTTTACCCGTTATCCTTTTTCCGAATCGTACCGCATCATTAACGACATAGCCGAAGATTCGGCGGGTAATTTTTGGATAGCTACGCAAAACGGAGGGCTCTGTCGTTTCGATCAGCTCAGCGGCGAAGTATTTCCTTATCTCGACAAGGGAATGCCCTCTCAAAATGTGCAGGTCCTTTATGTGGATAAAAGCGGGAATCTGTACGCCGGCTCGGCCGCTAACGGATTGTTTGTTTATAATAACACTACCGATCGCTTTGAAATGGCTTTTGCCACCAGTGCGGTGTGGTGTATAACCGAAGATAACCAGGGCATATTATGGGTGGGTATTGCACGCGGACTGTTGGGGCTTAAGCTCGATAAAAATCCCGTTACGCCTGAGGTTACAGGCCAATACACTGCCGCTCATTTTTTTCCTTTTGCCGGAAGCGCCGTACGATCCGTATATGTAACCTCTGGAAACTTGCTGGTAGTAGGCACCACCGGAAATGGCATTTACCTGGCCGATCTTAATGCCGAAAAAATTCGTTTTGTCAATTATGCGCACAGCGAGTTTGTCACATACAGCCTGAGCGATAACCACGTATTCTGTCTTTTTGAAGATCGCGGCCGTTCTATATGGGCGGGCACCAATAACGGACTTAGCTTTTTTGATCCGCTCAAGCAGGTGTTCGAGCATTTTACCTTTCAGATCGACAATCCGGTGCATAGCCTCAACGATAAGAACGTATGGTGTATCTACGAAGATGCGCAGCAGGTACTTTGGGTCGGCACACGGCAGGGGCTTAACCGCGTCGATCGCAAGCACAACAAAGTATATCGGTACAACCACAAAGCCAATAACCTGAATAGCCTCAACAACAACAGCATACAGTCGGTGTACATCGATTCGCGGGGTATTCTTTGGGCCGGTGCGGTAGATGGACTTTTCAGGGTGCAGCTTTCGTCCGATCTTAAAACGGCACGTTTTATTCCGGAAGCATACAGGAACGACCTTACCGAATCGAGCGACAACCGGGTGTATCAGATTTTCGAAGATTCGGCCGGATACCTGTGGGTCGCTTCGCGCGAAGGACTCGGCTATTTTCATCCGCTTAGCGGCGATAAGCAGTTTTACCGCCACAATCCTTCCGATCCGAACAGTCTGCCCGCTAACATTGCCCGTAACATATTTCGCGATCACAAAGGACGAATGTGGATTGCCTGCGACGGAGAAGGAATAGCGAGGGTAAATGTAGAATCGAAAGCCGGAAAAAAAACGTTGAAATTTTATCCTTATCTCGATGCCCTGCGACACAGCGACGAAGATGCGGATCTGCTGGTAACCAGCATTTGGCAAGAAAAAAACGGCTTGTTTTGGATCGGAACCTATGGCAGCGGACTTATTTGTTTCGATCCCGAATCGGGCAAAACGCTTCGCCGTTATACCGAACGCGACGGATTGCCTAATAACGTGATATACGGTGTGCTGGGTGATGAGGCGGGTAACCTTTGGATGAGCACCAACCACGGACTTTCCCGCTTTGTGCTGAACCGTCAGAAATTTATAAACTACCTTGAAAAAGACGGACTTCAAAGTAACGAGTTCAATATCGGAGCGTATTTCAGAAGCGCATCGGGCGAGCTCTTTTTTGGCGGGATAAACGGATTTAATGCATTTTATCCTTCGCAGCTTACCGCCAATAAAGTGCCACCTTATGTAGCGATTACCGACGTGCTGCTGTTTAACAAGCCCCTTTCGCGACAGATAATTCACACCGGCGACTTTACACTCGGCTACCGTGAAAACAACCTGACTATTAAATTTTCTGCGCTTCATTATTCCAATCCTTCCAACAACCGTTACCGCTATATGATGGAGGGACTCGATGAAGATTTTGTAGAAGCCGGAACCCTTAGCGAAGCGCATTACAATAAGATTCCTCACGGCACGTATAAATTCAGGGTTTACGCCTCCAATAGCGACGGTGTATGGTCTGATTTACCCGCCGAGCTGCTTATTCGTATTACGCCCCCTTTTTGGGCGACCTGGTGGTTTCGCGGCCTGTTGGTAATGCTGGTATTGGGCGGGTTTATCGCCTTCAACCAGGCCCGGGTACGCGCGATTAAAAAACAAAAACGCCGTCTTACCGAGCAGGTAACCCAGCGAACCTGGGAAGTAATGCAGCAGAAAGAGAAAATCGAACAGCAGAAAAAAACCATCGAAGAAGAAAAAAATAAGGTGGACAAACTGCTGCTTAATATTCTTCCCGAAGAAACGGCCGAGGAATTAAAATCCAGGGGAAAAGCTTCGGCCCGAAGTTACAGGCAGGTTACCGTAATGTTTACTGATTTCGTAGGCTTCACCAAAATTGCCGAACGGATGCGTCCTACCGATTTGGTGGCCAAGCTCGATTCGTATTTTATTGCTTTCGACGGTATCATTCAGAAATATAACCTGGAGAAAATAAAAACGATAGGAGACTCCTATATGTGCGCGGGCGGAGTGCCCATTCGCAGTAAAAGTAACCCGATCGATACCGTGCTGGCCGCGCTTGAAATACAACGGTATATGCAGGAGCTCAGGGAAAAATCAGACGCATCGCAGGAAGAAGAATGGGACTTGCGCATCGGGATAAATACCGGAGAAGTCATTGCCGGTGTGATCGGAATCAAGCGGTTTGCCTACGACATTTGGGGCAATACAGTCAATACGGCCAACCGTTTGCAGATGACCTGCGAGCCTAATGGAATCAACGTTAGCGGCTCCACCTATCAGGAAATAGAACCCTACTTCGATTGCCTGTACCGGGGTAAAATTGCGGCAAAGAACAAGGGCGAGATCGATATGTACTATGTACAGCGGATCAAATCCGAACTTTCGGTCGATGGAAAAGGGTTGGAACCCAACGACAAATTTTGGAAGTATGCCGACCTTTACTTATACAGCGGAATCAATTACCGAAAAGCGGAGCGGCACATTCTCAGAATTTTACACGATAAGCTGCCTTCTAACCTTTATTATCACAGCGAAGCGCATACACGCGATGTGGTACAGGCAGCAGAGCGGATTGCGCTTTTGGAAGGTATTACCGATGAGCAGATGTTTATTCTCAAATCGGCGGCTTCTTATCACGATGCGGGTTTTGTAGAAATGTATGACGGTAACGAACCAATTGGTATTCGTATGGCTTGTGAAGCTTTACCGCGTTACGGTTATACGCCTGCACAGATCGAAGAAGTGTCGCGGCTTATTAATGCAACCATTATTCCTCACAATCCGCAGTCGAAGCTCGAAGAAATTATTTGCGATGCCGATCTTGATTACTTAGGGCGCGACGATTTTCATGAAATTTCAGATAAGCTACGACGTGAACTCCGTGAGCGTGGCAAAATCAATAGCGACAGGCAATGGGATGAAATACAGGTGAAGTTTTTTAAACAGCACCGTTATTTTACCGAATCCTCTATCCGTTTACGCCTTGCCAAGAAAAAACAGCACTTGCAGGAAATAGAACAGCGGCTTAGGGAGAATAATTACAAGGATTAATAGCCTGCTTCCCTTAGCTATTATAGCGTTTACTTCATCTTTCACTTAATCAAAACGCGGTTATCTTCTCATAACCAGATTTGTAAAACAAATCGGAAACCGTGTTCTATTTTTGAAAGTATGCAATGCCCTGTATTTTTGTTTTGTGATAAATTCAAAATTCAAAATATTATTTTGTAACAGCCGGTTTTTCTGCGCAAAAAATGTGAGTTTTCTTTTTGAGGGAACGGTAGCATAACCGAATTTATCGGTTGTGCGTATATACTCTACTTACCTCTTTGCTCACATTTAAACCGGAAGCGGATGGAAATATTTACTCTTACTTTGTTACGGCGGTTTTTTGTTTTATTGGTTTTGGTAGTTGGGTCTGTGCAAGAGGTGTTTGCAACGCACTCTCAAGGTGCAGACATTACTTACACCTGCCTTGGTGGGAACCAGTATCGTATCCGCCTTGCTTTTTACCGCGATTGTGCCGGACAGGCGGCTCCTACAACCGCATCAATTAACATTTCGTCTGCTTCTTGTGGCAGAAATTTCAGCGCTACGCTTAACCGGGTGGTGGGAACGGGTGCCGATGTAACTCCCGTTTGTCCCAGTGTGACCACAAGGTGCGGTTCCGGTTCGCATCCCGGTGTGCAGGAATGGGTGTACGAAGGAACGGTGACCCTCCCGGCGCAATGTACCGACTGGGTGTTCAGCTACGGACTCTGTTGCAGAAATGATGCCATTTCTACCATCAATAATCCGGGTGGAGATAATATTTATGTAGAAGCGCGCTTAGACAACCTGAATTTTCCCTGTAGCAGTTCGCCTCAGTTTTCTAACCGTCCAGTACCCTATATCTGCGTTAATCAGACCTACTGCTTTAACCACGGTGCGATCGATCCCGATGGCGATTCGCTGGCTTATTCTTTTGTACCGCCCGCCACTAGTGCAACTGGTACGGTGACGTATATCGGTGGTCTTTCACCTACAAATCCAATCCATTCTACACCCGGTGTTACCCTGAATCCTGTAACCGGAGATATCTGCATGACTCCGAATCAGCTTCAGGTTTCGGTTATGGCTGTGCGTGTGAGCAAATATCGAAATGGAGTGCTGGTAGGTAGTGTAGTGCGTGACATACAGGTACAGGTAATCAACTGTAGCAATAACCTGCCTGATGTTTCGGGAATAAACGGCGGCACATCTTTTAGTACGATAGGCTGTGCCGGAGCGCCGATCAGTTTTACCATTAATTCGCTCGATGCCGATGCCAGTCAAAACGTAACGATGACCTGGAACAACGCTATTCCCGGAGCCACTTTTACCACCTCGGGGGGTACGCGGCCTACGGCTACTTTCACCTGGACGCCTACTATGGCACAAATAAGTCCCAATCCCTATTGTTTTACGGTAACCGTGAGGGATAACAGTTGCCCGCTTAACGGTACGCAAACGCGCTCTTATTGCATCACGGTATCCGGATTTAACAATGCTATTTCCACAACTCCTGCCAGTTGCGGACAGCCTAACGGTTCGGCTACTGTCACTCCTTCCGATGGCATAGCGCCTTATACCTACTCCTGGAATACTTCGCCTGTTCAGACTACCGCAACAGCTACAGGACTCATCGCAGGTACTTATACCGTGCAGGTAAGCGATGCCAGCGGTTGTACATACACACTCAATGCGCAGGTCAACGACGGTGATGTGCCCCCAACGATAAATCTAACCCCGGATCATGTAGCTTGTCACAACGGATCTGATGGGTCGGTGAGCACTACCGTTACCGGAGGCCAAACACCTTATAGCTATGCTTGGGCACACGGCCCCGTTACGCCTTCATTAACCGGACTCGCGGCAGGAAGTTATTCGCTCACAGTAACTACGGCAGGAGGCTGTGTTTCTACGGCTTCGGTGAATATTACCGAACCCGCAGTTCCGCTTAATGCTACATCGACGCCACAAAATGTGTCCTGTTTCGGATTAAGCGACGGTTCGGCTACAGCCCTTCCTTCGGGAGGAACACCGCCCTATTCCTATTCCTGGTCCACTACGCCGGTACAAACTACGGCTACCGCATCCAACCTTCCGGCGGGTAATTATACTGCTACTGTGACCGATGCCAACGGTTGTACCACTACTGTTTCGGCCAATGTAACTGAACCGCCTTTACTCACTCTTGGCGTAACGGGTACTACCGCAGTAATCTGCAACGGCGAGAGCAACGGGGCGGCTACAGTTGCGGCGGGAGGCGGTACTACTCCTTATACCTACTCGTGGAACACTATTCCTGTACAAAGCACCCCTACGGCTAGCGGCTTGGCAGCGGGTAATTATACTGCTACTGTGACCGATGCCAACGGATGTACCACTACTGTTTCAGCCAATGTAACTGAACCGCCTTTACTCACACTTGGCGTAACGGGCACTACCGCGGTAATCTGCAACGGCGAAAGTAACGGTACGGCTACAGTTGCTGCGGGAGGCGGAACTACGTCTTACACGTATTCGTGGAACACGACGCCCGTACAAAGCACTCCTACGGCCACCGGTTTGGCAGCGGGTAATTACAATGCTACTGTAAGCGATGCCAACGGTTGTACCACTACTGTTTCAGCCAATGTAACTGAACCGCCTTTACTCACTCTTGGCGTAACGGGTACTACCGCTGTAATCTGCAATGGCGAGAGTAACGGTACGGCTACAGTTGCTGCGGGAGGCGGAACTACGCCTTACACGTATTCGTGGAACACGACGCCCGTACAAAGTACTCCTACGGCTAGCGGTTTGGCAGCGGGTAATTATACTGCTACTGTGACCGATGCCAACGGATGTACCACTACTGTTTCAGCCAATGTAACTGAACCGCCTTTACTCACACTTGGCGTAACGGGCACTACCGCGGTAATCTGTAACGGCGAGAGTAACGGTACGGCGACTGTGGCTGCGGGTGGTGGAACCACACCTTATACTTATTCGTGGAATACGACGCCCGTGCAAAGCACCCCTACGGCTACCGGTTTGGCAGCGGGTAATTACACCGCTACTGTGACCGATGCCAACGGATGTACCACTACTGTTTCGGCCAATGTAACCGAACCACCTTTACTCACACTTGGCGTAACGGGTACTACCGCTGTAATCTGCAACGGCGAGAGTAACGGTACGGCTACAGTTGCTGCGGGTGGTGGAACTACGCCTTATATCTATTCCTGGAATACGGCTCCTGTACAAAATACGGCTACCGCTAACGGCCTTGTCGCGGGACTTCACGTAGCTACTGTGACCGATGCCAATGGTTGTACCACTACTATTTCAGCCAATGTAACTGAACCACCTTTACTCACACTTGGCGTAACGGGTACTACGGCAGTAATCTGCAACGGCGAGAGCAACGGCACGGCGACTGTGGCTGCGGGTGGTGGAACTACTCCTTACACGTATTCATGGAACACGACGCCCGTGCAAAGCACCCCTACGGCCACCGGGTTAGCAGCGGGAAGCTATACTGCTACTGTAACCGATGCGAACGGTTGTACCACTACCATTTCAGCCAATGTAACTGAACCGTCCTTGTTGACACTTAGCGTAACGGGTACTACGGCAGTAATCTGCAACGGCGAGAGTAACGGTACGGCTACAGTTGCTGCGGGAGGCGGAACTACGCCTTACACGTATTCGTGGAATACGACTCCTGTACAAAGCACTCCTACGGCTACCGGTTTGGCAGCGGGTAATTACAATGCTACTGTAACCGATGCCAACGGATGTACGGCAAACGCATCGGCCGATATTACCCAACCCACTCTTTTAACATTGAATGTAACGGGCACTACAGCGGTAATCTGTAACGGCGAGAGCAACGGTACGGCTACAGTTGCTGCGGGAGGCGGAACCACGCCTTATACGTATTCGTGGAATACGACTCCTGTGCAAAGCACCCCTACGGCTACCGGTTTGGCAGCAGGTAATTACAGTGCTACTGTAACCGATGCCAACGGATGTACCACAACCATTTCAGCCAATGTAACCGAACCCCCTCTACTCACACTTAGCGTAACGGGCACTACCGCGGTAATCTGTAACGGCGAAAGTAACGGTACGGCGACTGTGGCTGCGGGTGGTGGAACTACGCCTTATACGTATTCGTGGAATACGACTCCTGTGCAAAATACGGCTACCGCTAACGGCCTTGTCGCTGGACTTCATGTGGCTACCGTAACCGATGCCAATGGTTGTACGGCCTTGATTTCGGCGACTGTAACTGAGCCTACTCAGGTACAATTAGCGGTGGTTGTAACGGACCCTATATCGTGTTACGGATATAGCGACGGAGAAATACAGGCTACCGCTTCAGGAGGGATAGCACCTTATACCTATTCGTGGAATACCACGCCTGTACAAACAACGGCACTACTGAGCAACCTTTCGATAGGCAGCTATACGGCAACGACTACCGATGCGAACGGTTGTACAGCTACGGCTTCTATTCAGCTTACACAACCCGACTCGATAGTGTTCAGCTTAACGGGAGCAGGTATCATTTGTCCCGGAACGCTCGCTACATTACAGGTAGTGGCTACAGGTGGAGATAATAACTACAGCTATCACTGGAATCAGGGTCTGGCAAATGTGCCGGCGCATAATGTATCACCCGCGCAATCGACTACCTATACCGTCACGGTAAGCGATGGAAATAACTGTCCCTCGGCTACGCAAAGCGTACTGGTTACGGTGAACGATATTCAACTGGTTACGTTTTCGGTAACGGCTACTCCCGAAATTTGTATAGGTTCTTCCGGTAGCGTGCAGGCGTATTACAACGGAGGGTATGGTAATTACGCGCTCACCTGGCACAATGGCGCTCTTTCGGGGCCGGGACCGCATACGGTAAGTCCTCCTTCTTCGCTTTACTATGTGGTCACTCTTACCGACGACTGTGGAAATACGCGTACCGACTCGGCTTACCTGGAGGTTCACCCGCTTCCATTGGTGGATCTTAGCCCGCAATCGATTGTCGAATGTGGAAGCGCCAATGTGGTAATGGCCAATAATTATCCCAATATTCCCGGCTCTTCTTTTGTGTGGGATATGGGCGACGGTACCATTCTTTCCGACGAGGTGGTTATTCACGGTTATGCCGCTAGCGGAACTTATACCGTATTGCTTACCGTAACTTCTCCGCAAGGTTGTGTGAATTCGGCTTCCAACGTGGTCGTCACTACCGTCAGGCCGCAGGCTATTGCGCAGTTTATCGCCATACCTCCCGAGATGTCTATTTTCCAGCCCGACGTGCGTTTCGAAAACCAATCGGTTAATGCCACAATGTTCTACTGGGAATTTGGCGACGGCGCTTCCTCCACACAAGTGCATCCCGAACATCGTTACCAGCAGCCCGGTATTTATCCGGTCACACTTTACGCCAACAACGTGCACAGTTGTCCCGATACGTTAACCTTGCATATCACAGTGCGCCCTGAGTTTACCTATTATGTGCCCAATGCCTTTACACCTGATGGAGACGGTATAAATGATTTTTTCCTCGGAAAAGGAGAGCATATAGCGGAGTTTGAAATGATTATTTTCGATCGCTGGGGCATCAATGTGTTTACTACCCGCGACCAGCATCAGGGCTGGGATGGCACACACTTAGGCAGCCGCCCGGCGCAGCCCGATGTGTACGTCTATAAAATCAAAATCAGAGACAGCATAGTGGGCGATTACCATCATTTCAACGGCCATGTCTCTTTGGTCAGGTAAAACGATAGCCCGAACTTTTTAAAACTAAAAACCCCGACATTTTTTGTCGGGGTTTTTTATTGAACCGAAGTTTATTTCTGTGAGGAACTCAGGAAAACATAATCGATCCGCCTGATACGGTTGTAGAGCGGGGATTCATGATACATACGGGAACCTGTGCATCGTTGGTAATGAGAATCTGTTCGGCCGAGTTGGCGAAAAGTCCACCCGTAAAACGATTGCCCTGGTGGTTCATAATCGCGATGAGGTCGGCATCGAGTGCAGAGGCAAGACGAATGGTTTCTTTTTCGAGGCTACCGTCTTCGGCGATGTGTGTGGTAAATTCGATATGGCGTTCGCTCAAAAATTTCTTGGTAAAAGCGATATTGCTGTTCAGTTGGTGTAACAGGTATTCGTCGTCTTCGCGAGGGGTGATGATGTGTACTTTGGAGTTAAAATACTTAGCCATATCTGCTACGATAGTCAGCTTTTGCTTGGTGTCTTTTTCAAGGTCGAGCGGAACTACGATGTCGTCGTAGCCCGATTCTTTGATAGGCCGTTCCTGCACCACGATAAAAGGTACTGCAGAGTTGGTGATCACTTTCATCGCGTCGCTGCCTACAATTTTCTGCCAGCCTTTGGCCCCGTGTGTGCCCATAAAAATGAGGGATGCGGATATTTCGCTCGCGTATTTTCCGATATCGTCAAAAATATTTCCGATACGTACTACGGCACCGCAGGAAATTCCTTCTTTCGCTTCGGTTTCAGCGGCCAGCTTTTCCAGCTTTGTACGGGCTTCGTCCACCTGTGAGGTTTTGCTGACTACGTGTAGCAGGTGTACGCCCGCTCCTGTAGTTTTTGCCACTTTTATAGCGTGGTTGAGCGCAGTATCGGCAACTTTTGAAAAATCGTGCGGGACAATGAATGTGGCAGCCATAGCAAGAAAAAATGTATAAATTTAAAGATACGCAAAATTGACTAAATATAGTGATTTTTTGTTTTTCAAAAAAAGTGTCGGATAGCTTATTTTAAGCGTAAAACCGGAAATTTGAGGGGCAAACTGCCGGCTTTTTATCAAGCGGTAATGCGTCAGAAAATAGCGGGATAAAATCCGTTTTTCGCGTCTGGTTTTTACATTTAAAACCAGTAAAATCACCCTGCATTCTACGATATCCTATATTTGACTAATGAGAATCTTTCGAAAAAGAAGAATACGAAGATTTTGGCAATGGCTGGAAACCCGGATTGGGCATTATGAAAGGACGGATATCGGGGCATCAATTTGGGATTCTATCGAGGCTTATCAGGATCAGTTGACCGACGAGCTGTGGCGCCAGCTTCAAAAAGTCGATAAAAAGCTGCATATCGCCTATACTGCCCGCCTCGGAGAAAACCCACTACGAACATTGATTATCTCTGCCAACGGAAAGCGCAGCAAATTTTCGCTTGTGCAGCAAATAGTAGCGATGGCTCCGGCGCTAAAAGGATGGGAAATACTTGCTTTCAGGCCGAGAATGCCCGAATCTGACTTTTCCCTGCATTTTTCACCGAGCCATAGCATGAAGGTAGATGAAATGTATTTCGACAGCGAAATACGAGGAAATGAACTGCAGATAAACGTCTATGGCCGCGACCTGGAACGTTATAACCAGGATTCAGTTTATAATGCCGGAATGATTTTTATGCAGTACGTGCTCGGCGAATACAATGCCGTAATGAATGTGCAAAGGTTTGCTTTTTACGGATTCCACAGCATTCGCAAGTATGCGGAGGTTAGCCCTTTGACGGATCTGTACGCATTTGTAGAATCCCGACCGGCCAAGAACCACTAAACGGAACGTTATAATTAAAAAAGGACGCTTATTTCAGCGTCCTTTTTTATGCTCCCCCTGCTGGACTTGAACCAGCGACCCTCTGATTAACAGTCAGATGCTCTAACCAACTGAGCTAAGGAGGAAGATTCCCTTTTTGTTAGGGTTTGCAAATATATATAAAATCGAAAGAGAAGGCAAAATACAGATAAAAAATCCCTTCACAACGGCATTAAAGGAAATAAAGATTTCGGGTTACCAGGTATTCGACGGTAAATCCGGTCAAGGCGCCCGCATATACCTCTGCCGGACTATGGTCGCCCGAAGTCAGTCTGGCCGAGCAAACTACGCCTGTGCCAAGCAGGATAAGCGAAAGGACCCCCATGTGGGGCAAGATCACCGAATCGGCCGAAAGCCCGATGTAAAGTCCCGCTACTCCGGCTGCTCCGGCGGCGTGTGCGCTTATTTTGAACCGTTGGTTAAAAAGGGTGAGCAGCACCAGTACAAAGATGGAACCCGTAAGCACCGAGAGTAAAGCCGGGGGCATATCCTGAATTTTGTACAGCAGGTAATACAGCAGCAGGTAATAAAACGTGGTTACGATATAGGGCAGGTTCCGCTCCCGCCGTTCGGGCATAGAAAGGCTGGATATCATCTTATTGCGCAGCAGAATCAGCATGCTTACTACCGGCATTACCACGGTGAGCATACCCATAAAGAGGTAAAGAAAGCGTTTGGCTTCGCCGGGAGTATTGTAATTCAGGAACGATTCCGAATGAAACAGAATAAACAGTCCGTAAAGGGACATAAAAACGGGGTGAAACAGGATGGAAACAACCCGTGAAAGGCTGGGCGACATAGTTCAGAGTTCTTTGCGAAGACGGGCTACCGGCATGTTCAGTTGTTCCCTGTATTTAGCCACGGTGCGTCTTGCGATGTTGTAACCTTTTTCTTTGAGCAATGCCGCCAATTGGTCGTCGGTAAGCGGCTTGCGCTTGTTTTCGGAAGCAATGCTTTCTTCCAGTATTTTTTTCACTTCGCGGGTGGACACTTCTTCGCCCGAATCGGTCGAGAGTGATTCGGAGAAAAAAGATTTCAGCAGGAAGGTACCGAAATGGGTTTGCACGTATTTGCTGTTGGCTACGCGCGACACGGTCGAGATGTCCATTCCCACAATGTCGGCAATGTCTTTCAGGATCATCGGTCGCAGACGGGTTTCATCGCCTGTCAGGAAATACTCGCGCTGGTATTGCATAATGGCGTTCATGGTCATCAGCAGGGTTTGCTGCCGTTGCCGGATGGCGTCGATAAACCATTTGGCCGAATCGATACGCTGCCTGACGAAGGTCACGGCTTCGCGGTTCTTTTTGTCGTTTTTGTTTTCGGCATAAGCCCTTAGCATTTGCTCATAATCGGGCGAAATGTGCAATTGGGGTGCATTGCGCGAATTGAGGGTTAGCTCCAGCTTGCCGTTTTCTTCGGTGATCAGAAAATCGGGAATGACGTGCTGCGGTCCTCTTGACGCTTCGCGTGCCGAATTGCCGGGCTTGGGGTTGAGGTGGATGATCTCGTCGATGGCCTCTTTGAGCTGCTCGTCAGCAATACCCAGCTTTTTTTGGATTTTGTCGTAGTGCTTGCGGGTAAATTCATCAAAATTATGCGCTACGATATCAATGGCAAACTCGACCGCAATGCTTTCGGTCTCTTTTCGCCGAAGCTGGATAAGCAGGCATTCCTGCAGGTTACGCGCGCCTACTCCGGGAGGATCCAAATCCTGAATCATCGCCAGCACCCGTTCCACCTCTTCGCGGGTGGCCGAAATGTTGAGTGAAAAAGCCAGGTCGTCCACAATATTTTCGACCTCGCGCCGCAGGTAGCCCGAATCGTCGAGGTTGCCGATAATATAGGTGGCAATCTGTTTCTGCTTTTCGCTGAGCAGCCGCAGGTTGATCTGCCCGATCAGCATTTCCTGAAAAGAATCGCCCGAAGCGATGGGAATTACTTTTTCTTCGTCGTCTGCAGAACGGTTGTTGGCCTGTGTGCGGTAAGCCGGGGTATCGTCGTCTAAGTAGTCATTGATGTCGAAATCGTCGCGCGAATCACTCAGCTCGTCTTTTCCGAAATCGTCGTCGCCAAACTCGTCCTGCTGCGCCCGCTCTTCTTCGTGCATACCCTCTTCCAGCGCCGGATTGATCTCTATTTCTTCCTTGATGCGCTGCTCAAGTTCGGCAGTAGGCACCTGCAGCAGCTTCATGAGCTGTATCTGCTGGGGTGAAAGTTTCTGCAGAAGTTTCTGCTGTAAGGATTGCTTGAGCATATATGCGCCTAAATTAATAATTATTAGGCATTTCTAAGCGATTATTATCCGCTTGCCGAAGCGAAATTTCTATAAAAACAAATCGCCGGATTCTCATGGAATTACCGGCGATCAGGAGAAAAATAAAAAGCGATACTTAACCTTCGGTCAGACTGAAAATACGAACTCCGCTGTCGCTGAACGGACCTTCTACCAGCTTACCGTCTTTGTCTATCAGCTCAATACGAATAGAATGACTGCCCCATTCAAGTCCCTCGATAAAATAAGGAGCCCACTTGCTGAGAATGTATTCTTCGCCGTCGAGTGTAACCCGCACCTTATATCCATCGGGACTCAGCTCGGTATTTAGCAGAAAAAAATCGAGCAGAATTTTGTCTGTTTCGGCTTCGGTGGCGTAATTACCTTTGGGTCTGCTGTAAAACAGCATGGCTTGGGTTTCGTCTGTTTTTTCACCTTCACCTACGACAAATTGTTGAAATACATACGCTTTCGGGCTTTTAATAGATTCGTGGTAGGACCGTGCGAGAAAAGCCAGTATTACATTGTTGCCTTCGGCCAGGTCGTATTCAAAATTGGGTTGATAGACCGCACTATAAGGTTCGTTGTTGAGGATAAAATGGATATGCTGACCTTTGTTGGCATTGGCGCTTCCTTTTGTCTCGGCATCGGCGGTGGCTTCTCCGAGCGAATAGCCTCCCGACACGGTAAATTCGAAAAAGTTTTTACCGGCCACGGGATTGCCTTTTAGCTTCATTTTTAGTGTAGCATCGGGAAAGGCTTCGCCTTCGGCTGCTTCATAGATTTTGATCTCGGGTTTTGGAGGAGGTGTTAGGGTGCGTGGTGCGGTAGGAGCCGGGGCGCTTTTTTGCGTATTGTTTTCGCAGGAATAAAAGCATAGCAAAACCGGGGCGATCAGAACGAACGTCGTCAGCTTTTTCATAATAGGAAGGTATTAAGTTATTCGAAACCTATAAGTACCTGGTTTTTCTCCACCGCCTGTCCTTTCACCGCCAGCACGCTCTTAATTACTGCATCGGCGGGGGCTTTCAGTACGTTTTCCATTTTCATGGCTTCCAGCACCAGCAGCGGCTGGTCTTTCTTTACTTCGTCTCCTTCGTTTACGGCAATGCTCAGTACCATACCCGGCATAGGGGCTTTCAGCTCTTTTACTACCCGGGCCTGCATAGTAATGCCCAGCTTGCTCAGCAGCGCGTCATACTGATCTTTTATAGTTACCCGGTATTTCTGACCGTTTATTTTGAGCAACAGCGTTTTAGAGGAATCATCAGTTTCCAGCACATCGACCGTATAAGAACGGTTATCACGCAAAATATGCAGGGTGCCTTTACCCGTTTCGGCAATGTCTAAGGCGTATGGAACACCTTGAATCAAGCCTTTGGCAAACCCGTTCGAATCGGGCTCTACCTGAATGTCGGAGCTGTTATTTACGCTTATTGTCAACAAACCGCTAATCGGATTAAAATCTACGCTAAACTAAGAAATTTGGCCGCACATACCCGTAACGGTTGATTAATCTTTTTAAAATCGCAAAATTTGGACACTTATTCACCAGTTATGAAGATTCGGTTTTTCTTTTTTATTGCCTTTACGGTATTTGTAACTTCTTGTGGAGCTGGAAAAAAGACAGCTTCTCTTTCGCCTTCCGGAACTACCGCTCAACCCGTTTCCGAAGTAAAAGACGAGCCTGCAAAAAAAGAGTTGCCCGTGCCGGCGCGTTACAATCCTTCGGCGACCCGTATCAACGATATTATTCATACTACCCTCGAAGTCTCGTTCGATTATTCCCTCCAGCGGTTGCAAGGTAAAGCCACGTTAACGATAAAGCCCCATTTTTATCCCGTAAAAGAACTGGTGCTTGATGCCAAGAATTTTGATTTCCACAAGGTTGGAATTTTACAGAAAGGCGTTTTTTCTGCACGGCCCTATACCTACGACAGCTTGCAGGTGACCCTTGCGCTCGATCGCGAATACACCCGCGACGAGCAGTATTCCGTATATATCGAATACACCGCCAAGCCCAACGAGCGCAAAGCAGGAGGCAGCGCGGCCATTAGCAGCGACAAAGGGCTTTATTTTGTCAACCCCGACAGCGCTGTGGCGGGCAAGCACGTCGAAATATGGACGCAGGGCGAAACCGAGGCTAATTCCTGCTGGTTCCCGACGGTCGATAAGCCCAACGAAAAAATGGCTCACGATATTCACATGACCGTACCTGCGGCCTTTAAATCTTTGTCTAACGGATTGCTGGTGAAATCGACTACGCATACCAACGGAACCCGTACCGATCACTGGAAAATGTCGCTGTCTCATGCGCCTTACTTAGTGATGATGACCGTAGGCGATTATGCGGTGGTGAAAGATACCTGGCAACGTCCGAGCGACGGGAAGCTGATTGAGGTGAGCTATTATGTCGAAAAAGAATACGAACCTTATGCCCGCGATATTTTCGGCGAAACACCTGCCATGCTCGATTATTTTTCGCAACTGCTCGGCGTGGAGTATCCCTGGGAAAAATATGCGCAGGTAGTAGTGCGCGATTTCGTGTCGGGTGCAATGGAAAATACCACCGCCACGATTCACGGCGATTTTCTGTACCGCACAAAGCGCGAGCTGCTCGACGGCCACAATCAGGCGATCATCGCACACGAGCTGTTTCACCACTGGTTCGGTAACCTCGTGACCTGCGAATCGTGGGCTAACCTACCGCTCAACGAATCTTTCGCGAATTACAGCCAGTATCTCTGGGACGAACACCGTTACGGTGCCGACGAGGCCGATCACCACGCCCTGACCGAAATGAACGGCTACCTGATGTCGGCCAAACAAACCGGCGAGTTTGATATGATTCGCTTCGATTACCTCGAAAAAGAGCAGATGTTTGATGCGCATTCTTACAACAAAGGCGGACGTATTCTTCACATGCTGCGCAATGTGCTGGGCGATGAGGCATTTTTTGCTTCGCTTAAACTTTATTTGACCCGCCACGCATACAAAACAGCCGAAATTCATGATCTCCGTCTCGCTTTTGAAGAGGTGACCGGGCAGGATCTGAACTGGTTTTTTAACCAGTGGTTTTTGGCCAGCGGCCATCCCGATCTGCGTATCACACAAGATTACGATGCCGCTTCGGGTCTGCTTCGCGTAACGGTCGAGCAGCGTCAGAAGTTTGACAAAACACCGCTTTACCGACTTCCTTTTGCGATTGATATTTATACGGCCGGTAAAAAAGAAAGGCATCAAGTGCTTGCTGAAAATGTCAAAGAAACATTTGAGTTTAAAGTGGCCTCGCAGCCTCTGCTGGTCAATGTGGATGCCGACAAGGTGTTGCTTTGCGAAAAACGCGATGTGAAACCGATGGAGCAATGGATGTATCAGTATTACAATGCCCCGCGTTACCTCGATAGGAGAGAAGCCATCGACGAGTGTGCGAAGAGTTCCGACAGCCGTGCACAGCGTGTACTGATTGATGCTTTGGGGGATCGCTCGCGTTTTATTCGCCAGTTGGCGGCGCGTAACCTGAAAAGAGCCTTGAAAACGAACGGAGAAGAAATAAAGACAAAGCTTTCGGACATGGCGCTGAACGATGCCGATGCCAGCGCGCGTTCGGCTGCCGTGAAAAATCTGCTGAAATATTTCCCTGAAGATGCTTCGCTGGTGTCGGTGTATGAAAAAGGAGTGGCCGATCAATCGTACGAAGTAATGGGTGCCAGCATTGTGGCCCTGGCCAAAAGCAATCCGGATAAAGCGCTGGAGCTGGCGCGCCGGTACGAGAAAGAGAACAACAACAATATCCGGACGGCTATTTCCGAAATTTATGCCGAACGCGGGGGGGCAGGCGAGCACGCTTTCTTTTTGGAAAATGCCAAAACCGTATCGGGAATGTACACCTTCTCGTTCATGAGCACTTACCTCAGCTACCTCAAGCGTCAGAACGATGAAGAGATCAACAAGGGTATAGAAGTGTTTACCGGTTTGGCCGAAAATGGTTCTTCCTGGTGGTTGCGTTTTTCGGGTTATCAGATGCTCAGCGGTTTGCAGAGCTTTTACGCCCGCAAAGAAATGGAATTGAAAGCCAAAGCGGAGAGCTTAACAAAAGAGGGAAGTCGTGCCGAAGCCGACAGGGCTGAAACGGAAAGTAAAACTGCTGCGGCACAGTCGGATAAAATAACCCGCCTTATCGAGGAGCTTCGCGCCAAAGAAACGGACGAGAATCTGAACCGTTACCTGCGCGACTAAGCACGATTACTCTACTCTATAGCCTGCTGACTGAGCGAACTTTCATAACCTTCGTCGGGAGGAAGGTTGGGCTTGTCGGAAGCGGCTACGGCCAGTTGATCGCAGCGCTCGTTTTCGGGATGTCCGGCATGCCCTTTTATCCACACGAGTTTCACTTTGTGTCGCGTATAAATCCGCAGAAAACGCAGCCATAGGTCTGCGTTTTTTTTGCCCTTAAACTGCGTGCGGTACCAGTTAAATACCCAGCCTTTTTCGACCGACTCTACCACGTATTTCGAGTCGGAATACACCGTAACTCTGCTGCCTTCCTGTTTGAGCGCCTCTAGTCCTACAATAACACTGAGCAGTTCCATGCGGTTATTCGTAGTAAGCCGGAAGCCCTGCGACATTTCCTTGTAATGCGATTTGCCGGCGCGCAGGATAAGCCCGTAGCCTCCTTTACCCGGATTTCCTTTGGCCGAACCGTCGGTAAACAGTTCAATCTGCATCAGCTTAGCAGTTCTTTAATGTTAGAGCTGAAAAGTTTTACCGCAATGGCCATCAGGATAATCCCGAATACCTTGCGCACTACCGCTATTCCGCCTACGCCCAGGAGCTGCTCTATCCGTCCGGTGAGTCGCAGCACGACATATACAAACAGGCAGTTGAGCATAATGGCAACGATAATGTTTTCCGTTTGGAATTCGGCACGTATCGAGAGGATAGAGGTCATGGTGCCCGCCCCGGCAATGATAGGGAACGCGAGTGGCACCACCGAAGCGGTTTTGGAAACCTCCTCTTCGCGGAACAGCTTGACGCCGAGGATCATTTCGAGCGACATAAAAAACAGCACGAAAGAACCTGCAATGGCAAAGGAATTGACGTTGATGCCGATAATTTTCAGGATCGATTCTCCGAGAAACAGGAAGCCGATCATGATGAGCATCGATACAAAAGTGGCGCGTTCTTCGTGTATTTCTCCGGCTTTGCGTTTGATCTCGATGATGAGCGGAATGGAACCCACAATATCGATTACCGCAAACAGCACCATAGAAGCGGTAAATATTTCGGTGAGGCTAAAATCCATAATTTATTTCGGTATAGAAGTAGTTATAAGTTGTGTCAAAACTTTCGGGTAATAGGTATGTTCGAGCTGCTGGACTCTTGCCGCCAGCAGTTCGGGCGTATCGCCGGGCAAGACCGCGCAGCGTACCTGTTCTATTATCTCACCTTCGTCGTAATCGGCCGTTACCTGATGAATGGTGATACCGCTTTCTTTTTCTCCGGCTTCGATAACCGCTTTGTGTACATGGTTACCGTACATCCCTTTTCCGCCGAATTTAGGCAATAAAGAAGGGTGAATGTTCACAATTCGTCCTTTCCAGCGATGAAGTACCGCATCCGGAATTTTGCGGAGAAAACCGGCTAATACCAGCAGGTCGGCTCCGGTATTTTCCAGCGTCTTTATCAGTTCGGAAGGCTCATCGAGCATAGCCTGCGTAATGAGAAACGAAGGGATTTCGTGTTGCCGGGCAATCGCTAACACCCCTGCTCCGGGTTTGTTACAGACCAGCAGCGCTACACGGGCTTCTGTCGAAGCGGCGAAGTGCAGAATGATTCGTTCGGCATTGCTGCCGGCACCTGAAGCGAAAATGACGAGCTTTTTCATGCGGTAAACGCGGCAAAGTTAGTGTAAAAGCGGTTCATTTGTCTCGTTGCTGCACTTTTGATCCCGGGAGTCTGTCAGTACGGCGAAAGGTGCGCTGTGCTTGTGTGCAATACACAGTAAGTGAAAGAATAAAACCTATTTTTGGGAGAATGCCCCGGCGATTATTTCCGTCTATGCAAAAACCCTCCCTGCTTATTTTTTGGCACCGCCGCGATTTACGGTTAACCGACAACGCCGGCTTGTATCATGCGCTGCGTGCGGGAATTCCCGTGTTGCCCTTGTTTATTTTTGACACCAATATTCTCGAAAGCCTTGAGCGTAACGATGCGCGGGTCGAATTTATTCACCGCGAAATAAACCGGCTGGCGCAGCAGTACGCGCAATACGGCGCTTCGCTCAGGGTGGAGACAGGCTCTCCGGAAGCGGTGTTTACCCGCCTTTTGCAGGACTATCACGTAAAAGCTGTGCTAACCAACCGCGATTACGAACCCTATGCCCTGCTGCGCGATAAGGCTGTGGAGGCTTTGCTGAAACCTGAAGGCATCCCTTTTCACACGTTTAAGGACCACGTGATTTTTGAAGGCGGTGAAGTCGTCAAAAGCGACGGCTCACCTTATACTGTTTTTACGCCCTATATGCGGCGTTGGAAAGAAAAGCTCAACGATTTTTATACCCGGTCTTACCCCGTAGAAAAATACCTTTCGGGACTTTTTACCACTTCGCCTTTCGCGTGTCCTTCGTTAGTCTCGCTTGGTTTTACTTCTTCGGGAAGGACGTTCCCATCGGCAGAGATCGATCGGGAAACAATCCGGAATTATCACCTTACCCGCGATATCCCTTCGGTACAGGGCACTTCGCGGCTCAGCGTACACCTGCGTTTCGGAACGGTAAGCGTACGGAAGCTGCTGCGCGAGGCACTTGTGCTGAATGAGAAATGGCTCAACGAGCTTATCTGGAGAGAGTTTTATCAGGCCATTCTTTTTCATTTTCCGCATACGGTTACCCATTCGTTTAAACCGGCTTACGATCGCATACCTTGGCAAAACGATCCCTCGCTTTTTGCCCGCTGGTGCGAAGGGAAAACCGGGTATCCGATAGTAGATGCGGGAATGCGTGAGCTGAATGCCACCGGGTATATGCACAACCGGGTAAGAATGGTTACGGCGAGCTTTTTGGTGAAGCACCTGCTTATCGACTGGCGTTGGGGTGAGGCTTATTTTGCGCGCAAGCTGCTTGATTTTGAGCTCGCTTCGAACGTAGGAGGCTGGCAATGGGCGGCCGGAAGCGGTTGCGATGCAGCGCCGTATTTCAGGGTGTTTAATCCGGGCTTACAGGCGCAAAAGTTTGATCCCGAGCAGCGGTATATTCGGCATTGGCTGCCCGAGTTCGGTACCGCAGACTATCCCTTGCCTATCGTCGATCACCGTAAATCGCGTGAACGGGTGTTGGGTGTTTTTCGGCAGGCCTTGGGGGGGTAGGTATAATCAGAATGAAACATACTCCTGATAACCAACATAAATGCCTATGATTATCAGTTAGTTATTTCCTGTGTTGAATGTGTGATTTCCATGTGTCATTCTGTTAAACATCGCAGAGAAAGAAGTAAAGGTGTGCTTTAGAAGTATTCATAAACAACCCTTTTTTGCAAAATACATAGCGTTTTGTCGTAAAAAAAATAAAAACCAAGCCTATTTTGCAAAAACAGAAAAATAGTTTGTATTTTTGAATAGATAGTAATAGTAGTAAAACCCAAATTTAACAAGGATGCTTCTGCAATTTTCCATTAAAAACTTCAGAACGTTCAAAGAAAAAGCTGCTTTGAGTTTGATCGCTTCTAATTACGATACGAATACCCGAGAAGACGACAATATTTATTATCATGACAAATTCGGATTGCGTTTACTTAAAAGCGCAGTAGTATATGGCGCTAATGCGAGTGGTAAAAGCAAGCTTATTGAGGCATTGGCGTTTATGAAATATTTTGTAATCAATAGTTCCAAAAGCGGACAAAAGGGAGATAAAATCGATGTAGAGCCTTTTCGTCTTAGTGTGGAAACTGAAAACTTCCCCTCTGAATTTGAGGTAATTTTTGTACATGAGGAAGTTTTATTTCGTTACGGATTTGAGGTAGATGAAAATCAGGTGATTTCCGAATGGTTATTTTACAAGCCGAAAACGAAAGAAATTGAATTGTTTTACAGAGACGGTTCTACTTTTGATACACATGAGCGAAACTTCACAAAAGGCAGGGCTCTTATTAAAGAAGGATTTGTCAGAGACAATGCCCTTTTGGTTTCGGTGGCTGCTCAATTTAATGACAAAACAGCAATTAGTGTGATTGAATGGTTTAAAAGGCTTAAACCACTTTCAGGACTAACTGAGTCTGCTTATAGAGGATTTACAATAGATAAAACGGAAGATCCTGATTTTAAAGCAAAAATTCTTAGCTTATTGAAAGCCGCCGACCTAGGTATTCAAGATATTAGCTTGCAAAAATTAGACATTGAGGACTTACCCAAAGAAATGCCTAAAGCCCTCAGGGAAGAAATTATAAGAGAAACGAAAGAAAATAAAGCTGAATTTATTTCGGATGTGTTAACCACACATAAGAGGTATGATTATCAGGGAATTGCTTCCGGCACGGTAAGCTTTTCGCTTGACGAAGATGAGTCCTCAGGCACACGCAAATTTTTTGCCTTAACCGGTCCGGTTTTAGAAGTGCTTGAAAATGGCTATACGCTGGTAGTAGATGAACTCGACTCTAAATTACACCCGAACCTGGTTTGTAAAATTGTTTCTCTGTTTAATTCAAAAGAATTTAATAAGAAAAATGCGCAGCTAATTTTCAATACGCATGATACCAATTTATTGAATTCAGGTTTATTCAGGCGTGATCAGATTTGGTTTACAGAGAAAAACAAGCAGGGAGCAGCCCGGTTATATTCTTTGGCTGATTTTAAATCTGATGAAGTCAAAAAGACAGAAGCTTTTGAACAAAACTATATTAGAGGTAAATATGGAGCCGTACCTTATTTAGGTTTTTTTGATAATCTGTATGAAATTTTGCAGAAGTATGAAAATGAAGAACAAAACAGCTGAGCAGATTGCAAATAAAAACGCACATAGGGAACGGTTAAAATCCAAACGAAGGACTGAACCTGTATTTGAAAGAAACGCTCCTGAATTACTGGAAAAGCCAACAATTTTAATTGTTTGTGAAGGCTGTAATACAGAACCGAGTTATTTCAATCAGTTTAGATTGGCTTCTGCGATAATAAAACCTGTGGGAGAGGGGTATAATACGATTTCTCTAGTTAAGCGGGCAATTAAACTGGCTGAAGAAAAGAAATATGAACAAGTGTGGTGTGTGTTTGATGCGGATCCGAAGCCGGGAAACAGCCTTCATAACCAAAATTTTAATAACGCAATAGAGTTAGCTACTTCAAAGGGCTTTGGTGTAGCCTATTCCAATCAGGCATTTGAATATTGGCTTATTCTTCATTTTGACGATCATCAAGGGGGGCGAATGGCCCGATCTACCTATACTGCTAAGATTAATTCGCTGTTGAGTCCTTTTAAAATAAAGTATAATGGGAAGACCGACAAGATAGTGACCGAAGACTTATTTGAATTGCTAAACAGTATTGATGAAAAAACAGGGAAAAGAAGGGTAGAGTTAGCGATAAAAAGGGCAGAACGTAATTATAAACGATGGGATCATAAGAATCCGTCAAAAGAAGAGTCGTCCACTACCGTGTTCCGGCTGGTGAAAGAGCTATTAAAATTTCTATAACCGGATAGTTAGAATAATGAAAAAATGACTATAATTCCTCATGGCTGATAATTGAGGAAAATCCTATAATTAACACATCTAATTCATAGCCCTATGCTCAAACCCGGCGATAAGCTACCCGATTTTACGTTGAATGATCAGCACGGAAATCCGTTTCATTTGGCCGAGCGCCTGGGCACTAAGCACCTGGTCATTTATTTTTACCCTAAAAACGAGACCCCCGGCTGTACCAAAGAGGCCTGTCTGTTTCGCGACCATTACGAAGAGTTTACCGAAAAAGGCTGCGAGGTTATCGGGATCAGCAGCGATAAGGAAAATTCGCACCGCAGCTTTGCGGAAAATCATCGGTTGCCTTTTGTATTGCTCAGCGATCCGGGGGGTAAGGTGCGGAAAAAATTCGGTGCTACCGGCTCACTTTTCGGACTTATTCCGGGGCGCATTACCTATGTGGCTGATCGTAAGGGCATAGTGCGACACGTATTCGACTCCCTGCTTCGCCCCGAGCGGCATATTCGCGAAGCGCTGACGGCGCTCGAAAAAACCGGCGAATAAATTACCGCCTTGTGTGGCAGCCTTTTCGTCTTAATCCGCCGGGATGTGTATATTTGCACAAAACCTGATTTCATGAGTCTTGTCATTGTTGGAACCGTAGCCTTCGACGCTATTGAAACCCCTTTTGGAAAAACCGATAAAATCGTGGGCGGCGCTGCCACGTACATTTCACTGGCCGCTTCGTATTTCAACCGTAAAAACAAGCTGATTTCGGTTATCGGCGATGATTTTGACAAGCCCATGCTCGAAACGCTCAAATCGCGGGGCGTAGAGCTGGAAGGTTTGCAGGTTCGTGAAGGAGAGAAATCCTTTTTTTGGGCAGGCAAATACCACTACGATCTCAATTCGAGAGACACGCTCGACACGCAGCTCAACGTGCTGGCCGATTTCCAGCCGGTAGTACCGGCTTCTTATCAGGATTGCGAATTTCTGATGTTGGGTAACCTCGATCCGAGGGTGCAGATGGAGGTGATTCGCCAAATAGAAAAACGCCCCAAGCTGGTGGTGCTCGACACCATGAACTTTTGGATGGAATCGTCGATGGATCAATTGCTTGAAGTGATCAAAAAAGTGGACGTAATTACCATCAACGACGAAGAAGCCCGTCAGCTTTCGCACGAATATTCGCTCGTGAAAGCGGCGCGTAAAATTCTTCAGCTCGGCCCCAAATATGTCGTAATTAAAAAAGGAGAACACGGTGCGTTGCTGTTCGATAAAGAGCACATGTTTTATGCCCCGGCGTTGCCTCTCGAAGAGGTGATGGATCCGACCGGAGCGGGCGATACCTTTGCCGGAGGCTTTATCGGCTTTTTGGCGCATACGCGCGACATTTCGTTCGAGAACATGAAGCGGGCCATCATTATCGGTTCGGCCCTGGCTTCGTTTACCGTCGAAAAATTCGGTACCGAGCGCCTGCTGACGCTTCAGGAAAATGAAATCGATCACCGTATTCAGTCTTTTGTCGATTTGGTGGACTTTGATATAGAGTTTATCGAAGGATAAGTCTCATGGAAGAATTTCGCGAGTCGCTGCTGGTGTTTATCTCCACACCGGTTTACCTGGTAGTGATAGGAGCAGAGATTTTATTCAGCTATTTTCACCAGCACGGTAAGTACAGCACAAAGGGTACGTTCGAGAATTTTTACCTTATGTTATGCAACATGGGGCTCGATATCCTGTTGCGTGGCGTTTGTCTTTTTGTACTCGATTTCTTTTACCACTATCATTTTGTGAGCTGGGAGAATCCGATTCTTTACTGGCTCGTATTGCTGGTAGCGCAGGATTTTATGTTTTACCTGCTGCATTTGGTCGATCATTACTGTCGTTTTTTTTGGGCCGTACACGTCACCCATCATTCTTCCGAAGAGTTCAACCTTACCGTAGGATTCCGTTCTTCGGTACTGCAGCCTTTATACCGTTTTGTGTATTTTATTCCTTTGTCGTTGCTCGGCTTTTCGGGTATCGACATCATGTTTGTGTATTCGGCCACACAGATTTACGGCATTATCATTCATACCCAGTATGTAGGCAAATTGGGCTGGCTCGAACATGTGTTTGCCACACCTTCCAATCACCGCGTGCATCATGGATCGAATGTGCCTTATCTCGATAAAAACATGGGCATGATCTTTATCTTTTGGGACAGGCTGTTTGGTACTTACGCCAAAGAAGAAGAAGAAGTACGATACGGCTTGACGGAAAACATTAAAAGTCACCATCCGAAAGAGGTGATTTTCCACGAGTGGAAAAGTATATGGGTCGATGTGAAAAAAGCGCCCGACCTCAAGTCGAAATTCATGTATGTATTTGGCCCTCCGGGCTGGAGTCACGACGGCAGTAGAAAAACGGCAGCGCAGCTTCGGAAAGACTGGCAAAAAAGGACGCCAGAAAATCCCTAAGCGTGGTTTCTTTTATTTCGGATATTCTATCTGCCCTTTCTTTTTCTTCTTTTTAGTGTATTTCGGATCGGGCTTATCTGATTCCGAATTTTTACGGCTGTTCAGGATTTTATCGGGAAAGATGCCGCTTTCGGGTTCGCGTTCCAATTTTTTCCGTTTTCGTTTATCGACTTTGGTTAAGGAATAGCGAAAATCTGTTCCTGACCATTCCTGTTTTTGGCGTTTTCGTTGTTCACGGTTGGGGAACAGGCGTTTTTTGCCCATGCCGGTACCGGCTTTTCCTACTTTCGATTTTCCTGTCTTGGAGAAAGGATCGCTTTGTGTCTTGCGTTCGGCTGCGCGCTGCGGCGCGGTAAAGGCGTCGCCGGTGACGGTTTTGGGGCGTGGCCTGGCAGACGATTGGAACAAATTGCCCTGTGTGTGGCCTTTCTTTTTGCCCGGGGCCGACACAAAATAATCGCCGCCCTGATTTTTCCGGTTTTTTTTTGGCGGTGCGGCAAAAGCATCTTTTCCTTGCGAAGTGCGGCGTTCCGAGGGTTTGAAACGAAAAGAAGAGGAGAGCTTGCGTTGCTTTTTGGTGGGTGTAGCTGCGGTAAATGTCGATTTTCGATCGGATGTGTTGTGCTTACGTTCGCGCTGCGCTTCTCCTGTGAAGGGGAAAAGGAAAACTCCGAGTAAAAAAGAGATTAAAAACCTCACCATCCTACAAACATACATTGATTAATGACAAAAAACACATTGACAAGTTGAATCGGTGAAATGCCTGATTCCGACGATTTTGCCGTTTTTCCTATCAAACCGAGACTCAATTCTGTGTAATAAGTCTGTTTCGTTATTTTCAAAATACCTTCTCAATGCATAGCAGCATAAATCAGCAATTTGAACGAGATTCGTAAGTTCAGAATTCACAAAAAAAGGAGTTTCTATTATATGTTCAATGCTTGTCCATAAAGTCCCATGTCGGTGAAACCGCTTCATCAACTCGGTATGTTTTTTTGCTACGGTTTCGTTGTTGTCGTGAATTAATGTGCCAAAAAGGTGGGTGTTTTTGGTGCTCTTGCTCACAATTTTCATATACTGTTCAAACCTTGAAACCAATTGCTCCAACGCTTGTTCATCGACGGAGCGTTTGCTTCTGGTAGGATCAAAGTGAATCTTGTTTACACATTCTGCAAATAGCCTTGCAAAAGACCACTTCCCAATTACATCCGCGAGTTCTTGAATGAAAGAAATACGTTCATGATGTGTCAGGTGAATATAGGCTTCTGTTTGTCGGTAATTTTTTTTGGTCTGTTTGTAATGATTTTTATTAGGACTCTTTTGCAGCCGTAATAGTTCTATTTTTCTCAGTTTTTGAATCTCGTGACGTCTTTGGGTGTAGTTCATCAACTCGAAACCGGTTATTTTAGATTGTTCGAGATAAGGTCTTACAATCCATCCGGTATGAATTTCTGAATCTTGTAGTGTATATTTTTGTTTTATTTTCGAGATATTCTTCTCACAATATTTCCAACATGAAATGGGAATTGACAGGCCGGCTAAAACAAAGTGACTGGTGTTTCCCGGAATCTCAGGAGTGCCGGATTCGTCTATATAACAGAAGTACACCACTGGCGAAAGGACATAAAAAAAGCGACTGGTTTCAGGGATTTAATCCCGTGATAGAGACGCTTAGCGACTCTTCCCAGACGCAGATACAAATTTACCGCGTTTCTTCGTGAAAAACAAGGGAGGAGGCAGATAATGGCGTAAAAACCAAACCTTTTTGCCGAAAAACGGCAGAAAAAATGCAGCTTTTTTCGGGCTGCATTTTTTCTAAAAAAGTTACATAGGTTTTACCCGTTATTCCGGATAGGACTCGAAGCCGACTGGATGCTGAGGTTTTGCACATCGCGGTCGAAGAGGTAAAGCCCGCCTTTGTCGCTGCCAATCATTTTCAGCTTGTCCATAATGTTGCGTGCAAGTGCTTCTTCTTCGATTTGCTCGGCTACGTACCACTGCATGAAATTGTGGGTGGAATAGTCTTTTTCTTCGAGGCAGACATCCACTACATTGTTGATTTCGGCCGAAACTTTTATTTCGTGTTCCAGCACTTGTTCGAATACGCTGGTAATGCCTTCAAAAGTTTTAGGCGGTTGTTTCAAGGCTGGGATAACGGCGCGTCCTCCGCGTTCGTTCACATAACGCACAAGCTTGAGCATGTGCATACGTTCTTCGTCAGAGTGCTTATAGAGAAACTGGGAGGTTCCGTTGTATCCGCTGCATTCGGCCCAGGAGGCCATCGCCAGGTAAAACTGCGAGGCGAACGCTTCCATCTCGATCTGACGGTTAAGGGCTTCTTCTACTTTAGGAGTTAACATACGCGTTGAGTTTAGAATAATACTATTCAAAGTAACGCAAATGACCCCTTTTTTCCAAAGGATAAAAGTAGGGAACGCTTAATACGTAATGGTGAGATAGTCCACACGGGCGTGTGGTTTCCCGTCCTTTCCGCGCGCCTGATAGCTGAAGCGGTACACCCCTGCGGGTACGAGTCTTCCTTCGCGATCGCGTCCATCCCAGCGGAAAGCGAGGTCGTTCGATTCGAAGAGCAGTTTCCCCGAGGGATCAAAGACCTGAATAAAGAATTCTCCGATGAGCGTAGTACGGCTTTCGTCGAGCATGAAATAGTCGTTCACTCCGTCGTTGTTGGGGCTAAAGACGTTCACCGCGACGATGCTCGAAACGGCTTTGGCTTCGATGCGCAGTTGTTCGGTGGTTTTTCGCCCCTGCTCGTCGTAGGCGGTAAGCGTCACGGTATAAGTACCGGCTTGGGTAAATTCGTGCGAAGGACTGGCCTCTGCCGAGTTGTTGCCGTCGCCGAAAGACCATTCGTAGCGGGTAGCGGCCGATTGTGGGCTAAAGGTTACCCGGAAGGGAACCGGGCCTTCCGTTTCGGAAGCGAGAATACGTACCGACAGGGCACTTTCTTCAGCCACCGGAGTGGCGGTAGAAGGCTGTACGGGTGCTGTCAGCGCTTGCCTGCTGCTGCCAGAGGTGCCAGCCGGAACATCTTCGACAGAAGAGGGCTGATCGGTACTGCCTGCCGGAGTGGAACTGGTGCCATTGGCCTCGTAGGCTGCAAGGCTCCGCCCGTTCTTTCCCCAACCGGTGCCCATGGCGCCTTCGGGAACGTCGGAGTTAGGGTCTTGCTGTGGGCGGGTATTCACCGTAGAAGCAGAAGCGACAGGGGGCTGCGGGGCAGGTGTAGGAGTATTTGGCTGTATTTCGGCCTCGGCCTTTTCGGTAACCTGCGTTTCGGGAGTATTTGCCTGAGTGGGCTCAAGGGTTTGGGTGAGCGCCGGTGTTTCGGTTTTTGCCGGTTCGGGGGCAGCGACATACCAGTAGATGCCGGCTCCGATTCCGGTAGCGGCAGTAGCGGCAATGAGAAGCGTTTTCCAGGTCGAAGCACTTGCGGCTACGGCCGAAGAACCTCCAGCGGCAGCCTGTGCACCTATTTTGGCCTGTATAGCTTCCCAGGCTCCCGGACCGGGATCGGCTTCCAGTTGGGAGAGCTTCTCACGGAATGCGTCTGATATAGGATCTTGTGCTTTCAATTTTTGTTATACCATTTTTTGCTTCTCGAGCAGTTGGATCAGGTAGGAACGAGCCCTCGAAAATTGTGATTTTGAAGTGCTTTCGGTGATTTGTAGCTGATCGGCGATTTCTTTATGGCTATACCCTTCTATGACATAGAGGTTAAACACCATGCGATATCCCGGAGGAATGCGGTTGAGCATTTCGAGTAAATCCTGCGCCGAAATATCGGCGATTACATCGTCTGAAGAGGCGACTGCATAACCCACCTCATCGATATCCTGCAACTGCTTTTCCTGTCGGTTACGGCGATAGCTGTCTAATGCCGTGTTGACGAAAATCCTTCTTATCCAACCTTCAAAAGAACCGTTCCCGAGGTAAGACCCGAGCTTCTCGAACACTTTGACAAAACCATCCTGCAACACGTCTTGCGCTTCCTCCCGGCTGCCCGCATAACGGAGGCAAACCCCCATCATTTTTCGCGAGAACCTGTCGTAAAGCGCTTTCTGTGCTACTGCATTTCCTGCTTTGCATTCCTTGATGAGTTGCTCTTCGGTCATTTACTCTCTATGGCTTGAGACTGAAAATCCAATCTAAAGGTTGCTTTTAGGGTCTAAATTACCCAAACTTTACGGCCAAATCAATACTTTCGTGCTTATTATACCTTAGCCAAATGTACCGATTAATAACCCTTACCCTGACGTGTATCCTGCTGTTGGGTTGCTCTACTTCCCGTACAGGCATAAGTACTGATATACCCGTTGCGCTGCCCGAAAACGTGCTTACCGAAGGACCCTGGCGCCTGGAATTAAGGCTGAAAGAAACGCTTATTCCGGTTGCTCTCGAGCTGTACCGTAAACAGGACCGGCTCCATGTACTTGTGAGTAACGGAGAAGAGCGCATAGAAAGTTTGCCGGTAGAACTAAAAGGCGACAGCCTGAGGTTCAGTCTGCCGCTTTTTCAAAGTGAGTTCAGGGGAGTAATTCATTCGTCCACCCATTTTTCGGGCAATTGGCACCTCCTCACCCGGGCGGGTTACTTCATTCCTTTCGAAGCGCGTTACGGCCACGCTACCCGTTTTGCAGGAGATGCTTCGCTGACCGCCGAGGCCATAGGGGGGAAATGGGAAGTTGCATTTAGTCCGGGTACCGAGGCAGCGTATAAAGCTATCGGACTTTTTGAGCAGCGGGGAAACATTGCTACCGGCACCTTTATTACCGAAACCGGCGACTATCGTTTTTTGGAAGGCAATGTGTTCGGAAACAATCTGTTTTTATCGGGTTTTGACGGAAGCCATGCCTTTTTGTTTGAAGCTCAGTTAGATACGGGAGGCCGTTTACAGGGACGTTTCTATTCAGGCACACACTGGCAGGAACCCTGGACTGCGATGCGCAATGCCGATTTTGAGCTAAGTAATCCCGATTCGCTTACTTTTTTGAAACCGGGCTATGAAAAGTTCAGCTTTACCTTTCCCAACCTGGAGGGTAAAATGGTGAGCTATCCTTCGGCGACCTACGACCACAAAGTGGTGATTGTCCAAATAATGGGATCCTGGTGCGCCAACTGCATGGACGAAACCCGTTATCTTACCGCCCTTCACAAGCGTTATCAGTCTCAGGGACTCGAAATTATCGCCTTAGGGTTTGAACGTTCGGCCGATTTTGAAGAAGCCGCACGAGGTATCCGTACCCATAAGGCGCATCTCGAAGCTTCGTACGAATTTTTGGTAGCCGGCGAAGCCAAAAAAGAAAATGCGGCAAAAGCGCTTCCCATGCTGAACCATGTCATGTCATATCCCACGACTATTTATATCGACAAGAAGGGCAATGTGCGCAAGGTGCACACCGGGTTTTACGGCCCGGGTACAGGGAGCTATTACGAGCAGTTTACTACCCGCACCGAAGCGTTTATAGAAAAATTGTTGGCCGAATAATTCCGGAACTTAAAACTCACAGTTTTTCGGAGTACGCGGAAAAGGAATCACGTCGCGGATATTTCCCATTCCGGTCACGAACAGCACCAAGCGTTCGAAACCCAGTCCGAAACCTGCGTGCGGGGCGGTGCCAAAACGGCGGGTGTCGAGGTACCAGTACATTTCTTCGGCAGGAATGTCCATGGCTTTCATGCGCTGTTCGAGCTTATCGAGCCGTTCTTCGCGTTGTGAGCCGCCCACAATTTCTCCTATTCCCGGGAAAAGAATATCCATCGCCGCTACGGTTTTGCCGTCGTCGTTTTGTCGCATGTAGAACGACTTTATTTCGGCAGGATAATCGATGAGAATGACCGGTTTTTTGAAATGTTTTTCGACCAAATAGCGTTCGTGCTCACTCTGTAAGTCGGTACCCCAGCCCTGTACGGGATACTGGAATTTTTTCTTTTTCTGCGGAGTCGAGTCCATCAGAATCTGAATGGCTTCGGTATAGGTAATGCGTTCGAAACGCTGTTCGAGGCAGAAACGGAGCTTTTGGATAAGATCGAGTTCCGAGCGTTCCTGCTGGGGCTTTTGCTTTTCTTCTTCCAGCAAGCGGGTGCGTAAAAACTCTAAATCGTCGGCACAATGTTCGAGTGCGTAGCCGATTACGTGCCGTAGCAACTCTTCGGCCAAATCCATGTTGTCGTGGATATCGGCGAAGGCCACTTCGGGTTCGATCATCCAAAATTCGGCCAGGTGGCGTGCGGTATTGGAGTTTTCGGCTCGGAATGTGGGGCCGAACGTATATACTTCGCTCAGCGCCATGGCACCCAGCTCGGCTTCGAGCTGCCCCGATACCGTCAGGTTGGCCTGCCGCCCGAAAAAGTCTTCGCGATAATCTACTTCCTGCTGTTCGTTGAGCGGCGGACGCACAGGGTCGAGCGTGGTTACCCTGAACATCTCTCCGGCGCCTTCGGCATCGGAAGCGGTAAGGATAGGAGTGTGCAGATAGACAAAACCGCGTTGGTGGAAAAAGTCGTGAATGGCATACGCCAGGGCGTGACGTACCCTGAATACCGCCCCGAAAGTGCTGGTGCGAAAACGCAGGTGGGCAATTTCGCGCAGAAATTCCAGGCTGTGCTTTTTGGGTTGAAGCGGGTATTTTTCCGCGTCGCTGTCGCCCAATATTTCGAGGGTATCGACCTTAATCTCGACTTGTTGTCCTTTGCCTTGCGAAGTGACCAGACGGCCGGTAACCGACAGGGCTGCGCCGGTGGTGATGCGTTTGAGCAGTTGTTCGTCGGTTTGTGTAAAATCGACTACCGCCTGAATGTTATGTATCGTGGAGCCGTCGTTGAGCGAGATAAACTGGTTGTTGCGAAAGGTTCTTACCCAGCCTTTTACCACGACGGTTTGTGCGTTTGCCTCGCTTTTCAGCAGGTCTTTGATTTTGGTTCTTTTCACGATTACCTTATTTAGGACGACTGCAAAAAAACGAAATTTTCGCCTCATATACAGCAGTCCGCTTCCCTTTCCTCCACAGGCAATAAAAAACCTTCTCCGGCGGCCTATCATGCGTAATGGCCTTTTACTTCGTATCTTTGCAGGAATGGAACAGGTGCGGAAAACCGACATACGTTTGCTTTCGTTCGACGAGTTGAAGGCACAGTTTACCCAAATGGGTGAGCAGGCTTTTCGCGCCAGGCAGGTATATGAATGGCTCTGGAAGAAATCGGCGCATTCGTTTGCCGAGATGACCAACCTTTCCAAACCGCTTCGTGAACAGCTTGAACAAAGGTTCGAGATTCGTGCCCTTACCCTGGCCGACAGTCAGAAAAGTGCAGATAAAACCATCAAATGTGCATTCCGGCTTTTCGACGGCAACGTGGTCGAAGGGGTACTGATACCGACCGCTTCTCGAATGACGGCCTGCATTTCTTCGCAAGTGGGCTGCAGCCTTACCTGTGCCTTTTGTGCGACCGGAAAATTGAAACGGCTGCGTAACCTCGATCCGGGCGAAATTTATGATCAGGTAGTGTTTTTGCGCAGGTTGGCCGAAGCCGAATACGGCATTCCGCTGAGTAACATCGTGTATATGGGCATGGGCGAGCCTTTGCTCAACTACCGGAGTACGCTCGAATCGGTCGAAAAGATCACTTCGCCCGAAGGATTGGGTATGTCGCCGCAGCGTATAACCGTTTCGACGGCGGGCATTGCCAAGATGATCCAAAAGCTGGGCGATGATGCGGTTCGCTTTAACCTGGCGCTGTCGCTGCACGCGGCCAACGACGAAAAGCGCAGTCGTATTATGCCGATCAACGAGCAAAATTCGCTCGAAGCATTGGCCGAATCGCTGAAGTATTTCCATGAAAAAACAGGCACACGCGTTACGTTCGAATACATTATTTTCCGCGATTTTAATGATCAGATTGCCGATGCACGCGAGCTGGCCGATTTTTGCCGACACCTGCCCTGCAAGGTGAATATCATTGAGTACAATCCGATCGATGATGGCATTTACCAGCAGGCTTCTCCTCAAAAGGTGCAGGCTTTTGCCGACTTTTTGGAGTCGCGGAACATCGTAGTCAATATACGCCGCAGTAGGGGTAAAGACATCGATGCCGCTTGCGGACAATTAGCCAACAAAAACAATGCGGTACTTAAATAGCTACATCCTTTGTCTGCTTGCTTTGCTGCTGTGTACCGGGCTTTCGGCTCAGGCACCCGAGGTGAAATGGGGCAGCGAATCGAGGTTTCAGAAGCGCATCCGTATTTCGGGTATGCTCAGCGACGAGAGCGAAAATTTTTACGTGGTAAAGCAGTCCACTCGCCGTGGCAGCACACTATTTATTATTGAGCGGTATTCGGGGCAAACCGTCAGTTCCGAACAGACAGCCGAGTTTGAGTTGCCATTTATCCAAAACCAGCAGAGCGTGTTTGAAGACATTCTGTTGCTGGGTGGCCGGCTTTGGCTGTTTTGCTCCATTTACCATTCCGAGACCCGTACCCAGCAGGTGTATGGCCTGGCTATTTCGGCCGGGTTGAGCTACGAAGGAGACCCTGTCGAGATAGCGCGGATACCTGCGCCCTCTTCGCGCAAGATGCCGGGTTTTCAGTTGGTCGAATCAGACGATCAGCGTTTGTTGCTCGTGGTGCATTCGGCTCCGTTTGAGCGGTACAACGACGAAAAATTTTCTTACCGCGTATATGATTCGGGCATGAATCTGCGTTGGGCCAAAGAGCTTGAATTTCCTTACAAAGACAAGTATTTCAAAATCTCGAATTACCTGCTCGACCGCCACGGCAACATTTTTATGCTTAGCTCTATTGCGACCGAGCGACGCAAAGGACAGGAAGGCCGTAACAGTGTGCCGAATAATCTTTACGTGCTGCTGGCCTATTATCCGTTCGAGAACAAGCTCAAGGAATTTGAGGTGAACCTGGGCGACAAATGGGTGTCGGCGCTTACTTTCGAAATGGCGCCCAACGGCGATTTGGTGGTGGGCGGATTTTACAGTCACTCGCAGCAATATTCGATTGCCGGTACCTTTTATATGCGTATCGATCCGCAAACACGCGAAGTCAAATCGAAGAATCTAAAGGCGTTTGAGCCTAACTTTATGCGTGAGTTTTTGCCCGAACGAAAAGTCAAAAAAGGGCTGGAGCTTTCCGATTTTTATTTCGATCATTTTGTGGTGCGCGAAGACGGCAGCGCGCTTTTTGTAGCCGAGCAATATTATATGGTGGTGGTGTATTCTTACAGCGATCCTTTTGGATATGGGCCCTACGGGTATCCCTGGAGCTATTCGCCTTATTATTCTTCTCCGGCTAATTACAACTACCAGTATTATTACAACGACCTGATAGTGGTAAGCGTAAACAGCGAAGGGGCTATTGAATGGACCAAAAAAATTCCCAAGCGTCAGATGTCCACCAACGACGGCGGCTATTATTCCTCTTACGCCCTGGGGCATTATGAGGGAAACGTGTATATCCTTTTTAACGATCATTCCCGAAATACCCCTGAGCAGAGACAGGCCGGCGCGCGCATCAGCTCCATGAACAAGCCTTCGAAGGCGGTGGCTACGCTTGTGAGTCTCGATCGGCAGGGGGGCCTGACCTACCGCCCCTTGTTTTCTTCGCGCGATATAGGCCTTATCCTTCGTCCGAAGCTCAATTATCAGCCTTCGGCCAGTAAACTGGTGATATTCAGTCAGCGGGGTAAGCGGTACAAATTCGGCCAGCTCGATTTGTCGGGTCAAAAACCTTAACCGAACCGCATTGCAGCCCGGTTTTTAGCCTATATTTGCCTGCCGATGCAGGGTATAGAAGAAATAAAGCAGCCTATTGTAGTGGAAATGGAGCAATTTGAGCTTCATTTCAGGAAGTCGATGAAGAGCAATACCGCTTTGCTCGACAAAATTACCCATTACATCATCAAGCGCAAGGGCAAGCAGATGCGCCCTATGTTTGTGTTTCTTTCTTCGCGTGTAGTGGGTGAGGTAACCGAATCTTCGTACGTGGCGGCCTCGCTGATTGAGCTGTTGCATACGGCAACTTTGGTACACGACGATGTGGTGGACGATTCGAACGAACGTCGTGGATTTTTCTCGCTCAATGCCCTGTGGAAAAATAAGATTGCCGTACTTGTAGGCGATTACCTGCTTTCGCGCGGACTTCTGCTGGCGGTTGAGCACGGCGAGCATCGGGTTTTGCAGCTTGTATCGCAGGCCGTGAGAGAAATGAGCGAGGGGGAGCTGCTTCAAATTGAAAAAGCGCGCAAGCTGAATATTACCGAAGAAATTTATTACGACATCATCCGCCAGAAAACCGCTTCTTTGGTGGCGGCCTGCTGTGCTTCGGGCGCTTCGGCGGCCGGTGCATCCGACGAGGAGGTGGCGCGCATGAAACAGTTTGGTGAACACGTCGGTATGGCTTTCCAGCTAAAAGACGATATTTTTGATTACGGCAGCGGTGAAGAAATAGGAAAACCGACCGGGATTGATATTCGTGAGCGCAAAATGACTCTCCCGCTGATCCATGCCTTGCGGGATGTAGATCGGGCCACCCGGCGGCGCATCGTAAATATCGTCCGCAACGAGAACGAAAATCCCCAAAAAGTACAGGAAGTGATCGACTTTGTGCTGGCCGGTAATGGCGTACAGTATGCGGCTGCCCGTATGCACGAGTTCAAGCACAAAGCGTTGGAGCTGCTTTACACCTTTCCGGATTCGCCTGCCCGGCGTTCGCTCGAAGGACTGGTCAATTACACGGTGAACCGTCGTAAATAAACGTACATTCGGCCGATCGGAGAGGATAAATACGGTGATCAACGGATGCGTTTTTCGCTGTGCTGCATTAACTTGCCGGATATGAAAGCGCCGCTATTTAGAAAACTTGTTATTCTGTGCTTATTTGCGTGCTGTGCGCTGCCGCTTCGGGCGCAATATCCCTATATGCTTTCTTTTTTCGCTTTGAGTGGGGGGGCGTTGGCCGAGGAGCTTGGTTACGAATACCGCATTTCTTCGTTCAGCCATCAGCCTGCGCAACTTCATACCATTACCTCGGTTTGGACGAAAGAACAAGATAAGCTGGAGGTGGGGCTTTCGGTAACGATGGGCAGTGCCGATATGCGCGAGCACTCCCTTCGTGAGCGGTTCGAGATAGTGACCTACTACCAATCTCTACTTATTCGTCCTGTGGCAAAAGCCTCCGATTTTCTCCGCTTTTCTTTTCCCACGCATTTGGGCTTCGGTTTTGCCAGCGCACGTGGACCCGGTGTTAGAGCTACTGCTCCTGCTACCTCGTATTTCTTCCTGGCCGATATGGGGGTGAATGTGAACGTCCCCCTGTGGCGAACCCTGTCGCTTGGCGTGGGGGCGGGCTACCGTCAAACTTTTGGGGTAAAAATGTACGGAGCTGACAATCGAGGTATGAGCGCCCCTTTTTTTTCGTTTTCCATTGCTTGGAAAAAAGGGATGGCTAAATGGCTTGGGTCTTTGGAAGAATAATTCGATCTTTAGCGCTTTAGAACTCATTCCGAATGGCCGAAGAGCTTTATGTGGATCGTACCGCTACGCGTGTAGAAAAATACCGTACACTTTTGCCGCAGCTTCGCGCGCTTACCGAAGGCGAAACCGATAAGACGGCCAACCTCGCCAATGTGATGGCGGCGCTGAAGCAAACGTTCGATTTTTTTTGGGTAGGCGTGTATAGCGTGTGTGATCAGGACTTAGTGCTGGGGCCTTTTCAGGGGCCGGTGGCCTGTACCCGTATTCGCCGTGGAGCAGGAGTATGCGGCTATGCCTGGGAAAAAGGAGAGACCGTGCTGGTACCCGATGTAGAAGCTTTTCCCGGTCATATCGCCTGTAGCAGCCTTTCCCGATCCGAAATAGTAGTACCGGTTTACAATGCGCAACAAGAAATAGTGATGGTGCTGGATGTGGACAGCGATAAGCTCCACGATTTTGTCGAAACCGACCGGATTTACCTGGAGCAGGTGGCCGCGCTTATTGGCCAATGGTATTGAGATGCAACAGGTAATCCGTATAGCTTTTTTGGCTTTTCTGCTGGTATGGCAGGGCTGCGCGCAAATGGTGGCGCCCACCGGAGGAGAAAAAGACCTCCTCCCGCCGCGTTTCGACACCCTGCGTACATTTCCCTCCAACCGTAGCGTAAATTTTACCGGCAATCGTATTCTTTTTGTATTTGATGAATATGTGCGGGTCAACAATCCTTCGCAGCAAATTCTTATTTCGCCCGCTATCGACCCCAAGCCCACATTTGTCGCCAAAGGAAAAGAGCTTCGCATGGAATGGACGGGTACGCTCAAAGCCAATACTACCTATACCATCAGCTTTGGTAATTCGGTAGTCGATTTGGCCGAAGGCAATGTAGCCGGCGATTTGCAATACGTATTTTCTACCGGCTCTGAGCTCGATTCGGGACAGATCCGTGGCAGGATACGCGATGCGTATAGCTTAGCTCCTCAAAAAGGCGTGTGGGTAATGCTTTATCCCGCCGACCAGGACTCGGTGCTTCTTGCCCGAAAACCCGAATATATTGCGGTAACCGATGAAAAAGGGAATTATCGCATCAGCCATATTCGAGAAGGCAGCTATACGTTGGTGGCCTTGCGCGACGGCAACGGCAATTATCTGTTTGACCAACCCTCGGAAGAAGCCGCTTTTTGGGACGAACCCATTACCGTCGAGGGTGGTCCTGCTGCTGCCTCTTCTTATGCGCTCTATCTTTTTAAAGAAGATCGTGAGAAGCAATATGTCAAAAAATCGCAGTTTGATTTACCGGGGCGACTCATGCTGGTCATGAACCGGCCGATTGAAACGCCGCAGGTATCCTGGAATCCTTCGTTGGGCTTTACCGATACCTCGGGGCATGAAAAACCTTTTTACGAAGAAATTTCGGAAGGGAAAGACACCCTGTACTATTGGATTCAGCCTTCGGGGCCGGGCGAGGCTTACGTAGCTGTGGCAGATACCGCCAACCGTTATACCGATACCGTGCGGGTGTATTGGGATGCGCGTAAAGCCGAAAAGCAGGAAAAACAAGCGCTGAAAATCAACCACAATGTGCGTTCCGATTTTGGGCTTACCCAAAAGTTGCTCTTGCGTTTCGATAATCCGCTGCTGCATACCGACACCAGCCGAATCCGTTTTTACCGCGATTCGCTGCCGCTTACGGTTGCATGGGCCGAAAAAAACAGCCTTAGTTTGGCACTGGAATACGATTTCCTCGAATATCCGCGTGTGGGGTATATGCTGCACATTGAACCGGGCGCCTTCACCGATATTTACGGGCAGAAAAACGACACGTTGCGGCTTGCTTTTATGTCGCGCAAAGAAGAATATTACGGGGTGCTGAAATTTGCGGTCAAAGACGCATCGGATCGTCCTTATTTTCTTCAGTTGCTCGATGCGCAGGGACGTATGCTGCGTGAGCTGCGCGGTGCGGGTACTGCTTCCTGGACCTTGACGCACATGGATCCCGGCAATTATAAGCTGAGGTTAGTGTACGACGAAAACGGCAACGGACGCTGGGATACGGGCGATTTTCGCGAGCGCAGGCAGCCTGAAAAAGTACTGTATTTCGACGAGCCGATTACGATCCGATCCAACTGGGATGTGGAGTTGGAATGGCATATAGAATAAACAGACGGGTTATTTTATGATAATCCTTCCCAGCTCGGCCGAGAGCAGCATTTTCACTTCCAGCCATATCAACTGCTCTTCGAGCAGGGCGTTCAGCCTTTCTTCGCTGAGCGAATCTTTTTTTAATTCGTCCTGGATACGGTATATAAGCTGCATCACTTTTTTCAGCTTGTAAGAATACACCGCATTGCGCACTAACTGGCTTATCTTTTGTTCTTCGGTAGTGGTAAAAATCAGGTGTTTTTCGCGCCAGTGCGGACTCAGCGTGTAAGGCGAAACCACCATATCGACTGCGGTTTTGGCACTGCCGTCGGCTTTTCCCAAAAAATGTGCCTGCATCAGGATCAGATCCTCGTCGAGCGCCAGGGCGTATTCTTCCAGAATGGCAGAAAACTCGGGGTTTTCCAGTTTCAGATCGTCGCTATGGAGCTGGTGAAGGATAAATTCGGCTACCGTAGTGTGCAGCGCTTCTTTCTTTCCCTCCTCATTTTCGATTTCGAACTGTAGTTCCCTATCTGCGTAGTTAAGCAAGATTCGAATCAGATCGCGTTCCTGCGGCAGCAGCTCGTTTTCAACTTCTAAGGATAGCTCGGGCGTTTGCGTAGCTGCTGTTTCGGGCGAATAGGGCAGGTCGGCACCGGCTTTTTTCGCCGATTTTTCGCGGCGTATTTTATTCAGCTCCTGAATCAGCGTTTGCTCTGCCATTTCGAAGAGCTTGCTGCATTCTTTTATATACACCGAGCGCGTAATCGGGTCGGGAATAAGCGCGATCGAAGTGACTAAATCGCGTATCAGCGAGGCTTTTTTTACCGGGTCGTGCTGTGCTTCTTTGAGCAGAATCCCGGTTTTGAAAAGAATAAAATCGCGTGTATTTTCTTCGATAAAACGGAAAAGCTCTTCGGTCGAAACGCGGCGTGCAAAAGAGTCGGGGTCTTCTCCGTCGGGGAAAAGCAGCACCTTTACGTTCATGCCCTCTTCGAGGATCATATCGATGCCTCGGAAAGATGCTTTTATACCAGCCGTGTCGCCGTCGTACAGAATTGTGATCTGTTTTGTATAACGCTTGATAAGCCGTATTTGCTCGGTAGTCAGCGAAGTGCCGCTGGAGGCCACCACATTTTCTATTCCGGCCTGAAACAGCGAAACCACATCGGTATAACCTTCTACGAGAAAGCAATTATCCTGTGCGATGATTGCTTTTTTGGCGAAATAAATCCCGTAGAGAATATTGCTTTTGATGTAGATTTCGGTCTCCGGACTGTTGAGGTACTTGGGTTCTTTTTTGTCCGTTTTCAGCGTGCGTGCGCCGAAAGCGATCACTTTTCCGGTTACGTTGTGGATGGGGAAAACCACTCTTCCGCGGAAGAAATCGAACCAGCGCTCGTCCCGTTGTTTGAGGAGCCCGGTTTTTTCAAAAAGTTCGAGCTGATAGCCTTGCTGCTGTGCAGCCTTTAGCAGGTCGTCGCTTTTTTCGACGGCGTAACCCAGTTGGAATTTTTTGACCGTATCGAGCGAAAAGCCCCGTTCGCGGAAATAGGAGAGTCCTACGGCTTTTCCTTCTTCGGTGTCGAACAGGTTTTGTGTAAAATGCCGTTGTGCAAAAGTCGATACGGCAAACAGGCTTTCGCGAGCGTTTTCGCGTTGGGTCTCTTCGGGCGTACGTTCTTCTTCCTCGACGTGAATTTGGTACTTGGCGGCCAGGTAACGCAGGGCTTCGGGATAGGAGAAATGCTCGTGTTCCATCACGAAGTTGACCGAGTTGCCGGCGGCGCCGCAACCGAAGCATTTGTAGATTCCCTTGGTCGGAGAGACCGTAAAAGAAGGAGTTTTTTCGTTGTGGAAGGGGCAGTTGCCGAGGTAGTTAGCCCCTCTTTTTTTGAGTGAAATAAAATCGCCGATCACCTCCTCTATGCGGGCGGTTTCAATAATTTGCGATATGGTTTCCTTCGGGATCAATCCTTCGGACTGTAGTTTTCTTCTTTGATCAGATTGCCTTCTTCGTCATAAAAACGCCAAATTCCGCTGCGTACATCATTGGTATAATAGCCTATGTAGCGAGCCTGCCCGTTGGGGTAAAAAGAGGTGGTTCGCCCGTCTTTGACGCCCATCGAATAGGTGTCTTCGCTCCATTTTATGCCCGAGTCGTACCAGCTTGTCCACAAGCCCTGACGTTTGCTATCGCGTATTTCGCCTTTCATTTTGAGCCTGCCGTTGGGATAATAGAGTTCGTTTTCGCCGTCTTTCATGCTGGCGTTGGGGTTCGGGGCGATGGCCTGTGGCGCTTGTGGCGCAGGGGTTTCCGGCTGTGTGGCTGTGCCTGTTTCGGAGGGAGATTGGCAGGATACGGTACTGATAAGCGTACCAAGCAGTAGCGTAAAAAGGAAGTTTTTCATCTGAAAGGGCTTAGTCATTACAAAAATAGCCTTTATCGTTGTTCTTTCAAGTCTGGTGCAAAACTCAGTGCTTCTGTATCCTAAAAATACCAAGACCCGCCTTTGGAGCGGGTCTTGAATGAGGAAAAACGGTTTTTAGAGCGTGCCCCGCAGCTCCTGCTCGCGCTCGATAGCTTCGAACAGGGCTTTGAAGTTACCTTTTCCGAACGATTTGGCGCCTTTGCGCTGGATAATTTCGAAAAAGAGTGTGGGTCTGTCTTGTATGGGTTTGCTGAAAAGCTGGAGCAGGTACCCTTCGTCGTCGCGGTCGATAAGAATACCAAGCTCTTTGAGCGGTTCCAGGTCTTCGTCGATTTCACCTACACGGTCAAGGATACCTTCGTAGTAAGTCGAGGGCACGAACAGGAATTCTACCCCACGGCTGCGCAGGTCTTTTACGGTTTCGATGATGTTGTCGGTCGCTACGGCAATGTGCTGAATACCCGGGCCTCCGTAGAAATCGAGGTATTCTTCGATCTGTGATTTTTTCTTTCCTTCGGCGGGCTCGTTAATGGGAAATTTGATGCGACCGTTGCCGTTGCTCATCACCTTACTCATCAGCGCTGTGTAGTCGGTAGAAATGTCTTTGTCGTCGAAAGAGATAAGCTGGGCAAATCCCATTACTTTGGCGTAAAACTCTATCCATTGGTTCATTTCACCCCAGCCTACGTTGCCCACCATGTGGTCGATGTATTTCAGACCCGTGGGTTTGGGGTTGTATTCGCTTTTCCAGGCTTTGAAGCCGGGCAGGAACAAGCCATTGTAGTTTTTACGTTCGATAAAAATATGCACGGTATCGCCGTAGGTATGGATACCTGAGCGTACCACTTCTCCGTCCTTGTCTTTTTCCACTACCGGCTCAAGAAATGATTTTGCGCCGCGTTTAGTGGTTTCTTCCCAGGCTTTGCGGGCATCGTCCACCCAAAGAGCCACTACTTTAATTCCGTCGCCGTGGGCACGAAGGTGTTCGTTGATAGGGCTTTCGGGATTCAGGGGTGTGGTCAGCACCAAACGGATTTTGTCTTGTTGCAGCACGTAAGAGGTGCGGTCTTTCACACCGGTTTCGAGTCCGGCATACGCGAGCGACTGGAATCCGAAGGCGGTTTTGTAATAATGGGCGGCCTGTTTGGCGTTGCCTACATAAAGCTCCACGTAATCGGTACCGAGAAGTGGCAGAAAATCTTCGGCCTCGGGTACTACTTTTTCGAGCTGGAGGGAGGTGTTATCTTTAGTCATGGGCTGTGTTCTTTTTTTGAGGTTCTAAAAAATGAGTTGTCTGGGTTTTATTCGGTCCAGGACTTGTAATACTTGCCATCGTCTATGCGCATGGCTTCTTCGGTGACCATCAGCGGACGGAAGGTGTCGATCATCACGGCAAGCTCTTGTGTTTCGGTTTGCCCGATGCTGCGTTCCATTGCTCCCGGCGCAGGGCCGTGCGGAATACCTTTCGGGTGCAGGGTGATGTGGCCCTGTTCGATGTTGTTCCGGCTCATAAAGTCACCGTCCACGTAATACAGCACTTCATCGCTGTCGATGTTGCTGTGGTTGTAGGGTGCGGGAATGGAGTCGGGGTGATAATCGTACAGGCGCGGACAGAAAGAACAGATCACGAAAGCACCTGTTTCGAAGGTTTGATGCACGGGTGGGGGTTGGTGTACCCTTCCTGTGATGGGTTCGAAATTGTGGATCGAGAATCCGTAAGGGAAATTGTAGCCGTCCCATCCTACCACATCGAAGGGATGCGTGGCATACACTACTTCATGGATATGGCCTTCTTTTTTGATTTTGATCACAAAGTCGCCTTTTTCATCGAAAGTTTCGAGCTCGGTGGGCAGCTTGAGGTCGCGTTCGCAGAAAGGAGAGTGTTCGAGCAGTTGGCCAAAGCTGTTGCGGTACCTTTTGGGGGTGTAAATGGGATGGATCGATTCCAAATAGAGCAGACGGTTGTCTGTGGTGTCAAATTCTATCTGGTAAATCATACCGCGTGGAATGATGAGGTAATCGCCGTATTCGAAGGGAATATTCCCCATGAAAGTGCGGAGCTTACCGCTGCCTTTGTGGACAAAGATCATTTCATCGGCATCGGCATTTTTGTAGAAATACTGCGTAAGCGATTGGGTGGGCGCGGCCAGCCCTATCAGCACATCGTTATTGACCAGCAAGAGCTTGCGGCTTTCTAAAAAATCGCTGGCCGGAGCTACGTCAAAGCCTTTGAGCAGCATCGATTTGATGTTGTGCGCTTCGGCGATTTTGGGTGCAACGCTATACGAGCGGAGTATTTCTTTCACCTGCGTAGGACGGTGCACGTGGTACAGCAACGACGACATTCCGCTGAAGCCTTCTGTGCCGAAAAGCTGCTCGTAAGCCAGCCGATCGCCCGAGGGGCGGAAAACCGTGTGCCGTTTGGCGGGTATGTTTCCGAGTTTATGGTAAACAGGCATAAGATTCGGTTAAAAAAGTTGAACGAACAAGCGTTGAATAGGGTCATAACCCTGTAAAACAGGCATAAGCTGTCTTGCGGCCGGGTTCATTCCGGATTACGCTTGGTGATGCGCTTCAGGTTTGTGTACTGAAACCGTGAAGAAGTGTAAAGGGGCCGCATAGCTACAAATGTAAAAAACGGGCAGGGCAAATGCAAGCCTGATTAAGGCTCTTCGGGTGTTTTCTGCAAGCGGATAATTTCGCCCAAATTGGGGCGCAGACGACTTTTAAACACCGCATGGGCATGTAGCTTGCGCGCGCCCCGGCGCAAATTTTTCTGTGCTTCTTCGGGCATCAGCGCAATATCCTTGCAGGTTGGTGTACAGCAGCCATTGTACAATTCACGGCAGTTGTCGCACTGGATAAAGAGCAGGTGGCAATCGTCGTTACGGCAATTGGTATGGTTGTCGCAGGGAGCGCCGCATTGGTGGCAGGAGGCAATCACGTCGTCGGTAATACGCTCGCCCATGCGCTGGTCAAAGACAAAGTTTTTGCCGATAAAACGGGAAGGCAGGTTTTCATTTTTCAACTGACGCACGTAGTCGATAATACCACCATGCAGTTGGTTCACGTCTTTAAACCCGTGGTGGCGCAGGTAAGCGCTGGCTTTTTCACAACGGATGCCACCGGTGCAGTAGAGCAGCACCTTTTGCTCCTCTTTCCCTTTAAGCTCATCGAGCACCATAGGAAGCTCTTCTTTGAAAGTATCGGCCGGCGGACAGATAGCGCCTTCAAAACGCCCCACTTCGCTTTCGTAATGGTTGCGCATATCGACCACGATAGTGTCGGGTTGGTTGAGTGCTTCGTTAAATTCGCGGGCCGAGAGGTGCGTGCCTACGTTGGTGACATCGAATGCGCTGTCGTCGAGTCCGTCGGCTACGATTTTATGCCGCACCTTTACGATAAGCTTCAGAAAAGATTTGCCATCGTCTTGTACCGCGATTTTGAACGGAATATCGCGAAATTCCTCGCGCGCGAAAAGTTTTTCGCGAAACGTATCAAGGTGGTGTTCGGGTACGCTCAACTGGGCGTTAATACCTTCTTTGGCCAGGTAGATGCGTCCGAGCACACCCAGCTCCTGCCATTCGGCATAAAGCGTATCGCGCAGCATGTCGGGCTCGTTGAGGATGACATACCGGTAAAAGGAAAACGTAATGCGCCTGAAAGGTTCGGCTTCGAGCTGGCGCAATAAAGTGGCTTTGTCGTATTTGTTGTGAAGGGCCATATTTTGCATGAATATGGAGTTAGAAGATGCAAATTTACCAAACTTTTACCGTCTGGCGAGCGCAGCCATTAATCCATGCAGAAAAAAACTATTTTTAGCCCCAAAATAGAACAGATGGCAGCTACCGAAAAAATACTCGTGATAGGATCGCGCGGACAGATTGGAACCGAACTGGTTGAAGCGCTTCGTAAGCTATACGGCACTTCGCAGGTTATTGCCTGCGACCTGAAAGCGAACGATAGCGGAGAAGAATACTACGAGCAGTTGGATGTGCTGGATAAAGCCCGTTTGGGCGAAATTGTCAGAAAACACGGAGTTACGCAAGTTTACCTGCTGGCGGCTTTACTTTCTGCCACTGCCGAAAAAAACCCTGCATTTGGATGGGAGCTCAACATGAACAGCCTTTTTCATGTATTGGAGCTGGCCCGCGAGAAGATTATCCGTAAAGTTTACTGGCCCAGCTCGATAGCCGTGTTCGGCCCTACTACACCCAGGTTAGGTACGCCCCAGCATACTGTGATGGAACCCGTTACTGTGTACGGTATCAGCAAGCAGGCGGGGGAGCGTTGGTGCGAATATTATTTTCAGAAATACGGCGTAGATGTAAGAAGCTTGAGGTACCCGGGACTTATAGGATACAAATCCTTACCGGGCGGCGGTACCACCGATTATGCCGTAGATATTTTTCATCAGGCGCTCAAAACGGGCAGTTACGAATGTTTCCTTTCGGAAAACACCTTGTTGCCCATGATGTACATGGAAGATGCTATCCGTGCGACGATCGAAATAATGCAGGCCGATGCCGATCGGATCAGCATTCGTTCGAGCTATAATTTGGCCGGACTCAGCTTTACCCCCGATCAGTTGGCTGCGGCTATTCGCGTGCATATTCCCGAATTCAGGATTAGCTATGCCCCTGATTTTCGTCAGGCTATTGCCGATAGCTGGCCGCAGGTGATAGACGACAGCGTGGCGCACCGCGACTGGGGCTGGAAACCCGAAACCAATTTGGAAAAGATGGTGGAAAGCATGTGGCGTAATTTGCGTGAGCAGGTAAAACATTAATGCTTTACGCCGTTTTACCGGAAGTTTTATTTTACAGCCTTTCGTTCTACCCTCTGTAAATTCTCGTTATTTTTGAAAAATGACACAAGCGCTTTACCTCTATAATACCCTCACCCGTAAGAAAGAACGTTTCGAACCGCTTAATCCGCCCTATGTGGGGATGTATGTGTGTGGACCTACCGTTTACAGCAATGTACATTTGGGCAATGTGCGTACTTTTCTCACGTTCGACATCGTGTTTCGTTACCTAACCTTTATCGGGTACAAAGTGCGGTATGTGCGTAACATTACCGATGTGGGTCATTTGGTGGACGATGCCGATCACGGAGAAGATAAAATAGCGCGTAAAGCCCGTTTGGAAAATAAGGAGCCGATGGAGGTCGTGCAGCTTTATACCAACGACTTTCACCGGGTTACCGAGCGTTTTAACCTGCATTCGCCGAGCATAGAGCCTACGGCTACGGGGCATATCATTGAGCAGATTCGGATGGTGCAGGAAATTTTGGCCAACGGATATGCGTATGAAGTAAACGGTTCGGTCTATTTCGATGTGCTGAAATACAACGAGGATAAAAAAGATTACGGAATCCTTTCGGGTCGTGTGCTTGACGAGCTGCTTGAAAACACGCGCGATAACCTTGAAGGGCAGGGAGAAAAGAAAAACCCGTATGATTTTGCGCTTTGGAAAAAGGCTGAAAAGGGGCATATCATGCGTTGGCCTTCGCCCTGGGGCGAAGGATTTCCGGGCTGGCACCTGGAGTGTTCGGCGATGAGCACGCGGTATTTGGGCGAAACGTTTGACATTCACGGCGGTGGTATGGACTTGAAGTTTCCGCATCACGAATGTGAGATTGCACAGAACGTGGCCTGCACCGGCGAAAAGCCCGCACGTTATTGGATGCACGGTAATATGCTGACCGTGAACGGGCAGAAAATGAGCAAGGCTTTGGGTAATTCGTTCCTTCCCGATCAGTTGGTGTCGGGCGATCATCCCTTGCTGGATCAGGGCTATTCCGAAATGACCGTACGTTTTTTCATGCTCCAATCGCATTATGCCAGCACCCTCGACTTTTCGAACGAGGCGTTGAAAGCGGCAGAAAAAGGCTATAAAAGGCTGATGGCTGCGGTCGATACATTGGATCGGATCAAAGCTTCGGAGGTTTCTGAAACTGATATTCCGGCTTTTGTGCAGCGTTGTTACGAAGCCATGAACGATGATTTTAATTGTCCGGTATTGATAGCCCAGCTTTTTGAGGGCGTGCGCATCATCAACAGCGCAGCAGAATTGAAGTTGAAGCTTACCGCTCAGGATTTGGACACCTTGAAAAACGCGTTTACGGGTTTTGTGTTTGACGTGCTGGGTTTTCGTCGCGAAACGGCCGGAGGACAAAATACCGAGCTGGTAGAGGGCTTAATGCAAGCGTTTATTGCGCTTCGTCAGCAGGTAAAGTCTGAAAAAAATTACGCGTTGGCAGATGCCATTCGTGATCGCCTAAAAGAAGCGGGCATAGTGCTGAAAGACACCAAAGAAGGGGTCGAGTGGAGTTTGGAATAAAGGTGCTTTCGGTTTGAAAGGAAGCCGCGTTTTTTTGTGCAGACGCCCCACCCTCCACCCGGTTACAAGATAAGCCCCACTCCCTTATCCTCCAAGTCTCTTTTCAGCCATCCTGAAACTTCGCTTTCCTTTCCCGGCCACCTCCGTTCCGGATTATTGTACCGACATTATTCGTAACTTTGTAGCATTGAACCCACAGGTTTCGGGTGTGAAACACCGCCTTTTTCCTGTATTGGTTCTCACGTAGAGTCATTAACTGCATAAAAACACCCCATTATGTATCCTCCCGATTTAGTAGCCCCCATGAAAAAAGACCTTACCGATGCCGGTTTTACCGAGCTGCTCGACGCGGCGCAGGTAGATGCCGCCTTGAAAGAGGTGGGCAGCGCATTGGTAATGGTAAACTCCGTATGCGGCTGTGCGGCCGGTGCGGCGCGTCCCGGAGTAAAGCATTCGCTTGGTCATGCGAAAGTTCCGCAACATCTTTTCACCGTATTTGCAGGAGTGGATCGCGATGCGGTCGATCAGGTGCGTAAATACACCCTTCCTTACCCTCCGTCTTCGCCTGCGGTGGCGCTGTTCAAAGACGGCAAGCTGGTGCATTTTCTGGAGCGTCATCACATCGAAGGGCGCAATGCCGAGATGATTGCCGAAAACCTGAAAGCGGCTTACGACGAATTTTGTTAATCGCTGCGTAGCGAACGTAAAAAGGGGCTGAAAATACTTTCAGCCCCTTTTTTTATGCGGTTTGAAGAAACGAAGGCAGCTTCATTCGCTTACGGCGGTCATTACCGGGCGGTATTCTGTGTTACCTTCTTTGAAATTTCGGATTCCTTCTTCCAACCAGGTGTGGAACAGCGCAATGGTGCCGTGCTGTTCGTAGCTGGCCGAGCCGTTCATCGTGTTTTCGGCATGGTCGAGGATAAGGTACATAGGCTGTGAATTGCTTTGGTAGCGGGTTTTTTGGAGGTCGCTCCATTTTTGTCCGGCGGTTTTTATACTGCGCCCATCAAATGCAGAGACGTAGTGTTCTGATTCGGGCAGTGCTGTTTTTTCATCTACATACAGCGAAGCGATCACCACCTCGTTGCGCAAAATTTCGAGCACTTCGGGAGCCGACCATACATTGTCTTCCATGCGGCGACAGTTGACACAGGCCAGTCCGGTGAAATCGATCAGCAGCGGTTTACCGGATAACCTGGCGTATTCCAGCGCGTGGTGGTAATCGTGAAAAACCACTAATTGGTGCGGACCGTAAGAAGCGTGTTCGGGTAGCTTTTGGTCGGGCGAAGGGCCGGCGGCACCTACTCCGTAGGGCGATTCGCTGTAGTGCAGGGGGGGCGGGAATCCGGCGATCTTTTTCAGCGGCGCGCCCCACATTCCGGGCAGCAGGTAAATCACGAAAGAGAAGACCGCCACGGCTACCATTAGTCTTCCGGTCGAAATGTAAGACTGTTCGCCGTCGTGAGCGAGGCGTAATTTACCGAGCAGGTAGAGTCCCCAAAGCGAAAAGATCGCTATCCAAATAGCAAGGAAGAGCTCGCGTTCGAGCAGGTGCGCCTGAATGACGAGATCGGCATTGGAGAGAAATTTGAAAGCCAGCGCCAGTTCCAAAAAGCCAAGACTTACTTTCACCGTGTTGAGCCATCCGCCCGATTGCGGCATAGAATTAAGCCATCCGGGGAAAATAGCAAACAGCATAAACGGCAGCGCCAGTGCCATCGAGAAGCCGAGCATTCCCATAAAGGGCCCCATAAATCCGAGGTCGCTCACAATCACCAGCAGGTTACCTATAATAGGACCGGTACAGGAAAACGAAACCAGCGCCAGGGTGAAGGCCATGAAAAAGATGCCGATGAGTCCTCCGCGATCGGCTTGCTTGTCGGCAGCATTTATCCAGGAGCTGGGCAGTACAATATCGAAAGCGCCTAAGAAAGAAAGGGCGAATACGATAAGCAGCACAAACAGCGCGAGGTTAAAATAGATATTCGTAGAAAGCGCGTTAAGCGCATCCGAGCCGAAGATCGCGCTTACAGCCAAACCGAGCGATACATAAATAGCGACAATTGAAAAGCCGTAGATGAGCGCGTTGGAAACGGCTTTTTTCCTCGACTTGCTCGTTTTCATGAAGAAGCTCACCGTCATCGGAATCATCGGAAACACGCAGGGTGTGAGCAGGGCTACAAATCCGCTGAGGAAAGCGGCCAAAAAAATCAGCAGCAGCGAGGTATCTGCTTTAGCGGCTCCATCGGCTTTGGCTTGATGGAGGTTGGCCGGAATGACAAACGCTTCGGATCGTTCGAGCCATTGGTCGTCAGAAGCGGCCGAGTAAGAAAGGTTTATTTCTACCGAAGCCATTTTGAGAGAGTCTTCGGGCAGCACTTTCAGGCGTTGCACAAAATGAATTTCTTTGTCGAAGCCACGGAACTTGCCTTTTGCGAACGAGCGCTGCACCGCTTTTTCGGTGTCAAACTGCCACTCGCCTTCGCGGGTAAATCCTTCGGGAAGCCGTATATCGATGCGGGTGGGTACAGCAATATTTTTTTCTTCGGGCGAGAGCAGTATCCATTCCGAATCGGGTTTGGCGCTGAGGTCGAGCTCATAAGTAGAAGCGTCTATTTTTCGGATAAACAGCGACCAGGCTATCGGTTTTTGTTCGGCATCGTGCTTGGGTGCGACGCTCGCTTCAGGGTTGGATTCAGCATCGGAAATAGAAGGTGTTTCCGTAAGGGGTTCCCTTTTTTCGGCGCAATCATGTCCTTTCACCGCGAAAGAGAAATTTACATCTTCGGGCGGCAGGCAGGTATTGTCGTTGCAGGCCATGTAGGTAAGGAAGCCCTTTAGCTCAAAACCGCTTGCCGAATGCAGTTGTATTTTTTGACGGAACACGACCTGTTTTTCGAAATCGAATACTTCTATTCCGAACACCTCTTCAAAATGCACCTTGGGAGCGGGTTCTTGCGTGGGACCGAGCAAGGTATATTTCCCGTTTTTTTCAAACTCGAACGAAGTGGCTACGGGGCCGCCGTCGGGTGTATGTTGCGAATAAATATGCCAGCCGGCATCGATACGTGCGGTAAAGCGTAATTCCGCTTCACATCCGTTTTGTTTGATTTCGTAGCTCCACTTCACGGGCTGTTGTATTTGCGCAGTAGCCGGTGGCAGCGGAAAAAGCAGAAAAGAAAGCAGGAAAATCAGGATTCCGTGGCGCATAAGCGGTTGTTTTTCGGCAAGAGGAGTAAGGGAATTATTTAACGTGAAATACGGTTTCCTGCTACGGAAATGCTGAATTCCACGTCTTCGGGTGGCAGGCATTTGTGGTCGTCGCAGCACATGTACGTAACGTAGCCTTTTACTTCAAATGCTTCTTTCGACAACACCTGAATACGTTGGGTAAAAGTTACTTTTTGGCTGAAATAGGCCACTTCAAGGTCAAAATTTTCGTCGTGTTTCCTGACAGCCTCGGGCTCTTGTACCTTGTCGATGAGGCGATAATTCTTACTTTCGGTAAAGGTGAAAGAGGTGGCAATAGGTCCGTCGCCTTTCAGGTGTTGGGAATAAAGGTGCCAGCCTTTGTCGATGAGGGCGGTCAGTTGCAGCTCGGCTTCTGTGCCTTTTTTGACTGCCGAAAATTCCCATTTTACGGGGCTATCCGAATTGAAGTGATGGGTTTCAGTGCTTGTATTTCGGACAAAAAACAGCACCAGCAGAAAAGGAAGTATTGAAATTCTTAACATAAGTATTCCGCTTATTTATGCGTAAAAATACGCTTAATTCGTGTTTCTAAGGGAAACAATCTGTTTTACATTGTTGGAATCCTATATGCTCTTTTCTGTTTTCCGGATCTTTTTTCTGTAAGCGAACACCTGTTTTTTATAGAAAAGAGTTAGATGATAGACTTACATCATGTTTTGTAAAGTAATAGTATAGTATTACTTTTGTGGAGTTGTTATTAGCTAATAGTATTATTTTATGGCGAGGAAAAACTTACAATTAGAACAGCTTACACACAAAATGACTGCTTTTGCGAGCTTGTCACAAATCGCGATGCCGCCCACCGGGTGGATAAAAGCCATACGACTGGCCTTAGGGATGTCTATGCAGCAATTAGGACGCAAAATGGGCATTACGAAACAGAGTGTGTTGGATATGGAGCAGCGGGAAAAAGACGGCGCCGTTACGCTGAAAGCCTTGCGTGAAGCTGCCACAGCTCTTGATATGCAATTAGTATATGGTTTTGTGCCCCGCGATGGAACCCTTGATGCGCTCATAGAACGCAAAGCAAAAGAGTTGGCCGTACAGCTTGTAATGCGTACTTCTCAAAGCATGAAACTTGAAGAGCAGGAAAATAACAAATTGCGCATTGAACGTGCGATTCAGGAAAAAACACAAGCCCTCAAGCAGGAAATGCCTAAGGTTTTATGGGATTAGATCTGACGTGTTTTCCCGGACAAACTCCACTGGAACCTGAAGAAACAGAAGGATTGCGGATTCCTGCCATTGCCACACGCGGAGAATTGGATGAGTTCGAGCAGCATAATATTGAGCAGGCGATGCTTTGGACCTTAAAACGCAGGTTTAAGCCGGAACAAATTTTTACCGAAGCATTTGTAAAGGAGGTACATAAGCGTATGTACGGAGAGGTGTGGGCATGGGCAGGTCAATTTCGAAAAACGGAAAAAAACATCGGAGTGGATAAATGGAAGATTGGTCTTGAATTAAGGCAACTGCTGGAAGATACAATCTGGTGGACGGCAAACAAGATATATTCTCCTGACGAAATTGCCATACGCTTCAAGCACCGGCTGGTAAGCACCCATTGTTTTCCCAATGGTAACGGCCGACATAGCCGTTTAATGGCCGATATTGTGGCAGATCAGGTTTTTAATCGCCCGGTGTTCAGTTGGGGAGCCATCGGTCTGACCGCAGAGGGGCAGGCAAGAGCCCATTATCTTGCCGCGCTAAAAACGGCTGATGCAGGTCGGGTGGAAGCTTTATTGGCTTTTGCCAGATCCTAAAGTAAAAATGCCCAACAAGCGTGCTGTATGAAAATGTGAAAGAGGCCATGCAGCCTCTTTTTCACACATAAATGTCATTTTTTAAAACCGGAAGGTTCAATAGAAATTCACCGACACAATGCGGTGAATAGGAATAACCACGCCTTGTTTCAGTACGATATTTTCCTCGCCGGTAGCCCAAATCGTCGTTTCTACCATTTTGAGCCCTTCTTCATCGTGAAAGGTAATGCGTGATTTTCCGTGTTCGATATTGCCCAGCGTGGTGGCCATGCGTAACTTTTCCATCAATGCAGCTTGTTCTTCTTTGCTGCGTTTAATAGGTGTGGCTGGAAACTTCAGATCGGCTATCGATTCTTTTTCTATTAATACGGGTGTGGTAACATTTTCCATTTTTTGCAGAGTTTTTAAAACGGGGTATATCCCTGTATTACGGAACAGCCCGAAGAAAGTTATAAAGGGAGCCGCTTTTTTAGTGCAACCATTCTATACGCAATACCGACCGGGTTTCGGGGTTTACCCGGTAGCGATTGTCGATGCGGTAACCTACTACCCAAATGAGTTGATCGCCCGAACAAAGCACGTAACAGTGTTCTTTTTCGACCAGCGATAATTTCTGATCGATAAAAAAGTCACTCAGTTTTTTACGTCCTTTCATCCCGAAGGGGAAAAAGGAGTCGCCTTTATGCCATTTGCGTAGCACCAGCGGGAATGTGAGCTGCCCGGCATCGAAGCAGGCTATTCGGCTGTCGCGGCTTATGGCTTCTTCGGGTGACTGTATGTCGAGCCGGAGCCGTATAGGCTCATCGAGCTGTGTTTGCCCTTCGGCAATTTCGTGCAGGGTAAGATCTTCGGGGCTGATACGGGTAATGAGCAATTGCCCCCGGTGGTTTACGGCCCGGTATCCTGCCGAGAAAAACTTTTTGCCCGAATCGGCCGCCGGTGCCGAAAGGATGGTGTCGATATGTGAACGGTTAAAGCCGAATTGGCGTAACAGCTCAAACAGTACAAGCCGGGGTACCGCTTGCGCCTTTACTTCCTCTAAAGAAATTTCATACCCGAAGGCATTGCGTTGCAGCAGCCGGTTTTTAAGCGGCGTCATCTGCAGGTGGTAAAACTGCTGGATGTCGGCCATCTTTTCCATTGTTTCGGCTACGGTAGCATAAAACGAAGGATTGATCTGTTCGAACAGGGGCAGCAGTTCATGCCGCAGGCGGTTACGCAGGTAAAGGGTAGAGGCGTTCGAGCTGTCTTCTCTCCAGGTCACTTCATGCTGCCGGGCATAAGCCGTAATTTCTTCGCGCGAAAAGGGGAGCAGGGGTCTGAACAGGCGCCCTTCGGCGATTTTCATGCCGGTAAGTCCGTCGAGCCCCGAGCCGCGCAACAAATTGATAAAAAAGGTTTCTACCTGATCGTCGCGGTGATGCGCGGTTACAATATAATCGGCTTTTCGGAGGCGGCAGAGCTCGTGAAACCATTGGTAACGAAGGTCGCGCGCCATCATTTGTATCGATATTTTTTCCTTTTCGGCCAGTTCGGCAGTAGCGAACGATTCGCTGTAATACGGCACTTCGAGCTGCTGTGCCAGGTGCTTTACCCAGCGCTCGTCTTCGTCCGATTCTTCGTTGCGCAGCTTAAAATTGCAATGGGCAATGGCGAAATTGAGTCGGGCCCGGGCAAACAGGTGGCAGAGCACGACCGAATCCAGTCCGCCGCTTACCGCCAGCAGGAATTTTTTCTCTTCCAAATCAGGCAGGTGCTCGTCGAGTATTTTACGGAAATGTTCAATCATGAAATCAATGCCTTTCTCATGGCTTCTGCTTTGAGCAGGCACTCGTCGTATTCGCGGGCCGGATCCGAATGGATGGTGATGGCGCTGCCTACCGGGAAAGATACATATTTTGTGGCTGCATTGTAAAGGATGCTTCGTATCACCACATTAAAGTCGAAATCGCCCGAAGGGCTGATATAGCCTACGGTACCCGAATAGAGTCCGCGCCGGAACGTTTCGTAGTGTTCGGCCAGCTCCATCGCTTTTACTTTGGGTGCGCCGGTCATGGAGCCCATCGGGAAAGCGGCTTTCAGAATATCGAAGGCAGAGTGCGACAGGGCTACTTCCGCTTTTACCGTAGAAATAAGCTGATGTACCGTGGGGAAGCTATATACGCCGAAAAGTTCGGGTACCGAAACCGAATTTTTTTCGGCTATTCGCGAAAGGTCGTTGCGCACCAGGTCCACGATCATCACGTTTTCGCTGCGTTCTTTCGGATCGCGGGCAAGCTGTTCGCGAAGCAGCGCATCTTCGGCCTCCTCTTTTCCACGGCGCAGCGTACCTTTGATAGGTTGTGAAATAACTTCCGTTCCTTGCCGTCGCAGAAAGCGCTCGGGACTTCCGCAGAGCAGGTAGCGTGAGCCTGTTTTTAAAAACACCGAAAAAGGAGCTACGGTCAGTTGGGAAAGTTTTTCGTACACCGCTGCCGGATCGATCGAAAGCGGAGAGGCTGAAAATTCCTGACAGTAATTTATTTCATAAATATCGCCCTGCTTCAGGTGTTCAAGCAGATGGCCGATGTGTGTGAGGTAGGTCTCGCGCGATACGCCTGCCCGGATGGGGGGTTCGAATCCCTTTCTCTCCGCCGGCTTTGCTTCCGGTTTTGGGGCGTTTAACAGGGTTTCGATAAAAGTGTATTCGGCCGAATTACGCCGTTCTTCGTCGCATTCAATGCGGTATTCGCTTTCTTCGAGCGTGAGCAAATACTGGGGCGAGAAAAAATACCAGGCCGGAAATCCGAGCTGATCAGGATTTTCGGAAGAAAGCTGTTCGGTCGCATTTTTCAGGTCGTACGACAGGAACCCGAACCAATAGCGGTTTTCGAGATCAAAAGAAGGAAATACAGTATCATTTTCCGAAAAACGGATTCGCTCTGCACCCAGTGCGATTTTCACATCACAACCGTCGAGTCCCGTACCCAACACGGCTATCGGGTCGAAACGAGCGGCCAGTGCATGCAGAAGAGCGGTGTCCGGTTTTCGCATGAGTAAAGGAGTAAATGGGAAAAATTCGTTGCGAAGGTGAGTAAAAATACGAAGCAGCCGGTTATTGCCGTTTTATTTTTTAGGCTTATCTTCGCATTACTACTGCTTGAATGAATTTGTTCCGCGTTTTTTATCCACTGTAATTCAGTGGCGCGTTTTTATTGCCTTTATCCTGAAATCGGGAAGGCATTATTTTACTCAGGCAGCAGGTTTACACCAGTGTAAAACGAGTTAATGAACCTGCTATGCACAAAAAAAATTTTATGCTTCTTGCCGGGGCAATGGTATTTTTTTCCGGCACGCTTTCCGCGCAGGGAAGGCTTATTCTCCACAACAACGCTTACCTTGTAATTGCTCAGGATGCTTATGTAGTGCTCGACAATCCGGCACCGGATGCGCTTACTACTACCGGCACGGGGGGCAATGTGGTGACCGAAAGAGAATTTAACCGTGTGAAATGGAATATAGGTGCGAATACGGGAACCTATATCCTGCCTTTTACCACGACTTCGGGTTCCAAAATTCCGTTTACGCTTACCGTTGGGACTGCCGGAACGGGAACGGGTCACCTGCTTTTTTCGACCTATTCAGGCCCTGATTGGAACAACGACACCTATCGTCCTTCGGATGTGACGCATATGCTTGATTATGCCTCGGGGCTGATCAATAATTCGGCCCGTGCTATGGATCGATTCTGGATCATAGAGGCTGCCGATTACAGCACACGTCCTACCGTTAATCTTACGTTTACTTATGTGGACAATGATTTTACCGCTCCGGGAAACTCTATCGCCGAAGGAAATTTGGGTGCGCAGCGCTTTAATTCGGCTACCTCGCAATGGGGCGATTACCTGCCGCAGGGCACGCCCAATACAGGGGCTAAAACTGTGGGTTCGATAACTGCCGGAGGGGCTGATTTTTTCCGTTCCTGGACCCTGGTCGATAATGCTTCCCCGCTGCCGGTAGAGCTGCTTTCGTTTACCGCCGAATGCGACGATGTAACAGGTGTTCGGTTAAAATGGGTCACAGCCAGCGAATCGCAGAATCTTCGTTTTGTACTCGAGAAAAGCACCGATGCTTCGGCGTTTTATGAAATAGTTTCGCTTCCCGGAGCCGGTAACAGTAATTCGCTCAGCGAATATACCTGGCACGATCCGGTTTTTTCGGGTCTTGCCTACTATCGTCTTGTGCAGGAAGACATAGGTGGTTTGCGGAAAACTTATACGCCTGTGGCGGCAGATTGTGAGCAGGCTTCCCTTTTTTCGGCTTTTGCTTATATGGCCGGCGGAGAGATACAGTTGGAAATGCAACTGCCCGAATCAGGTGCTTTTCAGTGGAGGCTTACCGATATGTCGGGACGTATGCTTTACCGGGCGCAGAAAAATTATGTGTCCGGAACTTCTTCCGATCGGCTTAATCCCGGATTTCTTCCGGCCGGCATTTACCTGCTTTCGTTCGAAGGAGAGCGGCACCGCTATGTTCAGAAATTAGTTATCCCATAATAATCTGCTACAGCTATGAAAAAAATTATGCTTGTTTGCCTGTGCGCGGTGATGGCCTATTCCTCACTCAGGGCACAAAATGTAGCCATCAATGCCAACGGGGCAGCACCCCATTCTTCGGCGATGCTGGATGTGTCTTCTATCAGTTCGGGTCTTCTTATTCCCAGAATGAGCGCCGTACAACGTGCGGCTATTTCCTCGCCTGCCAACGGTTTGCTGGTGTATCAGCTCGACGGTACAGCGGGCTACTATTATTTTAACGGAACGGCCTGGGTTCCGCTTTTTTCTTCTAATACCGGATGGTCGCTTACAGGAAATGCGGGTACCTCGGCCGCTTCCAATTTTATCGGCACTACCGATGCCAACGATTTGGTGTTTCGCACAGGCAATGTCGAAAGAGCGCGTCTTACCTCGGGCGGAATTTTTCTTATTGGAATGACCACACCCATTTTTTCGGGCGATAAGCTCGATGTAATCGGAAACTATGCAATTAACGGTGTAGCGAATATTTCCGGAGGAATCGGTGTTTGGGCCGAAAACACCTTTGCTGCCGGTACGGCGTTGATTGCACAGGGCAACGGTTCGCCTTCGGCGCAGGTGCTTACTAACGGGTCGGGGGCCTCGGTCAGCGGAGCGCAAATAGGATTTGCCTCTTTTCGTACCAACACCACGAATGTGGATGGGCAGGGTGCGGCTTATTTCCTCGGCAGCTCTAACCTGACTCAGTATTCTTACGTTTCTTACCGATCAGGGGGCATCTGGTATAAAATTATAGGAACGGGTTCGGTTTCTACCATTGTACACGACAAAGACAACCAAAAGCAGGTTACCATGTTTGCGCCCGAATCGCCCGAAATCTTTTTTCAGGATTACGGCCACGGACGACTGGTGAACGGAAAAGCTACGGTAACGCTCGACCGGATATTTACGCAAAACATTTCGGTCGATGAAACCCGTCCGCTTAAAGTATTTATACAGCTCGAAGGCGACTGCAAGGGCGTGTATGTGACCAATAAATCGGCCGGAGGTTTTGAAGTGATTGAGCTGCAGGGCGGAACCTCTAACGTAAGCTTTACCTGGTCGGTCACCGCCAATCGTGCCGATGAGGTGGATCCGGTAAGCGGAGAAATCATTTCCCGCAACGCGGCGGTACGTTTTCCTGATGCCCCGGCAATGGCTCCGGCGCGTACGCTCGATAAAAAGGCTGAATCTGTCGGACATCCCCGTCCCTGATACGACGTATTTTCTTTTTCTCTACGGCATCTGTCTCGCACAGATGCCGTTTTTTATGCTTACATTTTTCCCCAATATTTCCCCTGAAAAGTCGTTTACTCTCCAAATCCGGTTACTATGCCTTACCTGCCGATTCTTTTTACCTTTTTCTTCACGCTGTTTTTTTCTGGAAATGTACAGGCCTATTGCCCGCAGGGAAATGTGTCTTACTGGCCGAAGTCGGCTCAAATTTCGCGTACCCCGCTTATCGTCATTACCGCCTATCTTGAAGGGAAGTATGTGGTGGAGAGGCTAACACATGATTTTCCGGTGTACCTCGTATCGGGGCGGTCTAAAATAAAGCTGTTGCTAAAAGAAAATTGTGAGGGCGAAAACCGTCTTTTTCAAACGGTGCTGGTTCCCGAAAAACTCCTTCGTGCCGGAAGAGCGTATCATTTGCAGGTAGAGAATCTGAGGAAAGATAGTCCTTCGTACCGGTATTTTTTTACGGAAGAAGACGGGAAACCACTGATAAAATGGAAAGTTGCAAAGGCAGTAGATACCATTGCTCCCCGCTGGCAGACCTTTCCTTCGGCCTTACCGCACGTGCACCTCAAAGCCGGTTGTGGCCGGGTAGAGCAGGTAGCGTTTAAAGGAGAAATAGCCGACGAGTCGCCGGTACTGGTACGCGCTACAGTGACGGATACCATTCGCAATTATTCGCTGAGCTATTACCTTACACCCGAGCACGCCAGGATTCTCGTAGGCAGCGGTATGTGCGCCGGAGCCTTCCGCTTGCAGGAAAAAAGGCAATATCAGGTGGTTTTCGACCTGGTAGATGCTTCGGGGAATATACAGCCCTGGAGCGGCGATCCGATACCTTTTTCTCTGCCAGCACATTAGTAGTGGCCTGATCCGGCCTGCATATTGTCAATCCCTTTTCTATATTTGAGCTTTGTACAGGAGGGACAACCTGCTTTGTACAGTGTAGAATGAAGAAATACTCTGTTATAGTTCCTGTATACAACCGCCCGATGGAGGTCAGAGAATTGCTGGAAAGCCTGGTAAATCAGGATTACCGCGATTTTGAGCTGCTCATTATCGAAGACGGTTCGTCGCTGCCCTGCGAGGCGGAGGTAAAGGCTTATTCCGACCGCTTGGACATACGGTATTTCTACAAGCCCAATTCGGGGCCGGGGCGCAGCCGTAATTTCGGGATGGAAAAAGCGACCGGCGAATACCTGGTGTTTTTCGACTCCGATTGCCTGATTCCGCCTACCTATTTTTCGGCGCTCGAGGCGCAGCTTTCTCAACGCGAGCTCGATGCCTACGGAGGGCCTGATAATGCGCACGAATCGTTTACCGACGTACAGAAAGCCATTAACTATGCAATGACTTCCCTCTTTACGACCGGAGGTGTGCGGGGTAAAAAAAGCCGTCTTGATCGTTTTCAGCCGCGCAGCTTTAACATGGGTTTTCGCCGTAGCGTATATCAAAAGGTGGGGGGCTTTGCCGACGTACATCCGGGCGAGGATCCCGACCTGAGCTACCGTATTATGAATGCGGGGTTTAAAGTAGGACTAATTGAAGAAGCGTATGTCTTTCACAAGCGCCGCATCGATTTTTCCAAATTCACGAAGCAGGTGTACAAATTCGGCATGGTGCGTGCCATTCTCATCAAATGGTATCCCGAACGTTTCCGCATAGTTTACCTCTTACCTTCGTTGTTTTTGCTGGGATCGCTATTACTGCTGAGCGCCGGACTGCTTTGCTCGCCGTATTTTTTGCTGCCGATGGCGGTTCCCTTGCTGTTGTTTTTTGCAGATGCATGGTCTCGTACGCGAAGTATTAAAATAGCCCTGTTGGCAGTAGCGGCCAGCATATTACAGTTGTATTGCTACGGCTGGGGATTTTTGAAAGTGGGTTTTAGCCTGTTTGTCCTGGGCCGGCAGGAACGGAAGGCTTTTCCGAAGCTCTTTTTTGCGGAGCGTTGAGCGTATTTTTCGAGCGAACATTCATTTTACCTGAAAAACGGTTCGCGGCATATCCGATCGTTTAGTAGCTTCGTGGTATGCAGTCTCCTATACTTCCGGAACAGATCCTGTTTCTTGATATTGAAACGGTACCACAGGTGTTTCACTTTGAGGATCTTTCACCACGGATGAAAGAGCTGTTCGAGGCCAAAACGCGTTATCTGCTGCGCGATGAGATGACCCTTGAAACGCTTTACCAAAAGGCGGGCATTTATGCGGAGTTTGGGCAGATTATCTGTGTCTGCGCGGGAGTTTTAGCGGGTGCTTCGGGTACCGGGCGCAAGCTGCGCATTAAAACCTTTGCCGGGCATGAGGAGAAAAAGCTGCTGGAAGAGTTTTCAGACTTATTGCATAAGTCGTTCAGCGGAGGTAGGCAGCGTCTTTCGGCCTTATGCGCGCATAACGGAAAGGAGTTCGATTTTCCCTATCTCTGTCGCCGGATGATCATACAGCGCGTCGGTCTTCCGCCGGTGTTGCAGTTGCAGGGTAAAAAGCCCTGGGAGGTGCCGCACCTCGACACGATGGAGCTTTGGAAATTCGGCGATTATAAGAGCTTCACCTCGCTCGACTTGTTGTCTGAAGTATTGGGTATTCCTTCTCCTAAAGATGAGATTAGCGGAAGCGAGGTGGGAAGAGTGTATTGGGAAGAGCAGGATCTGGATAAAATTGCGGCCTACTGTCGCAAAGACGTAGTAGCGATGGCGCAGGTGTACCTGCGGCTTTCGAATCAGGATCCTTTTGAGATTACTGAAGTAGAATATGCCTGAGTAAAAACGGTAAATAGAAAATTAAAATTTTGAGTATGAAGATAATGGGAAATAGCATCAGGCTGCTGATAGCCTTCGTCATGATTTCTACTTGCTGGACTTCCTGCGGCACGAAAAACGACGATCCGCTCAACCTGGCGAAGGATTTGGAACGCTGTATCCGCAGCCGGTTTTTTTCTGAAAAAGAGCATGACTTTGGGCCTTACCAAATGGGGATGAGTCGTGCTGCTTTTGAGGATGCTTCGATCGGCGTGAACCTGCTGCGCGCCGAAGCCGAAATCGTGGACAGTATCTCGCTTTGTGGAAACGATCGGGTATATTGTGAAGCGGCATACCGTTTTTTTGATTCGAGGCTCGAAGACATACAGGTAAGTTTTTTCTTCTCGGATCCCGGCGATCAAAAAATACCACAGGTAGATAAGCTGCTGGAGCAGGAATTGTCGGAACGTTACGGAGTCTTTGAGTCTGAACAAGGAACGAGGGTGTGGAATGTTGCCCGGCAGCATCGTATCTTACAGGTGTTTTTGTTTGAAGGCGTGGCCGCCGACGGCCGGCCTACACTCAAAGTACTTTATACCTACGAAGGAAAAGTAGCGGTATGACTCCGTGCCTCAGAAAGCTGACCGGTTTATTTGCCCCCGATGCTAACCACGAGAAAGGAGCTCGCGCAACGAATAAAACAAGTACGGTGCTTATGTGTAAAACGCGGGGTGTTTTTTATTCCCAAAAAATATCTTTTATCATCAATTGCAGTGAAACACGATTTTGCCAAAGGTTTTCGTCCAACGCGTAAATGATGTGAAAAGGTTCGCCCTGTTGAATACGTGTCAGGTGTTCGCCCATACCGAAAGCAATAGCATCCAGTTTTACAGAAGAATCAAGGTCATCATAAAGGCAAAGCTTGAGGTGGTTTTCGCCGACCGTACGTGCCTGTCCGGCATCTTTCACCTTTCGGGCCAGAAAAAGCGGATTCATATTGCCAGGCCCGAAAGGCCCAAATTGCTTCAGAATCCGGAAAAAACGAGGAAGCGATTCACCCGGGGAAAGACGCAGATGACTCAAAGGTAATGCGGCATCAATTTCGATCTTCGGAACGAGCGATTCGTCAGTAATAGTGGCGGCCACTACGGCTTCAAATTTTTCACAGAAAGCCTCCAGCCTGTCTTTTTGTAAAGTAAGCCCTGCGGCATATTTATGTCCGCCGTATTGCTCTAACAATTCGGCGCAGGCTCCGATGGCTTCGTGTATATCGAAATCTTTTACGGATCGCGCCGACCCGGTGAGCTTTCCGCCCGACTCGGTGAGCAATATCGTAGGCCGATAATACACTTCCATCACCCGCGAAGCGACGATCCCGATTACCCCTTTGTGCCAGTCTTCGCGAAACAAAACGGTGCTTTTACGTTGTTGCAATACCTGATTTTCTTCTATCAGCGCGAGTGCCTGTTGTGTAATTTCTTTATCGAGGTTTTTACGGGAGGTATTGTGCTGATCGAGCAGCTTGCTGTTTGTGGTGGCCTCTTCTTCGTGTTTGCTCAGCAGCAGTTCTACCGCTTTGTGTCCCGACTCGATACGTCCGGCGGCATTGATACGCGGACTGATGATAAACACCAAATCGGAAATGGTAAGCGGAAATTTTTTGCCCGACACTTTCAGCATGGCCTTCAGCGCTTCGGAGGGCTGTGCATTGGCCTGTTTCAATCCGTGCCAGGCCAAAATTCGGTTCTCGCCGGTAATGGGTACGATGTCGGCGGCAATGCTCACTGCGACCAGCTCAAGCCTGCGGTAGAGCGATTCGATAGAAAGGTGTCCTTTCAGGGAAAGTGCTTGCAGTAGCTTAAAGCCTATTCCGCATCCCGAAAGCTCTTTGTAAGGATAAGGGCAATCGCTGCGTTTGGGATCGAGCACCGCTTCGGCTTTGGGCAGCGTATCGCCGGGAAGGTGATGATCACAGATAATAAAATCGATCCCTTTTTCGAGTGCATAAGCGATTTTATCATTGGCTTTGATGCCACAATCGAGTGCAATGAGGAGCGAGTACCCCTGTTCCGCAGCGTAATCGATTCCTTTAAAAGAGATGCCGTAACCTTCGCTGTACCTGTCGGGAATGTAAAATCCCGTGTCGGGATGAAGGGCTGAGAGAAAATCATAGACCAGTGCCACGGCCGTGGTGCCGTCCACATCATAATCGCCGTACACAAGAATTTTTTCTTTTCGGGAAAAGGCTTTTTCTATCCGTACTACGGCTTTATCCATGTCTTTCATCGTGAAAGGATCATGGAGCTTATCCAGCGAAGGGCGGAAAAAATCGCGTGCTTCTTCGAAGGTTTTAACTCCCCGGTCGGCCAGTAAGCCGGCCAAGACCTTATCCACCTGTAAGGCATCGGCTAGCGAATCGGTAATCGATTCGTCTGCCGCCTGTTTCATTACCCGCCTTTTTTCCATATTTTTAGACCAGCCTTTTGCGGTAAAGGTAGGAAACAGCCGCTATCATGAAATTCCTTTTTTCTTTCTTTCTTACACTTTGCTGTCTTCCGGCGCTTTATGCCCAGGAGCCTGCCTGGTTTTATTTCCGTGAGCCCCAACCCGCTTCGGAGACGACACAGGAAAAAATTCCGGACTCGTTTCACGGTATGTATGTCAGTGTACAGGATACGCTTAAAACCCTTGTGGTGACGGCAGATTCCATTTATGCCAACCTGGCGCTCCCGGTAGAATTTACCTTTGAAGAGATTGCGCATAACCCTAACCTTGTGCTGCGTGATTCGCTGCTGTACGGGGTGAGCGCTACCGGGCCGATAAAAGTGATTCGGCAGAAAGACACCTATTTTGGCTGGCTGTTGGTTTCGTACCCGTTTTTTAAGCCGTCTGCCACGCAGGTGCTCAGGGTTTCGGGTACCCATTTGCTGCTCAGCTTTGAGGAAGAGCCCGGTCGCTGGAACGTATTTTTGTTTCGTAAAGAAAAAGAAGGCTTATCGCTTTCGCAGGTTGATCACGAAGCGGGAGAAGCGCAAATAGCCGGGTGGAAAGAAATGCAGCGCATTCAGCTTTCGGAAGATCAGGAGCTGGTTACGCTTTCATTCAGCGCAGAGGCCATGCGCAGGTTCATTGATCAAAAAGGATTTAACCGTACGGAGTTATACCGAAACAAGCTGTGAGTAGGATTCGTTTATACCTCTTTCACCGTTATACCCTGCTGCTTTTTTCGGCCGTGCTGCTGCTTTTCGGGCACGGACTTTATCGTTCTTCACTGGTAAAGCTCGATCCGCAACGTATCTCTTCTCATCTGCAGTCGGTTATTCAACAAAAAGAGGATCAGGCACGCATGCTGATTAAGGATACGAAAGAAATGCTGGGAGAAGATGCTTCCGCGCTTTTTCAGTCTTTCTTTTTTACCAACAAATGGCGCGAAGGCGACGGGATATCACTTTTTGTGTACCAGCAAAACCAGCTTCGGTTTTGGTCAGACAATAAGGTGCCGTACGATCCGCAACGCGATACCGTATTGCGAGAAGGTGGAATGTTGAAGCTGCGTAACGGCTGGTATAAGTTGTTGAGTGATACTTCGCTGAGCGAAACGAATATCGTGGCGCTGATCCACATCAAATACCAGTACACCAACCGCAATCGATATCTTTCGAGCGGATTTGTACCTGCATTCGACTTACCGCAGAATACGACTATTTATGTCGATACCACAATTCGCGAAGCCATTCCGGTTTTTGATTCGCAGGATACCTTGTTGTTTTCGGTGCAGCTTGAGCGCGGAGATTTGGTTTCGCCCACGGCGCGTTACCTGATGGTAGGGCTTATCGCAGTGGCGATTCTACTGCTGCTCCTGTTTTTGGGTCTCGAATGCCGAAGTTTGGAAAAGCACATAGGTTCTTTTTACGCTTCGGTATTGCTTTGCGGAACGGTGGTGCTGCTCCGTTATGTATCGCTTGAGCTCGAATTTCCTTCCGAGTTTTACGACTTCGAATTGTTTAGTCCCTCGTTGTTTGCCGCGTCTTTTTTACTTCCCTCGCTGGGCGATTTCCTGATCAATGCGTTGTTGTTGCTGTATGTGGCCTATTTTTTCGTGTCGCGTACAGCACGTTTTCACTATTCGCTGGCTGCTCGTCCGCTTGTGGCAGGAACTCTTGTGGTGATCTTGCTGCTGCTGGTGTGGTGGTTTGCGTATTACCTCGGCCGCCTGCTTCAACGCCTGATAGAAGACTCCAGCATCGAGTTTAATGTCAACAATATCTTTAACCTTTCTTCATATAGTTTGGTAGGGTTTGTGATTGCCGGACTCCTCTTTTTTTCTTTTACCCTGCTTTGCGAATTTGCAGTAAAAGTATCGGTAAGATTAAAATTATCCGGGCGTTTTTTCCTGTATGTTTTTGCAGGCACTTTCGGATTGTCGATCCTGCTTCACCATTTGGTAGGCGTACGTGATCTTGTGGTGATAGCCTGGCCTGCCGCGATACTGCTGGTGTTCTTTTTTTCACGATATGTACGCAAAAATGAAATTTCGTTCAACCATATCGTGTTGCTGCTTATTACGTTTTCTGCCTTTTCGGCCCATTCACTTTCCAAGTACAACGATACCCGGGAAGTAAAAAAAAGGCTGGTTTTGGCGCAGAAACTTTCGACCGAAGAAGATCCGGCGATAGAAATTGCCTATTCCGAAATGGAGTTGGATCTGCTGCGCAGCAACCTGCTTCATTCGGCGTTCGATTCGTCTGAAGTCTATTCCAGAACGAGTTTTCAGGAAGCGCTTGAGAATCTTTTTTTCTCTGGCGAATGGAATAAATTCGATTTGCAGTTTTACCTTTTTGCCGCCGATAGCTCTCCGCTAGGAATAGAAGGCTTCGCGCCGATACGCGATTTTGAAGAGCTCGATGAGCTGATTGCCGAAAACGGCGTGTCCTCGGCTTTTAGCACGAACCTGTTTTTTATCTATAATTCGGCCTATAAGCTGAGCTATGTGATACGCCTTCCGGTAAAAAGATCGGGCGAGCCAATCAAAGGATTTCTTTTCTGTGAAATGCGCTCCAAAAAAATCCCGGAAGATATCGGGTTTCCCGAACTGCTTATCGATCGAAGCAGTCAGCGCATCGATGCGATATACCAGTATTCTTACGCAAGGTATGTCGATGGTACGCAGGTGAATCATTTTGGACCCTACCGCTACAGCTACAAGAGTCATGCGTACGAAGATTTCGACACGAAATATATTTTCAAAGAAGAAGGAGGGTATTCACATCTCTTTTACCGGGTCGATAAAAGGACATTGCTTGTGCTGAGCAAGCCGGTCGAGAAATTTATTCAGAAGGCGACCTCCTTTTCTTATCTCTTTACCCTCTTCGGACTTATGCTTATTGCCGGGGTGGCCATACGGCAAATTTCTTTGGGCTATGCCTCTCTGGCTTTGTCGCTGCAGGGAAAAGTGCAGGCCCTGCTCGTCGGACTGCTTTTTGTGTCGCTCGTGCTCTTCGGATTAGGTACCCGCTATTTTATCGCGGATCAATACCAGGAAAAAAACAACAATATCATCAGCGAAAAAATTCAGTCGGTGCGCATCGAAGTGCTGAATAAGCTCGGAAGAGAACAGTCGCTTTCGGCCGATTTGGCCAACTATATCGGTTATATGCTCGATAAGCTCTCGGGTGTTTTCCTGACCGACATTAACCTGTACAAGCCCGATGGGATGCTGCTGGCTACTTCGCGTCCGAAGATTATCCAAAGCGGCTTGGTCGCCCCCGAAATGGATCCCCGTGCCTTCAGAGAGATGTCGCGCGAGAACAAAAGCGAATATATGCAGGAAGAACGTATAGGCGAGCTGCGTTACCTCTCGGCATACGTGCCGCTGCTCAATACCGACAACCAGGTGATAGGCTTTCTTAACCTTCCCTATTTTGCCCGGCAAAGCGCATTAGAAACAGAGCTCTCCAGCTTCCTTGTGGCGATAGTGAATATTTTTGCCGTGCTCTTTGCTATTTCCTTGCTGGCAGCACTATTTGCTTCCAACTGGATCACGCAGCCGCTGCGGCTGGTTCAGGCAAGCATTTCGACGATCAAACCGGGAAAACCCAATAAGCCTATCGAATACCACGGTAAAGATGAGATCGGTTCACTCGTGCATCAGTATAACCTGAAAGTGGCCGAACTGGAAAAATACGCCCGTGAGCTGGCACGCTCCGAACGCGAAAGCGCATGGCGTGAAATGGCCCGGCAGGTGGCGCACGAAATTAAGAATCCCCTTACTCCCATAAGGCTTACCGTGCAGCATATACAGCGCTCGCTCAATCCTGAAGATCCCGATTGGCAGGAAAAACTGAACCGCTTTACGGCTACGGTGATCGAACAGATAGATACCCTCACTCACATAGCAGGCGAATTTTCCAATTTTGCCAATATGCCACGCGCAAGGGAAGAAAAGATAGACCTGAGACGCATTCTGCGCAATGTAGCCGATCTGTACCGCGAAACGCCCGATGCTACACTGGTGCTGAATGAACGATACGACCGCGAAGCGATCGTGTATTGCGACAAAGATCAACTGCTCAGGGTGTTTAATAACCTGGTGAAAAATGCCATACAGGCTATTGCCGCAGGAGAAGAAGGGCAGGTAAGTATTACGCTCGATCGCCGTGGAAAAGGCTACGTGGTGGAGGTGCAGGACAACGGTACCGGTATAGCGCCCGAAAAAATGGAAAAGATTTTTGTACCCAATTTTACGACCAAATCGACAGGAATGGGATTAGGGCTGGCAATGGTCAAAAATATTGTAGAAAATGCCGGAGGCCGCGTATGGTTCGAGACAAGTCCCGGGAAAGGTTCCTCGTTTTTTGTGTGGCTGCCCGAGTTTGAATTTGAAGGGAACGGCTGAGGGGGGATAATGGGCGGGGAGTGAACCCCCGCCCGGAGTAAAGATAAGCCGCTGCGGTATAAGTAGAAAACCGGTTTTCTTAGAATATGAACTTTTGAAAAGGCGCCAATAGCCCGCGCGCAGAGATTCGGCATAAATTCTACCTTTGTCTTAAACCATGATTTTGTATGAGCTACCAGAATATTACCACCCGTCTTGAAAATCACATTTTTTACCTGACCATTAACCGACCCGACAAGCTCAACGCGCTTAACCGCGATACTATCGAAGAGCTGCATAAAGCCTTTACCGAAGCGGAGCGTGATGCGAACGTAAAAGTGCTGATTGTGACCGGTGCAGGCGAAAAAGCCTTTGTAGCCGGTGCCGATATCGCTGAATTTGCTTCTTTCTCGGTAGAACAGGGAAAAGCCCTGAGCCGCGATGGACAGGAAAAGCTGTTTAACCTGGTCGAAAACCTGTCTAAACCTGTTATCGCTGCAGTTAACGGTTTTGCATTGGGCGGCGGATTAGAGCTGGCCATGAGCTGCCACATCCGCATCGCTTCCGAAAATGCGAAGATGGGTCTGCCCGAAGTATCATTGGGCGTTATTCCCGGTTATGGTGGTACCCAACGCCTGGCCCAGCTTGTAGGCAAAGGAAAAGCATTCGAGCTGATTTTCACCGGAGGTATGATTCCCGCTGCCGAAGCCCTGACACTCGGACTGGTCAATCAGGTTACGCCTCAGGCTGATTTGCTTCGTACCTGCGAAGAGCTTGCCGCCAAAATTCTCAAAAACTCGCCCCGTGCCATTTCGGCTGCTATTTGTGCGGTAAACGCAGGGTATCAGAATGGAGTGGACGGTTTTCATACCGAAGTGGAAGAGTTCGGAAAATGCTTCGGTACCGAAGATTTCCGCGAAGGAACCGCCGCTTTTTTAGGGAAAAGAAAACCGGTATTTACCGGAAAATAAACCGATTCGTTTAATCACGGATACACAATGAGCGCCATCCGCAAACTGGTATCGCAAACCGCTGTATATGGATTAAGCAGCATCATCGGGCGATTCCTCAATTACCTGCTGGTGCCGCTTCATACCGATAAGCGTGTGTTTGACCCCGCTCAATACGGGGTTATTACCGAAATGTACGCCTATGTCGCTTTTTTGGTAGTACTGCTCACCTATGGCATGGAAACGGCCTTCTTCCGTTTTTACAACCGCGAAGAAAATGATCGCGAAAAAGTATATTCCACCGCGCTTATCTCACTGTTTTTTTCCAGCACGCTTTTTATCCTTACCTGCTATTTCTTTAGGCAGCCGCTGGCCGACTGGCTCCATTACCCGGCACATTCAGAATATGTCACCTGGTTTGCACTTATCGTCGGACTCGATGCCCTTTCTTCTATACCGCTGGCCCGCTTGCGGGCACAGAACAGCGCCCTGCGTTTTGCGGCGGTGAACCTGATTAGCGTATTTGTCAATATAGGACTGAATCTTTTCTTTTTAGCCTATTGCCTACCCAAGTATCAGGCGGGCGAAACCAATTGGCTCATCAATACTTTCTACAATCCCGAAATAGGTGTAGGTTACGTATTTATCGCCAACCTCATTGCCAGCATTATTAAATTTCTGTTGCTGCTTCCGCTTATGCGAGCCTTGCGTCAAGGGCTTAGTATTCCCCTGCTCAAGCGTATGCTGGTGTATGCGCTGCCCCTGCTGGTAGCCGGAATGGCCGGTATTGTGAACGAAACGCTCGACCGTATCCTGCTCAAACGAATGCTTATCGAGAGTCGGGGTGAAGAAGAAACCATGTCGCTGCTCGGAATATATGGAGCGGTATATAAAATTTCGATCCTTATCACACTCTTTATTCAGGCTTTTCGTTACGCCGCCGAACCTTTCTTTTTTTCGCAGGAAAAGGAGAAAAATTCACGTCAGGTCTATGCAAAAGTGATGAATTATTTTGTGCTGGTGTGCGCCGTTATTTTTCTCGGCGTAATGCTTTACATGGATGTCGTCAAACACTTTATTCCCAACCCCGCCTTTTGGGTAGGATTACACATTGTGCCCGTGCTGCTGTTTGCCAATATTTTTCTCGGTATCTACTACAATCAGTCGATATGGTACAAGCTCAGCGGCAGAACGATGGTCGGTGCTTATCTCGCGATTTTCGGTGCCTGTATCACCATTACGCTCAATTACCTTTGGATTCCTTCGTTAGGCTACGTCGGTTCGGCATGGGCTACCTTTATTTGTTATGGCGCTATGTGCGTCGCTTCTTATCTGTTAGGTCAGAAATATTACCCGGTGCCCTATAATGTCCCGCGTATTCTTTTTTACCTTGCCTTTGCGTTCGGACTGTTCTATTTGTCCACGCTCTTTCCCTTCGATTCGTTGGGCCGTATGGCCGTAAATACCCTGTTGTTGCTTTCGTTTATCACCGTAGCACTGGTCATTGAAAAACCCTTTAAAAAAACCGCATGAAAATACGTATTGTCAATCGTTCGGCGCATGCGCTGCCGGCGTATGAAACACTCGCTTCGGCCGGAATGGATCTGCGCGCCAATCTTGCGCAGCCGCTTACGCTCAAGCCTCTCGAAAGGAAGCTGATTCCCACCGGTTTGTTCATCGAATTGCCCGTCGGCTACGAGGCACAGGTGCGTTCGCGTAGCGGTCTCGCGCTCAAAAAAGGAATCACTGTGCTTAACTCGCCCGGAACGGTCGATGCCGATTACCGGGGCGAAATAGGGGTTATTCTGATCAACCTTTCGGCCGAAGAGCTGGTGATAGAAAACGGTGAACGCGTGGCTCAGCTTGTCATTGCGCGACACGAACGTGCCGAATGGGATTTGGCCGAATCCTTGTCCGAAACCTCGCGCGGAGCCGGCGGATTCGGAAGTACCGGAGTGGCATAACCTGCTTTTGCAGCGATGAACCGCATCTACGGACTTGATGTGTACCGCGCGGCAGCCATACTGCTCGTGGTGTTTTTTCACGGTAATTTTATGCTTCAGCCCTTGCTTCCGGGCTTCCCTTATGTGAAGCTGCCCGATGGCGTGGAGCTGTTTTTTGTGCTGAGCGGATTCCTCATCGGAACACTGCTGCTGCGCGCCACCGAAACGAAACAGTCGTTTGGCTGGAACGACCTTTTCACCTTTTGGAAAAGGCGCTGGTTTCGTACGCTGCCCAATTATTACCTGCTTTTGCTGGTGCATATCTTGTTTGCTTATCAGGGTTGGAACAATTGTGATGCGACACAGGTATCGTGGAAATTTTTCTTTTTCCTCCACAATTTTTCCGATACTTTTCATAGCTTTTTTTGGGAATCGTGGAGCCTGTCGGTCGAAGAATGGTTTTACATTTTTCTGCCGCTTACCTTTGGCCTCTGCTTTTTCCTGCTTCGCAAATGGCTGCGTATCCGTTATGTTTTTTTACTCACGCTGTTGCTGCTGATTTTACTTCCCTTGCTGTATCGTATTTGGACCGCGCCCGATCTACATCCTGATAAGTTTTGGTTCGATCTGCTCTATCGCAAAAGAGTGGTCATGCGTCTCGATTCGATAGTGTACGGTGTATTGGGGGCCTACCTTTGTTTTTATCATCCCGTTTTGTGGAAGCGCTGCCGTTATCCCGCTTTTTTAGCCGGAATAGTACTGCTATTTTCACTGCTTTACCTGCGCCAGCCACCCGATTCGTTTTTCAGTAAGGTCTGGTATTTCCCGCTGACCAGCATAGCCTGCTTATTGTTGTTACCTCTGGCTTACAGCATTCGTACGGCAAAGCGCAGAATAGGAAAAGTGTTTACCTATCTCAGCAAGGTTTCGTACGCCTGGTACCTGGTGCATCTCGGATTGGTAGCTGCTGTGTTCGATCGGCACCTGGCTCCCTTTGCGCCCTGGCCCGGATTATTGCTGTTTTTGGCCTATGTGCTGGTTTCGCTCGGATTAGCCACATTAGTGTATCGTTATTATGAAAAGCCCATGACCGATTTGCGCGACAGGTAAACGCCCTTTCTTTTACCTTTGTACTATGCCCCAGGTTCCGATAACGCATCTTATCAAAGTGCTTCCCGAAAGTCCCGGCGTATATCAGTATTACGATGCCGAAGGGAAATTGCTTTATGTGGGCAAGGCAAAGAACCTTAAAAAACGCGTCAGCTCTTATTTCAACAAAACGCACGATAGCGGCCGTATCAACCTGATGGTGCGTAAAATCGCCGATCTCCAATTTGTCGTAACACCTACCGAGCTGGATGCGCTGCTGCTCGAAAACAGTCTTATCAAAACGCATCAGCCCCGGTACAATGTGATGCTCAAAGACGATAAAACCTATCCCTGGATTTGCATCAAAAACGAAGCTTTCCCCAGGGTTTTTTCTACCCGTCAGAAAATAAAAGACGGATCCCAATATTTCGGCCCCTATGCTTCGGTAAGAATGATGAAAGAGCTGCTCGATCTTATCCGGCAACTGTATCCCTTGCGAACCTGTAACCTACAGCTTACTCCGCAGCAGATCGATCGCGGTAAATACAAGGTCTGTCTCGAATACCACATCGGGAATTGCCTTGGCCCTTGCGAAGCCTACCAAAGCGAAGAAGAATACCTGCGTTCGATTCAGGAGATAAGGCAGATTATTAAAGGCAACCTCAGTACCGTAGTGCGGGAGCTGAAAGAGAAAATGAAGAGTTTTGCCACCGTGCTCGAATTTGAAAAAGCACAGTTGCTTAAAGAGAAAGTACAGGTGCTCGAAAATTATCAGGCGCGTTCTACCGTGGTTTCTTCCACCATTTCTGACGTCGATGTATTTACTATCGTCTGCGATACCCGAAGCGGTTTTGTCAACTACCTGCGGGTAAAAGACGGAGCGATTATTCGCGCCCACACGCTTGAGCTTCGTAAAATACTCGACGAGTCGGAAGCGGATCTGCTGTTGTTAGCCATTATCGAGCTGCGGCAACGTTTCGAAAGTGAAGCCCGCGAAATTATCGTGCCTTTTGAAGTGGAATGCGAAGGCTTGCAAGTTACCGTGCCGCAACGGGGCGATAAAAAACAATTGCTGGAACTGTCGGAACGCAATGCCCGCTTTTTTATGCTCGACAAGCACAAGCAGGAAAGTCTCAAAGATCCCGAACGGCATACCAACCGCGTGCTCGAAACGATGCAGAAAGATCTTCGGCTGAGCGAGCTACCGCATCATATCGAATGTTTCGACAATTCTAACATACAGGGTACGCATCCGGTATCGGCCTGCGTGGTTTTTAAAGACGCTAAGCCCAGTAAAAAAGACTATCGCCATTTTAATGTCAAAACAGTCGAAGGTCCCGACGATTTTGCTACGATGGAAGAGGTCATTTACCGCAGGTATAGCCGCTTGTTGCAGGAAGAAGAACCTTTACCGCAGCTTATTGTGATAGATGGAGGAAAAGGCCAGCTTGGCGCGGCCTTGAAAAGCCTGGAAACGCTCGGCTTGCGCGGTAAAATAGCCGTGATAGGCATTGCCAAAAAGCTCGAAGAGATTTATTACCCCGGCGATTCGCTGCCCATGTATATCGACAAGCGTTCCGAAACGCTCAAGGTTATTCAGCACATGCGTAACGAAGCGCACCGTTTCGGTATTACGCACCACCGTAAGCGCAGAAGCAAATCGGCTATTCACTCCGAGCTGCTCGACATACCCGGCGTGGGCGAAAAGACCCTACAGCAGCTTATTGCACATTTTAAATCGGTAAAAAGAATAAAAGAAGCCTCACCCGAAGCCATTGCCGCTATTATCGGAGAAGCCAGGGCAGCGCTGGTACAGGCCCATTTTCACGACACGCCACCCACTGCGCAAGAGGAAGAACGTTGAGAGTCAGCTCAGGTTGTCGGAGAGGATACGCATCTCGATAGCCGGCGAAATTTTCTCGTAAAGAATATGATACACCGCCCGGGTGATGGGCATATCGACCTTAAATTTTTTGTTCACTTCCCAGATGCTTTTTACGGCGTAATACCCTTCGGCAATCATTTCCATTTCGAGCTGTGCGGTTTTTACGGAATAGCCTTTTCCGATCATATAACCGAAAGTGCGGTTGCGCGAAAATTTGGAATAAGCCGTAACCAGCAAGTCGCCCAGATAGGCAGAAGTTTTTACGTCGCGGTGAATGGGATGCACGGCATCGATAAAACGTTCGATTTCCTGAACGGCATTGGCGATAAGCACCGATTGGAAATTGTCGCCGTATCCTAATCCGCCGCAGATGCCCGCCGCGATGGCGTAAATATTTTTCAGCACGGCCGAAAGTTCGGCGCCGAACAGGTCGTCTGATACCGTGGTTTTGATATACCTGCAGGAAAGTTTTTCGGCCATTTGTGCGGCGATAGTCTGATCGCTGCAGCCGATGGTTAGGTACGAAAGGCGTTCGAGCGCTACTTCTTCGGCATGGCAGGGGCCGCAGATGATGCCGATGCGTTCGTAAGGTGTGCGAAAGGTTTTGTGAAAATAACGGGCCGGAATGGCGTCGTATTCGGGAACCATCCCTTTGATAGCCGAAAAGATCACCTTGTTTTCCATGCCTTCTTTCGGGAAGCGGTCGTACAGTCCGTGAAGGAAGGCGGCCGGCGTAGCCATAATCAGCCAGTCGCACTTTTCGACCGTGGCGGCAAGGTCGTCGCTCACCTCTATTTTTCCCTGCTCAAATTCGACCGACTGCAGGTAACGCGGATTGTGTCGGTACTTGCGGATATGCTCTACGCTTTCGGCACGGTGTACCCACCAGTGTACTTTTTCTACATTGTTGCAAAGAATTTTGACCAGGGCCGTTCCCCAGCTTCCTCCGCCGATTACACCGATATTCATAGCTTGGTTTATGGACACACGCAAAGTTAACTTTTATGTAATATAAAAGCGGAACCTTAGACTTTCCTATTTAGCGGGCTTTGTACGGGAGCTTCTTGAGGATTGTCCGCCGATTTTTTTTAAAAAAGCAAAAAATACCGCTTCCTTTTTTGGAGCTTGTTCGCTTTTACACGTGCTTTGCGCTTGAAAACACGATAGCCCTAAAAAGCAGAGGAGGATTTACCCCGTTTTTTCGTTGCAAAGCACCGTGTTTTAACGTTTACAGCTATGGTACGCTTTACCTTTTTTTTGCTTCTTTTCGCCGTGCAGGGACTCGTTTCAGCGCAGGAAATCACACAGACTGTTCGCGGAAAAGTGATCGAAAAATCGACCTCCGTGCCTCTTACCGGTGCGTATGTCAGGCTTTTGGGTGGCACCGAACCCAAATTGTCTGTTTCGGATGCCGAAGGGAATTTTAGGTTTACGCAGGTGCCGGTAGGGCGTTATCATATTGAGGTGACTTTTGTAGGATTTTTACCTGCCGTATTGCCTAATTTGCAGGTCAATGCCGGAAAAGAGCTGGTGCTGCAGGTTGAATTGGAAGAGCGGGTAAACGAGCTGGGTGAAGAGCTGGTGATCACCGCCGGTACCGCTAAAGAGGAGGCCAATAACGAAATGGCAGTGGTTAGCGCCAGGCAGTTTTCTATCGAAGAATCGAGACGTTATGCCGGAAGCCTCAACGACGTGTCGCGTATGGCGCAGAATTTTGCCGGTGTGCAAGGTGCCAACGATTCGCGCAACGACATTGTAATACGTGGCAACTCTCCAATGGGCGTATTGTATCGCCTCGAAGGGGTGGATATTCCCAATCCCAATCACTTTGCGGTAGCGGGTACCACCGGAGGTCCCGTCTCTATGCTCAACAATAACGTGCTGGCTAACTCCGATTTTCTTACGGCGGCTTTTCCGGCCGAATACGGGAATGCCCTGGCCGGTGTTTTTGATCTGAAGCTGCGCAACGGTAACAACGAAAAACACGAGTTTCTCGGGCAGGTCGGATTCAACGGCTTCGAAGCGATGGCCGAAGGGCCTTTACGCAAAGAGTCGCGGGCTTCTTATTTGGTCAATTACCGGTACTCGACCCTGGGTGTGTTTAAAATGTTAGGTATCGGTTTTGGCACGTCTTCGGTGCCCGAGTATCAGGATTTATCGTTTAAACTTCATTTGCCTTATAAGAAAGGAAACGTTTCTTTTTTCGGTGTCGGCGGACTGAGCAGTATCGAGATGCTCAACAAAGACCTGGATACGACCAATAACCTGTTTGCCGAAGAAGGAGAAGATCTTCGCTTTGTTTCTAAAATTGGGGTGGCGGGAGTAGCGCATACCCATTTCCTCAACTCGACTACGTATTTTAAAACCGTACTTTCTGTAACGGCTCACCAGATGTCGGTAATTAATGATTCTATCAGTACGGCGAATCGCCAGCCGGTGCCTTATTATAGGAATAACTCTACCCAAACCCGACAGTCCTTACAGTTTTTCGTACACAAAAAATTCACTGCCCGCCACCTGCTCAAAGCGGGATTTTTTGCGCACCGCAATTCTTTACAGCTTTCGGACAGCCTTTTTTTTCCCGAGCATAACGGGTTTCTGACGCTTTCCGATTTCAGGGGCTCGGTGTATCTTCTTCAGCCTTATGCCCAATGGCAGTACCGTCCTTCCAATACCCTGACCCTTACTACCGGATTGCATGGCCAGTATTTCAGCTTTAACGCGACGTATGCCGTAGAGCCGCGCTTAGGGCTGCGTTGGCAGTTTACTCCGGCACAGGCGCTAAGTTTGGGATATGGATTGCACAGTCAGCTTCCGCCCACGCAGGTTTATTTTAATCAGGTAAGACAAACGAATGGCCTTATGGAACGCGTAAATGACGACTTGCGATTTACACGCAGCCATCACCTGGTAATGGGCTACGATCGTCGTTTGGGCTCACAGTTGCGGATGAAATCGGAAGTGTATTACCAACGTCTGTTTAATGTACCGGTCAACGTGAACCCCGATTCTTATTCTTTGCTGAACCAGGGCGCCAATTTCGGTATCGGTTTTCCCGACAGCCTGACCAACGGTGGCGACGGCTATAACTACGGACTTGAGCTTACCGTAGAGCGTTTTCTTTCGGGCGGACATTATTTCCTCGTAACCGCTTCGCTGTATGAATCGCGCTTTACCGGCAGCGATTGGCAGGAGCGGAGTACGGCATTTAACGGGAATTACACCCTTAATGTATTGGCAGGAAAAGAATTTAATTTGGGGGCCAAAAATGCCGAAGGCAAGCGAAATTCCCGCAGTGTGCTGACGAGCGATATCAAATTTACCCTCAATGGCGGGCAGCGTTATACACCTATTTTGCTTGAAGAGAGTAGAGCGGCCGGTCGGGAAATACGTGACTGGGACAATGCCTTTTCACGCCGGTATAGCGATTACATCCGGATTGATGTAAGGGTAGGGTATAAGCTGAACGGCAAAAAGATTACGCAGGAGTGGGCCCTTGATTTTCAGAACGTGATGAACCGGAAGAACGTATTTCAGCAGCGTTATAGCACCGTCACCCAACAAATCAGCACCTCTTATCAAATCGGATTTATGCCGATGGCGCTTTACCGGATTGAATTTTAAGGAAGCGGTGCGCCTCTTGTACCGGCGAGCACTGATACGCAACCCTGCTCGATTTCTTCCTGCTCAGGGGCGGTCACTTCAATAATCAGTTGCTGTGTCATTCCCACTCTGATTTCGAAAAAGGACAGCTCTGGATGGTTCCGGCTTTCGTAAATGGGATTACGTTCGGTATCGAGTACCCGGAAATAGACCGCTCCCAGTTCGGGCATGGCGCATACCATTAGTCGGTAATCCTGATTAGGTTCGAGCGTCACCATTATTTCGGTTTTTTCGCCCGGAACGATAATCGTGTGCTGGTAATTTACAGTAGCGTCGTAAACGCCGAGCGAAGGTTTGCAGCTTCGTTTGGCGTAGCTTTTACACTGGGCTGCGCTTTCGCTCACAGGAAGCAAAAAGAAAAGACCCGCTGCAAGTAGCAGGGAACGTAAGATTTTCATAAAGCAAGCAAAACAAGTAGGTTAGGTGTAATCAGGTGTAGGTTGGCAAAGCGTTAAAAGGTGAATGAAGGACAGGCGAAAGCTGCCGGTATCGAGACGATACGCCGATCGGGAAAAGATCGGGCTGAAAAGGAGATAGATCCGGCAGAACGTGCAGTTCTGCGGGGATCAGTAGCAAATATCCTCAAAGCAAGCAGTTTCAGGCCGCAAAGCTACGTAAAAGAATAAATAAGGGAAAGCATTTTTTCTGATTTATTCGGTTTTGAGGGTGGGCTATACCGTTCGCTGTCTGAAAGATACCGGGGGGCATACGTTACCTTTCTGCGTGCTACCGTACCCTAAATCGGAGTGTGCCGACTGGGGTTTTGATACGAGATTGCCTAATTTAGACCTGCGTACCCGATGTGTGACGCTTTCCGTTTCGCGAGCGGGAGGAGGCTGTATCGGGGAGGTGAAAGTGGTCGGTGTGAGATTAAACGCCCGAAAAACGGGGATATTGCGACGAAGCTGTTTTTTTCTCCGTTTTCTGTTTTTGTGAAAAGAGGGGTTTCGACCCGGGTATTTTCGCTGTGTTTTCTCTCCCCCGGGCATAATTTTGCCGCTTATATCAAATTTTCTTTGTTTTCGTATGCTGAAATTTTTACTAACTTTCGCTCGGTTTTGCTGTCTTTTTTTCCTTTTACCACTGGAAGAGGCTGTAGCACCGTCTTTAATTTAAATGTTAATTATGAAAAACATTCGTGTTTTATCAGTCGTGCTTCTTTCTGTGGGTCTTTCCACTTTTGCCGCCGCGCAGGATCATGATCACGGTTTTTGCGGTGCTACCGAGGCCCGAAAGAAGCTTATCGAACAGTATCCTGAGATTTTGGCCAATGAAGAAGCCCTGGAGCGTTCTACCCGTGAATATGTCGAAGCCAATAAAGGACAGCGCTCTTCGCAGGTATATATTATTCCGGTCGTTTTTCACATCGTGCACCAGTATGGTTCCGAGAACATCTCTGATCAGAAAATATACGAAGCGATTGAGACGCTTAACCGCGATTTCCGCAAGCTGAATCCCGATACGGCAAGTATCGTTCCCGAATTTGATACCATTGCCGCCGATGCCCGTATTGAGTTCAGGCTGGCTACCATCGACCCGCTGGGTAATTGTACCAACGGTATCGATCGCATTGCCTCCGTACAGACCTATATAGGTAGCGACGAAGCCAAGCTCAATCCCTGGCCACGCAACAAGTATCTTAACATTTGGGTAGTAGCCGATATGCGCCCCGGCGTAGGTGGTTATGCCTATTATCCTTCGGCAGTAGCAGGAGGCTTTATGAGCTTTCGCGACGGTATCGTAGTGCGTTACGGTACAGTAGGTAACAGCTCGGGTGGCGCCCCTCAGCGTACCATCACGCACGAAGTAGGTCACTACCTTAATTTGGCACATACCTGGGGTAGCACCAACGATCCCGGTATAGCCTGTGGCGACGACGGAGTATCCGATACCCCCATCACAAAAGGATGGAGCGTGTGTAACCTTTCAGGTGCAGAGTGTGATACCAGCATCGTGGAAAACGTGCAGAACTATATGGAATATGCGTTTTGCTCCAATATGTTTACTGCCGGACAGGTAGCTCGTATGCACGCTACCCTTAACGATCCCACCGCCAGCCGTAACAACCTTTGGACTCCCGCCAACCTGGCCGCTACCGGCACCGATGGCATCACTGATCTTGTATGTGCCCCCAAAGCCGATTTCTACCCTAACCGTAAAATGGTTTGTGTGGGTAATAATGTCATCTTCCACGACAATACTCAACATGGTGCAGCTACAACCTGGTCCTGGACATTTCAGGATGGTACTCCCGCCACTTCTACCGTGCGCCAGCCGACCGTTTCTTTCAGCTCTCCGGGTTGGAAAACAGTTACGCTTACCGTCACTAACGATCAGGGTACCGATACTTACACCAATACCCGAACCATCCTTATAAGTGAAACCACCGCTCAATACCAGTGGCCTATCTACGAAGGTTTTGAGTCTGCATCGGTATTCAACGGTTTTTGGACCGTGAATAACCCCGATAACAACGGTTCGGTGTTTACACGTTCAACCGAGGCGGCTTATAGCGGTAATGCTTCTGTGAAACTGTCATCGTTTAATGCCGGCCTCAATCCGCTGGTAGCCGGAGATAATGACAAGGATGAACTTATTACTCCCTCTATCGATCTGAGCGGTATCAGCCCCGGCATGGTCGTTTTCCGTTATGCGTATGCCACTCAGGCGCTCACACCGGCCGACATTACCGAAAAGCTCGAAATTTTCAACTCGACCGATTGTGGGGTAACCTGGTTGCTTCGTAAAACCATCTCGGGTACTGCCCTTACTACGGCATCGCACGCTGCAGATCCTTATACACCGGCCAGCCGTTCCGAATGGGGTAAAGCGGGCTTTAACCTGCTGCCTACCGTAATTGGTCCCAGCGTAAGGTTTAAGTTTGTATATACTTCCGGTATTTACAGCAATAACCTTTGGATAGATGATATCAATATTGTGAGCGGCGTGGTAGATGTGGAAGAAGTAGAGCCGACTCCTGAGATAGAAGTGTTCCCTAACCCTTTTGCCGACTACACCCGTCTGCGTCTCCAATTAGTCGAAACAGCGCCTTTGGTAATTACACTGATTGACGCAAGCGGAAGACTGGTACGCGAAGTTTACTCGGGTCAGGCGCAAGCCGGCGAGCATAACATCGACATTCAGGGTGCCGGTCTCGACAAAGGATTCTATTTCCTCCGTATTCAAACCGGAAATGCATCTTTCGTACGTACGCTGGTACACCAGTAAATCCGTATAAATTTCTTCAAAGCCCCGACGTTCATCGCCGGGGCTTTTTCTTTTCACGGGGAGAGGGTATTGCCACATTGTGAAAAACAGCCCGTAACTTTTTTTATCGCTTCGCCGTTTGACACAATTAAACCCCTCTAACTCCACCTTCCGAATGAAGCGCAGGAATGTATGAAAACCGGTTTCCTGTTCCTGCTACTTTGGCTCGGAATGTCGGGCGAATCATACCGCCGGGTATTTGGAGAAGATTACGAAAAAGCCCTCGCTTTTACAGCGACTCATGAAAAAGATTTTGAGTTGGCCGCTCAACGTTTTCAGGTTGACTCCCGTTTTTTGAAAACCATTGTATTCCCGGAATTGATCCGCTATTCGCAATTCCGCGACTTTTTTGAGACCACCGCGCTGGAGTGGCTATATGTGCAAGGAGGTAGCCAGTCGGCCGATTTTTCGATCGGTCCTTTCCAGATGAAGCCGTCGTTTGCAGAGACGATAGAAAGCTATGCTTCATCGGAAGAGTCACTTCGCGCAGGATTCGGATTTGTCGCGCTTTACGATAGCGGATCGCCCATTCGGCACCAACGCCTGGAGCGTCTGAAACAGCTTTCCTGGCAACTGGTGTATCTATCTTGTTTTATTAAAATAGCGGATCATCGTTTTTCCGCGTATCCTTTCGCAGGCGAAATTGCTCGCCTGCGTTTTTATTGTGTGGCGTATAATGCCGGATTTATGCGCGAAGAGGCTTCTATTAACGCTTTGTCTGAACAGCGTAACTTTCCTTATGGCAGTAAATATCCTTCCGAAATGCAGTATGTATATGCCGATGTGGCGATAGATTATTTTAACCGTTACCTGCGGCAATAATGAATAAGGTCGGCCTCCGTTTTAACTATAATGTTATTTTTACGGAAATGAGTCGTGCAAATCTGCATATTCTTTGGGTCGCTGCGTGGTGTGTTACAGTCTGCTTTACGGCCTGTGCGCCCGAGACCATAGCCGATAAAACTGATCTCCCCGTTATAGCCGAAGATACCGTGCAGCCCGAACCTCCGCTGGTTCGCCCACCATTCGCCGCGCTTGATCCTCCTTTTCAGGCCGTTGAGGTCGATCCCGTGCAGGGCGGCGTGTATCCCGTTCCCGGTACAAAAGGTTCGGCACTTCATATTCCTCCGGGTGTGTTGGTCGATTCATTGCGTATGCCTTTACAGGAAAAAGTAGTGTTGCATTACCGCGAATTTCACGACGCAATACCGATTTATCTTTCCGGCATACCGCTCGACTATGATGCCGCCGGTATTCTTCGTCGCTTCGAAACGGCCGGTATGTTTGAGCTTCGCGCCCTTTCGCCCCAGCAGGTACTGGTCGATTCGGGAAAAGTGATCAGCGTTACTTTTGGCGGAACGGTAAAAGAAAATGTATATCCTTTATTTAAGCTCGATGAAGAACTGACGCGCAACTGGCATTACATGGATCACAGGGGGTATGCGCCGAATACAGAGAAAGCGCAGTTATTGCAAAGGGATCGGAACCTGCTCAAAATTCCGCTCGGCCCTGAATATTTTGCGTTTAACTATATGGCTGCGCTCGACGTGATGCTTCACGACAATACCGCACGTATCAATCAGCAGCGCAATAATCCCGAAATGAAAACCCGGGTAAGTGAGTATGGCCTTAGCTGGTCGAACATTTACAATTACGAAAAAATTAGTTTCTCCGGCGCCCAATACCTGGCTTCGATGCTGGTGTGGAAAAAACGTTCGCGCGAAGAATTTCCTTCCTGGGCCGGCACAGCGCACAGCAAGCTCAGCCATAAGCAGGGTAATGTGTATCAACTTTACCTGAAGGATCAGAAAAACAATGAATTTTATGCCGAAATAGAAGCGTTTATGCCGCTTAAATCGCTTTTTGAGCTACCGGCCTCGACTTGGAAATCGAGGTATGAAGAAGCCCTGAAAAGGCAACAGCTTAATGCGGAGAAATATGCCGCTTTACCCGATGTGTACCGCCATGCCGAACTACATCTTTTGGGAATATATGCTTTCGCTCGCTTTTTGGATGATGCACCGAGAGTGCATGTCAATGCCGAATTCCGTTTCGATCAGCAGCGCCTGTCCGATACTTTACCGGAGGTGTATTACCTGAGTGGCAATAATCGCTCCTTGCTTCGTTTTTCTGCATCGCAGTGGCATAACCTGATGCTGTGGCCCGATCCCGGGGCGCGTTTGTTTGCGGTATTCCCCGATGGCAGGATTTTTATCTATCCCGCCGAAAAATACCGGAAGCTCGATTTTAAAACCTTAGGCCAAAGTGAGCAGCGCCCTTCGCTGACTTTCGAAATGGAATCGCGGGGCAAAATTGAATCGGAAGCGGGATTGCGGGAACTACTCGGATTACCGGTTTTACGTTAAGGGTGAAAACCGTTTTACCCCGCCAATCCGTTGCGGATGGCAAAGCGGATAAGCGCAGCAATATTATGCGCATCGAGCTTTTTCATCAGGTTGGTGCGGTGTGTATCGACAGTGCGATGGGATATAAAAAGCTTATCGCCTATTTCTTTATTGGAAAGTCCTTCTGCGATCAGACGAAGTATTTCGGTTTCCCTTTCGGTAAGCTGAGCCAGCAGCACGGCATCGGTAGGTGTAAGCGAAAAGCTTTCGTTGTTTTTTTTCGATCCGGCTAAAGCAAGGGTTACTTCGGTCGAAAAATATTTTTGTCCGGCGATCACTTTCCGAATGGCATCAAGCAGCTCGCTTTGATCCGAATTTTTTAGCATATACCCATCGGCTCCTATTTCCATAATGCGGCGTATAAGGGCGGGCTCGTTGTGCATGGTTAGCACGATAACGCGGGTTTCAGGAAACTTTTTTTTCAGAAGGATCGTGGCTTCCAATCCGTTCATTACCGGCATATCAATGTCGATCATGACCAAATCAGTTTGAAGCGTTTCCAATACCTGAAGGACCTTCTGCCCGTTATTGGCTTCTGCAATCACTTCCATATCAGGTTGTTCCTTGATAAGGGATTTGATACCGTCAAGAATAAGCTGGTGATCATCGGCCAGCACAATTTTTATACGCTTCACAGACAAGAGAATAAGATTCCGTATCAAAAATAAACCTTTTTCCCGAAGGAAAAAGAAAAGCTAAGCTACCGGAATACGGATGGTTACTACTGTACCTGATACCGGCCCCGGGCTGTAATTCATTTCACCACCTACGGTATGCAGACGGCTTGAAATGTTCATCAGGCCGATACCCGCCCGGTGTCCCTCGAAGTCAAATCCCCGGCCGTTATCTTCTACAATGAGGATAATATGGTTTTTATTCCGGAAAAGCTGTACCGATACCCGATTGGCCTGTGCGTGCCGGATGATGTTGCTGCTCAGTTCCTGACTGATGCGGAAAAGTGTAATTTCTACGGCTTCATCCGGTCGCGTTTCGATGCCGAAATGTTCAAATTCATAGCTAATCTGAGCGTTTCCGAGGCTTTTCTGGAGCATATCTTCGATAGCGGGAATCAATCCGAGCTCAGATAACACTTTGGGCATCATTTGGTGAGAGAGCGAACGTACATCATCGGCCGTATCGTCTAGAATACGGGTCAGCTCTTTCAGCTTTGATCCCTGTGCTTCGTTTGGAAGCGACTGCCCGAGTTTTTGCCAGGCGAGCTTTAAGCCGCCGAGCTGTTGTCCGATACCGTCGTGCAGATCTTTGGCGATACGTTTACGTTCTTCTTCGGTAGCGTGTATTACGGCCTTCAGTCCCGATTCGCGTTCACGGATAAGTGCGGCATCGCGTTTTCCCCGTTCGATCCGTTTGTTGCGTTGTACGATATATAAGCCGAAGAAGAAAATGCCCAGGGTGAGTCCACCGAGGCTCAATGTCCATTTTTTCTGGGTTTCGGCCTGTAGTTTTCGGGTTTCCGATTCGAGCTCGGCCAGTGCCCGTTTTTCGCTTTCACGCGCCAAATCACGGGTTTTTTTGGCGTTTTGGTAGCGGGCTTCGGCTTCGTTGACCTGCCTGCTTTGCTCCTGGTTGAACATGGAGTCAGAAACCTGTATCACCAAATCCTGATAGCGCAGCGCTTCGGGGTAATTGCCGGTAGCTTCGGCGACAGAGGATAGTCCGTCGTAACACTGGCGCCTTACGCGGTTGATTCCGTTTTCGTTGGCGTGGGCCAGGGCTTCGAGAAAATAACGTTGTGCTTCGGCATAGCGTTTCAAGCTGAGCAGGGCTCCTCCGGCATTGGCACCGTAATGCGCCTCACCCGAAACGTCGCCGATTTCCTGACTGAGCTTGTATGCGTTCAGGTAGTGGGTGAGTCCTTCTTCCATTTTACCTAAGCTACGGTAGCTTACGCCAATGTTGTTTTCGCAGTTAGCGGCATCCATAAGCGCACCGCTTTCTTTGAACAGTACGCTGGCTTGCAGCATATAAAAAAGCGCGCTGTCGGGCAGGCCGTTGCGTTGATAATATACGCCCAGGTTACCCAGTGAGCCGGCTATGCCGTAAGGATATTGTTGATCCTCGAAAATATGGAGGGCTTCGAGGGTATATTCTTTCATTTTTTCGTAGTTCTTCATCGACGCGTAAATGTTCGCGATGTTGTTATAGGTCATGCCCATATAGGGACGGTTGTCCATTTCGATGAAGATGTCGAGCGCTTCGAGCTGACAGCGTAGCGATTCTTCGTAGTTGGCCTGTTCATTTTCGATATTACCGATTTTGCTGAGCGAGGAGCCCATACCGGGTTTATCGTTCAGGTGGCGGCGTATTTCCAGGGCTTTTTTGTTCATGACCAGCGAGAGGTTGAACTTTCCCTGCCGATAGGTGAGAATTCCGGCGCTGTTGTATGCTTCGCCCAGCAATGCCGAATCATTAAGCTCAAGTGCCAGCTTCAGGGCTTCGGCAGATACTTTTTCGGCTTTTTTTGCATCCGAAAAACCGTATTGCCACGACAGCTCGATCAGAATAAGCACCCGCTCTTTTCCTTCTGCGAGGGGGAGTTCGCGTTCGAGCGAGTCTGTCGGGTTTTGCTGCGCCCATACCTGTGTACCTGCAAGCGGACAGAGCAGCAAGAAAAGAAAATGCAGGTATTTTGTCATGGCTCTCCGGTTTACAGCGGAATATTACCGTGCTTTTTGCGGGGTAGGGAAACGGCTTTGTTTTCGAGCATGCGAAACGCCTTAATGAGCTTTTCCCGGGTTTGCTCGGGTACAATTACCTCATCTACAAAACCCCGTTCGGCAGCGCGATATGGATTGGCAAACAGGTTGGTGTATTCCTGTTCCTTTTCTTTGAGCTTTGCAGCCGGATCGGAGGCTTCGCTGATTTCTTTCCGGAAAATGATTTCGGCTGCGCCTTTGGCGCCCATTACCGCAATTTCGGCCGTAGGCCAAGCGTAATTCATATCGGCACCGATATGTTTGGAGTTCATCACATCGTAAGCGCCGCCGTATGCTTTTCGGGTAATGACGGTAATGCGGGGTACAGTAGCTTCACAGAAAGCATAAAGCAGCTTGGCACCATTGGCGATAATGCCGTTCCATTCCTGATCGGTACCGGGGAGGAAACCGGGCACGTCTTCAAATACGAGCAGGGGGATATTGAAAGAATCGCAAAAACGCACAAAACGAGCGCCTTTGAGCGAAGATTTAATATCGAGCACTCCGGCCAAAAAGGCAGGTTGGTTAGCGACAATGCCTATGCTGCGTCCGGCTAAGCGGGCGAAACCGACGACCATATTTTCGGCGAAGTCTTTATGCGCTTCGAAGAAAGAATCTTCATCCACCACATGATTGATCACATCGCGGATATCGTAAGGCTGGTTGGGGTTTTCGGGGATGAGGTCGTTGAGCGCGGGGCGAAGCTCCGATCCCGGCGATTCGTAGGGATAAGAAGGGGCATCTTCCTCGCAGTTAAGCGGTATATAGCTCAGCGTGCGGCGTAGCTGCTGCAGGCATTCGATTTCGTTGACGGCGGTAAAATGCGTCACTCCCGATTTGACGGCATGGGTAGAGGCACCGCCCAGCTCTTCGGCCGAAACTTCTTCGTGGGTTACGGTTTTTACCACGTTGGGTCCGGTAACGAACATGTACGAATTATTCTCGACCATGTAGATAAAATCAGTCAGTGCCGGAGAATATACGGCGCCGCCTGCACAGGGGCCCATAATGGCCGAGAGTTGCGGTATTACACCCGAAGCCTGCGTATTGCGGTAGAAAATATCGGCGTATCCGGCTAATGATACCACGCCCTCCTGAATGCGTGCGCCGCCTGAGTCATTGAGCCCGATTACGGGACAGCCGTTTTGCACAGCCAAATCCATAATGCGGCATATCTTTTCGGCATGGGTTTCGGACAGCGAGCCGCCGAATACTGTGAAATCTTGTGCGAATACATAGACCTGACGCCCATCGATAGTGCCATAGCCGGTTACTACGCCGTCGCCGGGGTATTTTTCCTTATCAAGTCCGAAATCGGACGACCGGTGGGTGACGAACATCCCTATTTCTTCGAACGAGTTTTCGTCGAGCAGAAAATGAATCCGTTCTCTGGCAGTAAGCTTCCCTTTTTTGTGTTGCGCTTCGATTCGGGTTTTGCCCCCGCCGAGGTGGGCTTCCGCGATTTTCTTTTCCAGTGCTGCCAGTTTTGTATTCATCAGATAGAGGAGGTGTTTTACACGCTAAAATTAGCAATACTGCACAGATTTAAAAACAGCACCCGTTATGGCATACTTTTTGGCCTGTTTTTTGCGTTTTATTATCATGTAAAAGATAAAATTATGAAAACTAAAGCCTTATTCTTTACAGTTTTGTTAGCCGGGACCTGTTCTTTGGCTCCGGCGTTGACCCAAAGCACGGCCGAAAGTGGGGGAGTAACGCTCAGAAAAATAGAAAATCAGGCTTTCAAGGCCGGAGAAGAGCTGCGTTACCGTTTGCATTACGGATTTATCGATGCGGGCGAGGCGGTGCTCAAAGTAAATACCTCTGAGAAAACCATTAACGGACGCGAGTTACTCCATCTCGAAGGCGTGGGGCGCAGTTTGAGCGCTTTCGACTGGTTTTTCAAAGTGCGTGACCGTTACGAGTCGTATATCGACAGCGAAGGCGTGTTTCCCTGGCTGTTTATCCGAAGGGTGCACGAAGGCGGATTTGAAATCAACCAGGATTACAGCTTTATCCAGCACAAAAACAAGGTGGATAACGGTAAAGGAGAAACTTTTGAAGTGCCTATGGGCGTGCAGGATATGATCTCGGCTTTTTATTACGCCCGTACGCTGGATTTTGAGAATGCCCGTAAAGGCGACATTTTCACTATCCCGATGTTTTACGACAACACCAATTTCCCCTTGCGTATCAAATACATGGGCAAAGACGACGTATCGCTGCGCATGGGTAAGTTTCGCTGCCTGAAATTTGTGCCGGTGGTGGAAAAGGGTCGTATTTTCAAGAGCGAAGAAGACATGACCGTATGGATTACCGACGATCAGAACAAGATACCCATTTTGGCCAAAGCTAAAATTCTGGTGGGCTCTATCAAGATGGAAGTGGTAGAGTATAAGAACCTGGCCGGTCCCATTTCCAAGATTAAAAAGTAACTGCCTGCCTTTTCTGCCAACCCCGACCCTAAGTGTCGGGGTTTTTTTATGCCTGCTCCGGCGCACTTGTCAACACGGGGTTTTTGATAAATCGCCTCTGTGTTCGCAGGTATTTTCCTTAACTTGCCTGACGAATTAACCGTGCGTTTCTGCGTGCGGATCCTGCACTTCTGCCGAAATTATTTTGCCATGAAATTATTTGCCGCTTCGCAAAGGATACTTGTTTTACCGGTGCTTGTTCTTTTGCTGGGTTTTCAGTCTTGTACACCTTCCTCTTCCACAGAGCACTCCTTGGTGGCCGGTGATACGGTTCCCGAAGTACCGCCCCGTATCGAATACGGGTTTCTGCTCGATACCTTCCACGTGGTACAGGGCGCTGTCGAGCCGGGTATGACGCTCAGCCATTTACTGGCGCCTTACGGCATTTCACAGCAGCGCATCAATGTGGCCGCACAGGTAGCAAAAGACAGTGCGGGCTTAAATTACATCAGTCAGGGTAATAAATACACCCTGCTTCGTGCACGCGATACCTCCTGCACGTATTACTGCATTTATGAGAAAAATAAGCTCGAATACCTCATTTTCAACTTTTGCGACTCGGTGCATATAGAACGGGTAGAACGACCCATAGAGATAGTGGAAAAAGAAATCTCAGGTTCTATTGCCAAAAATTCCAACCTTGTGCGGACCCTCAAATCGTCTTTGGGTACGGAAGCGGTCAGCGGGGAATTAGCCGAAAATATAGCCTCTATTTTTGCCTGGACGATAGATTTTTTCAAGCTCTATCCCGAAGATGAGTTCAAAATTGTGTATGAAGAAAAAAGAGTAGAAGGCCAGCCTTACGGAATCGGGAATATTAAAGCCGTGTATTTCCGAAATATTTCGCAGGAATATTACGCTTTTCGTTTTGAGCAGGATGGAGAAACCGGGTATTTCGACGAAAACGGCAAAGGGATGAAGCGTCCTTTTTTGAAAGCGCCGCTTAAATTTAGCCGTATCAGCTCGGGGTATTCGCTCAAACGTTTTCATCCGGTACAAAAAGTTTGGAAAGCGCATCTCGGTACCGATTATGCCGCTCCTACAGGAACGCCTATTATGGCCGTGGGCGACGGTACTATCGAACAGGCGGGCTTTGCGCAATACAACGGCAATTACGTCAAAATCAAACACAATTCCATTTACCAGACAGCTTACCTGCACATGAGTAAAATCGAACCCGGTATCAGGCCCGGTGTAAAAGTGAAGCAGGGCGATATTATCGGATATGTGGGTGCTACAGGATTGGCTACCGGTCCTCATGTGTGTTACCGATTTTGGAAAAACGGGCAGCAGGTGGATCAGCGGCAGGAGAAATTTCAGGCTACCGAACCGATAAAAAAGGAGAACGAAGAGGTTTATGCCCAACTGAAAGATAAGCTCAAAGCAAGACTTGATGCCATAGAAATAGATCGCGGCGAAGAAGAAAAGCAGACTGCCGCCTTATAAGCAGCAATGATAAACCGGTTTATTTTCACCCTGAGCTTAGCGCTGTGGGTCTTTTTATGCCCTGCGCAGCAGCCTTCCGGCGACTTGTATCGCTACATTCCGCGCAGCGATCGCGATTTGCTCGAAGTGAGGGTAAAAATTCATGTGATTCAGTATTCTTTTTCCGATCCCCGCAATTATACCGTGGCCGATACCGCTGCGATACACCGGCAGATGGCGTATATCAATTCTTTTTACAGTCACTTGTATCCACCTACGCTCAGGCCCGAAAAAGAGGTAGAGTTTATTCCCGATTCGCGGATCCGGTTTAAGGTCGAAGGCATTTATTTTTATGCCGATTCGCTCTTATGGGACCGGATTTTTTTCAAAGAAGCGTCCGACAAGTATTTCCCCGCGCATTTTCACCAGGTGGATCTCTCGCGCAGCGAAATTCGGCTTGAAGGCAATCTTACATCTCCTTTTCGCCGAAAAGATACGCGGGTAGTGATAAAGGGAAGCGAAGGGAATGACGGGCATTATACGGTCGATACGGCCTTTTTCGTACAGGCTGAAAACCGAACCGTGTTGCGTTTTCGAGAGCCGCTGTCCAGCGCGATTCCCGGTGGCGAGATCACTTATTTCCGCGAAGAAGATCTGAATTGCCGCGATGATATTTACAAAAATCTGATCGGTAAAGACGAAAACTACCTGCACATTATCCATACCGGCTCTTCGGCGAAAGAATCGGGTTTTGGCTGTGGTCCTTCGCCCTATTTTCTGAACATTTCCAACGTTTACAAGCGCCATGAATGGTCGAGTGCTCAGCTTGTAGCGCACGAGCTGGGGCATTGTCTGGGCCTGCGTCATACCGATTATCCGCAGTTTGACGATTTGCCGAAGAAAGATAAGTTCGGCTTTATCGAGTGCGATTCGATTGAGGTGTCGAACAATATTATGGGCTATAACAAGTGCCGGCGTTACCTTTCTCCGCTACAGATAGCCCATATTCACAAAGCCTACAGTACGAACCCCCGGTATATCCGAACCCGTGCCGAATGTGTGTACGACGAACGTCGATCACTGAAAGTAACCCGCAACGAAACCTGGCAACGGGCGCGTGTCATCGGCGGCGATTTGATTGTGAAGCGCAACAAAACGCTTACGCTCGACGGCATGGTGTCTATGCCCGAAAACGGGCGAATTATTCTCGAAAAGAATGCGAAGCTGGTGATTAACGGAGCTACGGTTACGCAACATTGCAACGCAACCTGGAAGGGTGTATATACCTGCAAGCGGTATCGCGGTGTACGTACTATTTTAACCGAACCCGTAACAACCCAAGTTCAATTGAAAGAAGGTGCCCGAATGGAAAATGTAGTGCCCTGAAATTCTTTTTTGGCTTTTACAATGGCGCTTCTAAAGGTTCCACTACCGATCCCTTTTCGCTTTGATACCGGTAAACTGCGGCTTCGTCGCCTGCAATTTGTCCGATCATTTTTCGGGCGAGCAGTGCGGCGGGAATATCGAGCAGGGAGCTGAAGAGGCTCATTTGCGAAATGGTGATCATTTCCGGCAGGCTTTCTGCACCGCGCAGGCTCCATCTGAAAGCAAGGTTGGAGATGATGTTGGCGACAATGAACAAAAACCACCATCCGTTGATCACAGAAGTTTTTACGGTAGATTGATGTTCCGGAATCAGTTCTTCGGCTTTTTCACGGGTACCCGAGGCTATTTCAAGCGCGATTTGACGAGGCTTGAAAAGGTTGACAATGGGAATTATGAAGCCCCAAAGCGCCATCGAATGACCGTTGTTGATATCGATGTCGGCACGCTCAAGGTTGGCGTAGGCCCTTCTGAACCACTGAATAAACACAACGGCACAAACGATAACCAAGCCTAAATTGATAAATCCGATTACGGTTTGCCGAAGGTCGCTGGCATTGGCTTCTTCCATGGTAATGGGGTTGCCGGCCGCGACACTCTGAAGCAGGTTTAATTCAAAATAGCCCGAAATGCTTTGCACAAGGCTAATGATAGCAACCACCAGTAAGAGGTTCATGGCGATCTTCGCCCGTTGCGAATTGTCTCTCAAACCAAGAGAGGAGTCGGGTTTATCCAGAATGTCTTCCATAGCGGTAATAAAAATAGGTGTATAAGGACGAGCGGCTAAATGTAATGCATCTTCCGATATTTCCAACAGTCATACACCGGATTTACCATAGGTTTCATCTGAGTTTTCTGCTGTTATTCATCGCTGTATTTATAGACGTAACGCAGGTATTTGCGGTGTAGATCGAACAGCATTTCCAAAAACAGCGCTGCGAGCAGTACCGGAATCAGCATCCATGTGGCTTCGTAACGATGCAGTACGAAAGCGCTTACCAAAAAAAGACGGCCATATTCGAGGTAGTAAATCCAACGTTTTTGCTCCATCAACGCCCCGCAGTTGATCAGCGTAAGCAGCACGAACGAAATTGCAGCTAATTTTTCGAGCGCCCCCAGTCGCTCAAAAAACACCGTATAACCGATCAATACGGCTACGCTTAGCAGCAGTTGGAAGGTGATGTATCTTCGGAAAGGGGAGAGATTGCCTTTTTTCTGTCGGTTTTGCAGAAATTTCTTTTCGAGATAGGGCCTTATTTGAGGGTCTATTTTCGTGGGACTCCCAAAAATGATTTTCAGCTTTTCACGAAGAGAAGATGTACGTCGGCAGGCTTCGATAATTTCGAGGTAATAATGAAAATGCTGCCAAAGAAAGCTGTAGCTGTGAAGTGGATGGGTGAGTCCGTAGCGGGGTTGCTCCTCTTCTTTTTGAAACGTGCCGAACAGCTTGTCCCAAAACACGAACACGTCGCCGAAATTTTTGTCGAGGTATTTTTCGTTCGAGGCATGATGTACGCCGTGCAGCGAGGGCGTGATAAGCACATGTTCCAGCCAGCCCAGGTTTTTCCCCATTCGGGTATGCGTAAAAAAAGAATAAGCGCCGTGCAGGATCAGCATGATCGAAACCATGTGCGGATCGAAGCCGATAAAGGGAAGCAGACACCAGAAAGAATCGCGGATAACCGCCTGAAAAGTAGTAATGCGCGCAGCTACCGTAAAGTTAAATTCTTCGCTTTGGTGATGCACAATATGTGCCGCCCAAAAAAAATTGACTTTATGCCCCAGCCTATGATACCAGTACCAAATGAAGTCGGTGACCAGCAGCACCACTATCCACAGCGACCAGTGTTTCGGGATGTCGAACAGCCGGTAATGCTCGTAGATCCAAAAATAAAGGGGAATAAAGCTTCCTGCGATGAAAATGTCTATCAGGCGTTCTGCAATGCCGATGCTTACGTTCGACACTGAGCTTTCGTACCTGAATAGGTCTTTTCTTTTCCTTTTTGCGGCATATCGAAATTCGATACATAGAAAAAGAAAGAAAGCCGGGATAGCGAAAAAAAGGTAGTTAATCTTTTCCATGCGCAGCGGTTTACAGGTTCATACAATTTTCAGCATAAAAAAAGCCTCTCTGTGCGGCTGCACCAGAAGAGGCTTATGAAATTGAACAGTAGTATTGGCAGGGAAAAAACCAAAGGCCGCTTCTATGCAGTATGCACGAAGTCGCAACAACACGGTTCAGCGAACGTGAAGTAGTGAAAGCCGATAGTATTTTCTCTTTTATTCATGAAAGGGTATTCCCTTAAGGAGAACAGTATTAAAGGTAAACGATCTTTTTTAAAAAATCAATAAGCCCTGGTTAAGGATTTTCGCGGTGACTAAATCTCAGATCGCTTTTCCGGCCCGCCATACCGTCGAAATACGGATCGATCGTTATCCATCGATAGCCGTTGCTGTGCAGGAAGCTGCATACAAACACCCGACCGGCAGCATATTTGGCTTCGGGTTCTATAATTACGAGGTTGGCAATGCCTTCGAGCGTTTTGCAGGGGCCGTCCCACAAGAGGGTGTTTTCTCCCTGACCTACCCGGTAAAGTACAGCACGTAGTACCCCCGACTGTTGCCCTTTATAGAAAATGAGTGTCAGGTTATCGCTACGCAGTGTTTTTAACCTTTCGGAGCCGAGTCGGGTTCGGCTTAGTTCTGGCTCCATGGCGTCGAAGTCCACCACATATTCGCCGACGATGTCGTCGAGATAGGCTTGTCCCGAAGCGTGGGGAGCCAGTACAACTAAAGTAATGAGGGCTAACCAAAACGTTTTCATAGCGATATATCAGTTACAAAACGAGGTAAAAGAAGTTATTCCTTTACGGAAGAGGGGCGGCGATCCAAGGTAAATGTGATCTCGTTACCCTTGTGGCTATTTGCACCCGGATATGTATAACAGGGGTCGATCGTTAGCTCGCTGATGCCGTTTTCGGTGACATAGGTGCAGTGAAAAATTTCTTTTTCACCGTTGTCCAGTACCCGGTCCGACTCGATGGTAAATTCCATCATTTGTCCGTTGATGCAACGTCCGTTCCATAGCGGGTTGGTAGTGCTGAAAGAGGTATTGTACAAGGCGGCCCAGGTTTGATTCGTATTCGGATCGCCGTACACCACCAGTACCAGTCCTGCATTTTTGATGCTTTGCAGCCTCTCTGTGCCGGCACGGGTTTTACGCAGTTGGTCTTCAATATAGCTCACATCGGGCTTATACTGTCCGTGCATAATGGAAAGATCAAACTGTGCGGAGGCTGGAAGCGCCAGCATCACAATCGATACCAGCGAGAGTAGCAGGTTTTTTTTCATAAAAAGACGTTTAAGGTATATCCGAAATCCGCATCGCTGGTTTTAACTGTTTTATCAGTAAAGAAACAACCTGCCGTTTCAGCACTAAAAAATAATTTTGACGAGGGAAATTACAAAAAAGATGCCAAATCCGGGATAAGCAAATGGCGGCTCTTTTTATCCGTATTTGCCGCATTTTCAAGACCGAAAGAAAGCATCAAAAGCTCAGATACCTTTCCAGTTCATAATATGAGCCGTTTTCCAGCACTACTTTGGCATAAATGGTGAATTGGCCCCAGCAGGTAAAACGGATGGCAAAACGGTTGTTCTTATCGGAAGAGGATCGCACCCTGGGATTAAAGGTCGAATGCAGCGTATATTCGACATAAGCGACTTTTTGCACAAAAGCCGGAGTGGCGTTGAGCGAAACCGTGACTTCGCGGCTGTTGCCATTGGTGGTTTTTGTGGCCAGCACTTTTACGGTATGGGTAAGCGCGATAGTTTCGTGCTTTTCATCGTCGTCGTCTTGCCCCGGAGGCAAAGGCTGATCGTCGAAGCTCAGGTAACGCGACAGTGATCGGGTGCTGCCGTCGCTGAACGTAACCACGGCTTTTACTTCAAACATGCCCCATACGTAGATTCCCATTCCGAAATTGGAAGCTTTGTTGTCCATTTTCCGAAACCGGTTAGAGAAGGTAGGATGCAGCTCATATACCACATCTTTAATGTGATTCAGGGCATTGGCACTTCCTGCCACATAGATTTGGATGTATTTCTGCAAGCCCGGTCGTGCGGCTTTTTCTTCGGGGGTCATATCACGACTAATGTGATTCAGTGTCACGCTTTTATCGATAGTGCTGGGCGGCGGATCGGGTGTTGTTCTTCGCGGGCCGTAAAGTGTGGTTACGCCGATTATATCGCCTTCGCTGAGCTTGCCCCAGTTAGCGTAGCTGGGGTTACAGTAGTTCATTACCGATTGCAGGTCGCAGGTGGTGATCCAAAAATCGCCGTCGGTACCTTGTTTGTCATCGTCGCAAAAATAGCAGTCGTTACGGTTATGCTCGTGCGAAAAGCCTAATGCATGGCCAAATTCGTGCACGGCAATGGCAACGATGTACTCTTTGCGCCGGTATTTCATGCTGGGCGACCAGTTGTTAAAGGTGAAGTTGAGCACCATGCCATCGCGCATCCCGTTGATACGATTGCCCAGCCCTTTTACGTGGGGTCCTTCGTCGCTGATTTTGATGCGTATTCCTTTCGAGTTGGTTTGCGATTTCCCCCAGTTGGTAAAGGTGATATCGGCCACCGCCTGCCAGGTATTGGTGATGGCTTCTTTCACCCATTCACGTTCCTGTGCGTTTTCGGGCGATGGGTTTTCCCAGGTTACTTCTACCGTATTGCTGTTCCATTTGGTTCCCTTGAGTGCAAAGGCATTTTCGCGCTGCGCATAAAGGGTAGCCGAAAGAAAAGGAGAAAGCAGCAGGCAAAGAAGTATCAGTTTTTTCATAATCAAAGAGGTAAGACAGAAAATAGGAAGGATAAATATAGTAAAATGTCTTTATTCCGAACAGGATATAAATACAGGGATTTATCGGGCAACCGTACTAAAGCGCGGGTTATTTTTTCTTAAACGCGAGTCCTTCGCGGGTCAGAATTTCATGAAATTTAGGCAATGAAGCCTTCCCTATGCCGTGCAGAGAAAGTATTTCTTTTTCAGTGCGGGCGGCTAATTTTTTAGCAGAGGTGATGCCTTCCGCTTCGAGCGCACGTTTTACCGGGGCGGCGAAGGTGCTGAGAAACCCTTCTTTCGGTTTTTTGGTTTTTTCGCACAGCGGACAGCCAGGGCAGTCGCTCGATTTGTAATAGGTATGTCCGTTTTTGCAGATGCGCTTGTTTTTTTTCAGGGCAGCGATTTTGGTATTTTCTTTTACCCTGAACAAGACGATACGCCGAATCAAATCCAGCGGCATGGGCTGGTCGAGTGGAAACTGCACCGAACCTTTGGCACCTTTGTAAACCGATAATTCTTTTTTAAACGCCTCGATTCCCGAAGGTACGGGGTAAAATCCGATATGATTTTTGAAAGCGGCGAAATGTATCAGGTTACCGTGCAGTACGTAAGAAGGCATGGCGTATTTGATACATTCTTCGGCTCCGGGCGCTGCTTTTTGGATAGTACGCCTGATCTGTGTCAGGTACTTGCGGATTTCCTTCGGAAATTCATTGATGTACTGATCGACTTCCTGGGCGGGCATAGGGATTATTTTGGAGGAAAGATACGGTGCTTTCGACTTCGCTCAATCACCTTGTGTCCTTTTTTCGGTTTGGTTCAATCACCTTGTGGTGTTTTTTAGAGGAGTGTTCCGAGAGTAGGTTGAGCGAAGCTGAACCCTGTTTTTTGTGTCCGGTGCTTTCGACTTCGCTCAATCACCTTGTATCCTTTTTTCGGTTTGGTTCAATCACCTTGCGGTGTTTTTTAGAGGGGGTGTTCCGAGAGTAGGTTGAGTGAAGCTGAACCCTGTTTTTTGTGTCCGGTGCTTTCGGTTTCGCTCAATCACCTTGT
>CAYWRZ010000004.1:0-90406 GCA_964460845.1 uncultured Weeksellaceae bacterium
AAGCTGAACCCTGTTTTTTGTGTCCGGTGCTTTCGGTTTCGCTCAATCACCTTGTATTCTTTTTTCGGTTTGGTTCAATTACCTTGTGGTGTTTATTAGAGGAGTGTTCCGATGAGTAGGTTGAGCGAAGTCGAAACCTACGTTTTCCTCCCCTTTTTCACTATCCACACCACACCTGCTATCAGCACCAACCCGCTCAGCAGCGTTAACAAATGGCTTTCGGGTGTCGTGCCCAGCCATTCGACCTGTTGGGGCAGCTCGCCGCGTGCGATGAGAAAAGAAAGTACTACGGCCAGCGCATTCACTACAAAATGCAGCAGCATGCTGTACCGCAGGTTGCCCGTGTAATAAAAGAGATACCCGAGCACTAAGCCCGACAGCATTCGCGGGACAAATCCGTAAAACTGAAAATGGAAAAAGCTGAACACAAAAGCACCCACCGCTATGGCTATATGCGGATTTTTGATTATCCGAACAAACAATTGCTGCAAGGCACCCCTGAAAAACAGCTCTTCTCCAATGGCCGGAATCAGTGCAAACACAACCAGGTTAGCTAAGAGTACCAGCCAATCGCCATTTTGCAGGATAGATTGTGTCAATACATAACTCTGTTCTTCGAGCTTGATAATCTGTGCTTCCAGTCCTGCCATCGACTCGGGCAGAGTAAGCTGTGCATTCCAATGCGCCAAAAAATTATTGGGCGCAAAGAGGGCCAAAGCGGTAAGTACGGTAACCGGTATCAGCATTGCGCTCATTTTCCGGTCTGTTTTTACAAAATTTTGACCGGGTAAAGAGATGAGTCGGTTCAGCAGTACTGCCGGGAGCAGAAATATGCCTATTTGGTTAAAAGCCAGCAGCACTCTTCTTGCGCCGTTTACCGAGGCGTCGGCATAATCGCTCAGTTGTGCGGTGTCGGTATAGATGTTGAGTTGCCAAAGCGGACGTATCACCAGAAAAGCGACCAGCCCCGATAAAGCCATCGAAAGGGTCATCAGCAGGAACAGGGAAATAAGCTGTACACCGGGGGTTTGGGAATTAAGCAGAGGAGGAATTTTCATACAAGCGCCTGAATTGCTAATTTTGCAGTCCGGAATTATTCAGGTGGTAAAGATAGGAAATATAGAGTTGGGGGAATTTCCCCTCTTGCTGGCGCCCATGGAGGATGTGAGCGATCCACCTTTTCGTGCCTTATGTAAGAAGCACGGTGCCGATCTGATGTACACCGAGTTTATTTCTTCCGAAGGACTTATCCGCGAAGCGGCCAAAAGCATGAAAAAGCTCGATATATTCGAGTACGAGCGTCCTATCGGTATACAGATTTTTGGCGGGGAGCTCGATTCGATGATGAAGGCGGCCGAAATGTGCGAGCAGGTTAACCCGGATATTATCGACATCAACTTCGGTTGTCCTGTCAAAAAGGTGGTGTGTAAAGAAGCCGGTGCCGGTATTCTCCGCAACATCCCTAAAATGGTAAAGCTTACCGAAGCCATTGTGAAGACGGTATCTAAGCCCGTCACTGTAAAAACGCGCCTCGGTTGGGACGACCAAACCAAATACGTGGTCGAAGTGGCCGAGCGTTTGCAGGATGTGGGCATACAGGCCATCAGCATTCACGGTCGTACCCGCACACAGATGTACAAGGGCGAAGCCGATTGGACGCTTATTGCCGATGTGAAAAATAACCCGCGTATGCGGATTCCTGTATTTGGCAACGGCGATGTGGATTCGCCCGAAAAAGCCCTGCTTATGAAAGAGCGCTATGGGGTCGATGGGTTGATGATAGGCCGTGCCAGTATCGGCTACCCCTGGATATTTAACGAAGTCAAGCATTTTCTCCGCAGCGGAACGCGATTAGCTCCGCCTACCCTGAGCGAACGTATAGAAGCGGCACGTGCGCACCTCGAAATGTCTATTCAATGGAAAGGTGAACGCGAAGGTGTGGTGGAAATGCGCAGGCATTACGCCAACTATTTCCGCAACATTCCGCATTTTAAAGATTTCAGGCTTCGTCTGGTCACTACTTACGAACCGGCCGAATTGTATGCCGTGCTGGATGAGATCCGTGATCAGTTTCGCGAAATAGCCATTCCCGCTTAACGGCTCAGGTGTTTTTTAACCAAAAAACGCACCGGCACCCAGGAGCACAGCACTCCGATAGCGCCCACTACCCCCACGATATAGATAAAATCCGAAAGGCGAAGCGCCACAGGATAATATTCGATGATGGCACCCTGAAGCGGCACTAAGTGGAAAAACTGCTGTAGCAGCACGATGCCTGTACCCAACACCAGTCCAATACACGCGCCCGATAGGTTGATGAACAAGCCTTCGAGGAAAAAGATCCGGCGGATAAGGGTATTGTCGGCACCCATGCTTCGCAAAATGCCGATATCCTGTTTTTTATCAATGACCAGCATCGTCAGCGAAGCCACGATATTAAAGGACGTAAGCAGCAATACGAACGAGAGCATGACGAAGGTGAACCATTTTTCCGACTGACTGATTTTATAAAGCAGCTCGTTTTGCTCAAAGCGGGTTTTCACCTCAAAATTTTCGCCTGCCAAAGCCGCGATTTGCCGTTTGATTTTCTTTTCGTCGCTTCCTTTTTCCAGCCCTATTTCGACCGCCGAGATATCGCCGCCGTAGTCGAGCAGGCTGATTGCTTCGTCGAGCGGCAACAGTACGTATTTGAGCGATTCGTCTTGTAAAGCCGAGAACGTTCCGTTTACCGGAAAGCTGGCTGAGCGGAAGGGGTCGGCACCGATTTTTATTTTTTTACTGCGCAAAGGCGCAAAAAGGGTAACGCTTTCTACCCCGGTGGGCCTGAAACCGAGCAGGTGCGCGATTTCGGTCTCGATCAGCACGGCCGGTTCATCGCCTTCGTACAGGGTGAGCGAACCTTCGTCCATCAGGGATTCCATGCCGGCGATGCCGAAAAAATCAGGCTCCACACCTTTCATCATCGCGTGTACAAAACGGTCGCGGTGACGCACAATGCAGATTTCTTCTACAATTTCGGAATACAGCGCTACGCCCGGTATGGCTGTAATTTCTTCGTGCGGAAAAGTAGCCGAATCAAAGCTTTTGCCCGTAGCGGGAGTGATACGGATGTCGGCATCAAAACGGCTGCTCAGGGTGTTGACCAGCGCTTCGAGTCCGTTAATGGCCGAAAGGATAATGATCATAGCACTTACGCTCAGGGCAATTCCCGCCACCGAAATCCCCGAAATGAGGTTGATGACATGGTGCGATTTCTTCGAAAAGAGATAGCGGCGTGCGATGAAAACGGCGGTCTTCAAAAGGTAAAATGCTGGTGCCGAAAGATAGGGATTTTACCGGCTTTCGCGTACGGCTTTTACAATAAGTCCGTTGCCGCTGCGGTGCGGACTGAGGCTGTCCATAGAATACAAAATAAGGATCGGTACGATCAGCAGCAGGAAATAAAAAGGCAGCAGAATAAGAAAAAGCCGGCTTATTCGCAGCAGTTGGGCAGGCCATTTGATCGCCATTTTCCATCCAGCTTTGCCCGGAATACCGTGCGAATAGTGCATTTTGATTTTGGAAAACCCTGCGGTTTTGAGCTTTTCGCGCAGTTCCGGAATGCGGTATCCTTCGCGCAGCGGTTCTCCGGCGAAGGTATTGTGGTGATTTTTCCAAAGCTTGTCGCTATCGCTGTATTCGGAAGGCACCGAAAGAATAAGCGTACCGCCCGGACGTAAGGAAAAGAGGAAGTTATCAAGTGCTTTACGGTCGTCTGAAAGGTATTCCAGCACGTCCACCGCAAGTATCAGGTCGAAAGCTTTTTCCTCTCTGAAATCGAGCAGGTTGGCTCTGCGGAAAAAGACCCTTGTTTTGCCGATAGTTCTGAAAAACTCGTTACAGTCGGCGATGTATTGTGTTTTGGTATCGATACCCAAAATGTTCCATTTGCTGTGCAGCTTACTCAGGTAATAGGCATATTGCCCGAATCCTGAGCCCGCGTCGAGGATATGTGCGTTGTAAGGCGCGTGCCGTTTCCACTTGCGTACTTCCCGTTTGATGTGCCAGGTGCGCAGCAACAAAATATCGAGAATACGGTAAAACAGCTTACGCGACCAAATCGAGTGGTTGAAGAGTCGGCCGAGCGAATCTTTTACCGCACTGTAGTACATGGTTTTTTCAGGGTTTGAGCAACTGTCCGATTTGCTCGGCATAGTCGATCGAATCGTCGAAATAGAAGATAAGCTCCGGTACCACACGCAGTTGTTTACCTACCTGTTGGCCGAGTTTGTAGCGTATTTCCCTCGATTGCGACTCGATAAAACGGAAAATTTCTTCCCGGTCTTTTGTGCCGTAGATGCTGAGGTAAGTTTTTGCCACGGCCAAATCGGGCGATACCCTGACTACGGTCACGGTGATCATCGCCCCGCCGAAATAGGTACGGCTTTCGCGCTGGAAGAAATTGCCGAGCTCTTTTTGGAGCAGGGCGGCCACTTTTTGCTGGCGGATAGTACTCATAATAGGGTACAAAGGTATGTTTTTTTAAGCTGATTTATCCATTACCTTTACCGCATGAAAAGTTTTTTCATCGCCTTGCGGTATGCGGCAGAGTACCGTTTTTATGCTTCGCTCAATATCCTGTTCAATATCCTTTCGGCGCTTTTTAACCTGTTTACGCTGCTGCTTTTTATTCCTTTTCTACGCCTTATTTTTCGCGAAGGCGAAGTACAAATGACCGGCGCTCCGGTATGGGACACTTCCGAAGGCTGGCTCCACGGTGTAAAAACGTATGCTTCGGCTTATACCGATTATCAGATGCTGACCTGGATTTCCGAATCGGGTAAAGCCGGTGCCTTGCTGCACATCTGTTTGGTAATATTGGTACTGTTTTTTCTCAAAAACCTGACGCGTTACCTGGCCATGTACTACCTGGCGGTGATCCGCAACGGGGTAGTGCGCAGCTTGCGCCGTAATATGTTTGTCAAATTGGTGGCGCTGCCACTGGGCTATTATACCGAAGAACGTAAAGGCGATCTGCTTTCGCGCATTACTAACGATGTGTATGAGGTAGAGCTGTCCATTATGAGCACGCTTGAACTTATTTTCAGAGAGCCGTTTACCATCTTTATTTTCCTGATTTCGATGATAGTGATCAGTCCGTCGCTGACCCTTATCTCTTTGTTATTGCTGCCATTGAGCGCGCTGGTGATAGGCCGGGTAGGGAAGAGCCTCAAGCGTACCTCGGTGAAAGGACAGGCCCGTATGGGCGAGCTGGTATCGGCTATCGAAGAAGCGATTTCGGGCTTGCGTATCGTCAAAGCCTTTACCGCCGAAAAAGCCGTGCAGGAAAAATTCGATTCGCTCAACGAAGATTATAATCGCCTGTCGGTGCGCTTGTACCGCAAGCGTGATTTGGCCTCGCCCCTGAGCGAGTTTCTGGGTTCATGCGTCATGATAGCGCTGGTTTGGATAGGGGGTAAAATGATTCTTTCCGAAGAAGAGACGGGACTTAACGGCGAAGCCTTTATCGGGTTTATTATTGTATTCAGCCAGTTGCTGCGTCCCATTCAGGGTATTGCTTCGGCGTATTCCAATATTCACCGCGGAATGGCTTCCGTAGCGCGTATCAATGAGGTGCTCGATGCTTCGGAGCGTATCGTAGAAAAACCTTCGGCGGTGGCAGTGAATGATTTTCAGGAAGCCATAGAGTTCAGGGAAGTGGATTTTTCTTACGTAGCTGCACCGGTGTTGCAACAGGTAAGCTTTCGACTCGAAAAAGGGAAAACCATTGCGTTAGTCGGCGCTTCGGGTTCGGGTAAATCGACCATCGCCGATTTGGTGCCGCGTTTTTACGATGTAAAAGCCGGCGCTATTTTGCTCGACGGAGTCGATATACGTGATTGTCGCATACGCGATTTGCGTTCGCAAATGGCTATGGTGTCGCAAGAGTCGATCCTTTTTAACGATACCGTGCTGCACAACATCGCATTGGGCGATCCCTCGCCCGACGAGGCCCGTGTGAAGGAAGCGGCCGTGATTGCCAACGCGCACGAGTTTATCGAAAAATTGCCCGAAGGCTATCACAGCAGCATCGGCGACCGGGGTAGCCGGCTTTCGGGCGGACAACGCCAGCGTCTGGCCATCGCGCGTGCCGTTTATAAAAATCCACCGCTGCTTATTCTCGACGAAGCGACTTCGGCACTCGATACCGAATCGGAACGCCTGGTGCAGGAAGCCCTCAACAATCTGATGAAAAACCGCACCACCTTAGTAATAGCCCACCGTCTTTCGACCATCCAGCATGCCGACGAGATACTCGTGTTGCAGGAAGGGCGTATAGTAGAACGGGGCACCCATCAGGATTTATATGCCCGTGCGGGGGTATATCGCAGGCTTTGCGATATGCAGTCGTTTGTGTAATCAGTTGCCGCAGTTGCAGCTCGGGGAGAAATGGATTTTCGTATGCGGAAGCAGCGAGGAGATATATTTCTGCTCTTTTGGATTTAGCTGCACATCTCTCAGGTCGAACACTTTCAGCTTTTTCAGGTTTTTCAGCTCTTCGGGGAAGCTCCACAAATCGTTGCTCCACATATCGAGGTGGGTCAGCTCACTCAGTTGACCGAATTCTTTGGGGATGCTTTCGATGTGATTTTGGCTGAGAATCAGCGTGTGTAGTTTTGAAAGACGGCCGATACCGCTCGGTACCCGCAGCAATTTATTGCGCGATACATTCAGTACGCGCAGCTCTTTTAGCCCACTGATGCTTTCGGGCAGTTCGATCAGCCTGTTTTTGGAGAGATCGAGCTCGCGCAGGTTTGTAAATTGTAAAATGGCTTCCGGGAAGCTGTCGAGCTTTTGTTTGGAAAGTTTGAGCCGATAAACCTGATCGGGTTGGAGCAGGGCGGCTTCGAGCGAGGTGAACAGGCGGCTGGTATCGGCTTCTTGTGCCCGTAAAGGGGATGTGCCAAGGCCAATCAGGAAAAGAAAAAGAAGCAGCTTATTCATTTTCAAGCTTGTTCGAGAATTTTCAGGGCCAAATGGCGGTCCGTTTCCAGTCGGGATTTCAGTTCGGCTATGCCCTCAAACTTTTTTTCGTCTCTTATTCGTCCGATAAATTCCAGGCGCAACTCCTGTTCGTAAATATCTCCTTCAAAATCAAATAAATGCACTTCTACAGAAGAAGTAGGTGATTTTTCTGCGTTTACCGTAGGTCTTTTCCCGATGTTGAGCATACCGCCTAATTGCCGGTCACCCAGTCGGGCGGTAACGGCATATACACCGTCGGCCGGAATCAGCTTATACGGATCATTTACGCGAAGGTTGGCGGTGGGAAATCCGAGTTGCCGACCTAATTGCTTGCCTTGTACTACAGTGCCCGTCAGTCGATAAGCGTAACCGAGGTAATTGCGGGCGGTTTCTACGTCGCCGGTATGGAGCGCGTGTCGTATTTTGGTGGAGCTTACTTTCACATCGTCCACTTCTTGCGGCGGAATTTCCTCTACGCCAAACCCGTAAAGAGGAGCCAGTTCTCTCAGTTCGGCGATAGAGCCTTCGCGGTTGCGGCCGAAATGGTGGTCGTAGCCGATCACAAGCCTGTCGGTATGTAGCTGATTCACAATCACGTCGCGCACAAACTCTATGGCTGTAAGCCTTGAAAACTCTCGGTTAAAGGGAAAAACCACCAGGTGGTCAATACCGCTTTCGGAAAGCAATTCGACTTTTTCGGCCTGAGTGGTAAGCAGCTTCAGGTTGGTATCGTCGGGAAACAGCACCGTCCGCGGATGCGGATGGAAGGTAAAAAGCACGGTTTCGCCTCCGGTTTGCGTGGCTATTTCGCGCAGGCGGCTAATGATTTTACGGTGGCCGATATGCACCCCGTCGAACGTGCCTGTGGTGAGTACCGGCTGCTTTACCTGCCGGAATGTATCAAGGTGGTTATGAACCTTCACTGCTTTCTTCCCTTTGGATTTGGCAGGTTCCGCATGGAGGGAGGCTGCCGCCTTCAAAATTAGGAAAATAAATTACGAACAGGAAAGGGTGTTATTAGGTAATTTGTAATACCTTTGCGGCCGGAAAAACCGTATCAAACTATTCAAAATTCACGGAACATGTCTAATAAGGTTTACGGGAAAGTTGCCCAGGTTATCGGACCGGTGGTTGACGTCAGCTTCGACAACGGAGTAAAGCTTCCCAATATTCTCGATGCGATTGAAGTCACCAAAGATAACGGACAGGTGGTGGTGCTGGAGTGCCAGCAGCATACCGGTGAGGATACAGTACGCTGTATCTCAATGGACTCTACCGACGGTTTTCGCCGCGGACTGAAAGCGCTTTCTACCGGTTCGCCTATTACCATGCCTACGGGCGATGTGGTAAAAGGTCGTCTGTTTAACGTGGTAGGTGAAGCTATCGACGGAATCGGCCCTGTGAGTAGTGCCGGTGGTTATTCCATTCACCGTCCTGCGCCCAAATTTGAAGACCTTTCTACTTCTACCGAAGTACTTTATACCGGTATTAAAGTTATCGACCTTATCGAACCTTACGCCAAAGGCGGTAAAATCGGTCTGTTCGGTGGTGCCGGTGTGGGTAAAACTGTACTTATTCAGGAGCTCATTAACAACATCGCCAAAGGACACGACGGATATTCCGTATTTGCCGGTGTGGGTGAGCGTACACGTGAAGGAAACGACCTGCTTCGTGAAATGATCGAATCGGGTATCGTAAAATATGGAGACGAATTTTTAGAGTCGCTCGAAAAAGGCGATTGGGATCTTTCCAAAGTGGAGCCCGAAGCCCTGAAAGAATCTAAAGCGACCTTTATCTTCGGTCAGATGAACGAGCCTCCCGGAGCCCGCGCTCGTGTAGCCCTTTCAGGTCTTACCTTTGCCGAATATTTCCGCGACGGCGGAGATGAGCAGGGTGGCGGACGCGACATCCTTTTCTTTATCGACAACATTTTCCGCTTTACACAAGCCGGTTCTGAAGTATCGGCACTGTTGGGTCGTATGCCTTCGGCAGTAGGTTATCAGCCTACGCTGGCTACCGAAATGGGTACCATGCAGGAGCGTATTACCTCGACCAAACGCGGTTCTATCACTTCGGTTCAGGCGGTGTATGTACCTGCCGATGACCTTACCGACCCTGCTCCCGCTACTACTTTTGCGCACCTTGATGCGACTACCGTACTCAGCCGTAAAATATCGGAGCTTGGCATTTATCCTGCGGTAGATCCGCTGGAGTCGGCTTCACGTATTCTTACCCCGCAAATTGTGGGCGAGGCGCACTATTCCTGCGCACAGCGCGTAAAAGAAATTCTTCAGCGCTACAAAGAGCTTCAGGATATCATCGCCATTCTCGGTATGGACGAGCTTTCGGAAGAAGACAAGAAAGTGGTGTACCGCGCTCGTCGCGTACAGCGTTTCCTCTCCCAGCCTTTCCACGTAGCCGAGCAGTTTACCGGTATTCCCGGTGTGCTCGTATCTATCGAAGATACCATCAAAGGCTTTACCATGATTTTGGACGGTGAAGTGGATCAGTATCCCGAAGCCGCCTTTAACCTGAAAGGCACTATTGAAGATGCTATCGAAGCCGGTAAGAAAATGCTGGCCGAAGCCGGTGCTTAATTTTTAATGTGAAACGGATGCACGTTGAAATTCTCACCCCCGATAAAAACCTGTTTTCAGGCGAAGCCCGCTCCCTGCAATTGCCGGGAAGTGATGGCAAGTTAGGCGTACTCGAAAATCACGCTCCGCTTATTACCACACTTCGCAAAGGGGTAATTAAGCTCGATGGCCCCGAAGGCGTACGGCTTTTTGAGGTGAACGGCGGCGTGGTGGAAGTGCTCCGGAACAAGGTGGTTATTCTGGCAGAATGATTCAGTAAACACATTTAATTCTCCAAAACCCCGAACAATTGTCCGGGGTTTTTTATTTTAGCTGAAAATCTAAATGTTATCCCGATGAAAAAGTATATACTCCCGGGGCTGCTTTCTGCATTCTGGCTCTCTTGCGGCGATGCCGGTACCGTTCAGAAAGAGATAGTAGTGGAAAAGGATACGGTGCTGGTTACCGAAACTGCACCGAAAGATTCCTTCTTAGTGTTCGGGCATCTTGAGTTTCCTTCGGAAGACGGCTTGCTGATGACCGCTAACAGCTACGAGATAATCCCTTCCGACCAATACATAGTGCTTTGCCACCAGGCCAATTCGAGCCGTGGCGAATACAAAGAAATAGCACGCATACTCAATCAGGCGGGTTATAACTGTATGGCTATCGATCAGCGTTCGGGTGGCGAGTCGAATCACATGGTGAACGAAACGGCTTTGCAGGCGCGTCAGAAAAATCTGCCCGTAGCTTACACCGATGCCGAGCAGGATATTTTGGCTGCGATCGATTACCTGTATTCCAAAACAAACCGTAAAGTGATTTTGTTAGGCAGCTCTTATTCGGCTTCGCTGGCGCTGAAAGTGGGTAAAAGCAACGAAAAGGTGGAAGCCGTGGTCGCTTTTAGTCCTTCGGAATGCCTTAACGGCTTTAAGCTCCGTGAGCATATTACCGGTTTCGATAAGCCTGTATTTGTGAGCTCTTCCAGGAAAGAAGCGAAAGAAGTGGTTGATTTGGTAAGCGGAATCAAACCCGAAGCGCGCGAAATTTTTGTACCGGTATCGGAAGGTGCGCACGGAGCCAGCGCACTTTGGTCTTCTACATCCGGACACCAGGAATATTGGACGGCGCTCAAAGACTTTTTGGCCCGCTTGCGGAAACCGGCTTAACCGACGTTTTCGCTACGCGGCTTTCCGGCTATAAATTCTTTCAGGTACAAAGGTTCGAAATAGGCGAGGTTTTCCACTTCTCCGGCATTCAGCTTCTTTTCGGCCTGTGCGGCCATGGCTTCGGCAGCGGGATGTATATTCGCTATAAAACGCGCATTGGCTGAACGGCTCAAAAGGCTTTGGGCTTTTTCCATACCATCTCCGAAAAACCATACCTCCTGTGCAGACAGGTATTCGCTAAAGCTGTTTTCGGCTAAAATATGCGGAGCGACCGACTCTATTTCCCGCAGAGAAGGATCGAACAAAGCGGTATAGACTTCCATGCGTCGGGCGTCCATCAGCGGACAGAGCAGAAAATTACCGACCGGAGACGTTATTTCCGACAGGGCGCGAGCGGCCATGATCCACAAGGTGTCGATAGCAATCAGCGGAATACCGAGCGCGTAACACAATCCTTTGGCACTGCTTACCCCTATCCGAAGGCCCGTATAAGAGCCGGGACCACGGCTTACTGCTACCGCATCCAGTTGTGAGAAAGCAGCGTTTGCCTCTTTCATCACTGTTTCTATAAGCGGGTTGAGGTTTTCGGCGTGGGTATAGTGTGCATCGAGCCTGAACCGCGTGGCTTTCACCTTTCCCGCTTCGCAAAGTGCGACCGAGCAGGCCCGGGTAGAAGTTTCTATACAGAGGATAAGCGCCATTTTTCCGTAAAACTTACTGCAAATATGCGTTTAAAATCTTATTGGAAGAATGAACGACATGTACTATATTTATAGGCAACCTTAGGGAGTTGTGACAGTCTTTACCTCAAAGTCTTTTTTTTGGATACAATAAGTTACATTGAAGAGTTATTTCTCGAAGCCGATCGGGCGCTTGATGAGGGCAATTTAGCCGAAGGCAAACGCCTGTTGAACGAAATTCTCCATGAGGAGCCTTCTTTTGGCAAGGCGCATAATCACATGGGTTGGATATACAAAACCAAGTACCAGGATTATGAGGTAGCGGAGAAACATTTCAAGCTCTCGCTCAAATTCGATCCTTCTTATCCGCCGGCTTATCTTAATTACGCGTATATGCTCCGCGATTTGGGGCGGCTCGATGAGCTGGAAGCGCTACTGGAGCGAGCTATAAAAGTAAAATCGACTAACAAATGCGCCTTGCACGACGAATTCGGTTCGCTGTACGAGCTGCGGGGCGAATACCGTAAAGCTATCCGCTCTTACAAAAAGTCGATCAGCCTTTGCCTCAACGACAAGGTTATCGAAGAGCTACGTGGCCATATTAGCCGTTGCCGCCGTAAGGGCGGAGTGTTAAGCCGTATAAGCGGTTTCTTCGGCGCTTGATCAAACGCCTTCTACCAATTCCAGCGCACCACCCAGCGTACCCCTTAGAATGAGAGTGCCTTCGGGGAGTGAAGATACATCGGGGAAACCGGCGTATTCGTGTGCGGGTATGCGATCAAAATCATCTCCTTTCAACAGCTCCGGCTCGGCATCTTTAGGCACCAAAAAAAGGTACAAACAGGGCCAGTCGGGACTATCTTCGGCAGGCGGCGGCGTGTTTAAGGCTTCGCGATAAGAGCCGGAAAATTGCCGCGAGGAACCTTCAAAAAATATCAGTTTGTAGGCCGAAAGATCGGCCAGGTTCGGCAAATCGATCTGCAATAGGGATTCGGCTGATTTCATTTTTTGACAGGATTAAAATGAAACCTTTCGACACGGGGGAAAACGGGGAAAAGTAAAAGCTGAAACAGCTTGTCCGCGAGGTGTTGCGGAACCACATCAACATTCATACACAATTCGGTTACAGAAGTAAATTAAAAAGAGCAAATAGGCATTGTCAGGCGCTATGCTCGGGCGGAGGGATAATTACTTCTGTAGCGGGAGTGGAATAAAACCGGTCGGTAAAAGCGGCCAATGAAAGTGCCCGCCAGGCAGGTGGCCAGCACCATGCGCACGATGTAGAGGTGTATTCGATCAAACGGCATTCGGGCAGGTGATCTTCTTCGGCAAATGGAGCGGGCGACTCCGGATAGGTATCGGCTGCATTTTCGTCTTCAAGGCCGAGTAAGAGTCCCGCTACGGTTTGTACCTGACGCTCTTTGCCATTGAAACTGAAAGCGGAAGCAGGATAAACGCTGATGCTGCAATTGACGACAAGCAGCAGGAAAAACACCGCCCAAAAGCGGTCAGTAGCAATATTTGTAGCGAACCTCAGCAAAAGCAGATGTAAAAATACGCTCAAAGTTAATAAGCGATTTTAATCTGTGATGTTAAAAAATGTAAAATTTTTTACGGCGATGTCCTTTTTTTATCACACATGCCCCTGACTGAGCATAGCTTCGGCCACTTTTACAAACCCACCTATGTTGGCGCCTTTTACGTAGTTGATGAATCCTTCCTTGTCTTTTCCGTATTCGGCGCAGGTTGTATGGATGTTTACCATAATTTCGTGCAGGCGGCGATCCACTTCTTCTTTGCTCCAGGTAAGGCGTAATGCGTTTTGGCTCATTTCCAAACCGGATACCGCTACACCGCCTGCGTTGGAGGCTTTTCCGGGGGCAAACAGAACCTTTTCGCGCAAAAACAATTCGATGGCTTCGGGAGTGGAGGGCATATTTGCACCTTCGGCTACGGCTTTCACGCCGTGGTCGATAAGCATACGGGCATCTTCTCCGTTCAATTCGTTTTGTGTGGCACAGGGTAGCGCTACCTCACATTTTTCGGCCCAGGGCGTTTTTCCCGGCACGTAGCGTGCGTTAAATTTTTCGGCGTAGTCGCGAATACGTCCCCGTTGCTCGTTTTTCAGCTCCATGATCCAGGCCAGCTTTTTTCGGGTGATACCGGCCTCGTCGTAGATATAACCGTCGGAGTCGCTCATGGTAAGCACTTTGGCACCAAGCTGAATGCATTTTTCAGCCGCATATTGCGCTACATTTCCGGAGCCCGAGATGACTACGCTTTTGTCTTTCAGCGTTTCTCCGCGCGTTTTTAGCATTTCGGCAGTGAAATAGACACAGCCGTACCCGGTGGCTTCGGGACGGATAAGAGAACCTCCCGAGGGCAGGCTTTTGCCGGTAAGCACGCCGGTAAACTCGTTGCGCAACCTTTTGTATTGACCGAACAGAAAACCGACTTCGCGGCCGCCCACTCCGATATCGCCTGCGGGTACGTCGGTATCGGAGCCGATATGCCGGCATAGCTCGGTCATAAAGCTTTGGCAGAAATACATGATTTCGTTATCTGTTTTGCCTTTGGGGTTAAAATCGGAACCGCCTTTGCCACCACCCATGGGTAGCGTGGTGAGGCTGTTTTTAAATACCTGCTCAAAAGCGAGGAATTTTAATACCGAAAGAGTAACCGTAGGGTGAAAACGCAAGCCGCCTTTGTAAGGACCTATGGCGCTGTTCATTTGTACACGAAAGCCACGGTTTATCTGTAATTCGCCTTTGTCGTCCACCCAGGGCACGCGAAAAATGATAACCCGTTCGGGCTCTACCATTCTTTCGAGAATGCGTGCTTTTTTGTAACGCGGGTGCGCTTCTATAAAAGGAATAACGGCTTCGGCCACTTCCTGTACCGCCTGTAGAAATTCAGGCTCGTGGGGGTTTTTACGAGTCACCTCCTGCATAAAAGTGTATATTCGGGAGTGCAGAGAAGAACCGTTGGCTGTCTTTTTTTCTTCCGATTTTTTATACGCTGTTTTTAGAGACATAAGCGAAGAAATTAAGGGATACGAGCTGCTTATAAAGTTATGATTTTTTTGACGCAAAGACCTGTTTCCGCTCATTTTTTGCCCTACGCCGTAACTTTTCCAGTGCAAGCGCATTATAGGAGAAATACCAAACTGATGCGAATACTCTTTTTTCTTTTTCTTTCGTTCGGCTTGCTGAGTGCGGGGATGTATCATGCAGCTCCGAAAAACAAGGCCGAATACGACGCGAACTGGCTGCGTAAAAACTTAGTGCTTATTCCGCAAGGCACGCTTATATTGCCCGCTGCGGATGAGGAAAGAACAGCAGATACGATGTCACTCTCTTCTTTCTTCTTGTTTAATCAGGAAGTATCAAATGGATTTTATGTGTTTTACCTCGATGTCTTGCTTCAATCGGGAGATACTATCGCTTATCGCGAGGCCCTGCCCGACACGTTGGTATGGCAGGCTATCAGACCTCATTATGCCGAATTATACCTGCGTCATCCGGCATACGCCGATTACCCGGCGGTAGGAATTAGCTATGCGCAAAGCGGAAAGTTTTGCGAATGGCTTACGCAGCATTACGGGGCTCAATTGTCCAAAAAAGGGAAAAAGGCTGTATTCAGTCTTCCTACCCGAGCCCAGTGGATGTATGCCGCAGGGGGCAAAGAGCGCCATACCGTGTATCCCTGGGGTAAGTATTTGAACAAGGGTAAATTTTTAGCGAATTACACAGTGGTTCCGGGAGAAGAATCGGAGCCGTCGGACTCGCTTCAAATAGGATTTTTCGGACACCGTAAAAGACCGATCAAAGACACCGAACAATATGAGGAAGAAATATATAACCTTACCGCGCCGGTAAAATCATACTGGGCCAATAGCTTCGGACTTTATCAAATGGCGGGTAACGTGAGTGAGTTTGTACGGGAAGCCGGAATTACCAAAGGGGGGAGCTGGAGAGGCAAGGCGCATTATCTGCGTATCGGGGTGGACGATTCTTACTCGAAGCACGCTTCGGCTTCGGCCGATCGGGGCTTTCGCTTTGTGATGGAAATTACCGAATCTGAATAGCTCAACGCACTTCCGACCCGCTGGCGAAAGACGTGTCTTCGGGTGCTACAAAGCACAATTTTCCTTCGGCGTTTTCGGCCATGAGAATCATTCCCTGCGATTCGATACCGCGTATGGTACGTGGGGCGAGATTCAGCAATAAGGTCACTTTTTTCCCGACAATTGCTTCGGGTGTGTAATGTTCCGCAATGCCCGAAACCACAGTACGTTGATCGATGCCGGTATCGACGGTGAGGCGAAGCAGCTTTTGCGCTTTCTCCACTTTTTCGGCGGCCAAAATAGTGCCTACACGGATATCCAGCTTTGAAAAATCGTCGAAGCTGATGTGTGCTTTCTCCACTTTTTCGGTGGTAGCCACGGCTTGTACTTTACTGTCTTCCAGTTTTTTTACCTGTTGTGCCACAGCCTCGTCTTCTATTTTTTCAAAGAGCAATACCGGTTCTTGCAGCGTATGACCCGAAGGAATCAGGTAGAGGTTTCCGATCCTTTCCCAAGCTATCGCTTCTATGTTCAGCATTTTTTCGATGCGCTCGGAGGTATAAGGGAGAAAAGGCTTGATGGCTGTAGCCAGGGAAGCGGTAAGTTGCAGCGCTCTTACAAGGATGGTCTTGGTGCCTTCCGGATCGGTTTTTATAAGTTTCCAGGGTTCGGTATCGGCCAGGTACTTATTGCCTTCGCGGGCAATTTCCATCGCATGGAAAAGTGCATCCCTGAAACGGAATTTCTCAATATCCGAGGCAATATGCTGTGCCAGTGCGGGCAAGCGATTTTCAAAAAGTTCTTTTTCAGCGGCGCTGAGGGCTTGTTCGTCGGAAATAGCCGGAACCACGCCTTCGTAATACTTGTGCATCAGTACCATAACCCGGTTTACAAAATTGCCGAGTATGGCCACCAGCTCGTTATTGACACGAGCCTGAAAATCTTTCCAGGTAAATTCGCTGTCTTTCGTTTCGGGAGCGATCGAGCACAGCACATAACGAAGCTCGTCCTGCTTTCCGGGAAAATCGCGGAGGTATTCGTGCAGCCATACGGCCCAGTTGCGCGAGGTCGAAATTTTTTCGCCTTCGAGGTTCAGAAACTCGTTGGCCGGAACGTTTTGCGGGAGAATGTATTCGCCGTGCGCGCGCAGCAGAATGGGGAAAATGATGCAGTGAAAAACGATGTTGTCTTTGCCGATAAAATGCACCAGGCGTGTGTCTTCCGATTTCCAGTAGTCTTCCCAGTTTTTACCGGTATCGGCAGCCCATTGGCGGGTAGCAGAGATATAGCCGATAGGGGCATCGAGCCATACGTAGAGTACTTTTCCTTCGGCATCAGCTACGGGTACTTTTACACCCCAGTCGAGGTCGCGGGTCATGGCGCGGGGTTGGAGTCCGCCGTCGATCCAGGACTTGCACTGTCCCATCACGTTCGATTTCCACTCTTTGGGATCGTGTTGCGGCCGTTCGTCGAGGGTTCCTTTTTCTATCCATTCGCGCAGCCATTCTTCGTGCCGGTTCATGGGCAGGTACCAGTGCTCGGTTTTTTTCAGCACGGGTGTTTTCCCGCTGAGAATTGATTTAGGGTCGATCAGGTCGGTGGGATTCAGCGAGGCCCCACATTTTTCGCACTGATCGCCGTAGGCATTAGGGTTGCCGCAACGCGGACAGGTGCCCGTCACGTAACGGTCGGCTAAAAACTGCTGGTGGACCTCGTCGTAAAATTGTTCGCTGCTTTCGTTGGTGAAAGCGCCTTCGGTCTCAAGGCGGAGGAAAAACTCTTGTGCCGTATCGTGGTGCAGCTTGCTGGAGGTACGGTGATAAATATCGAAATGAATACCGAATTCGGTAAACGTATCGCGGATAAGTGCGTGGTACTTATCGATGATTTGTTGCGGGCTGATGCCTTCTTTTTTGGCCCTCAGCGTGATGGCGGCACCGTGCTCGTCCGATCCGCAGATAAAAGCCACGTCGGCTTTGCGCATACGCAGGTAACGCACATAAATATCGGCGGGCAGGTAAGCCCCGGCAATATGCCCGATGTGGAGGGGGCCGTTGGCGTAAGGAAGCGCGGCAGTAACGGTATGTCGGCGGGGAGTGCTCAAGGGAAAACGGATTGATGAAGGGCAAAATTAGTTAATTATTCAAGCCTGTTGAAGCGAACGCTTATTTTCTGCTTATATTTGCGACCCTTTTTACGATTTAAATCCCGTAAGATTTATGAAACTTTCTCAATTCAAATTTAAGCTTCCTCCCGAGCTTATCGCTACACATCCCGCTTCTAACCGCGACGAAAGCCGCCTGATGGTGCTGCACCGCGACACCGGAAAGATCGAGCACAAGATGTTTAAAGACGTGCTTCGTTATTTCGGCGACGGCGATGTGATGATTCTCAACAACACCAAAGTATTTCCGGCCCGTATGTACGGCAACAAGGAAAAAACCGGTGCCAAGATTGAGGTGTTCCTGCTTCGTGAGCTCAACCGCGAGAGCCTCTTGTGGGATGTGCTCGTGGATCCCGCCCGTAAAATCCGTATCGGTAACAAGCTGTATTTCGGTGACGACGATTCGCTCGTAGCCGAAGTAATCGACAATACCACTTCACGTGGCCGTACCCTTCGTTTTCTGTTCGACGGGTCTTACGAAGAATTTAAAAACACCATTACCGCATTGGGCGAAACACCGCTGCCCAAGTATATCAAACGCGAGGTCGAGAAAGACGATGAAGAGCGTTACCAAACGGTATTTGCCAAGCACGAGGGTGCTGTGGCGGCACCTACTGCCGGCTTGCATTTTAGCCGCGAGCTTATCAAACGGCTGGAGCTTAAAGGCGTGAACTTTGCCGAGCTTACGCTTCACGTGGGCCTGGGTACTTTCAGAGCCGTAGAGGTCGAAGACCTGACCAAGCATAAAATGGATTCGGAGCAGGTGATCATTCCGGCCGAATGTGCCGATATGGTCAATTTTGCCAAAGCCGATCGCCGCAGGGTATGCGCCATCGGAACTACGGTTATGCGTGGCGTGGAGTCGTCCGTTTCTACCGACGGTTTTCTGAAGCCCTACAACGGTTGGACCAACAAGTTTGTTTTCCCGCCCTACGATTTTAGCATTGCCAATAGCATGGTAACCAACTTCCATACTCCGATGTCAACCCTCCTGATGATGGTATGTGCTTTCGGAGGATATGAGTTTGTGATGGAAGCCTACAACGAAGCCATTAAAGAGCAGTACAAGTTCTTCTCTTATGGCGACGCGATGCTGATCCTCTAACCTGCTTTTACCGCATTGCGGGATTGCGTACCTTGTGTGCGTATGAGCGATTACGTCATCATAGTAGCCGGAGGTTCGGGCAGTCGTATGCAGGCCAGCCAGCCCAAGCAGTTTTTACCGCTGAACGGGAAATCCATTCTACAGCATACAATGGAAGCGTTTTACCGCTACAATCCTACCTTGAAAATGGTGGTGGCGCTTCCTCCCGATTACCTTGATTTTTGGGCTCGTCATTGCGAGATCAAGCAGATTGCCATTCCGCATGAGCTGACACCCGGCGGTTCCGAACGTTTCTATACCGTACAGCAGGCGCTCAAACGCGTAAGCGGCGAAGGAGTGGTGGCGGTGCACGACGGGGTAAGGCCCCTGGTCTCGAAGGCCACGCTTAAAGCCTGTTTTGAAACGGCTCGAAACTATGGCGCTGCTATTCCCGTGCTGCCGGTGAATGATTCTATGCGCCAGCTTACCGGCGAAACCGCTTCGGTGCCTATAGAAAGGCAACACCTGCGGGTTGTACAAACCCCTCAATGTTTCTCCATACCCCTGCTTCAGCAGGCTTACGATTGTCACTTTGATCCTGCTTTTACCGACGATGCGACCGTAGTGGAACGCGTAGGTATCCCCATTCACCTTGTAGCGGGAAACCCCGAAAACATCAAGATTACCCGTCCTTTCGATTTGCGTGTGGCCGAATGGTTGCTGCGCGCAACGGATACCCGTTAAATCATGTTAAATGCCTTCGGTTTTAGCGCGGTAGCTGAGCTTTTTATTTGTTATATTTGTTGCTCAGATAAGGTATCACACGGGAAATACCCGTTCTAAATGACCCCGCCCGATGCAGGAGTTTAAAGCCGGCCCCCTGCTGCAACAGATCGACATTCCTGCCGATTTGCGCAGTAAAATCAAAGAAGAAGAGCTGCCTCAGGTGTGCCAGGAATTGCGCGATTACATTATCGATGTGGTTTCTCATATCGGCAATTCGCATTTTGGTGCCAGCTTAGGTGTGGTCGAGCTTACCGTAGCCCTGCATTATGCCTTTGATACCCCCCGCGATCAGCTCGTATGGGATGTAGGCCATCAGGCTTACGGGCATAAAATTCTTACCGGGCGCAGAGAAGCATTTCCCACCAATCGCACTTACAAAGGGCTGAGCGGTTTTCCTAAACGCAGTGAAAGCGAATACGATACTTTCGGTGTAGGCCATTCTTCCACCTCCATTTCGGCGGCGGTAGGCATGGCCGTAGCCAATAAGCAGCTCGGTAAGCACGACGTGCAGCATATCGCTGTGATCGGCGACGGAGCGATGACCGCAGGGCTTGCTTTCGAAGGACTCAACCACGGAGGTGTGACCAATACCAATTTGCTGGTGGTGCTTAACGACAACTGCATGTCGATCGATCCGAATGTAGGTGCCCTTAAAGAATACCTGACCGACATTACCACCTCGCATACCTACAACCGGATTAAGGATGAGGTATGGAACCTGCTTGGTAAAATCAGCAAATTCGGCCCCAACGCACAGGCTATTGCCCATAAGATCAGTGACGGGATCAAGACGGCCCTGCTGCGCCAAAGCAACCTTTTCGAATCGCTCAATTTTAGGTATTTCGGTCCGGTCGATGGACACGATGTAATTAACCTGGCTCGTATTTTCAACGATCTTAAAGATATTCCCGGCCCTAAAATTTTACACTGTGTGACCGTAAAAGGCAAGGGGTATAAATATTCGGAAGAGGGCAACCAGACCTTGTGGCATTCTCCCGGTGTGTTCAACAAGGCTACCGGCGAGATCATCAAAGTGATTCCCCAGTCGCCACAACCGCCCAAATACCAGGATGTGTTCGGTCATACCATTGTAGAATTGGCCGAAAAGAATCCCAAAGTGATGGGAGTGACTCCCGCCATGCCTTCGGGCTGCTCGCTTAATATTATGATGAAAGCCATGCCCGATCGCGCTATTGATGTGGGTATTGCGGAGCAGCATGCCGTTACTTTTTCGGCAGGACTGGCTACTCAGGGGATGGTGCCTTTCTGTAATATCTATTCTTCTTTCATGCAAAGAGCCTATGATCAGGTGGTACACGATGTGGCTTTGCAGAAGCTGCATGTGGTATTTTGCCTCGATCGCGGCGGACTCGTAGGAGCCGATGGCGCTACACACCACGGTGCTTTCGATTTGGCTTATATGCGCTCCATCCCGAATATGGTAGTGGCTTCTCCGATGAACGAAGAAGAGCTGCGTAACCTGATGTACACCGCTCAGCTTGAGGAGAATGCGGGACCTTTTTCTATCCGTTATCCCCGTGGCGAAGGTGTAATGACCAACTGGAAAACCCCTTTGCGTAAAATCAGGGTAGGTACCGGGCGTAAAGTGCGTAACGGCGAACACATGGCTATACTGGCCATAGGGCCTGTTGGGAATCTTGCCATGGAGGCTTGTCGCCTTTTAGAGGAAGAGGGGATCGATGTGGCGTTTTATGATTTGCGTTTTGCCAAGCCCATAGACGAAACTCTTCTGCATGAGGTGTTTACAAGGTTTAAGCAAGTGATTACCGTCGAAGACGGATGCCTTCAGGGCGGCGTGGGCAGCGCGGTACTCGAATTTATGGTCGATAACGGCTATTCGGCGCGGGTGCGCAGGCTGGGTATTCCGGATCGTTTTGTGGATCACGGCACACAGGCACAGCTTTACGCCGAGTGTGGTTACGACGTGCCGGCCATTGTGGCGGCTGCGCGTGAGCTTTGGGGCAACCGCAAGTCTATTACCGCCGCCGGATAATTTCCGTGTTTCGCTTTTATTTCCAACTTTTGCGTTTCTCCTTCAAACAAAGTGAGTATGAAACGCCTGATTTTCCTTTTCTTCTTTTTCGTAGTGCTGATTCCTTGTGTGCAGGCTCAGGAGCCTGTAGTCACTTTTGAGCATAAGCGTAGCGGGAAACGTGTAGCGCTTTTTATGCCCGAAAGTAAAATGTGGATCAAAACCACCGACAAGCGCAGGTTATCCGGTTATGTGTTCGACTACCGCGATTCGGTATTTCATCTTCTTAGCTATGCAGAACATTCGGGGGCGATGGCAGAAAGTAAGAAGCTGGAATGGAAAACGATACAGGCTTCTGACAGCTTAACTTCCGTACAAAAGCAGACCGCTTACCTGACGATTTATTATACCGATACCCTTAGGGTTCACTTGTCGGCTATTCGCAAAATCGGGGTGGAGAACAGGTTTATGAAAAAGCACCGTAAGCTGGTCAATGCGACCGGGATTACAGGGCTGGCGGTGCTGGGTGCTACCGGTATCACCTCGTATATCGATCCCGATGCCGAGACCTTGCTTATTGCTTCCGGCACTACGGGGGCGGCTCTTTGCGTGGCCTATGCCGTGATGGCCCGGCAGAAAAAAATCAATCTTCGTCGTCCGATTTGGAGCGTGTATTAACAGGGCTTTTATAAAAATAATTGAATTGATATAGGGTGTTTATACCCTATTGGCTGCCTATTTTTTTCTCACGATTACGGATATATCATTTTTCCTTTCTTTTCATATTCCTGAACAAAAATCCTAAGAACCTCGTGTAAGTAGTATTATAGCGAGCAAACATCAGTGCGGATTTTTTTCATTCTTACCAAAGTGGTCGTATTCTGAATCTTTGGATTTTCAGGATAAATTTTTTTCAAGTTTTGTTGCCGTTCGCTTTTGCAGGCCTTGAATTTATTGGGCTTGTGCCTGTATAATCGTTTCCTGTTAACAGTGAGTGGTATGAAACCCAGTGATGATTTGTTTTGCCTTATAAAATCCCTTTCGCGTTCCGAAAAAGGGTATTTCCGGAAATATGCTTCTGTGCATGTCAAAGGAGAACAGAATACCTACCAGAAATTATTTGATGTGATCAGCAACCAGGAGCATTTTGACGAAGAGGAGATGAAACGGCAGTTAGGGCAAACGCCCCTGCTGAATTACCTGCCTACTGCCAAACATCAGCTCTATAATCTCGTGCTGAAAACCCTGCGTGCGTATTACGAGGAAAATTCGATAGACTGTCAGGTGCGTGATTTTTTGCAGGATATCGAATTTCTTTATTCCAAAGCGCTTTTTCGACAGTGCCGTAAGCTTATTCAGAAAGTAAAAGCTATCTGCACCGAAAACGAGCGGCTGTTTGCCCTGCTGGAAGTGTGTCGTTGGGAAATAAGGGTTTGGATAGGTGAGCTGGAAAATTCCGAAGCCTCTTTTTCCAAGCTGGAAGACGTGGTGGCTCACCAAAAAGAGATCCTGGCCAAGATCAGCTATCTCGTGGAGCTTGAAAACATTTTCAACAAAGCCTATTTGGTGCTGGGTGCTTCCGGTAAGCCGCGCAGCGTGTCTGAGCAGGCGCAGTTTTTGGAAATCCTCCAACACCCCCTGTTACAGGACGAGTCGCCGCTGCATTCGCTCGAAACACGTTTTAACTGGTACAACATCAAAGGTGTCGAAGCGTATGTCAATTCTGACTGGAAAGCGGCGTTTACCTACATGACCAAAATTGTCCGGCTCTTTGAAGAAAATCCCAAAAGCATAAGCCGTTTTCCGGCCAAGTATTTTTCGGCGCTGGTAAATCGTTGTCAGATGGGCGTTTTTCTCGGGCGTAAAAAAGACGTCATGCAGGCATTGCATAAAATAAGACAGGCGCCCGTGCAGCATACCTGCTTCCGTTCGGAAAATTACCAGGTAAAAGTATTTCTCGCCCTGTACGGAATGGAGCTGCACTTCTATCAGCGCACCGGCGAATTTGGGCGCATCATGTCGCTGGTCGATGAGGTGGAAATTATACTGCCCCGTTATGTGCACAAAGCGGGAGTGAGGCAATTGCTTAATTTTTACCTGCGCTTATCTATCGTATGCTTTTGCGCCGGGCAATATAAAAAAGCGCTTCACTGGCTCAACAAAGTGCATAACGGGCGTTGTGAAGTATATCAGCACCGCGAGTTTGTGGCGTTTGTAAACGTGTATAACCTGCTTGTACACTATGAGCTTCAAAACTTCGACCTGCTTATCTATACGCTGCGTGCTACCGAGAGGCGGCTTAAATCCAGAAAGCTCTTTTTCCGTTTTGAACAGGCGCTTATCGAATATTTTAAAACCACGCTCCGGAAAAACGGTTCCGATTTACGCAGCTCGGCCTTGAAACAGCTTGCGCATACGCTTAAAGAAATTAAAACGGATCCTTATGAGTCGAGACCGCTCGAATACTTCGATATCGCACTTTGGGCCGAAAGTAAATACCGGGGCATACCGCTTCAAAAAATCATCTCGCAGGGTACTAAAACCTGAGTGCCGCGCGTGCTTTTCAGTCGCCTTTGTCAATAAAAATCCATCGCCGGCATCTTCCGCTACAGTAGAGAAGCATCGCAGAAAAACTGTAAAATTGCCACATGAGATAAGGGTTTAGACTATACTTTACCCGACTTTGCAGCGCAAAGTTTCCCGGTTTAGTATGCGGCACAGAATGCGAAAGGAAAGGCGTTTTATCTTAAAAAAATGGTAAATTAGCTCGTTACCAAACTCTCTGCTCCATGTCGAAGCTCTCTGCAATTATTGTGGACGATGAAGAACTTGCACGCGAAAATTTGAGCATGCTCCTGCAAGAATATTGCCCCGAGATAGAGGTGATCGCACTTGCCGACGGAGTGGCTCAGGGCAGAAAAGTGATCCATACGCTCAAGCCCCGCATTGTATTTCTCGATATTCGTATGCCCTCCGGAGCCGAAGGCTTTGATTTGCTTGACTCGCTCCGCGAAGAGAAATTTTTGGTGGTGTTTGTAACCGCATTTAAAGACTATGCCGTACAGGCTTTTAACGCCAATGCCGTTCACTACCTGCTTAAACCGATTGATATAGAGGATCTAAAAGCAGCGGTACGTAAGCTCGTCGAAGCCGATCGCGTCTTTGAAGCACATCCCGAAAATTTTTCCAATTATGTAAGCACGCTCAAGCAATTGTCTGACAGCCTGCTTAATAACCGCTACTCAGGAAGGCTGAGCATCAGCTATTCCAAAGGCATCAAGATTATTCAGGACGACAGTATCGCTTATGTAGAGGCCGATGGTAACTGCAGTCTGCTTCATTTCCGCGACGGTACACGCTACCTCGATACGCGTACGTTGGGCCTTTACGAAGAGATTCTTAACCCCGCCAAATTTTTCCGGATCCATAAATCCTATCTTATCAATCTCAACGAGCTGGTAGAGTATGTGAGCGAAGACGGATATTTCGCCCTGCTGCGCGACGGCAAGCGCCTGCCTGTGGCACGTAACCGGGTAAGCGATTTCACCCAACGTATCAAAGCACTTTAAACGGAAGTCTTTACCGTTTACTCAAACACATCTACACCTCACTCATTCGCATTCCGAAAACCACAGACTTCTTCTTAAATTAAGGTAAACTTAATACCTGTGGCTATGAAGATTCGCTCTATTGTGGTTGATGACGAGTACTATTGCCGGAACAACCTGAAGATGATTATCGACGATTTTTGCCCCGATGTCGAAGTGGTGGGTATGGCTGATTCGGCCGAATCGGCCCGTGTACTGATTAGGCAATATCAGCCTGATTTGGTTTTTCTGGACATCAAAATGCCCCGTGAAGACGGATTCTCTCTGCTTGATTCTATTCCCCAGCGCGATTTTTCGGTAGTATTTACCACCGCGCACAGCGAATATGCGCTTAAAGCGTTTAAAGCCGACGCGGTCGATTACATCGAAAAGCCGATCAATATCGACGATCTCCGCAATGCCATTAAAAAGGTAACCAAGTTTTACCAGCCGACCGAAAAACCCCTTCCGGCGACCAAAGAAAACGATCGCATTTCGCTGACCACGCGCGACGGTTTTCTGATGGTGAAAAACGAAGAGATCATTCACCTCGAAGCCAGCGATAATTACACCATGATTTACATGACCGATAACCGCAAGTTCCTCAGTTGTAAAAACATAAAGGTGTATGAAGAGTCGCTCAACAAATCCTCTTTTTTCCGGATTCACAAGTCGCATATCGTAAATATTGTAAATCACCTCAAAGGATTTACCCGCACTGAAGGAAATATTGCTATTTTGAGTAACGGAAAGCAGGTGCCTGTGGCCCGGAGAAAGCTGACCGAATTTTTACAACGCATTAATACCATTTGATGAACCTGATGTTACGCGTAAATAAAAGCCTGATTCTTTCAGGCTTTTTTTTCATACAGTCTTTTCTGCTGCAAGCTCAGCAATATACGTTCATCAATTATTCGACCGAGCAGGGATTGGCACAATCGCAGGTTTCGGCCATGTGTCAGGATAAAAAAGGCTACCTCTGGTTTGCTACTTTCGGCGGAGTAAGCCGTTTCGACGGAATCAGCTTTACCAGCTACAGCAAAAGCGACGGACTGGTCGAGAATCAGGTCTATACCATCTTTGAAGATTCACAGCACCGGCTTTGGTTTGGCGCCATTGGCGGATATAGCCGTTTTGACGGGGAAACCTTCTATTCCGAAAAATTTCCAGCGCCCTACCTCAACCTGAATATTACCTCCATTTGTGAAGATCGCGCCGGAAGAATATGGCTGGCTTTCGATGGAGCCGGACTGATTTGCCTTTTGCCCGACGGAACCCAACTTTTTTACGGGCTTGCGCAGGGACTCGACCCTTACGTACGCAGCGTATTCAGCGATTCGAAAGGCAGGCTTTGGGCCGGCACACGCGGTGGACTTTTTCTCTTCGACAACGGCAGGTTTGCGCTTTTCCCCTTGAACGGCGACCCCGATCGCAACGTGAGCTTCATCACCGAAGATCAACGGCAACGTTTGTGGATAGCGACCTACGACGAAGGGGTTTTTATGGAGCTCGAAAAAGAAGGATTCCGGAATTATTATTCCGATCATGGCCTTATCAGCGATTGGGTTCGCACCATTTTTGTAGATGCCGATAACGCGATTTGGTTTGGCACCAAAACGGGAGTGAGTAAGCTCGATCACGGAGAGTTTCAGAATTTCGGTTATGCGCAGGGTCTTATCAATACCAATATTAAAGTAATCGGGCAGGACTCTGAAGGAAATATGTGGCTGGGTACCGATGGAAAAGGAGTGCTCAAATTTGCCGGAGAGGCATTTACCACTTATACTTCGGTCGATGGTTTAAGCAGCGATTTTGTGATGTCGGTTGCCGAAGACCTGTACGGAAATCTTTGGTTTGCAACCTATGGCGAGGGAATTTGCCGTTTTGACGGCAAACGCTTTACCGTGTTCAAAGACGATGCCGGATTGGCCAATAATACGGCCTGGACTTGTATAGCCGATAAGCAGAACCGTATATGGGTAGGTACTTCCAACGGCTTGTCGATGTACGACGGCCGGCAGTTTTTTTCCTATTTCGAAGAAGACGGATTGCTGTCCAATAAAATTACTTCCCTTTTTTCCGATACCGATGGATCGTTGTGGATTGGGAATAAAGACGGACTATCGCACCTGAAAAACAACAAGTTTATCAATTATACCGCTACCGACGGACTCACCGGTGGCAATGTGCGAAGCATTCATAAAGATCGGAAGGGCGTGCTTTGGCTCGGCACCTCCGACGGATTATACAGCTTCGACGGCAGCCGTTTTGTCAACTACAAGCACGAGTCGCATGCCAACGATAATACGGTGTATTCTATCGCCGAAGACCGTTACGGCAATCTTTGGATAGGTTCCAAAAGCGGACTTTTTTGTTTTCGTAACCAGCTTTTTTATAAGCTTTCTTTAGGACAGGGCATCACGGCCAACACAGTGAATTTTCTCATTTTTGAAAACGATCGCTTGTGGGTAGGCACCAACAACAGTCTTTATGAGGTAAATGTGATGCACTACCTCGAAAAAGGGGAGGTCGAATACCGTAACTATTCCAAGCTCGAAGGGGTACCCGGACTGGAGAGCAACATGAACGCGGCCTTTCGGGATACAAAGGGCAACTTGTGGTTTGGTACCGACGGCGGACTTGTACGTTTTAATCCGCAGAAGCGCCGCCATGCTTTTAATCCCGTAGAGCCTTACGTACACATTACCGATATACGCCTGTTTTTTGAACCGGTGAAATGGGATCAGTACGCCAAAGAGAAGGATCCTGCCACAGGTCTTGCGCGCGATTTGGTGGTGCCGTATAAAAAAAATCACTTCACTTTTTATTATACCGGCATCTGTCATACCAATCCCAACAAAGTAAAATACCGTTTCAAGCTCGAAGGCTTTGACCAGGACTGGTCGCCCGAAACCGATGCACGTTTTGCCACCTATTCCAACCTGCCCAGCGGTCATTATACCTTTAAAGTGATGGCCTGTAACAACTCCGGAATATGGACTTCCGTACCGGCCGAATTCAGCTTTTCCATTACGCCGCCTTTTTGGTTTACCTGGTGGTTTTACATCTTGTGCGCCGCCTTTGCATTTACCCTCGGCTACCTGATCTCGCGTTGGAGAATGGCGGTTATCAGGCGTAAAAACGAGCGTACGCAGCTTATTTATCAGTCTAAACTACTCAGCCTGGAGCAGCAAACGCTGAACGCGAGCATGAACCGGCATTTTATTTTTAATGCGCTCAATTCTATTCAATACTATATCAACAAGCAGGATAAGCTGGAGGCCAACCGCTACCTGACCAGTTTTGCGAAGCTGATCCGTAAAAACCTCGACAGTTCGGTGTCGGGTAATTTGGTGAATCTTTCGGAAGAAATGGAAAGGCTGGAACTCTATCTCTCGCTCGAAAATATGCGGTTTAAGAGCAAATTTTCTTATGCCATAGAGGTGGACGAGGAAATTGATACCGAATCGGTGAAGATTCCTCCTATGCTTTTGCAGCCCTATGTCGAAAACAGTATTTGGCATGGAATATTACCCATGGAACGTCCGGGGCATATCCGGATAAAGGTCGAGCCTTTTGAGCAGGATGCAGTTAGGATTACCATTACCGACGACGGTATAGGAATAGATACGAGCCTGAAAAACAAGTCAAAAAATGGGGTTCAGCACGTTTCAAGGGGTATTGAGATTACAAGTGGAAGACTGGCGATTCTCAAAAAAATGACCAATGAAAACCTCATTATCACAGGGCCTTACGAGATGCGCAGCGAAAACGGCGAAGTGAAAGGCACCGAAGTAGTGCTGGTGATTCCGCAGACCGAGTTTTTCAGAAAGGCAAATTTTTCCGAAAAAAACTATGAATAAAGAAACTTTTTCCTAAATTTGAAGTACTATTGGGTGTGGAATGGCGTTTTGAAAGCTGAACCAAGAGAGGAAGAAGTTATGAAAAAGAGTTTGTATAGTCTTGTGCTTGTTTCGTCGCTCGTTTTTTTGGGTGCGTGCAGTAAAGAATATATGGGTCCTTTGGATGAGACAGGGTCGCCTGTTCACACCAAAGCTGCATCTACAGACGGTCCTACTATAACGACCGGTGGTGACAGTGGTGGCATCACAGACGGCGGTCACGACTCCGATTACGATACTACCAATAAGAATAAGAGAAAGCAACAGTCTCCCGGAACCCCTCCTGGAAACTGAACAATAACCCCGCTTTACGGGGATAGGTCCCTCCGGTAAACCCGGAGGGATTTTTATTTTATACCAGTCTAAGCCCGCTTTTTACTTCCTCCCAAACCGGCGTTGCACTTGATCCTTATCGCCCCGTTTTGTAAATTTAAAAGAGAAGGAAAAGCCTTTTTTTCGCCCGTATTCGCGCTTCGTCCCCTTATGTGCACGCTGCGAGATATAGGAATCGGTCGCGGAAAAACGATTTTTTAACCGGTCAAAAAATTAAATAATTATACATGTCTAACGTGGCTTCCGATCAGTTGTTCCGTTTAATTCGATCGCTTAGCAAGCCTGAAAAACGCTATTTCAAGCTGTACAGCTCCAGGCATATTCTCGGAGAAGTCAATAACTACCAGTTGCTTTTCGATGCCATCGATAAGATGAAAGAATATGACGAGTCTCGCCTGCATAAGAAGTTTGCCGGACAGGCTTTTCTCCGTCAGCTTTCTATCGCCAAACGCCGGCTTTATGATCATATTCTGTATAGCCTCGATGCGTACCATGCGCACGGCTCGATCGATTCGGAGCTGCGAAGACTGGTAAATTGTGCCCTTATTCTGTACAAAAGATCCTTGTACAGCCAGGCCGCCAAGCTGCTCAAAAGTGCGCGTAAGCTGGCCGAACGCTACGACAAGCATACCATTTTGCTCGACATTTCACTGCTCGAAAAAAAGCTGATCGAAACCGGCAATTATACCCGTATCGACGAAGAAGATTTGCTCCAAATTCAGGAACGCGATCGGCTTACGCTCGAAAAAATTTCTAACCTCAACGAGTTTTGGCACATCAAAAGCCGCATGTTTTATATCCTCAATCGCCGTGGAAAAGCGCGTAATCAGGAAGAGCTCAGCAATTTCAAAGCGATTATCGACAATGTGCTGCTGCGCAGCGAAGACAAAGCGCTTTATCCCAAAACTAAATACCTCTACCATCACATTTACAGCGCGTATTATTTTGGTACCGGCGATTACAGCGCCAGCTTTCAGCACCTCAAAAAAAACGTAGCGCTGGTCGAAAGTGAAGTGGCGGCTTTTAAGGAAGAACCCAACGTATATTTTTCGTTGCTGACCAACATTATCTACATCGCCAGCCGCTTACGCCGTTATCCGGAAGTGTTTTTTTACCTTGAGAAATTACGTGCCCTGCCCGAAAAGCTGAGCCTGCAACGCAATGAAGATCTCGATATCAAACTTTTCTCCAGCACTTATAGTCTCGAACTTACCCTTTACGCGTTTACCGGCGATTTTGAAAAAGGCATTGCACTGGTGCCTTTTATCCGCGAAGGACTTGCGCTTTACGGCGAAAAAATAAATACCCTGCGCCGGGCGTATCTTTATTTTAGCATAGCAATTCTCTACCTCGGCGAAAAACACTATTCGGAAGCCCTGAATTGGATCAACCTGCTGCTTGCTACGCAAGGACTCGATAAAACGGAAGATATCTATTGTTTTGCCCAGCTCGTAAACCTGATTATTCACCTCGAATTGGGCAGCCAGCGCCTTTTGCCTTACACGCTCAAATCTACACAGCGTTATCTTTCTTCCCGCAATCGTGTATATAAGTTCGAGTCGGCGATGCTCAACTTTGTCAATAAAATTATCCGCACCCGCGACCGCCGCGAAGAGCAGAAAGTATATGCGCTGTTGTTGGAAGAGTTACGTCCGCTCGAACAAGAAACGTTCGAGAAATCAGCGTTCGAGCATTTCGATTTTGTGGCCTGGGCCGAGAGTAAAGTTACCGGAAAGCCGTTTCGCGACATTATCCGTGAGCGGGCTTCGGCAGCAGAAGGCCGAGCTTAAAAATGCTTCCAGCCTTGTGCAGTCAGTGCGATAGATTGCCCCGTAGGAGTAACTAATTGTGGGCTGGCCCCTGCTTCGGTAATATGGCCGATTACCGTAAAATGCGGGTTATTTCGGATTTTTTCATAATCCTGCGCCTTTATAGTAAACAGCAGCTCGTAATCTTCGCCTCCGTTAAGCGCGCAGGTAACCGGTTCGAGGTTAAATTCTTCGGCCGTTGAAATTACAGAAGGGTCTATCGGAATTTTTTCGATGTACAGGTTACAGCCCCGTCCCGACGCTTTGCAAAGATGAAGCACTTCGCTGGCCAGCCCGTCAGAAATATCGATCAGGGAAGTAGGTCGTACATCGAGACTTTCTAGTAGTTCGAGCACGTCTTTCCGGGCTTCGGGTTTAAGCTGCCGCTCCAGGATGTAATCGTGTCCGCCCAGGTCGGGTTGAATGGCGGGATTGGTTTTAAATACTTCTTTTTCCCGTTCCAACACCTGTAGTCCGAGGTAGGCACCGCCCAAATCGCCCGATACCACCAGCAGATCTTTTTCGCCCGCGCCGCTGCGATAGACCACCTTGTCTTTATCGGCATGACCGATGGCGGTGATGGAGAGGATGAGTCCGCCCGCAGAGCTGCTCGTGTCTCCGCCCACCAAATCCACCCCGTATTTGGAGCAGGCCAGCAGCATACCGGCATAAAGCTCCTCTACGGCTTCGAGCGAAAAACGGTTCGACAATCCCAGCGCTACGGTAACTTGCGAAGCGATACCGTTCATGGCATAAATATCAGACAGGTTCACCACAATAGCTTTATAGCCGAGGTGGCGAAGCGGACAATACGATAAATCGAAATGAATACCTTCGATGAGCATATCGGTGCTCACCAGTGTTACTTTTCCATTGCCGTTGTCGATTACGGCGGCATCATCTCCTATTCCCTTTAGGGTCGAAGGTTGCGAAGGAGTGATAGAAGCGGATAAATGCCCGATCAGCCCGAATTCACCGAGCTGATCGAGTTCCGTGCGGTGTTGCTTGTTTTCAAACATACCGCAAAAGTACCGATAAAAGCGCTTGCTCTACCTTACTTGCTCAGGTTATCGAATACACCTGTGGCATAAGGTGCTTCGCAGGCCAGGTAAATACCGTATCCTTTGCTCGAATAAATGGCCACATACTGATCATTGATGCTGAAACGGAAAGAATAGACATTACCGGCTTCGCTGATCACTTCGTAATCTACATATTCTTCCTGCTCCTCGCGCTTCAGAATTTTGTAAAGGCTGGTGATGGTAGCAGTACAGTGGATAAATTCATTGTTATTGATAAACAGGTAGTACGAGTTGTAATTTTGTACCTCATATTCCTGTGAAATATTGCCTTCGGCATCGAATTCGAATTCCTGACGGGTGCTGGTAGGCCAAATCTGACCTTTTTGCGCAGAAGAAACGACCCAGGTGAGGGCAAAGATGAGGCTTAGAAATAGGTTCCTTTTCATGGTTTTAGGGTTTTGAATTTTCTGCAAGTACATCAATAAATAGGCCGAACCCAATACGGTGATTACCTTATTTTTGAACAATCTTCAGCCACTTAGTAATCCACCGACTTGTAACAATACCGGATTTTAGGTATTTTTGCATTAATTTAGATTAAATCTAAATAAGAAGACAGGTCAAAATATTTTACATAGCGTTGTAAAACAACAAGATAAAGAAACGAGAAAGGAGTGAATGTGATGATTAAAGTGACAGAATCGGCCAAAGCACAGGCATATCACCTGATGGAAGAGCAAAAACTTGAAAATGCCTTTGTCAGGGTAGGGGTCAGGGGTGGAGGATGCTCCGGACTGATGTACGATCTCAAGTTTGATACCGAGCTCTCTCCCGATGACAAAGTGTTTGAAGACAATGGTGTGCGTATAGTGGTGGACAAAAAAAGTTTTCTCTACCTGGTAGGCACCGAGCTTGATTTTTCGGGCGGACTCAACGGAAAAGGGTTTGTATTTAACAATCCCAACGCCGGTCGCACCTGTGGCTGCGGCGAGTCGTTCTCAGTCTGATAGAATTGCGGAGCCTTTGGCCTGTAATGTTTTTTGTGAACAGTCAACAATGTAATAGAAGAAATGGCATACGAAGGAGATGAGCTGCTGGAGGAAATCACGAATCAGGATTATAAATATGGTTTCGTCACTCCCGTAGAATCGGATAAAGCGCCAAAAGGGCTGAATGAAGATATCATTCGTTTTATTTCAGCGAAAAAAGAAGAGCCCGAATGGCTGCTTGAGTGGAGACTTAGTGCGTTCCGCCAGTGGCAGAAAATGAAAGAGCCCGAATGGGGACACCTCGACTATAAACCGGTCGATTATCAGGAACTGCATTATTACGCGGCGCCCAAGCCCAAAAAAACGCTCAACAGCCTCGACGAAGTGGATCCCGAACTGCTCAAAACCTTTGAGAAGCTGGGCATATCGCTCAATGAGCAAAAGCGTCTTACCGGTGTGGCGGTCGATGTGGTGATGGACAGCGTGTCGGTGAAAACTACCTTTAAAGAAGAGTTGGCCAAGCAGGGTATTATCTTCTGCTCCATGTCGGAAGCCGTGCGCGAGCATCCCGATTTGGTGCGTCAATACCTCGGTACGGTAGTACCCGTAACCGACAACTTTTTTGCAGCGCTCAACTCGGCCGTGTTTACCGACGGGTCGTTCTGCTACATCCCCAAAGGGGTGCGTTGCCCAATGGAGCTTTCTACTTATTTCCGTATCAACGAAGCCAATACCGGGCAGTTCGAACGTACGCTGGTCATTGCCGACGAAGGAAGTTATGTGAGCTACCTCGAAGGCTGCACTGCGCCCATCCGCGACGAGAACCAATTGCATGCCGCGGTGGTAGAGCTGGTGGCGCTGAAAGAAGCCGAGATAAAATACTCGACCGTGCAAAACTGGTACCCCGGCGACAAAGACGGAAAAGGTGGAATCTACAATTTCGTGACCAAGCGCGGAATCTGTCTCGGCGATCGTTCCAAAATTTCCTGGACACAGGTCGAAACAGGTTCGGCCATTACCTGGAAATACCCTTCCTGCATTCTTAAAGGTGATTATTCGATCGGAGAATTTTACTCGGTAGCCGTCACCAACCACCGGCAGCAGGCCGATACCGGCACCAAAATGCTGCACATAGGTCGCCACACCAAAAGCACCATCGTGTCGAAAGGAATTTCGGCAGGGTTTAGCAACAACTCTTACCGCGGACTGGTACGTGTCAACAAAGGCGCTACCGGCGCGCGTAACTTCTCTCAGTGCGATTCGCTGCTGATGAGCGACACCTCGGGTGCGCATACGTTTCCTTACATCGAAATCAACGATCCCACCGCCAAAGTGGAGCATGAAGCCACTACTTCCAAAATTGGAGAGGATCAGATATTTTACTGCAACCAGCGAGGAATCGACACCGAAAAAGCGGTAAGTCTTATCGTAAACGGTTATTGCAAAGAAGTGCTCAATCAGCTTCCGATGGAATTTGCCGTCGAAGCGCAAAAGCTGCTGGCCGTTTCGCTCGAAGGATCGGTGGGTTAATACGCCTCCTCCGTTTGGCGAAGCCGCCGCAAGAAAAAAACGAAAGTGAATAATTCATATAAACCGAAATGTTAACAATAAAAGATCTGAAAGCCACGATCGACGGAAAAGAGATTCTGCGTGGTATCAACCTCGAAGTGAAAGCCGGAGAAGTGCATGCCATTATGGGGCCTAACGGCTCGGGTAAAAGTACGCTTGCTTCGGTGCTGGCCGGACGTGAAGAATACGAGGTAACCGGCGGAGAAGTGCGGTTCGAAGGAAAAGACCTGCTCGATTTGTCGCCCGAAGACCGTGCCCGCGAAGGACTCTTCCTCGCCTTTCAATATCCGGTAGAAATTCCCGGTGTGAGCAACATCAATTTTCTGCGTACGGCGCTCAACGAAATACGTACTTATAAAGGACTGGAGCCGGTAAGTGCCAAAGATTTTTTGGCGCTGGTCAAAGAAAAATCGAAGCTTGTAGAACTCGATAGTAAGCTGGCCGGCCGTTCGGTCAACGAAGGCTTTTCGGGCGGAGAAAAAAAACGCAACGAAATTTTTCAGCTTGCCATGCTCGAACCGAAGCTGGCTGTGCTCGACGAAACCGATTCGGGCCTCGATATCGATGCGCTACGCATTGTAGCCAATGGGGTAAACAAGCTGCGTTCGCCGCAGAACGCGACTATTGTGGTGACGCACTACCAGCGTTTGCTCGACTACATCGTACCCGATTTTGTGCACGTACTTTATCGCGGACGCATTGTGAAAACCGGCACCCGCGAGCTGGCGCTTGAGCTGGAAGAAAAAGGATACGACTGGATAAAAGCCGAACTCGGAGAAACCGTCTCGTAAACGACGTTTGTGCAAATGAAATACTGACATGAATCTTACCTCTGCCATAACCGAATCGGATCAATTGAAAGACCTGCCCGCGCTGTTTGAATTTACCGGGTTGGAAGAATTGCGTCGCGCAGGCCGCGAAAATCTGCTTCAGACCGATTTCCCCAAGTCGAAAGACGAAGCATGGAAATATACCCGCGTGCAGGGAATAGCCCGCCGCAAATGGGCCTTGCAGCCCGATGCGTCGAGTGCTGCTGCGCATGAATTTAAGCTGCCCCAACAGCATCATCTGCTCGTTTTTGTAAACGGGTTTTTTGATGCGGCCAATTCGCAGATTCTTTCCGACGAAGCCCTTCATATTGCTCCGCTTACCGAGGCGCCTGCAGCGCTTCCCGGCTCCCTGACCGGCACCTCTTCCTCTTTTTTCCATGCCTTGAATGCAGCCTGCTTTACCGGTGGCGCTTTTCTCCATTTTAAAGGAAAATCGGCTTATCCCGTCTATCTGCTGCACCTTGCCTCGGCCGACAAAGCCCTGGCGCAACCCCGGCATTTTATTTTGGCCGAACCCGGCAGCGAAGGTAGCGTGGTACAGCTTTTTCAGAGTGAAGGCACCGGCGAATCGTTTACCAACTGCTTTACCGAAGTTCAGGTCAATGCGAATGCCCGTTTGCACCTCGATGTGCTGCAACGGGAAAACGACAAGGCATATCTGCTTCACCATACCGAAGTGCAGCAACAACGCGACAGCTTTTTCGCCGTCGCCACACTTACGCTCGACGGAGCCTGGGTGCGCAACAACCTGAACATTGCTTCTGTCGGCACCAATACCGAAACGCATCTTTCGGGACTTTACGCGCTTACCGGTACCCAACATGCCGATAACCATACGCTGATGGATCACCGCAGCCCAAATTGCTTTTCGAGCGAAATCTACAAAGGAATTGCCGATGGCAGCGCTACCGGGGTATTTAACGGAAAAGTGTTTGTGCGCCGCGACTCGCAAAAAATTAATGCTTATCAGTCTAACGCCAACCTGATACTTAGCGAAACGGCTTCTATCAATACCAAGCCCGAGCTGGAAATTTATGCCGACGATGTAAAATGCAGCCATGGCTCCACTACCGGGCAGCTCGACGAGGAAGCGCTCTTTTACCTGCGTGCGCGTGGTATCGGCGAAGCCAACGCCCGTAAGCTGCTGGTGCGTGCTTTTGTGGGCGATGTGCTCGAAAAGATACACAACGAAGCGTTGCGCGAACAAGCCGGAAAATGGCTCGACCAACGATTTAATTAAACGACGATGAACCCTTTTTTGCTTCCGGTATTTGTGATGACGTTGGCAGTCTCTTGCCGAACGGCGCCCCCTGCCGGTTGCATCGATGAAAGCCGCATCAATCCCAATGCAATCTGCACGATGGAGTATAACCCGGTATGCGGATGCAATGGCGTAACCTACGGAAATGTCTGCGCGGCCGAAAATCAGGGAGTAACTTCCTACAAGCGGGGAGCATGTAAAAACGAAGAAGAGTGAATACGTCTATACAGACCATATCGGATACCTTGCGTGATGAATTTCCTTTGCTGGAAATAAAAGTGAACGGAAAGCCGCTGGTCTATTTCGATAACGGTGCTACCGTGCAAAAGCCCCGAAGCGTGATAGAAGCGCTGAACCGCTATTATACTGCACAGAACGCCAATATTCACCGTGGCGTGCACAGCCTCAGTCAGGAAGCGACCACGCTGTATGAACAGTCGCGCGAAGCGGTTCAGAAATTTATCAATGCGCCACATAGCCACGAAGTAATTTTCACTTCGGGCACCACGGCAGCGGTTAACCTGGTGGCTTCTTCTTTCGGTCGTGCGTTTTTGAAGCCGGGCGATGAGGTGCTTATCTCGGCCATGGAACACCATAGCAATATAGTGCCCTGGCAACTGGCCTGCGAGCTTTCGGGCGCTGTATTACGTGTGATTCCCGTCAATCAAAATGGAGAATTGCTGCTCGAAGAATATGAAAAACTGCTTACCGATCGCACCCGTATCGTAAGTGTGGTACACGTGTCGAATGCCCTGGGTACCATCAATCCTGTAAAAGAAATGATAGCCCTTGCGCATAGCCGCAATATACCCGTAATGATAGACGGGGCGCAGGCCGTGCCGCATCTTCGTGTCGATGTGCAGGATCTGGATTGTGATTTTTATGCCTTTTCTTCGCATAAAATGTACGGCCCTACGGGAGTAGGAATACTCTACGGCAAATCGCACTGGCTCGAAGCCATGCCGCCGTATCAGGGTGGGGGCGACATGATCAAAACCGTTTCTTTTGCCAACACCGAGTACAACGAGCTGCCGCATAAATTTGAAGCAGGTACACCCAATATTGCCGACGGCATTGCCCTCGCGGCCGCGATAGCATTTATCGAAGAAACAGGCTACGATCGCATTGCTGCGCACGAAGACGATTTGCTGCACTATGCCACTGCGCGCCTCAAAGAAATAGAAGGACTTCGTATTTACGGAGAAGCGGCGCACAAGGCCGGAGTCATTTCTTTTTTGGTCGAAGGCGTGCATCCTTACGACTTGGGAACCTTGCTCGATCAGCAGGGTATTGCGGTACGCACGGGGCATCACTGTGCCCAGCCCCTGATGGGTTTTTACGGCATACCGGGTACCGTAAGGGCTTCGTTTGCCGTGTATAATACCCGCGCCGAAGTGGATAAAATGATAGAAGCCTTGCACAAATCGCTGCGTATGTTGCGTTAATTCCGAATGAACATGAGCCTTCAGGATAAAGAGCAGGAAATAATTGAAGAGTTTGAAATGTTCGACGACTGGGATTCGCGTTACGAATACCTGATCGAGCTGGGAAAGGATTTACCGCGTATTGCCGAACAGTACAAAACGGAAGATTACCGCATCAAAGGCTGCCAGTCGCAGGTATGGCTGCACGCCGCATTGCGCGACGGGAAAGTGTATTTTACTGCCGATAGCGACGCCATCATTACAAGGGGTATTGTAGCTTTGCTTGTACGGGTGCTGTCGGACGAAACGCCCGAAACCATTGCCGCGACCGATTTGGCTTTTATCCGTGCGATAGGGCTTGACCAGCATCTTTCGCCGACTCGCAGCAACGGATTGCTTAGCATGATCAAACAGATAAAGTTGTACGCCCTGGCATTTACCGCCACCCGAAACTGAATAGAAAGGCATTTAGAGATGAACCGGGAACTTGAAGAAAAAATCATTACCGTGCTCAAGTCGATTTACGACCCCGAAATACCGGTCGATATTTTTGAGCTGGGACTAATTTATGACATTAAAGGCGACGAAGAAAACCACGTCGTGATCCAGATGACCCTTACCTCTCCTTCTTGTCCGGTAGCCGAAACGCTGCCCGGCGAAGTGGAGCAGAAGGTGGCGGCCATAGAAGAGGTGAAGTCTGCGAAAGTGAACATTACCTTTGATCCGCCCTGGACCAAAGAAATGATGAGCGAAGAAGCCCAGCTCGAATTAGGCTTTCTCTGAATAAAAGCACCTTAAGCTATGGAAGAAATAGTAAACAAGGTGGCGCAGAGCGGAATCGTCACCCTCGATTTATCCACCTACTACCCGCAGGGCGAGCGTGTGCGGATAGATATCAGTCCGCAGCTTTGGCAGGGACTGGTACTGCGCGAAAAAGACTTTCGTGAATATGTCCGTACGCACGATTGGAGTCAGTACCAGGATAAGTTCGTAGCGCTAACCTGCAATGCCGAAGCTATTGTGCCGGTGTGGGCTTATCTGTTGCTTGCCTCGGCGCTGCAACCTTATGCTGCGCGGGTCGTATTTGGCGAGCTGCCCGTGCTCGAAACCGTATTGTTCCGTGATGCCCTTTCGGCGATCGACCCGGAAGCGTTTCGCGATGTGCGTGTGGTGGTGAAGGGTTGCGCAGAGGTGCCGGTACCCGAGTCGGCTTACGTAGAGCTGGCTTCGATTTTGTTGCCCGTAGTCAAAAGCCTGATGTTTGGCGAAGCCTGTTCGACCGTGCCGGTTTATAAGCGGAAATAATCCCGTATCCTATTTTTGCCCATTATGAAGATTCGGTGAACTTGTAAACCCTAAATTCGTTTATCTTTAAACAGGATGCGATAAATCGTAAGTATGAAAACACCCTTTACCTGTATTTTGTGTTTGCTGGCCTTCCTTTTGGTATTGCCTTCCTGTTCCATCGAAAAACGGCATTATCGCGCAGGCTATCATGTAGAATGGCGCAGTGGTAAAGCCCGCTTTCAGGCGCCTGTGGCCGAAAAAACGGTGACTCCACCTGAAGCATTATCCGTCGCAAAATTTGCTGAACCTACGCAGAAGCCTTTAGTGCCGGAAGAAGAAAAGTCGTTTGCTGAAACAGCCGCTGTAGTGGCCACGGAAACCGCTATCGCCCCACTTTCAGCGCCCCTGCTAACGGAAATAATACCAGAATCAGCGCAGGCAACAATCCTTCAGATCGATAAAAGCAGCCTGAAAATAACCCCGGCCGATCGTAAAAGCGTGCTGCAAGAACCGCTCACAGGCGGCACCAATCAACGCACCGCGTTTTTTCTTTGTCTTTTCCTCGGGTTTTTAGGTTTACACCGTTTTTACCTCGGCTATACCTGGATTGGGGTATTTGAACTGCTCACCTTTGGCTTTTTTGGCATCCTTTGGCTCATCGATCTGATTCGTATTACCATGGGAGTGCTTCATCCCAAATATGGCCCTTACGAAAAGCGCCTCTGATCGTCAGCCGCAGGATTTGCTGAAAAAAATAAAGATTACGATCCAGACCAGTCCTTTACCGAGGAAGAATAAAAAACCGATAAGCCCCATTGCTTTCAGGCGTTTTTTCCATTTTCCGGTTTTCGTGGAGGGCTGATTTTCCATGGCTTTTTTCATACGCAGAATGGGGCAAAAGTAAAGAAAGCAACGCGGCTTGCCAAGTCTCTTCCTTCCCGATTTTTTGAGAAAGAAAAGAAGTCGTTTTTCGGGGAGCGATTACCGATTTTATTTCCCCGTTTTGAGGATTTTTTCTACAAAACAGAAGCATCGTTATCCATAGCGTTTTTCAGATAATTTGATTTACAGCGATTTGATAAATGGGGCTGTCTTGTGGCATACGGTTGGTGGTTAAACAATTAGTAAACGAACTATTATTTTATCCAATCTTATAGCTATGAAAAAGATAATGCTCTCCCTTCTCGCCTTCTGTATTGCAGGCGTTTCCTTCGCAGGTGTGACTATGGTAACGGATAAGGCAAGCGAAGTGCTTGTGATCAGCGATCATGAAAAAGTGAAAATCAATCCGGAAGATCTGCCCGCTCCTGTGCGTACCGCGCTTGCCAACGATACGTATGCCGGCTGGGAAATAGCGGCTGCTTATATCGTGAAAAAAGACAATATCGAGCACTACGAAGTGGAGCTCACTAAAGGCGGAGAAACCACTACTGTGAAGTTTGATAAAGACGGTAATAAGAAATAAGATCTCCTCTCTGGTCTTATTCTTCATGGAAAAGCTGCGGGAATTCCCGCAGCTTTTCTTATTTTCACCTTTCCGAAGGCGGGTAAATTTTCCGCCTGTTTACCCCTATCCGGATGGCTAAAGTAGTACTCGTAGAAGATGATCTGATGTTTTCCCAGCTTCTCGAAGGATTCCTGAAAAAGCAGGGTCACGAGGTGGTGGTCACGCATCGTGCCAAAGAAGGCATTCGTATTCTAGAGGCCCAGTCTCCAGATCTTGCGCTCATTGATTACCGCCTGCCCGATGGCGATGGCATGGAAGTGCTACAGGCGGCTCGTTCGCTTACACCGGCGGTTCCGGCGGTGATCATGACCAGCTTTCACGATATCCGTACGGCGGTAAAGGCAATGCGTTCGGGAGCCTTCGATTATATCACCAAGCCCGTTAATCCCGACGAGCTGTTGCTTGTGATCCGCGATGCGCTTTCGCGTCGTAATGCACTACCTTCGGAAGAAAAGCAGGAACAAGAAACCGGCGAATTTATCGAAGGAGAAAGTGAGATTTCACGTAAGCTGCACGAACATATCAGATTGGTTGCGCCTACCGAGCTTTCCGTGATCATTCAGGGCGAAAGCGGAACCGGGAAAGAATATGTAGCCCGTAGCATCCACCGGCTGAGCCGTCGTGCCGGCGCGCCTTTTGTGGCGCTCGATTGCGGTGCGCTTTCCGATAACCTTGCGGGCAGTGAGCTTTTCGGTCATGCGAAAGGCGCTTTTACCGGCGCTTTGCAGGATAAGAAAGGGCAATTTGAGCTGGCATCGGGCGGTACTCTTTTTCTTGATGAAATAGGAAATCTCAGCTACGATGTGCAGGTCAAGCTGCTGCGTGCCATACAAGAACGCGTGGTGCAGCCGCTGGGCAGTAATCGCAGCATTCAGGTCGATGTAAGGCTTATCGCCGCTACGAACGAGGATCTGCTGCAAAGTGTGAAAAGCGGGGCATTCAGAGAAGATCTTTATCACCGCTTAAATGAGTTTCGTATAGCAGTTCCGCCGCTTCGGCGCAGAGAAGGCGACCGTAAGCTTTTTACCCGTCATTTCATCGGCCTTGCCAATAAAGAGTTGGGTAAGCAGGTGAAAGACGTATCGCCCGAAGTGGAAGCCTTATTTGCGCGTTACGAATGGCCGGGCAATTTGCGCGAGCTGCGTAATACAGTGCGGCGTGCCGTACTACTCGCACAGGGTGAGGTGGCCGGTAAAGAAACGCTGCCCGAAGAAATGTTTCTTTCGCTGCATACCTCCGTGCAGCCCGTTACCCCCGATTTGAAAGCCATGCAGGAAATCAACGAAAGAGAATTGATTGTAAAAACCTTGCAGGAAGTAAAATTCAATAAAACCAAAGCGGCGCGTTTGCTCAACATTGATCGTAAAACACTGTATCACAAAATGGCGCGTTACGGGATAGAGGGTTAGAAATTTTCTCCCCTTTCCGAGCGTTCGAGGTACGTTTTTATTTCCTCCATCAATTGCCTTACTTGTGTAAGTTCCTTAGCTAAAGACTCCTTTATTTCTTCTTTCGTTTTTCCGTTCCGAAGATCTATTTCTAAGGTTCTCAGGCTTGTTCCCAATGTGGTAAATCCAAGCTGTGCGATTCTTCCGGCAAGGCGGTGCAGCAATTCTTCGGGTGCTACTTCGCTCTCTTTTCCGTTTGCTTCCAGCCTGTTCAAATCCATCGTGGTATCGTCTAAAAACTGTTCCAAAATTTTCCGTAGCATTTCTGGGTCCTCGCCCGTCATTTTTTTCAATGCCGAAAAATCATGCACGTACGTTTCTTCGGCTTTCGTATCCGATCCGAGAAGCTGTAAAAGATCCTGTTCCCGAAAAGGCTTCATCAGTATTTGGTCGAATCCTTCTGCAAAAATGGCCTCGTGCTCGTCGGGCATTACCTGTGCGGTAAGCGCTACAATACGGGTGTGGCGTGGCATTCTCTGACGCAGCGCTCTGCACAGCTCCATACCGCTTACCTGGGGCATACGTATATCAAGCAGCACCAGTCTGATGTCGGAACCCCAATTGGTGTCGAGCGCTTTTTGTGAAGAGGAAAGACAAATATGCGCAATGCGGTGCTTGTCTAAAATGGCGTCGCAAAGGCGAAGAATAAAGGGATCGTCATCGACCACCAGCACTTTTCCTTCAAAGGCAGGTGTGTCGGTATGTCGTGTTTTTTCTTTCTCGTCACTTATCGCTGCGGAGGTATTCCGGAAAGCCAGCTTTACGGTAAAACAGGAGCCTTTCCCGACTTCGCTTTCCACACTAATTGTGCCCTGCTGTGCTTCGGTGAGCGCTTTGACAATGCTGAGTCCCAGCCCTGTTCCGCCGTATGTGCGGGCCACAGAAGCTTCGGCCTGCTCGAACATATTGAAAATACGGGCCATGCCGTCTTCCGAAATACCCGGTCCGCTGTCGTGCACCTGAAAAGTAAATTCCGTTTTGTGTTTCATTTCACGTGCGCTTACGATGAGCGATACACGTCCTTTATCGGTAAATTTTATAGCATTTCCCAGCAGATTGTATAGAATTTGCCGTAGCCTGAAATCGTCGCCCGATACCACGAAAGGTTTTTCCATTCGGTTTTCCAGTACAAATTCGAGCGACTTACGTTTTGCTTGCAAGCGCATGGTTTCGGCAAGCTCGTGGAGCAGTTGAGAGACCTCAAAATTCCGGTTTTCGAAGCTGAAATGCCCCGAGCTGATACGGCTGTAGTCGAGCACTTCGTTGACAATTTGCAGCAGGTGGTCGGCCGAAAAATAAATCGCTTCAAGCGATTCCGGATCAGGTTTTTTCTGCGCACGGATCTGTTCCGAGAAGCCTAAAATAGATTGTAGCGGCGTACGAATCTCGTGGCTCATATTGGCCAAAAAACGTTGTTTTACCTGCCCTAATCGTTCGGCTTCTTCCTTTGCGGCAAGCAGCTCGCGCCGGTAACGATTGCTGCGCGAAATATCGTTCAGAATCAGGAACACCAGCAGGGCAGTGCCCAAGAGGAAAAAAATCATGATCAAGGTGACCCGGTTAATACCTGTGCTTACCAGCTCGGAAGCAAAATGGGCATTGCTTTTTACGAGCGCTATTTCTTCTTCTTCCATTTCCCGAAGAAGATCGCGAAGCTGTGCAATCAGGATATTCCCGGCATTTATCAGCTTTAGCTCGCGGTTAATCAGGTTGATTCCGCGCGTTCGCTGATCGGTTTCGATTTCGAACATCACTTTTTCTACTTCCGAAATGATGCTGTCTTGCTGTGCTACCGCCAGCGTATCTATACTGATATGCGTTTCTTCCCTTACAAATGCGCGTGGCATTTCCTGCGCTATTTCTTCCTTCTTTCGTCCGAAAAGCCGATCAAAAAACGAGCGCCGCGATCGATCCGTGCTGCCCGAGTCGGAGGGAACGATGGTGGTAGTAATGGTTTTTTCGGTAGTAATGACGCTGCTATCTATCTGAGGATTGCTGTGGTTGATCAGTTCCGAGAGTGAATGTATCCGGGCGCTGAGCAGACGGCTTCCGGTTACTTCATTGCGGATATGCAGGTAATTGAGAAAAAGTCGGTCGCGTACATCTATCAGGCTTCGCATGGAATCGAGTCGCTGTACCTGATCCAAATTGTCCTGACTGAGGGTTCTTAGCGTGTCGATGGTCAGCAGCAATTGGCGGGAGTCGTACAGCAGGGTGTCGTACACGTCGCCCGGATTTTGAAGCGCCAGTGTGCGTTGGCGTTGGTCGAGGTTCGAAATTTCCTGAAAAAGCCGGTTCATCAGCCGCAGCTTTTCGTTGGGTGCCGCCAGCCTATCGACCGTATCAAGCACGCCTCTGAAAGCGATTCCGGAGACCAGCCACGAAAGTAAAACGGCGGTACAGGCCAGTAAAAAAGCCGCTATGATTTTTTTGCGCATACCTTGTGCTCTCTGCTGATAAACAGGGGGTTCTTTGCTGTTTCGGGCGATCCGAAAGGTAACCTTTGCTTTACGGGAGCTTTACATGAATCCGGTTATTTTGCTTGTAAAATTCAAGCTATGGATACATTGTCGTTTTCTTCCGGAATGCAGGTTCAGCACCTGTTGGGCTCACGCGAAGCCCGCAATCATCTTACCGAAAGATACGGAGAAGATCAGTACACCCGTTGGGAGAAAGAAAGTTCGCAACATTTAAGCTACCTGTGCTTTGAAATGGAGCATGGCTTTATCGTAGAGGATTTGGAAGCGGCCGAAGCGGCACAGGTGCCGGTCGAAGAGCTGGAGTCGCTCGACCCGGTAAATTTCCCACCCGATGAGGAAGATCTTTTTCGTCCGGGATTTTTTAATCCGCTGCGTTACCGTTTGTCGAGAGCATCGCGGCAGCGCAGGTATTACCGGATAGGTAAAACGGGTAAAGTGTTGGTACTCCGATCGGTCGAAGAGCTTCGTCGTTATTTTACCGGCAGCTATCTCGGCAGCGAATTAACCGAGAGCCGCCAGCTGAGTTAATCGTATTTCGGGTAATTGATTCGCGGCGCAGCGTAAACCAGTTTTTTGTATATTTACTACGGTCTATCTGCTTGCTTACTATGCCCGACATTATTCGTCAGTCTTTTGCTTCTCGGGGGTACGAAGATCTTATTCACGCCGTAGAAGCTATTGTCTGGATGGCCCCGGCCGATACCCTTGCGCTTTCTTTTATCAGCCAACAGGCCGAGCGTATGCTCGGATATGCCTGTGAGGAGTGGACTTCCAATCCCGGATTTTGGCAGGAGCGGATCCATCCGCAGGATCGCGAAAAAACCTTGTCTGCCATTCGGCAGGCGGTAGCGAAAAAAGAATCCCTGACCCTCACTTATCGTATGATTGCCCGCGATGGGCGCGTGCTCCATTTTCAGGATCGGATTCGCATTACCGAAAAAGAGCCGGGAGTGCTTATGCTGAACGGTATCAAAACGGAAGTTTCTGCTGCTCCGCAGTTTTCGCGGGTTCAGGACTCGGAAATCGTGATGCGTAGTGGCGACAGTGAATTGGCCACTATCCTCGAAAGCATTACCGACGGAATGATAGCGGTAAATTCGCAAAAACGGGTTACTTATGTGAATTTTGCGGCTGAGAAAATGCTGGGCGTAACTCGTACTACGCTTCAGGGTGAGCATTACAGCGAAGTATTTCCTACGTTGCTTGATCCTTTGTTTTATATAGAAAGCCGCCGTTCGCTCGAAGAAAAGCTGCCTGTCCGTTTTTCCGCTTATTTTGAAATGCCGGGCTGTTGGTTTGAGATCAGCATTTTTCCGCAAGAGGCCGGTGGTATGATCATTTACCTGCGCGATGTAAGTCGTGAAAAAAATGCCGAAGCCCATTCATTGCGTCTTACCGATCGCATCAAATATGTGGTAGATCGTTTCAGCGACGGATTTTTCACGCTTGATCGCTACGGGAATTTTACTTCGATGAATCCGGCTGCGCTTCAATTGTGGCGTCTCGAAGAATTTCCTACCCAGCCTGTACAGGCGCTTTTCCCGAATTGGGATAACTCGCTTTTTGGCCGTGAGTTTGCGCGGGCCATTACCGAAAATTCGCCGGTCGTTTTTCAGGCTTACTATCCGCCTTTCGACAGTTGGTTTGAGGCAAACGCCTACCCTTACCGGGGAGAGCTTACCGTGTTTATGCGCGACATTACGCTCAAAAAACGACAGGAAATACTTTTGCTTCTCGAAAAAGAATCATTGCGTGAAAGTACGGCTACGCATCAGTCGCTTTCGGCGTCGGTATCGGTGGTGCTGCATTATTTGGAGCAATTATACCCCGGTATTAAATCTGCGGTGATGCTGCGTCGTGAAGTTCATAGAGAGTTGACGCACCTGGCCTGGTCAGGGCTTTCCGAAAATTACCGCAAAGCGGTAGAGTCGCTTTCGTTTGAGGAGCTGGAAGCGCTTTTTGCTTCGGCATTTCCCGGTGGTACGGCTTGTGTAACTCCGGATATCACGAGCGATGAGCGTTGGGAAAAGCTGCACGCCGAAGCGTTGGAATCGGGTATCCGTGCCTGCTGGAGCTTTCCTGTCGAAAATTATGGAGCACTGCTCTTGTATTTTAACACCGATCGATCCCCTTCTCCGCAGGATATGTTTAACATGGAACGCGTAGCCGGAACCATTCAGATGCTGGCTGTGCGTAAAGCGAAAGAGCTGGCCTTACAAACGAGTCGGGAACGGTATGAGCTTGTGACCCGCGCCACCAACGAGGCGATTTGGGATCGTGATTTGCGTACCAACGAGGTGTATTGGGGCGAAGGGTTTTATACCCTGTTCGGGCAGCGTTCGTACGGCGAAGTCCTCAATTTTGAACAGTGGAAAGAACATCTGCATCCGGAAGACGCCGAAGAGGTAATAAGGGAGCTTGAAGAATTTCTTACCCTGAAAAAGGAAAATCCCTGGGTGGCCGAATACCGTTATCGAAAAGCCGACGGCACGTATGCCTATGTGCTTGACCGGGGTTATGTGACCTATGATAACCATGGAGAAGTTCTGCGGATTGCGGGTGCTATCCTCGATATTACTTCGCGGAAAGAGACTGAGATTTTGCTGCAAGAGCTCAACGAAACGCTCGAAAAGAAAGCGGAAGAGCTGCTAAGTTCCAATGCCGAGCTGGAGCGTTTTGCCTATATCGCTTCGCACGATTTACAGGAACCTTTACGAATGGTAAGCAGTTTTCTTCAATTGCTTCGTAAAAAATACAAGGATCAGCTTGATGAAACGGCCGATCGGTATATCGATTTTGCGGTGGACGGGGCTGAACGAATGAAGAAGCTTATCCTTGACTTGTTAGAGTATTCAAGGTTGGGTAGCAACGTACAAAAATTTTCTCTGTTTGGCCTGAAGGAATTAATCGAAGAGGTATGTACTCTTTTTTCGGCACAACTCAAAGAAAGCGGCGCGGTGGTAGAAGTGGCCTCATTGCCTTTGTTGTACGGGCATAGGGATCAGATCGGGCAATTGTTTCAAAACCTGATAGGGAACGCGCTGAAATACAGAAGTCAGGATGCGCCGCACATTCGTATCGGTTGTAGCGACAAAGATTCACATTGGGAGTTTTTTGTGGCGGATAACGGTATAGGTATAGAAAGTCGTTTTTTTGAAAAAGTATTTATCATTTTCCAGCGACTGCATAACAAAAGCGAATATTCGGGTACGGGCATAGGACTGGCTATTTGCAAAAAGATTGTAGAACGGCACAAAGGAAAAATATGGCTTGATTCGGAACCCGGAAGAGGAAGTACCTTCCGTTTTACATTGGCGAAAAATATACCCGATAGCTTATCTGAAAGCCGCGATTCGGATAAGCTCGGGTAGTGAATGTTTTTAGGTAACACTTTATCGTTCTTTTATGATTAAACCCATTCATATTCTTTTGGTTGAAGACAACGAGGGGGATATTATTCTTACCCGCGAAGCGCTCAGCGAAGGCCGTATTCACAACCGGGTGTCTGAGGTGCGCGACGGACAAAAGGCGCTTGATTACCTTTTCAGGCGTAACGGGTATGAACAAGCCGAGCGTCCCGACCTGATCCTGCTGGATCTTAATCTGCCCAAAACCGATGGTTTTGATGTGCTTAGCGTGATCAAACAGGAAGAGGAGCTGAAAAATATACCTGTAGTGATCCTGACCACCTCTTCGGCCGAAAAAGACGTGTTGCTGGCGTATAACAAATATGCCAATTGTTACATTTCGAAGCCGGTTAATCTCGAACAATTTATGGATGTAGTGAGAGTGCTCGAGGATTTTTGGATCAGCATTGTGAAACTGCCCCGCAAGCCCGTTTAAAATGGAGCCGATTCATATTTTACTGGTAGAGGATAATCCCGGCGATTTGTTTTTGCTGAAAGAGCTGCTTCAGCAAACGAGCCTTCGTGTGGCTCAGGTACATGAAGCACCCACACTGAAAGAAGCGCTTGCGCTTATTCACGAGCAGGCGGTTCATTTGGTGCTGCTCGACCTTTTTCTACCCGATAGCCATACGATGAACACGTTTCAGGAGATCAAAAAACACGTGCCTGCCGTTCCGGTCATTGTGCTTTCGGGGCTTGCCGATACGGGTGTGGCGCTCGAAACGGTTACGCAGGGTGCGCAGGACTATCTCATCAAAGGGGAATTCGATGCGCCCTTGTTAGAAAAAGTGATCCAATACAGCTTTGAACGCCAGAAAAATATCGATAAGCTACGGATTTCTGAGGCCAATTTGCGCGCTATTCTTAATGCGAAAAGCGATTCGTGCGTGTTGATAGACAGCGGAATGCGTGTAGTGGCGTTTAATAAATCCGGTTTTATGCGCCTGGCTCGGGGTCGTCGTTTTGAAGCGAGTGTTTTTTTACCGGATTTTCTCGAAGAAGATCAGAGAGACGAATTTTCCCGTTGCTTTTTAGAGGCGGTGGCCGGAGAACGTTCCGAAATCGAAAAGTGGGAGCAATCTCCGGAAGGTATTATTTACTGGTATCTCCACACGTATTATCCGGTGTATTCCGAAACCGGCGAAATAGTAGGCGTGTGCTATAATATTCAGGACATCACAGCCAGTAAAAAGGCGCAGGAAGAGCTTGTAAATGCTATTCTCAATGCGCAGGAAACGGAGAAAAACCGTTTTGCCCGCGATTTGCACGACGGACTCGGGCAGGTATTGGTGGCTATTAAGCTCAACCTGAATGCACTCGAAGGACATACCTTCGACGAGAACGAATCGGGTTTGCTCGAAAATGCAAAATCGCTGCTCGATCAGGCTATTTCAGATACCCGTTCCATTTCGCATAACCTTATGCCGAACGAGCTGGATAAGTACGGTTTGCGCCAGGCTTTAGAAGGACTCAAAAAACGCACCGAAGTACTTTCGCGTCTGCGAATAGAGCTTGATGTCGAAATTGACGAGAACCTGCTTTCTAAAAATTCGCAGATCAACATTTACCGCATTGTACAGGAATTTACGGCCAATACGCTCAAGTACGCCGCTGCCGACGATATGTCTATCCGTATTTTTCGCAACGAGGCGCATATAGAGCTGGTCCTTTCTGACAATGGACACGGATTTAACGTCGAAAAAACCTTAGAAGAAGATTCGGATAAAAACGGAATCGGTTTGCGAAATATTCTGAACCGGGTAAAGCTGCTGAATGGGAAAGCCCGCTTACAATCGTCGTTGAAGCAGGGCACCTCACTTTCCATAAAATTTCCGGTCGATAAAACCATCCTCTTTTCACAGCCTCAAAATCAGGTGTAAATACGCTTATTTTTTAAGGCAAGCCTGTTTATTTTCGTAAGAACAGCCCATTTTACCCTGCTGAAGGTGGGTCGTTGTAAGGTAAAAGCAGTTGTTTTGAGTAGCGTGCCGCTGAACTATCCGGTAAGCACGATAAGTGATCGCTCCGTCAAGAATTTATTTCTATTCTATATACGTTAAATTTTATTTCTATGTGGAGCGTTAGTAGCTTAACCAATCTCACCTCTCCTGTGCAGCAGGTGAGCTTTTCAGACGGACTTCCCCTCAATGCCGTAAGGGGCGGAGCAGGCAATTGCTTTCGTCTTATTGTAAACGGGAAAGGATTTCTTGACATCACCGATACGGGACATCAGACCGGAGGGCCGCATTACTGGCAACTGGTAATAAATGGAAATATATACTGGTACGATGGTCAGGGAAGCATCAGTCTTACCGTGTACAACAATGGCACGTTTTCCATTTCGGGCGACGGTAATAATTTTTCGGGAATCCTGTTGCCGATGCCTATCGTTTCTGCGTTTGACGCCGCTTCGCTCGATTGGATGATGCAGCAAAACTATGTGCCTTATCAGAATATTCCCGACGAGCCCGGAAAAACCAACGAAGAAATAGCCGCATTAGGTGCGCAGTTTTTTCCTTTTACCCCTTTTAGCTTTCAATTGGCCATGTCGGTGTACGACTGGACCACTGCCGATTTTGCACGCATTCAGTTTATGCAATTGTTTGCCTATACGGGTGTGCCGGGGCCGCCGCTTAGCGAAGACGAAATCGCCGATGCCATTTGGACTTCCAGTTGGGGAACTTACGTGCCTTCGAATGTGGATTACATGAACTCATTCATGATGCAGCCCGCCTATTCTTACGAAGAGGTGAGGGCGCAGCTTGATCAGGACAACAAAGCCAATGTGCTGTACGAAAACAACCTGTCGGAAGTGCGCTTAATTATGAATGCCTTATCAGCGCTTCCGCCTACAAGCTGTATGAACGTACCTGCGCTATACAGCGGTCAGGTAGATATTTCCAACTTGGGCACCAGTCATTTCGCGACCTACTACACGCAGTTTCCCAACAACAACGACGCTTCCCTACCTCCTTTGCAGATGCCCCTGGATCAGGCATTTGATACATTTATACAAAAAGGGAATTACCTCACCTTAAAAAGTTTTATGTCGTTTACCGATTCGCAGCAGGATGCCATGAACTATTCGAATGGTATTTTGGTGACGGTCGTGCCGCCACAGGGATCGGTGTATTGGAAAGATACGGCGTATATCACTCCGCTTTCGGACGGGCCTGAGAAAACCGAATACCTTTTTCCTCCCGGATCGCAATTTTTGGTAAGTGATATTTTTCAATCTACCGTAAACGAAAAACCCATTTGGCAGGTTCAGCTCCAGTTGATTTAATTCCATCTGATAAATTAAAAAAGCAGGGAAGAAAATAAAAATCTTCCCTGCTTTTTTTGTGTCGATCTTATCAAATCCCTTGTAAGCAAGCGCTTCTGCTTGTTTTTGTGGCGCTCGGTAGTCTTGATTTTAGCGTGAAGCAACCCTTAGGATAAAATTCGTCTTTTCGCAAGAAGAGAAAAAGCACGGATATTTACAGAACAAACACGATTGCGATGAAAAAACGCTACTTGCTACTTTTTACATTGATCTTTCTGCTGCAAGTTACGGGCGTTTTTGCCCAGCGGGAAATATGGGGAACTTCGTATTCTTCGATCTACACTCACCGACACGGCCATATCTACAAGACCGATGCCAACGGCGATAATCTTACGCTCGTACACAGCTTTGATTCCATTCACGGAAGGATACCCGGCTCGGTGATAATGGGTTCTAACGGGAAGCTGTACGGCCTTACCCAGCAGGGCGGCCCGACCAACGGCGGCTTGTTGTATGAATATGATTTGGAAATAGACAGCCTTCGGGTGCTGACTCATTTTGAACCGGGTGGCGTAGCGCTTTATACAAGCCCCGATCGCGAAGTAGGATTGGTAGAAGTGTCGCCGGGTGTATTTTGGGGGCAGGTGCGTACACAAAGCGCTGTTCCTGCGCCGCGCGGTAATATTTTTTCGTACAATTTACAGACCAATACCCTTTCGTCGGTGGTGCACGTGCCTCATTTTATAGGCGGTGCCTGGAACGAACAGCAGAATAATTATTTATACGGCCCCATGCTGAAGGCTGCCGATGGCTATCTATATACGACCATAGCCCGAAACTCGACCTGTCCGGGTGGTTCTCCCGACATGGGTGGAATCGCACGCATCAATCCGGCGAATAATACATTTTCTACGCTCTACCTGAATCCTTGTAACAGCTCGAACGGCGTTAAATATCAGGCTGGGTTTATACCGCATAACGGCAAATTATACTCAGTGGCCGGAGGTGGGCAGGGTGTAACTTTTCCCGGTAATATGGACGGGTACGGTATTATTTATTCTTACGATCCGGTTGCGAATGTATATACAAAAGAATATGAGTTTCAGGGTGGCCCGATGGGCGAGGATCCTCATTACCTGATTCCCGCTTCCAATGGTAAGTGGTATGGAACGACTGCCAAAGGCGGTGCGTCCTATACCGTGCATGGGAATACTTATCCGAATGGATCGGGCATTTTGTTTGAGTACGATCCCGCTACAAAAGAGCTTACCAAGAAATATGAGTTCCGATACGGAACCACGATAAGATTACAGGGAAGACTTTGGCTGGAAGGCACTAATGGCAAGCTATACGGCACTACAGAAAACGGGGTGTTTGAATACGATCCGGCTACCGATCAGGTGCGCGCCGCCGGGCGGGATTATATATCGGTTCCTTCGCCGCTGCTTGAGATTTGCCGCAAGCCTGCCTATAAATATTACGCCGTTACTTCACACACACTTTGCGAAGGAACGCCATTTTCACACGATTTGCGGACTTTAAATTCGGAGACTATTGTGTGGAAGAAAGACAATTCAGTGAGGACCGATCAGACGGGCAGTGTGCTTTCTTTTGATGCGATTACCTTAGCCGACGGTGGCGTGTGGCAGGCTGAGCTGACTAATGAGTGCGGTACGACCTATCCTCCTGCGATTCATATTACGGTAAATTCTGCGGGTGGTGCGGTTACTTCGGTAATTACGCCGGGTGGTGCGCAGGATATTTGTCCGGGCACATCGCTTACGCTGAGCGGTAACAATGGCGGGGTATGGAATACGGGCGAAACTACGCCCACTATCAGCGTATCGCAACCGGGAATTTATCAGGTTACGAACACTAATTCTTGCGGAACGACCTATTCGAACATTGTGACGGTCGATACGATTCATATTCCGCGTCCGGTAATCAGCATCCCAAACCGTTCGCTTTGTGCGGGCGACAGCGTGTGGGTTAGCTCTAACGTAACGGGCGTGTGGAACACGGGTGTAACAGCCGACTCCATTCGTGTACCTGCGATAGCGGACATTCCTTACAGCCTTACCTCCACCAACCAGTGTCGCACCGATGTGTCGAATACACTGATTATTCCTTCTTATTACATATACCCGGCGGAGCCTTTACCGGTGATGACCCCTGTAGGTGATGTACGCCTGTGTAGCGGGCAGACTGTGGAGCTAAGCTCTAACTTTCCGCAGAACCCTTCTTCCAATTATACCTGGACCTGGCTACGGATTATCGGTCAAAATGTGAATTCGTTAGCGAGCAGCACACCCTCTTACACGGTGACGCAAAGCGGGGTGTATGTGCTTCGTCAGCGTACGCCTTGCGGGAAGAATTTTTATTCGGATACGTTGCGGGTTACGATCGATGCGGCTCCCCCTGCGGTGCCTGTGATTACGGCTTCGGGACCTTTGTCTTTTTGTCCGAGCGAGAGTGTGACTTTGCAGAGCAATAATCCTAATGTAGTGTGGAGCACTGGCGCAACGACCTCCTCCATTACGGTCAATACAAGCGGTACTTATACGGCTACGGCCAGCAATGGCTGTGGTCAGACCACCTCTGCGTCTGTGGTAGTAAATTCTTCGACTTCGGTACCGCTTACGAATGTGAGCTGGAGCGGGACTTATGCTCCGGTGTGCTTGTCTTCTGCTTCTCCTATTGCGCTTGGCGGTGGTTCTCCTGCGGGCGGCTTGTATTCGGGCAACGGGGTAAGCGGCACTACCTTTGATCCGACTGTGGCGGGTGTGGGTAACCATACGTTGACCTATACTTACACCAACGGTTACGGCTGTTCGGGTACGGCTACAAAAGTTATCCGTGTGGAGACAGACCCTGTGGCACCATCGCTGCGTTATGGGATAAATAGCCAGGGATTTATAGGCGACAATGCAGAGGTGTGTGAAGGCACTCAGGTGCTCATTCACACTTTTCCTCCTAGTCCGACTGGTGGCGTATGGAGCACGGGCTCTACGGATCCCTTCATTATTGTGGATCAAACGGGCATTTATACTTACACAGAGAACAATGCTTGTGGTACGGCTCCGGCAGTGAGTTTTGATCTGACGGTGAACCCTAACCCTGTAATCAGCTATACGCAAACACCGAATGAGGTGTGTACGAATATGGGTGTAATTACATTGAATTCTGCCACACCGGCGGGAGGTACTTACGCGGGTAGTGGGGTTACGGTCAACAGCTTTGATCCTGTTGCTGCCGGAACGGGCGTACATACGATTACCTACAGCTATACCGATAGCAAGGGATGTTCGAGTAGCGCCACGCAGTCGATTACAGTGTTGTCGGATACGGTGTATGTGATTCCCTTGTCGGCTACAGCGTTCTGTGAGGGAGGCAGTGTGCTGTTGGCCAGCACGCAGAACAGCAATATTCAATGGAGCAACGGTCTTACACATACGCCTATCGAGGTAACCGAGTCGGGTACTTATACGGTGTCTTATACGGGGCCTTGCGGCGTGTTGGTGTCGGAGCCTATCGAGGTAACGGTGTGGCCTGCTCCCGAGGTGGAGTATGTACAATCGCCCGATGAGGTCTGCGCTTCGGGTTCGTTGATTCCTTTGAGTGTGGCAAGTCCTTCGGGGGGTACTTATACAGGCACGGGAGTGACAGGCAGCAACTTTAATCCTGCAGTAGCGGGTCAGGGCCTGCATACGGTTACATACAGCTATACCGATGGCAACGGTTGTACGGGCAGCGCTACGCAGCAGATACAGGTTACTCAGCCTACGGCACCCGTGATTACGTTCGTGAATGATACGCTGTTCAGCACCCCAGCGCATTCGTATCAGTGGTATTTTAACGGGGAGATTATTCCGGGTGCTACAGGTAGCTTTTATGTGCCAACCGAAGATGGAGTTTATACGGTAGAGACGACAGATTTGGGTGGATGCAACGCTACCTCGGCGGCCTATAATCACCAGAGCATAGGAATTACGGAGCAGCACACAGGTATAAAAGTGGAACTTTTTCCTAATCCTACCAGTGGAGTGTTTACCCTTGTGTCTTTGTCATCGCCGATTAAAGAAGTTCGGATTTACAATGCGACAGGTCAGTTGGTGTATAGCCTTCGCGACAAGCCGGAAACTACTTTGATGCTCCGTTTGCAGGACAACGGGATGTACCTTGTGCATATTACAACCGAGCAGGGTACAGCCATCAAACGCCTGGTGGTATCGTATTAAGCATAAACAGTATTTTATTTGAATATCACACAAAGGGCTCGCATAAGCGGGCCTTTTGTAGCTTATCACATTCCTCTTTTTACAGAGGAAAGCATAAGAGTGGAGTGTCAGAAAAACGGAATTGCACTTTTCCCTTTTTGCAGTATTCTTACACTTCGGTTTTTTCAAGCAAAAGAGCAGGTATTTTTGTTTTCGACTTGTGCGTGAAACGGAGAGGCTTTTGAAAGTTTTGTGCAGATGAAAAGGGTATAAATCGCATAACCTGTAAATCATGTAAAAAATAAAAAGTGTCGAATGTGTATCTTTGAAAGACACAGGCTATAAACAGTCCGGAGGATCTTCAGCGAGGGTTTTCATCCTTATTTCGGGTGTATTGCTCCGGTCGCTTGGTATTATTCACTTCTTAATAGTTTGATTTTATGAAACGTCATGCCACCGCAGTTTGGAAAGGTTCGGGAAAAGAAGGAAAAGGAACGCTTTCTACGCAAAGTACAGTGTTGGATAAAACACAGTATTCGTATAAAACCCGTTTTGAAGAAGGAGTAGGGACGAATCCCGAAGAGCTTATCGCCGCTGCACATGCGGGTTGTTTTACCATGAAATTAGCGTTTAACCTTCAGGAGGCGGGCTTCACACCCGATCACCTCGAAACAACCTGTCAGGTGAAGTTCGAAAACGGAGCGGTAGTGAGTTCGCACCTGTCGGTAAAAGCAGCAATTCCTAAAATAGCCGATGAGAAATTTCAAGAACTGGTATCGGATGCGGAGCAGAATTGTCCTATTTCAAAATTGCTCCACACCGAAATAAGCAGCGATGCTACTTTAGCGCTTTAACTTCGGGTACATATTTTGCTGATATGTTCGCGCAGTAATTCAGTTATGGTTATAGATTTGCGTTTTGATTTCTGATTTTCCCCGATGATGGATCGCTCTTGCGAGCCTGACTACAGAAGCATACGAAGGCGTGCTTCCGGAAGCACGTAAGAAAGAATGTGGCTAACCTTTGGGTTAGCACCCGCATTCTCACGGCGCTTTTTCGTTAATTTTATCCCTTTGCCCTGGCTTATACGATTAGTGTATTTGCCAGCCGGCAGCTTCTTACTTACAAGAATAGAAAGGGAAAAAGTGATGAAAAACCTCAAACTCGGAATACTGGATCAGTCAATCGTGAGCTACGGAGGCACTGCGGCAGAGGCTTTGGCAGAGACGATAGCAACTGCACGGCTGGCCGAAGATCTCGGTTACCATCGTTTTTGGGTATCGGAGCATCATAATTCCACGTTTATCGCCGGTTCGTCGCCTGAATTGCTCATGGTAAAGCTGGCTACCGAAACGGAGCGTATTCGTATCGGCTCGGGAGGCATCATGCTTCCGAATCACAGCGCGTTAAAAGTAGCCGAAAACTTCCGTATGCTGGAAGCGCTTTTTCCGGGTCGTATCGACTTGGGCATGGGGCGTGCGCCGGGTGGAGATCGCATTACCGCTTCTCTGCTTAATCCGTCTAACACGTTTCGCGAATCGGATTACCTGCGGCAACTGGAACATCTTCAGCATTTTTTTCACGATACGGCAGGAACGGCTCATGGCTCTATTCTTGCCGTACCGCAGGCCACTACTGTGCCTCAGCAATGGATACTCAGCTCGAGCGGAGGCAGCAGCCTTATTGCCGCCCGTTTTGGTATGGGATTGGCGGTAGCCCGTTTTATTAATAGCGATGCTTCACCCGATATTGCGGCAACCTACCGCGACCATTTTCAACCTTCGGCACAATTCCCCGAACCCCGCGTCATTCTTTCGATTGGCGTACTTTGTGCCGAAACCGAAGAAAAAGCGGCGGCTATGCGGAAATTTATCGACTATGTGTACCTGCAGTTCGAGAAGGGAAAGTTCCACGATTTCGGTGATCCGGAATATATACGCGACTATCAATTTTCGGAGGCCGAATTACTCCGCCTTTCCGTGCATGCAGGCAGAGTGGTTTCGGGTACGCCCGAACAGGTAAAAAAAGAGCTTGTAGATTTGAGCGAACAATTTGGTGCCGACGAGCTTATGATCACTACCATGTCTGATAACGCAACTTTGCGTCGCCGATCGTTTGAGCTGCTTGCCGAAATTTTGGGGTTGCGATCTTCCTGAAAGTGCAACGACGGCGGCAGCAGAAAAACGCGGCCCCTCCTAAAAATTAACCGTAGCTTTCTTTCAGCTCCAGTTTTTTGATCCGGGAGCGGATAGCACCCCGACTTCGGCTCAACTCTCTTACCATTTCTGCGATAGGTGTTCCTTCACAATAAAGTACGGTAAGCCTGTCGTCCATTTCGGTAGTCCAGGGTGCATACGCCGATGGGTGTTGCGTGCGCCTTTCATCGAATGTGAGCGTGGTGTTTTTTAAGGAAGCTGTGATTTGTGCTACCGCTTTTTCTACAGGTACTAAAGTTACTTCCACGTTTGACTCTTTGTACATTACCTGTATGGATGGAGTGGGCGAAAATTCTTCGGGAAGAAGTGCAGCGGGAATATAAAGGCGGTTGCGTGTGCGGGTAACGGCCACGTAAAGCAGATTAATTTCTTCGTGGATCCTGGTTTTTTCTTCCGGACTTAATTGTTCTTTTTCCAGCCGGGCGAGTTTTTCTTCCGTAATAAAATCTTCAGCCAGTTGCACTACATCGTATTCCATGCCTTTACAACGGTGTACGGTAGAGAAGATCATTCCGGCTTTTTCGCGTTCGTCTTCACCCAGGTGCCTGCGCCGTATTTCACGGATAAGGGCGGGCAGCTCATTCCCATATTTTTTAACCACTTCGACCATCATGCCCAGTTGCAGATCGCCCGTTTTTTCGACATAACCTTCCAGCTCGCGTAGATCGCGCATGTGTTTGATTAGCTCATCTTTTATTTTTTGATGCCTGCGGTTATACAGGTATAACACATCGTACAGCGAGGCGCCTTCTTCTACATAGGTGTAGGACTTAAAATCGCCCTCGAAATAAAGCCCTGCCGCTGCATTTTTCTCCTGAGAAATGTATTCGATAGCGTGAAGCAAAAGCCCGAGATTGCTTCGGGCAATGATAGCTTTTACCTGTACGGAATCGGAGGTGCCGATGCCTGTAATTTTTACGGGAGGCAAAGGGTCGATGTACTTTTTCCAACGGAGGATTTGCGTAGCCAACGCCGCAATATCGGATCGGAAACGAAAGCTGGTCGAGAGATTGAAAGCTGGGAAATCGGCCTGCTCAAGCGAGTTTACCGCGAACCTCCAGGCATAAATTTGCTGATACGTATCGCCTACAATTACTTTGGTGCAGGTCTGTCGCATAAAGATATCCAGCATGGCAGCCGAGGCGTCCTGCCCTTCGTCGAACAGGATGTAGTCGAAGTCTAAGGCGGGTTTTTCGAGCTGAAATTTTTTCAGGTAAAAATCGTGCGTGATTTCCAACTCACCTTGATCCATTTTTGCTAAAAAAAGACGGGCGCCTGTTTCAATTTGTGTATAAAAACGAGCTGCAAATTGACGCGTGTTAGGATCCGAAAGGGAATCGGTGTAGCGAAGTTCCTTTATTTTTTCTTTGTTACTGTGGCAGAAATAGGATACAAAACGGTTAATGTGATTCGCTAAGATATATTCCTGCAGTTTTTCGCCGTTGTTTTTCAATCCTAAGATGGAGGCTGTTTCGTGTGTTTTATAGGAGGTAGGACGCAGGCGATAGCCATGTGTGGGTACAATATGACGATAAGCCAGCGAATGGGCGGTTTCTACCCTAACCTGTGAAAGCCCCATTTGTGCAAATTTTTTTCGGGCTTCTTCTTTTACCGAACGGTTAAAAGCAAGGTAAAGGATGCGCGATCCCGCAGGACGTGTGCGTGCGTATTCGATCAGCGTGCTGGTTTTTCCCGAACCGGCTATCGCATTGATTCGGATGTCGCCGACGGATTCGATAATATGAACTTGTGCTGCGGTGAGTTCCATAGTTGCGATGAGCGTCTGATGCGTCAGGGGTCAAAGAAACTAAAAAGAACCGCTTCAGGGAGCGAAGTTTCAGAATGCGGTAAAATAAACAAAGGCTTATTCTCCGAACCGACCGCTTTTACCTTTATTTTTGTAAAACGCGTACCGAAGATGAATGCGGTGCGCCTGACTTAACCTCTTTCCGATGGAAAAGCGTGATATTTTAACACTTGACGACGTGCGTCTGCTGGTGGATACTTTTTACGGAAAAGTGCGGGAAGATGAGCTTTTGTCGGGGATTTTTAATGGTGTAATACAGGATCGCTGGCCGGAGCATCTCGATAAAATGTACCGTTTTTGGCAAACGGTGCTGCTCGAAGAACATACTTACAACGGTCGTCCCTTTCCCCCTCATGCGAACCTTCCGGTCGAAAAGGAGCATTTCGATCGCTGGCTTGCGCTTTTTTTTGAAACGATCGACGAATGTTTTACCGGTGAAAAAGCCCATGAAGCCAAGTGGAGAGCCTCGCGTATGGCGGAAATGTTTCTTTCCAAAATTCACTTTTTCCGACAGAACAGCGGCTATATCGGCTGATTGCTTCCGGATTCGACTGTAAGTTTCTTCCTGAAACAAGTGCGAAAAAAGCCGATTCCGTTTGGCGTGTTCGGAGATAACGTTATATTTTAATAATAAAACTACAGTAAAGTGAATGCGGGGTTGACATTGCCCCCCTAAGCTAGTATTTTCGTTTTTCAGCTTATCAGTTCTGAAGGTAATTAATAGCACGGATTAGCGTATGCCGAAAAAATATAGTCAGCTTTCCGTATATGATGCGGCGGTGCAGCGGCTTGAGTATGTCTATAGCCATTTTAAAAAAGTATATCTGTCATTCAGCGGAGGCAAAGATAGCGGGGTAATGCTCAATATGGCCATTGAAGCGGCTCGCCGTCAGAACCGTTTGCCGGTGCACGTGCTGGTCATTGATCTTGAAGCGCAATACGATCACACGATCGAATTTATCCGGCGAATGACATCCCGCCCCGAGGTTAAAGCCTATTGGGTATGCCTGCCGATTCGCCTGCGTAATGCCGTAAGCCAGTTCCAGTCGCACTGGATGTGCTGGGATCCCTTCCGTCGTTCGGCCTGGGTGCGCGATTATCCCGAAAGCGATGCGGTGATCAAGGAAAAAGATTATTTCCCCTTTTTCCGGAACGGAATGGAGTTTGAAGAGTTTGTACTCGAATTCGGGAAGTGGTTTTCGGCCGGAGAAGAAACAGCCTGTCTGGTAGGTATCCGTAGTAACGAAAGTTTTAACCGCTACCGTACTATCGCTAATTTCAGGAAAGCGCGTTACCGCAAGCAGCAATGGAGTACCCGTATTGTGCCCGGCCTGTATAATTTTTATCCCTTGTATGACTGGGCCACGCAGGATATATGGATCGCCAACGGGAAATACGCTTACGACTATAATCGTATTTATGATTTGATGCACCTTGCAGGGGTATCTTTACATCAGATGCGGCTCTGTCAGCCCTATGGAGACGATCAGCGGAAGGGACTGTACCTGTTCAAGATTCTTGAACCCGAAACATGGACGCGTCTGGTGAACCGTGTCGAAGGTGCTAATTTCGGCAACCGTTACTCGTCGAATAACCGTACCGTTTTCGGTAATTTTCGGATGAACCTGCCCGAAGGACATACCTATAAAAGCTATGCGTCTTTTCTGCTCGATACCATGCCGCCTTATCTTCGTGATCATTACAGTGAAAAGATCCGAAAATTCTTAAAGTATTGGGGAAAAAACGGTTATGCGCAGGATATTCCCGATGCGGCCGATCCGAAGCTGGAGGCACAGCGCAAAGCGCCTTCCTGGAGGAGAATCTGTAAGGTATTGCTCAAAAATGACTATTGGTGCAAAGGGCTTTCTTTTGCGCAAACCCGGGGCGAAATGCAGCGTCAGCTAACCTTGTTTTTAAAATATCATCACCAATGATAAAAGAGATTCTGAAACCCTACACCCAAGCTACGTTCGATGAAAAAGTAGAAATTTACAATCAGATTTCACAGCAGTTGTATCAGTTTCTCGGATTAAACCAACCGGTGTTGAATGTGCAGTTGGTACCACTGGAAGAGATAGAAGCCAACGATTATAACCCCAATAAGGTGGCTCCCCCCGAAATGCGTTTGCTGGAGCTTTCTATCCGCAAAGACGGACTTACGATGCCTGTGGTGGTAGCGAATGAAAAAGGAAAGAAAAAACGTGTTATTGTCGATGGCTTTCATCGTACGGCCGTGTGCAGGAGCACGCCCGAAATCAGGAAGAAGCTCCGGGGTTATCTGCCTGTTACACATCTTAACAAAACGCTTGAGCACCGAATTACCGCTACGGTTCGTCATAATATGGCGCGGGGCACGCATCAGGTAGAGCTCTCGGCGAGGTTGGTCACCTTTCTCAAACGAAACGACTGGAGCAATATCCGAATCGGGGAGGAGCTGGGCATGGATGCCGACGAAGTGCTGTGGCTCAGGCAGATTACCGGCCTGGCAGAAGCATTCAGGGATCAGGAGTTTTCCCGTTCCTGGGAAGTGCGTGGAGAATGATCAGCGCTCGTCCTGGTAGTAAATCTTGTAAAATTTACGTCCGCCTTCGTCCACACCCTGCTCAATAAGATCCCGATCGCCGTGGATGTAGATGTGGAAATTCTTATCGAGCTTCAGCACGCTTTTGAAAATTTTAGCCTGTTTTTTTACGGCTTGTGTCGAAATTTCAAACTCGTCGGTAAATCCGGTTTGGTTATTTTCACGGTAAGAGCCGTCGAAATCGCGAAAAGAGCGGATCAGGTCTTCTTGTACGAAAACTTCTTCTTCAAACTCTTTTTTATCAAAAGTATCGTGCGTTTTGAAATAGGCTACTGAGCGGTTCAGCAGGTCGATTTGATCGGCTTTGCTCACTTCAAATTCTTCGGGAAGCTGTTCTTTCACAAAACTTTTGGCGAAGCTCAGAAAATCGCGGGTTTGGTGATACGCATCGCGCGCAGGGCTGATCTGTAAAAACAGATCTTTCCAGTATTGCGCTTCGGCCGAGCGATTGGCTTTATCTACCACGCACACGCGGTATCCCTCTTCGCGATCGAGGTTCAGGATGAGGCAGCCTTTGTCGAGCTTTTCTACGTTAATACCTTCGTCGTACCGCAGCGAAAATTCAGTAGCCAGTTGGTCGAGCTTCAAAAAAGGATGCCGGCTTTCCGATTTGAAAATGCCTATGGCTTCGGTAGTTTCCCCCTGAAGGCTGAGCTGCGAAAAATACACCACAAACAAATCTCCGGGTTTGATTTGCGGGTGCACGGCCACTTCGTAGAGCTGGCGGGCAATGTCGATACTTATGGCATGAAGCTGATCGGGTGCATCGAACAGGGTTTCGGCAAAACGGAACAGCGGATTAAGCCTGTGATCGCCGTTAGAAAAAGTAAAGGTGTAACGTTCTTCGCTCCGAAAAGCGTCAAGAAAATACCGGGCGAGCAGCTCGTTGAGCCGCGGATCGGAGAGATCGGCGGGCGAATCGGAAAGCCGAAGCGCTTCTTCCTGCGTGGCATTTCCTACGTGGTGAATGCTCATGGAGGCTATCTGGCATTGCGTGAAATCGGTCATGGTACGGGCATTTTTCGACAGGTAAAAATAATTCTTTCCGCTACCAAACCATAACGCAGCCCCTTTACTTTTTCTTAGATTTTACAGAACCTTATCTTTGTCCTATTCCTGCGGCAGGCAGCCGCGTTTTTACCTATGAGCTACCGTGTCATTCCTCCCTGTGCAGCATTAAAATCTATCGTAAGCCATTTTTGGGAAGACGAATGGGAGGAACACACGCAAACGATAAGCTCGACCTATTACATGACGGCCAGCACCTTCACGGAGATGGCCTTTGCTTTTCAGGGATCTTCCGCTCATCCCGAGCTGCGGTTTTCTTCGATACAGGGGCATACTTCGCATTATGCGGAATTTCCAGCGGGCGGATTTTTTAAGCTTTTTGGCGTTTCCCTGTATTCGCATTCTGTTCCGGTCTTATTTCAGTTGCCGGCTTCCGAACTTTGCCATCGTTTTTTGCCTATCGACAGCCTTTGTGGAAATGCAGGCGATGGTCTTATCGAAAGAATAGCGTTGGCGGCATCTACTGCCGAAAGGGTGCAGGTGCTTACTTCGTTTTTTAAGGCACAACTGCTGCGGTCTTCGTCGTTGGATACCCGTATAGCCGGTGCGGTAAAGCACATAAGACAACAGCGGGGCAATGTGAACATTGCAGACCTGGCGGGTCAATGCGGTTTTTCGAAGAAACAATTCGAGCGGCGGTTTTTGGCTGGTTCCGGATTTAGTCCTAAGCTTTTTGCCCGTATAGTACGTTTTGAAAATGCGATGCGAAGTTACCCTGAATATCCTGATCTTACGTCGTTGGCGTATGCTTCAGGATACTACGATCAGGCACATTTTATACGTGATTTTAATGCGTTTTCGGGGTATAGTCCGGCTAAGTTTTTTGCGCTGAGCGGATATTGAAAAATGTCTATTTTTTACAATTAAGGGTCGAAAGCAGATGGTAGTTTTGTGTGCGACTTTTGTCACCACCTCGTGAAGGCTTGTGGCGAAAAGCATTAATCCACCGCACAGCGACAATCTTAGTATAGTTAACCTTTCACATTTGCACAAATGGACAATCAAAAAATCACCGAGCTGATAGTTTCCCAATACAAAGCGGCCTTACAGATGCTTCGCCGGGTAATTGAACAAACGCCCGAGGCCGAATGGAACACTGCGGCCTATAAAAATCCCAATTGGCAACTGGCTTATCATATCGTATGGGGCGTAAAGTTTTACCTGGCTCCCAATGCGGAAAGTTACGCGCCCTGGCCGAATGCTCTCGAAGGTGCCGAAAGTCTTGGAGGAAGCGAAGACTGGGAAAACTCCGAAGTGCCGGTAGAAGGTTTTCACACGCGCGAAGAGCTGCTGGGTTTTATCGAAGAGTTGGAAAATCAGTTGCCGAAGGCCGTAGCGGCCCTGCCTTTTGAAGGGGAGTCGGGTTTTGAATGGTATCCGTATTCGCGCCTGGAGTTGCACATCAACAGTATTCGTCATATTCAGCACCATACTGCACAGCTCATCGAAAGGCTCAAAATACAAGGGATCAGCGGATTTCCCTGGGCTGCCGATGGGAATCCTCCGCAGCAATGGTAAGCGGGCGATGATTTTTATCCTGCCATCGTTGTGTTTTTCCCGGAATAGTTATATCTTTCTTCCTCTTAATGAGGCAACTATCGGCTTTTCCGGTAGAATTAAACAGCCTGCTTTTGAATGAAAGGCAAGTTATATCCCGCTTTTCATCTTCTTACTTCCTGCTTTGTATAGTATTCCGAAAGGGAGGCATAAATCCGTTTCTGTCTCCTGTATGGGTATCGTATTCTGTATAGCCTGTAAACAGGCTCTTTATAGTGTGTTTTATTAAAATTTACTACCATGTCGAACGAAAAAGCTACACAGGAACGTACTGCCGCAGCGCAGGTGCCTTCCCACGATTCTTTTACGCTGATTTTGAACAGAACTATCAAAGGAGAACCCGTTATTCCCAATGCGCAATGTGATTTCTCGTACCAATGGGATTTTCAAACCAATATGGGACTGGCCTGTCTCGATGGGATGAACGGTAATAAGCTGAACATTACCTTATATCCGCTTGGGATTGGGGGACAGCTCGCTTTTATGTCGGATATGGAGCCCGTGCATGTGGTGATTAACGGACAACGTGTGGTGCTTTTCCGCGTGGGTTTGCAGATCAACCTGAGCAGCGGATCGCGATCGGCATTTATCATGTTTAACGAAGATGGGTCATCCATTCAGGTTACGCCACATTTTGAGGAAAAAGAGCTCGCTTCTTTTGTGCCTGAAAAACTACCCTGAAGTATTGTTTTTCTTTTTTTAGGCCTGCGGCCAGGGCGATATTGCTTTGGCCGTTTTTGGGTGTAAAATGGCGGAGGCGTTTCGAAAAGGGTCGTTTTCATTTTGCGAAGCGAATGCGTATATTTTCTATTCTAAAAAGCAGCTACACCTTCTCAAATTCAGGTATGACTTACGAAACGTTTCTTTTACGATTAGCTGTTGCTTTTGCGGCAGGTTTTACTATCGGCTTTGAACGCCAATGGCGGCAGAAAGCCGCCGGTTTACGAACGAACACGCTTGCGGCAGTGGGATCGGCGCTGTTTGTGCTGCTTTCCTTCATGATTACCCGGCCTAATGAAGACGTAACCCGTATCGTGGCGCAGGTTGTAACCGGTATAGGCTTTATCGGAGCGGGGATTGTGTTTAAAGATCGACTCAATGTGCACGGACTTACCACGGCGGTTACCGTGTGGTGCAGCTCGGCCATCGGTTGCCTGGCAGGGGCGGGTTTTATCGTGGAAGTAGCGATTGCTACGGGCTTTATCCTTTTGATCAATTTCGGACTCAAGCCCATTGACAGATGGCTCAATGATCGAAAGCATGAAAAGGATCCTCCTTTGCGCTAATACTTTAGTTTCCGAAGCCGAAGAGTCTGCGTACCCGCGTGTCGCGCAGGCCGAGTCCTGCCCAAAGCAGAATGCCTAAATACACCGGAAACAGCGTATGACTGAACAGGGGGTTATCTACTCTTAGGTGTACGGCAACGGCTCCGCCGAGGTAAGCGGTGCTGAGCAGGGCACCCCATACTGCGGTGCGCGGAATGGCATAAAGCAGCGTGCAAACCAGCGAAATCGTTCCCAACACAGGAATATGTTGTGCGGCAAAGCCCAGTTGGTTTACCGTGGTTTCATAGACTTCGGGCGAGTCGAAAAATTTGATCAGCGAATCGAACAGCATAAAAAGAATCACAAGGCCGCTCAGGATCCAGCCTGTGCGCGATTGGGCGGTGGTAGCTTGTGTCATAAACAGAGAATTAAGTGCGTTTTACTTTTAGCGCTATGATTTTTCTTTTTTGTGATAAAGGAAATAAGAGCTGAATATCAGACCGAGAATAATTACCGGGAAGATAAAATATTCGGGTGGAAATTTCACTGCGATAAAGGAGTAGATTACCCCCACAAGATCGAATACCAGTCCGGCGTAGGCCCATTCTTTGAGCCTTGGAAATCCGGGTACAAGGAGAGCTATCAGCGCCAGGATGCGTGCCAGGCCCAAAAAAGGAGAGAGGTAAGCGGGGTAGCCGAGCGTAGCCATCAGTGCCAGCGAATCGGGATTACCCATAAGCTCCATAACCGAGCCCATGCCCAAAGCGGGCACGAGCAGCAGCGTACAGAGCCAATAAAGAATACGAGTGCTTTTCATACCTCAGGCTTTAGGTTGGTGGTTGATCATCCAGTTGATACCGTACCGATCGCTGAAGCTACCGAAATAAGCGCCCCAAAACATATCTTGTAGCGGCATGTGTATCGTTCCGCCTTCCGAAAGTGCATTAAAAATCCGTTCGGTTTCTTCGCGCGATTCGGGTTCGAGCTGGATGTGCATATTATTTCCGGGCTTTACCGTAAAGCCCATTTCTTTAGGCGCGTCGGTACCCATCAGTACGTGTCCGCCGAGTAGTGGAAGTTCTACGTGCAGCACCATTTTTTTCACTTCTTCGGCGATGGCGGGCTGTGTAGGGTCGGCCGGAATTTCGCCAAAACGTTTGATGCCGTTAATAAACTCGGTGCCGAAAACCGATTTGTAAAAGAGAAAAGCCTCTTCGGTATTGCCCGGGAAATTGACGTAGGTACAGACCCTTGCGTTGTTTGCAGTCTTGTTTTGCTTGCGCAGGTAAAATTGTGCCTGGATATATTGATCGAGGTTCTCCATTCCCATTGTGAAGCCTTCTTTGAAGCCCATTTGGATAATGGTTTCCAGATCCGACAGCTTGTCGAAACCGATTTCAATATTCACTACCGTGCTATCCTGCTGATCAGTGAAACGGTTTTTCCACGAAGAGCGAGGCATTTCTTTGCTGAGATTGCCTTGTTCGTCGCAGAAAGCATCGATACCTGAGAAGCTTTTTTTCGGGTCGATAGTTTTATAGTCGAGCAGGCACCAGTGTTTTTCACCTTCGGGACCTGCCATAGCGTAGAGCCAGCGTCCGCCTTCGCGGAAATCCATCGACTTGGTTTCCGTTTTCCAGGGCTTGGGCGCCCACCACTGGTCGAGAATCTCGGCTTCGGTCCAGGCTGCCCATACCAGATCGAGCGGTGCATTAAACGAGCGTTCTACCTTGATTTTGTTATTTTCCTTATCGACAAGGAAATTGAAGAGAATAGTCTTATTCATAAGCGTTTTGTTTAAATAATGAATGAGCCGTTTGTAGTATTTCGGTCGGTGTCAAAAATTAGCGCGATGGATTTTCTTTTTTCAGACGGTTTAATACTTCGTCGAGCGCGTCGAAACGATCTTCCCAGATTTTCCGGAACTGATCCAGCCATTTGTCGATCTCTTTCATTTTATTCAGCTCGAGATGGTAATAGATTTCGCGTCCCGATTGCTGCGGTTTGACCAGCTCACACTCGTTCAGAATTTGCAGGTGTTTGGAAACGGCTTGTCGGCTTATGTCGAAATGATTGGCCAGCGCGTTTGGGGTCATGGCCTGCAAGGCGATAAGTCCGATAATGGCTCGTCTTGTGGGGTCGGCAATGGCCTGAAATACGTCTCTACGCATACTTATGCGGGTTTATAGGTGATACCATCAACCGACTGGAGCAGTTTGCGTACATAGTCGTTAAGATCCTCAGACCAGGGGAGAGTCATCCAGTCCATTTCTCCTCCGCGACCGGCGATGTATCCGTCTAAGCGGAGTTGTACCTGTAGTTTGAGCTTTCTCATACCTGCGAAAAATCAAGTTTCGAAACCAATCGGTTGCAAATATATATGCAAATATTCGGTTGCGCAAAATTATGGGCCGTAAAATCTCTATTGCACTGGTATTCAGTGAAAATAATTTTTCTTTTTAGCGATGCGTTTGGGGCAGGAGAATGGGGGAGAGCAAGTGTACGGGTAAGATAGCGGCTTATTTTTCTACGATTGCCGCGATTTTTTCTACCGTATTCCAGTTGCGGGTGGTAATTTCTTTGCCGAACATTTTTTCGAGCGAATCCATTCCTTTTACCGTTTTGGTGACGGCGAGATCGAGTACGCTGAAAATAGTGCGGTGTTGAATGTGAAGAATGCGAAAAGTTTGGTCGTCCGATGTCCAGGGCAGCTTCAGCTTTTGGGTGGGTTCTTGTTTGAGGAAAGACACGTAGAGGCGTATATCGGGCGTGATCTGTATCTTTTTAAACGGCTGCATTTTGAGCATTTCCGAAAAATCGGTACCTGTTCTTATCAGTACCGGCACCGTGAATCCGAAGGTTTTTTGGAGTTGGGCAGCCAGTCTTGTTTCCATTGCCGGAATAGCCTCGGCATTTGCTTCGAAAATCACGTTGCCCGAATTGAGCAGCGTGACGGGGTTTTCGAATCCGAGCTTGCTCATTTCTTTTTTGAGGTCGGCCATAGGCAGCTTATGGTGCCCGCCTACGTTGATACCGCGCAGCAGAGCGACGTATTTCAGGGGCGTAATTTTTTTCATACTTTGGGAAGACGCGGTGTTGGTGTTTTTGGGCTGGACCAGTATTGTAAATGACGTACCGTTTTTATGAAAGCAAAGCGTTTGTGCTGAAGAGGGGAATTTGATTCAATTTTTGATAGCGAACGTATGGGTTGATTAGTAGTGCGAATGTTCTTTCTTTTCCTCTTGAATACTTTCTGTTTTTCCACGAATAATCGACTTCATGTCAGGGGTTTCTGAAAAGCGGTCGAAAGCATTACACGTTGACTTGCCAAACATTGCAAAATATAGCTCATAGGTTTTGGTGTAGGCATCGTTCAAAGAGGTGGCAGCTATGGGTTCAAAAAATTCAAACTCAGGAAAGCACTCTTTAACTTTACATCTGCAATCGAAAAAGCGTGCGTACTTAGCTTCTTTTTTCTTATTGTAGATATAGAGGTCTTCCAGAATTTGTACTTTAAAGATGTATTCAAATTTTTTCACCTGTTTATCTCCGGTTTTAATTCCGGCTGATATTTCAAAATAGAGTGTTTTCCCACTTTCAAATAGTTTCCAGTATTTTGCGGGTTCTTTTTGTTTATTACAAAATTTCTGTATCTCTTTCTCTTTTTCCTTAGCGTTTAAGGGCGTTGCTTCTGATAGATTAGGGTCTTCAGGTAAAATATCCTCAGCAGAAGTAATTACAATTGACACTTCAGCTCCATCACTGATTACAATCCTCTTTTTTGTGGTTTTGTCATACAGATTGCCAAACTTGTATATCGCGTTTATAGATTCCATAATTTATAATTTGAAAATGGCTCGTAGATAAAAATAAGAGTTTTCCAACTTATATCTAACAAATTCAGGGGAGGTGCCCACTTCTTCGTCTTATCCTACAGCGTATATTGTTACGTGCTCAAAATGATTTTAACCTGTATGAAGCGTTTAATGTCGCGATTCTACCAATAGAGGAAAGAGATAAAACAGAGCATTTAATATTTATTTCACCTCATAAAAAAACCGGAATCCCTGCACTTAATGTGAGTTATTCCGGTTTAGTAGTCCCGGCAAGAATCGAACTTGCATCTAGAGTTTAGGAAACTCCTATTCTATCCATTGAACTACGGGACCAATGGGGCGTAAATGTACCAAACATTTTGAAATTGGAGGTGCGCAGCGTGCTACGCGGCGTTTATTTGCGGAGTATCCAGGCCGAAGGATGACCCTTATCCCGTACCTGACGTAAGGCTTGCAGGGCCTCGTCCATCGAGGTATAGCTGCCCATCGCTACGCGATGCAGACCGTGGTGCTTGTCGAGAATATAAGCGGGCAGACCTTCGCTTTGCAATTGCTGCACGAGCTTATCGGCATTATCCGGTTCGGCAAAGCAGCCCCCGATAATATGTACCGAAGCGTTTTTCGGCGTGGCCGGTATAACCACAGAGGGTGGCGCTACATAGGTGCTTTCCGTCTCGGCCGGACGAACCGTCAGGTTCAGCGTGCTTCCGTTGTCGAGCTGCACTTGGGCCACATCGGCAGTGCCTTCACTAAGTTTCTTCCACTCTTCGGCGGCGTTGTAAGTGGCGGGTTGCCAAATAAAGGCTTCGGAGCGCGGTTCGTAGCTTATGGTTTTCGCCGAAGCGAAAGGGTTCAGATCAGAAAGCTGCAGTGTTCCCGTTTGCAGAAAATCCGTTTTCAGCGGAATCCAAAGCGAATAGAACACAATGGGTGCCAGGGTGGCTGCTACCGGAGCATAACGGCGCAGCATAGCCGAGGGCAGGGTGCGTACCACCGCTAACTCTTCTTCGGATTCGGGCTGCGGCTCAAGCGGTATAATTTTAGCTTCGGGCGGCGTAAGGACACGGGCTTCATTGACCGCCTGCCGTATTTCACGGGCTGCTACAGGGTATAAGCCAAACGATTCGACCAAAAAGTTTACCGAAAAATCGGGACGAAAACGCAGCACGCCGTCGCGATCGGTGTAAAGCACGCCCAAATCTTCAAAGATCAGGCTCTCGCCCCGGCCAAGCTTTTCGCGGCTGCGCGATACGAAATCGGCTACCCTACGCTTAGCTTCCGAATAGGGCAGGTTTTCGGCACGGGCTATCGCATCGGCTAACAAACCGTCGTTGCCGGTGAGATTCTTATTGAAAATGATGCCTTTAGAAGGAGGCATCGCCAGTTGCTTTTCGGGCTGGAGCGAAGCCGGTTCAAGGTTGGCTACAAAGCCCCCCAGGCCGGGTATAATTACACAGTCGTAGCGGTACAGCAGGGTACTGATATGCGATTCAATCTTCGTCACGAAAGCGAAGGTAATACTTGGGCGGCTTATTTCCCAAAAGTTGTCAACAAGGTTTTCAAATCTTCGGGCGTGTCGATGGCAAAAGCCTCTTCGTCAGTAAGCGCCGTCTTGATCCGAAAGCCGTTTTCGAGCCAGCGTAGCTGCTCAAGCGACTCGGCGGTTTCAAGTATCCCCGGTTCCAACGCGCTGATTTTTTGCAAGGTATGACTTCGGTAGCCGTAGATGCCGATATGCTGGTAATAGGTGTGGGTCCTGAGCCATTCTTCTTGCGGACGATCTTTTTGAAAAGGAATAGCCTGCCGGCTAAAATACAGCGCGTAATCCTGCCGGTCGCGCACCACTTTTACCTTGTGGGGGTTATGCAGTACTTCGGTTTTTTCTATTTTTTTGACCAGCGTGGCAATTTCCGCAGCGGGATCGTCGAAGCATCGCACCAGCCGATCTATCTGCGAAGGCTGAATAAAAGGCTCGTCGCCCTGAATATTGATCACCGCATCGAAATTGCCTCCGTGCAGCTCGAGCGCTTCGCGGCAGCGATCGGTGCCGCTGAGGTGATCCGGCGATGTCATCAGCACGTGGCCGCCAAATGTTTTTACATGGTCGTAGATGCGCCGATCGTCGGTGGCTACCCATACCTCGGCCAGTAGCGAAGAGGCGCTTGCCTGTTCCACTACGCGTTGTATCATCGATTTCCCGAAGATATCGGCCAGGGGCTTGCCCGGAAAGCGGGTCGAGCCGTAGCGTGCGGGTATAAGACCAATCAGTCGCATATCAATATTCTCTTACAAGCAGCGATTCGGCTAATTCGAGCAGCGCCTGTTTTTGACTGTCGGGTACGCTTATGGCCGACAGGTGATCCAGCGCTTCGCGGTGAAAACGAATCATTTCTTCGCGTGTTTGTGTGCGTATATCGAGCGCCGCATAAAGCGACAGCACTTGGTTTATTTTTTCCTCTTCGTTAGATTGCGGTTGGTAAAAAAGAGTTTCGAGTGCTTTGCGTTGCGAGGAATTGCTCCGCTCAAAAGCCAGCAGCGTGAGGTAGGTTTTTTTATTCGCCGCAATATCGCCTCCCGTTTTTTTACCGAATTTTCCGGTATCGCCAAAGGCATCAAGCAGGTCGTCCTGCAACTGAAAAGCAATGCCGAGCTTACGGCCGAACTCATACAGGTGCCCTGCATCCTGTTCATCCGCATTTGCCAGAATGGCACCGATTTGCAACGCGCCGCCCAGCAGTACAGCCGTTTTCAGGTTGATCATCTGCAGGTATTCGGCAATGGTCACATCGTGACGCGCTTCAAAGTCCATGTCTAACTGTTGCCCTTCGCAGACTTCCAATGCGGTACGCGTAAATACGTCGAGCACGGTGGGCAGTTTCTGCGAATCGCATTGTGCCAGCAGTCCGTAGGCTTTTACCAGCATTCCGTCGCCGGCCAGCATGGCGCTGTTCAGATCCCAGCGTGTATGTACGGTGGCTTTTCCCCGTCGTAAGGGAGCCTTGTCCATGATGTCGTCGTGGATCAGGGTGAAATTATGGAACAGCTCGATGGCCACTGCCTGAGGCAGCACGTTTTCTGCTTGTCCGCCGAAAAGTTGGTGTCCGCGTATAAGGAGTATCGGCCTTGTACGTTTTCCGCCCAGCGTCAGAAAATAACGCATCGGTTCGTAAAGCGCGGCTGGCGATTGGGGCAAGTCGAGCTTTTCGAGTGCTTGTTCGATCAGGGAATGAGGCGAAGCCATTTATCGGGCAATCAGGTTAAGCAGGTAATTTCCGTAGCCGCTTTTGGTGAGAGGTTCGGCGATGCGTGCTAATTGTTCGCGGTCGATGAAGCCCATGTGGTAAGCTACTTCTTCGATGCAGCCGATTTTGAGTCCCTGGCGTTCTTCAATAACCTGCACAAATTGTCCGGCTTGCATCAGCGAAGCGAAGGTGCCGGTATCGAGCCAGGCGGTACCACGGTCGAGCAGCGATACGCGCAGGCGTCCCTGACGCAGGTACTCGCGGTTTACATCGGTAATCTCGTATTCGCCACGTGCGCTGGGTTGCAGGTCGCGGGCAATATCGATCACATCGTTGTGGTAAAAATATAATCCGGGTACGGCGTAATGCGACTTGGGCTTTGCGGGTTTTTCTTCGATCGAAAGGGCTTTGAGCTGCGCATCGAATTCTACCACACCATAACGTTCGGGATCCGATACATGGTAAGCGAAGATAACGCCGCCCTCGGGATCGATATGGCTGCGCAGGTTACGTCCCATGCCTACACCGTAGAAAATATTGTCGCCCAAAATCAGCGCTACCTTATCCTGTCCCACAAAATCGCGGCCTATCACAAAAGCCTGTGCCAGGCCATTGGGAACGGGCTGTTCGGCATAGCTGAAATTACAGCCAATGGCCGATCCATCGCCCAGCAGCTTTTGGAAATGCGGTAGGTCGTGCGGGGTCGAAATGATCAGAATATCCCGAATGCCTGCGCTCATCAGCGTCGATAGGGGATAATAGATCATCGGCTTGTCGAACACGGGCATCAGTTGTTTGCTGACAGCCAGGGTAAGCGGATGAAGGCGGGTACCGGAACCGCCGGCGAGGATAATTCCTTTCATACGGTAAAGTTAGCAATAAATGCCCAAGGCAGGTTAGGGCGGTAGCTTACTGAAGTGTGGGCGGAGGTGTCTGTTTGATTACCTGTATCTCGCTCAGCTCTTCGTCCACCTCTTCGTCATAAATTTCGAGGAAAGGCTCCCGGAAGGCTTTCGTGGTAAGCCATTTGTCGAGGCTCATCAGCAGCGAAGGCAGGATAATCAGGTTGCAGAACATGGCTACAAGCAGCGTAATAGATACCAGCAAGCCGAGCGCTTTGGTACCGCCAAATTCGGAGAACGTAAATACTGAGAAGCCGCAGAGCAGTACCATAGAGGTGTAGATCATTCCCACGCCGGCCTCGCGGATAGCGTAGAGCGAAGCTTCACGAATACTTTTTCCGGCTTTAAGCTCCTGCCGGTATTTGGCCAAATAGTGAATGGCATCGTCTATCGAAATGCCGAGCGCTATACCGAAAATAAGTATGGTCGAAGGTTTGAGCGGAATGTCGAAAAATCCCATGATGGCTGCCGTCACGATCTGCGGAATAATATTGGGCAGCATGGAGATAGCCACCATTCGCAGCGAACGGAAAAGCAACGCCATCAATACCGAAATGGCAATTACCGCGAAGACGATGCTCGACATCAGGTTTTTGATCAGGTAGCTCGTGCCTTTAGCATACACCGAGCTGAGACCGGTAATCAAAATGTCGTAACGCGAATTATCGACGGCTTTTTTCAGGTGGGTATCAAATTCTTTTTCCTGCTGCCGTGCCAGCACCAGCTCAGGATTCTCTTCGAGGGCGTACAATGCGGTCGAATCGGTGCCGGCTAACTCTTTCAGTAAAAGGGTATAGACGCGTGGATTTTCGTCGTAAAATGCTTGCAGCAAACGATCTTTTTCTTCCCCTTTGGCTTGTAGCACACCATTCAGCATGGAATCTACTTCGTGGCGATCGGGATTCAGGATGAGGTCGGCCCGACTCAGGGTGTAGCTTTCAATGCTGTCGAGCGCTTTGGCGCCCAAATCTTTTATCTGTGTGGTAATTCGCGTACGCGTTTCGGTACTGTCGATAAATCCTTTGGTGGCCGAACGGCTGTCGTTGCGCAGGTTGTCGAAATAGGGCTTGATGTACACCAAATCCCTGCGTTCGATCAGCTTGTATTTCTCGGGGTTACCGTTGTAAAAGGCCTGGTTCACGAATTTTACGGCATCGACGAGCGACAAAGATTTGGAGAATACGCCCTGTTCGGCCAGCAGTAGCTGTATTTCTTCCAGCTTTTCCAGGTTTTTATCCCTCATCAATTGACCGCGCTGCTTGAAATTCACCACTACTTCAAAAGGCACCATTCCACCGAAATTTTGCTCGATAAAACGGAGATCTTTTTTCACTTTCGAAGAATTGGATAAATCTTCGGTAATGCTGCCCGTCGTTTTGATCAGGGAAATACCCCATAGTCCGAGGGCTATCACAATCAGCGAGCCGATATACACCCACCGTCTTTTGAAAGAAGCAATATGCACCAGCGTATCGATTACACCATGCACCCAGCGTTTTTCCAAATGTTTGGTATGCCGCACTGGTGGATTTCCCATATAGCTGAACAGAATGGGAATAAGGATAATGGCTAAAAAGAAAAGACAGAATACGTTAATGGAAGCGACGATTCCAAACTCGATAAGCTTGTCGCTGTGGGTGAAAATAAAAGTGGCTAATCCGGCAGCGGTAGTGGCGTTGGTGATGAACGTGGCCGCGCCTACTTTGCGGATCACAAGGGTAAGGGCGCGTAAGCGGCTGTGCGAATGTTTGTATTCCTGATGGTAGCGTGTAATCAGATAGACACAGTTGGGCACTGCGATCACAATCATTAGCGGAGGTACCAGTGCGGTGAGCTGCGAAATTTCAAAACGGAAAAGCCCGATAGTACCGAAGCTCCAGGTGGTGGCAACGGCTATTACGGTCATGCAGGCCGCAATTACTCTAAACGATCGGAACACGATAAAAATAACGATAGCCGATACCAGCGCCGCCAAAATGATGAAAAGTGTAATCTCGTCTTTCAGTGTATGAAAAAGCGTATCGCGGATAAAAGGCATTCCCGAATAATGGAAGTATTCAAACTCCGATTCGTATTTTTCGGTCTCTTTCACGAGATCCTGTATGGTCGTGCCCCGGTGCGGAGAGTTGAATTTTTCGGCGTTCACAAACACCATCATCAGGTTGGCCCCGGTCTTGTTGTAGAGAAGTCCCTCGTAAAAAGGATAGGAAAGCACGCGGTTTTTGATGGCTTCCATTTCGACTTCAGTAGCCGGAGCATGAGGTGAAACGGGTTTCAGCTCGAATTTTTTCAGCGAGTCGTTTTTCACCGGTGCGTACATGTGTGCTACCGAGAATACCGAGTCGATGCCCTCAATTTTTTTCAGCGCATTGCCGAGATCCTGCCAGGCTGTGAATTTTTTCAGCGTGAACATATCGGGCGCCTGTACGCCTATCACCACCACCATTCCGTCTTCGCCGAAACGGGCTTTCATGTCTTTGTACTGCAGACTGACGCTGTCTTTCTCCGGCATCATCGTCTGGAAGTTGTGGTTGATTTCGATCCGTGTAATTGCGATGTACGCCCATCCTGCGGTAATAAGGGCGACTACAGCTAACAGCGGAATACGGTTGCGTAAAATAAATCGGGCAAGAAAATCCCACATAACTTATGTGACCCGGGGAAAGAGGATGAATCCGGGAAGAGGCAAAGAAACAAAATTAAGGTTAAAAAACAGCCGCTTTGATCAGGGAATCATAAACCCGGCGGTGATCTTAAAGGCCCAATTGTCTCTCGCTTCGGGAAGTTGGTAAGGACCGTAGCGGTAAAAAGCGCTGATGCCCAGCGCAGAAAATTTTGAAACAATCAGGTTGTTGAGCAGTATGCCCGATTCGTAATACCCTTTGTCGGGAACCGTAAACTCCAGTCCCTGGTGTCGCTCGGGATTCGACAGGGTGCCTATCGCAATGTGCGTGCCCCAGCCCAGCACCGGTCTGAACTTGCTCGTTTTCGGAAAGGGACTGCCTATTTCATGACGCAGGTACAGCACCGCATACCGATCGGCTAAAAACTCGTTGGTTCTCAGTACTTCGAGATTGCCGGTATAAAGCCCGAAAGGTTTGAAGGTACCGCGTGGATTAAAAAGCAATCCGTAAGGTGCCTCGCCCTGTATCAAGCCTGCATCGAGGCGGTAGTTAAAGAAGCCCCAGCGGTGCAGCGAATGGCGTTTTTCCAGCCGTAATTCCAGCTTTTCATAGTTCAGCTCGCCGCGCCAAACCTGAGTTAAGCCACGGCTGTATTTGAACCAAAGCACCGGAAAAGGAGAGCCTTTCGAGACCAGCCGATCGGGCGTTTCGATGAAGGTTTCCCCATACTGAAAACGGAATCCCGTGGCGGCTTCGGCGATGTAAAAATCGGAGCTGAGCCACGACACCTGATCGTTGACCGGAAGCGCAAACGTATAGCCTTCGGTCGATTGCCGATACTGGAGATTTCCCGATACATAAAATTTGAAGTGTCGAAGCGCCCTGAAAAACACCTGTGCCTCGCCTTTTTGCAGCTTGTCGAAACGGTTCAGGAAAAGCGAGCTGTAATCGTATTCGAGCGGACTCCGGTAGTGCACATGGAAAAAATCGATGCCTCCCGTTTCTTCCAAATCGTGGGTATAAGAGAAGAAGATGCCCGCATCGCGCCGGGGGTTAAACTTCAGCATCAAATCGCCGCCGTACTTGAACGCTTTATCGCGAATTCCGTAAGCACCGTAGCCGCCTACCGAAATGTGCCGCGACACCCTTTCGTTGGTATGCATGCCCAATCCCAGTCGAAACCCCTCGTAGTTGTTGAAGCGCACCAGCCTGTCCAGGTCGAGACTGACCGGGCCGAGCGCCCAGCGCCCTTCGAGCAGTTGCGTAACGGCAAACATTTTACGTTCGAGCTTAATGGCTGTCCCCACGCTGTCGATCACACGATAGGTTTCCCGTTCTTTTGGGTCGAGCGTATCGTTGCGGAACCGATCCCAATACACATCCGTTTTTCGGCCGGCATCTTCGGCCATTTTCAGTGTGATGCTGCCAAAACGTTGTCCTTTTCGGTCGGGTTGCAGATCAATATCTTTAATATAACCGTTGGCAAATCCGGTGGGCTGGAAATTTCCGGTTTCGAGCATCCTGAAAAAGAAGGTGGTGTTGAGCTGTACGGGGAACCATTGCCGATCCTCTATCAGCGCATATTTCTGCTGGATTTTTATACCTAATCCGTCTGCTTTTTCTTCGGCTGGCTCGGCAATTACGGTTTCCAGCGCGTAGCCGTTGCTGTGAATGGAAAGCGTGCCTTTAAGTCCGGTAAAATTTTTCCCTTTTTTGGGCCTGAATGACACGATAAATACCGTGTCTTTTTCTTGATAGAGCGTGTCTTCTATATGGAAAAAATAATTCTTCGTGCTGTTTTTGGCAATGGGTCCCTCATATTCCACACCGCCTAACGAAATGCGATCGCGGTAAAAGGTAAAGGATTGAAGCTCGGTAGCTAAAATATTGAAAATGGGACTCTGAAAGCCCGATACTTTCGAAGCAAGCACGGTTTCGCGCTGCTGTGAAGCTGAAAAATAGACCCTTTCGGTGACCGATTCGGCCATGAACAGGTGTTGCCGATCAAAAAAGTTGAAAAGCTCGCGGGTATTGCTGTCGAGTTGCTCGGGGTTTTCGGCGCGGCGTTGCATGATGCTGTCGGGTACCAGCGTTACAATGAGCTTGTTATAGTTGTGGTATTTGAAAGCGGTAGCCGATTCGGGGTTATTGCGTGTACGGCCGGCGATCACTTTTTCCATGAGCAGATCGGCAGGATTTATCCCTGCATCGATAACCAGTTCGTTAAGCTCGATACGACTTTTCTCAAGGTAAATGAGCAGCGGATCGCCTCCTCCGGCCGCCACAGGTACGGTAAGCGATTCGTAGCCGATGTACGAAAGCTTGATGTGGCTTAGCGCTTGTGTCGAACGGAGAATAAATTTCCCCTCTATATCGGTCGAAGTGGCGTATTTCCCATCGGTCGAAACAACGTTTACAAAAGCCAGCGGATTGCGTGTAGCCCGATCAAGTACCCGGCCGTTTATATAATGCTGCGTCGAACCGCAGAGCGGCAATAAAAGGAAGAGAAAAACGAGTCGCAGTGAGGGCATAAGACTGCAAATTTAACGTATCTGACGACTATCCCTTACGATTTGTTACTTTTGAGGAGCTAAAGGCATGAAAGACAAACTGAATCTTCTTCGCAAAATGACGTTCCGCAAGCTGTGGAACGCTCTTCTGCTCGGCGGTTCTTTTTATGCTTCGCGTCTTTTACGCCGTAACCTGCACCGTGGAATGCCCATGGCGCTTTCGATAGAACCCACTACGGCCTGTAACCTCGGTTGTCCCGAATGTCCGAGCGGACTCAAAAAATTTACTCGTCCCACGGGAAACCTGCGTCGCGACACGCATCGTGCGATCATCGATCAGGTGGCTTCGCGCCTTTGGTACCTCAATCTTTATTTTCAGGGCGAGCCGTATATCAACCCTTCCTTTTTTGAGTTGGTCAGCTATGCTTCGCAAAAGGGGATCTACACCGCCACTTCTACCAACGGCCATTTTCTCAGCGAAGAGAATGCGAAAAAAACGGTGCTTTCGGGGCTCGACAGGCTTATTATTTCGATAGACGGTACCACGCAGGAAACCTACGAATCGTACCGTGTACACGGCAAGCTGGATAAAGTTATTGAAGGCACCCAACGCCTTATTCGCTGGAAAAAAGAATTGAAATCGGCTACGCCGCATCTGATTTTTCAGTTTTTGGTGGTTCGCCCCAACGAGCATCAGGTACCCGAAGTGTTTCGTCTTGCGTCGGAGCTGGGGGTAGAGGAGGTGCGGCTCAAAACCGCGCAGGTGTACGAGTACAAGCACGGTAATCCGCTGATTCCCGAAAACGAAAAGTATTCGCGTTACCTACGTAAATCAGACGGCACTTACCGCTTGCGTAACCGTATGTCGAACCATTGCTGGCGGATGTGGAGCTCCTGTGTCATTACCTGGGACGGCAAAGTGGTGCCCTGCTGCTTTGACAAAGATGCCACCCATCGTTTGGGCGATTTGCAGCAAACCGGGTCATTCCGCGAAATATGGGGAAGTCCGGTATATAATCATTTCAGGCAGGCAGTGCTGCGTTCGCGCAAAGACATTGAAATTTGCAGCAATTGTTCAGAGGGCACGAAGGTTTGGGCCTGATCCCCACCACTCAGAATACCGCTTTGGCTACCTGACGGGTCGAGTCGCTCAACCCCATGGTGTAAAAATGCAGGCAGGGTACCCCGGCGGCAATCAGCTCTTTCGACTGGCGTATGCACCATTCTACTCCGGCTTCGCGGGCTTCTGCATCGGTTTTGCAGACCTCGACCGCTTCGTACAGCTCGTTCGGAATATCGATATGGAATATTTTGGGGAGTGCGGTAAGCTGTTTTTTCGTGCTGAGAATTTTTAGTCCGGGAATAATCGGCACCTGAATGCCCATCTCGCGGCAGAGCTTCACAAACTCAAAATACCGGCGGTTGTCGAAAAACATTTGCGTCACAATGTATTCGGCACCGGCATCGACTTTGGCCTTCAGGTATTTCAGGTCACTGACGATATTAGGCGCTTCGGCGTGTTTTTCGGGATAACCGGCTACACCCATGCAGAAATTGGTGGGGGCCAAATCTTTCACGTCTTCTTCGAGGTAAATGCCTTTGTTCATCAGCGATACATGCTTTACCAAATCGAGCGCGTAATGGTGTCCGTCAGCTTCGGGCACAAATCCCGGCTCGGTCTTGATGGGGTCGCCCCGCAGCAGCAGCACGTTATCGATGCCGAGAAATTGCAGGTCTATCAGCGCATTCTCCGTTTCTTCCTTGCTGAACCCGCCGCAGATGATATGCGGCACCGCGTCGATTTTGTACTTATTCATAATGGCCGCGCAAATACCGACCGTTCCCGGGCGCTTGCGGATCGAGACCTTTTCAAGATAACCGCTTTCGCGTTTTTTGTACACGTATTCTTCGCGGTGGTAAGTCACGTCGATAAACGAAGGATTAAACTCCAGCAGCGGATCTATTGCGTTAAAGATCGACTGGATGCTTTTCCCCTTGAGCGGGGGCAGAATTTCTATCGAAAAAAGCGGTTTTTTGGCTTCGCGGAGGTGATCGGTAACCTTCATAAGTTGACTTTCAGGCTGAAAATTCAGGCAAATATAATCGGCAAGGCCGTAAAAACGAATTAAACTTTTTACAGGTGGCTTATTCTCCGACGAAAAATAGTCCCGCTCGTTTACAATCCATTCCAAAAGCATACTTTTGCATCGTATGAAGCACATTCGCAATTTTTGCATTATAGCGCACATTGATCACGGCAAGAGTACCCTGGCCGATCGCCTGTTACAGATGACCGGCACGGTGAGCGACCGACAGCTTACTGAGCAGACCCTCGACGATATGGATTTGGAACGTGAGCGCGGCATTACCATTAAGAGCCACGCCATCCAAATGGAATTTACCCATAAAGGAGAGCAATATACGCTCAACCTGATCGATACCCCGGGTCACGTCGATTTCTCGTACGAAGTATCGCGTGCCATTGCCGCCTGCGAAGGTGCTTTGTTGGTGGTAGATGCCGCACAGGGAATTCAGGCGCAGACCATTTCCAACCTTTATTTGGCCTTGGAGCATGACTTGAAAATTATTCCTGTACTTAATAAAATGGATCTTCCGGGGGCTATGCCCGAAGAAGTGAAAGATCAGATAGTGGATCTGGTGGGCTGCGATCGCGACGAAATACTGCCTGCTTCCGGCAAAACGGGCTTAGGCGTGGACAAAGTGCTCGAAGCGATCATAGACCGAATCGAATCTCCGAAAGGCGATCCCGAGGCGCCCTTGCAGGCGCTTATTTTCGACTCCGAATTCAACTCTTTCCGTGGAATTATCGCCTATTTTAAAGTGCTTAACGGCAGCCTTTCCAAAGGTGATAAGGTGAAATTCGTAAACACGGGCAGCGAATACCATGCCGATGAGATTGGCGTGCTCAAGCTCGATCTGATGCCTAAAACGAAGGTAGGCACCGGCGATGTGGGTTATATTATTTCGGGTATTAAAAATGCCCGCGAAGTAAAAGTGGGCGATACTATTACCCATACCAGTCGCCCGTGTAGCGAAGCTATACAGGGTTTTGAAGACGTAAAGCCCATGGTGTATGCCGGTATTTACCCGGTAGAAACGGAAGATTACGAAGACCTTCGCGCTTCGATGGAGAAGCTGCAGCTCAACGATGCATCACTTGTGTTCGAGCCCGAATCGTCGGCTGCACTGGGCTTTGGTTTTCGTTGCGGCTTTCTCGGACTCCTGCACATGGAAATTATTCAGGAACGTCTCGAGCGCGAGTTCAATATGACCGTGATTACCACAGTACCCAACGTATCATATATCGCTTATACCAAAAAAGGCGATCGGCTCGATGTGCATAATCCTTCTGAACTTCCTGATCCTTCGCGGCTTGAAAAAGTGGAGGAGCCTTATATTAAGGCGCAGATCATCACCAAATCGGAGTACCTGGGCGGCATCATGACCCTTTGCATTCACAAGCGCGGGGTGCTTATCAACCAGCATTTTCTCACCACCGACAGGGTAGAGCTCACCTTTGAAATGCCTTTAGGCGAAATCGTATTCGATTTTTACGACAAGCTCAAAACCATTTCCAAGGGTTATGCTTCGTTCGATTATTACCCGCTTGGCTACAAAGAATCGGATCTGATAAAGCTCGATATTCTGCTCAACAACGAGCAGGTCGATGCGCTTTCGGCGCTTATTCACCGCGACCATGCTTATGAGCTGGGTAAAAAAATGTGTGAGAAGCTCAAAGAGCTTATTCCGCGTCAGCAGTTCGAAATACCTATACAAGCGGCCATCGGGGCGAAGATTATTGCCCGCGAAACGATTAAAGCGCTTCGTAAAGACGTAACGGCCAAGTGTTACGGAGGAGATATTTCCCGTAAGCGCAAGCTGCTGGAAAAACAGAAAGAAGGTAAAAAACGTATGCGACAGGTAGGTCGGGTCGAAGTGCCTCAACAGGCATTTTTAGCGGTGTTGAAGTTGAATTAAGCAAACCGCTACTTTTTTATTTTTCTGTGCGATACAGATCGCTTGTACCTCTGATTATCTTCATTTCATAAAGGGAATTTAAGGCGTTTATCCCTATACGAGGGTCTAATCAATTGATTTATAGACAAAGAGTTGATATCTGAATTTTCTGAGTAAACGGAATTTCGCAATAAGCTGATTGCCCGCATTTTTATTCTACATTGTAAATAGGTAGAATGTCATAATTAGTGGTGCCAATGAGGCTAATCCGTTTAGTATTGGTTTTTATATTTTTCGGCCAAAGTGTGCTGCTCAATGCCCAGGTTAAGCATGCACCAGATTCTTTTTTGATAAAAGAAAACGCGCAGATGTGGGGTTCCCGTTATGACGGGATGAACTCTCGGCTAAACGCGTTAAAAATTGAGATTGCTATAACAAAAACAGAAAATCAAGCGTTAAAAGAAAGGTTAAGCGACCAAAATTCATGGATAAATGTCTGGACAGCAATTTTTTAGGCATTGTGGCGGTTGGTGGGGTAATTACCTTTATTGCGGGAAAGCATCATGCAAAAAAGGTAGCACATCAGGAGTTGCAGGATATTGTGGATAAGAAACTGGATGCGGAACTAGCATTGGAAGAGGCGAAGCAGATAAACCGCGCGTTAAAAGAACAGGTAGAAAATATACGTCCTCAGCTTATTTCCCTGCACAGTCAGTTTGAGAAATTACAGGAGGATGAAAAAATTTTGACCGCCCGATTTGAAGAATTGAAAAAAGAACAAAAAGATACGAATCCGGATGCAAGTGGTGACTGACGAGATAAGGAATAGCGACAAAAAGCGCCTTTTACAGAAAATCGTAGAGGACATACGTGACGGCTCCGCTACTTTGCAGGACTATCAGGATTATGAGCGTATTTTAAAAGAAGCAGGAGAATACGAGGCGCAGATAAGAAATACGCTGAAGAAGTATAATCTTCAGGATTGGGAAGCGTATATCCAAAAAAGAAAAGCGGCAAACACGTACGAAAAGAAAAGAGAGACCGAGGTGCTTATTGCAGGCGCGCTTGTCGGAATTGCATTAGCGGCAATGCTCCTCGCTTTTCCGAAAGCAGAAGGAGTAAACGAGGGATAAAATAAGACTCTTGCGAATTCAGTCTGACCCCGAAGTAAAATTAAAAGCCCTGATATTCATTATCAGGGCTTTTCAGTTCAAATACAGCGGTTTTAGAGCACAGGCAGCTCAATATCATCCTGCACGATGATGGCATCGGGAAACAGGATTTTAATCTTGTCGAGGTAGCATTGGGCATCGAGCTTAGTACGAAAATCACCTATGCGAAGCCTGAAATTAGGTGCCAAAAAGTCGATATAAGCGGGCTGACTGTCAAAACGAGCCAGGTATTCGGCCCTTTTCTGATTCACCTGGTTCTTATCCTGATCGAAGAAAGCCTGAATGCGGAATCCTTTCAGCGTGACGGTGTTACGACCCGCTTGCGGCGTGCCGCTAAATTCGGTAAGCTTGTCGATACGGCTGTCTTTAAACACCTGTACCTGACCTTCTTTGCCCCCAAAACGTACTTCCGGGCGAATGGTTTTCGATCCCGTAGCGGAATCCTGCTTCGGGGCTTCATTCTCCTGTTGTACCGGCCTGAATAATTTCCAGTCGTTTTCTTCTTCCTGAGCCGATGCGACCGGACTCAACAAAAGGAAGGCGCACAGCGTGGCACCGAGAAGGCGTAGCATTTTCATGATTCAAAGGTAAGCATTTCCTCGCGGGCAAAGACAATGCCGTTTTTGCTTTTTCTTCGGTACAAAAGGCTTACAGGCGTGAATGGCCTTCCTCATATTTAACCAGATAGAAGCGATAATGGCGTCTTTCTCCCAAAAACAGGGGCTTCCGCACTTATTTAGAACGGCTCTAAATTACCCGTATTGCTGACAATTTCGTGACAATTTTGAACTCGGTATAACTTTCTCTGATAAATTTGCCGACGGTTAAGAATTCTCCATTCCAAAGACGTCGATTTTTATGAACATTTCTTGCCGCTCGCACATCAAAGGGTACGCCGTTCTGGCCTCCCTGTTCTTTTTGCTGAGCTTTAACTTGTCCAATACGGCAAAAGCGCAGGATGTGGCAGCAGGTGAAGCGCTTTTTAAAGCCTCCTGTGCCTCTTGTCACAAAGCCACAGATAAAGTCTCCATTGGTCCCGGTCTTAAGGGCGCACACCAGCGTTGGATTGATGCCGGTATCGGAGATATGTTCTATGATTGGATTCAGAATCCGAAGAAAACGCTGGACAAAGGACATCCTTATGTGACCGGTTTGGTCGCCAAGTTCAGCAACCAGGCGCTCATGACCGCCCAGCCCGTAAGCCGCGAGCAGATCGACAACATTATGGCTTATGTGGATGGTTACACAGAACCTATAACAGGTGATCCGAAAGTAGATCAGGGAGCTGTAGCTGTTTCCAAAGACGAAGCCGGAAGCTGGATTTGGTGGTTGGTGCTCGGTGGTATTTTCTTTGTAATAGCTGTTTCTACAGGTTCGGTACGCCGTCAGCTTATCAACGCCAACCGTGAGAAAAAAGGGAAAGAGCCCTTGCCTGATGTGCCTTATTTCACCGTTTGGAAAGCATGGGCATGGCGCAACAAAATCTTGGTTTCTTTTGTTTTCCTCTTTGTGATTTTGGCCGGTCTTACCAACGGCTGGTACAGGCTCAAAGATGTGGGCGTATTTGAGAATTACAAGCCCGAGCAGCCTATTGCATTCTCGCACAAAATACACGCCGGCGATAACAAAATTGCCTGTCAATATTGCCACCCCACTACCGAAAAATCGAAGCATGCTTCTATTCCCGATGCCATGCTTTGTATGAACTGCCACAAAAACATTCAGTCGGGTACCCTGACCAAAGAGACGGAGATCTCCAAAATCTACAAGGCGGTAGGCTTTGATCCCGAAACCATGTCATACACCGGCGAGACCAACCCCATCAAATGGGTGAAGGTGCACAATATGCCCGATCACGTGTTCTTCTCTCACCAGCAGCACGTAGTGGCCGGCAAGCTGGAGTGTAAGCAGTGTCACGGCGATATGGAAAAAGAAACCGTGGCCCGCGTAATGCCCCACGAAGAGTTGAACGCCATCAACAAAGAATTCGGTATTGAAGTAACCCGCGCAACCCTCACGATGGGCTGGTGTATCGAATGTCACCAGCAGTCGGCTGTGCAAATGGGCAGCGGTAACGGGTATTACGATGAAATGCAGCGTCGTTTGATGCTCGATCCGGAACTCTATAAGAAGCACATCGAAGACGGGAAGATTACCGTGCAGGAAATGGGCGGTTGGGAATGTGCAAAATGTCATTACTAAAATCTTATTGCCGCGCGCTATGAGTACACAAAAAGAATATTGGAAAGGTCTTGAAGAGCTCAACAATACGCCGGGCTTTGTAAAGAACCGTGACAATGAGTTTTCTCATGAGCTTCCGATCGACGCTTTTTTGGGCGATGAGAAGCTAAAAGAATCTTCTACCAGCCGTCGTGACTTCCTGAAGTTTTTAGGCTTCAGCGTAACGGCTGCGTCGCTGGTGGCCTGCGAGGCACCGGTTATCAAATCCATACCTTATGTAGCCAAACCCGAAGACATTACTCCGGGGGTAGCTAACTGGTATGCTTCCACTTACTACGATGGGAACGACTACGCGAGCATTCTCGTGAAAACCCGTGAAGGGCGTCCTATCTTTATAAAAGGAAATCGCAAATTCGGTATCAACAAGGGTACTACCGTACCCCGTGTAACCGCCTCGGTACTTTCGCTTTACGATACGGCACGCCTTCAGGGGCCACTGGCCGGCGGAGCACCTGCCGGTTGGGATGAGGTAGATACCCAAATCAAGGATCGCCTGGCAGAGATTTTGCGTAACGGCGGACAGGTACGTTTCCTGACTGGCAGCGTAGCGAGCCCCTCTACCGAAAGCGTATTGCAGGAAGTACAGGCTGCTTTGGCCGCTACCGAAGGCGCAGCGCCTGATAGCGTTCGCCACATCCAGTACGACCCCGTTTCTTATGCCGCGATTCGCGAAGCCAACCAACGCAGCTTCGGCCAATCGCTTATCCCCGACTACGATTTTTCCAAAGCGCGTGTCATTGTCAGCATTGCGGCCGATTTCCTGACCAACTGGTTGCTGCCTACGCAGTTTATGCCGCAGTACTTACAAAACCGTAAGCCCGAAAATGAGTGGATGTCGCGCCATTTCCAGTTCGAATCCATTCTGACAGTGAGCGGTGCCAACGCCGATTCGCGTGTGCCCATCAAGCCTTCGCAGGAAGGACTGGTAGCGGCAGCCCTTTACCAGCATATTACCGGTACGAAAGTGGCCGAAGTACCTCAGGAAATTTTGGATAAGACCAAAATCGCCGCCGCCGAGCTGAAAAAAGCAGGCAGCGCTTCGGTGGTGGTTGCCGGTGCCAACAATCCTGAAATACAGGTGTTGGTGAATGCCATCAACGAGAATTTGGGTGCTTATTCCAGTACGATTAACCTGAACAACCCCGTTAATCTGTTCCGTGGTAATGACCGCGAAGTGGAAGCTCTCGTCAATGAGGTGAAAGCCGGTAAAATTGACGCGCTCTTCATCGACGATTTGGTGAATCCGGTGTATTCGCTCCCCGAAGGCAAAGCTTTCGGCGAAGCGCTTTCGAAGGTGAAGCTGACGGTATCGTTTTCGCGTGTGGCCGACGAAACCGCAAGCCTTTGCCAGTTTGTGTGTCCTAATCACCACTACCTCGAGTCTTGGAATGACCTGAACCCCGTAGCTAACCACTACGCGCTGGTACAGCCCGCTATACGCCCGCTTTACGAAACCCGTGCCCTGCAGGAAAGCCTGCTGGTATGGATCGGCAAAGCCCAACGCACCGACAAAGACAGTCAGGTGTATTACGATGTGATCCGTGCAAACTGGGAAAAATACGGTTTCTCTCAGCAAAACGAATACCTCCTTTTTGAAGATTACTGGAACTGGCACGTGCACAACGGCTCGGGTTCGGTAGCCCTCGTATCGCCTACGCCGGTGGCTTTCGCTGCCGACGTGAACGAAGCCGGACGAAAAGTATCCGGTATCGAAAGCGGAGAATTTGAACTGGTGCTTTATCAGAATGCCGGTATGGGAATCGGTAATCAGGCTGCTAACCCCTGGTTGCAGGAGCTTCCCGACCCCATTACCAAAGTAACCTGGGACAACTACCTGACCATGTCGCCGGCCGATATGCAGGAAAGAAAATACAATCTCCACATCGGACAGGAAGATCCGGCCAGCCTTGTGACCCTAAAAACGGAAAGCGGAGCGGAACTGGAATTGCCGGTATTCCCGCAGCCCGGTCAGGCTCGTGGTACCATTGGTTTGGCATTAGGTTACGGCCGTGGCGAAAACGGAGAAAATATCGGTAAAGCCGCATTCCAGCATAAAGAATACGGCGGAATCCAAACTGACGGCGACGGCAAGCCCGTTCCCGTAGGTAAGAACGCGTTTAAGCTGGCCTCTTTTGCCGGCGGATTGCTGTCTTACCACCTCTATAAAACCAGCGTGTCGGGTACCGGCAAAACCTATCCTTTGGCATCTACACAAACGCACCATACCATTATGGGGCGTACCTCGGTAGTACGTGAGACCACATTTGCGTTTTACAAAACCGGCCAAAAAGAAGGAGAGAACGGATTTAACCGCACACATACGCTGCCCATCCATGAAAACGGAGAGGTAGTGCACAAGCCGGTAGATGAAGTCGGTATTTGGAAAGAGCATCCTATAAAACATATCGGTCACCGTTGGGGCATGACCATCGACCTGAACACCTGTATCGGTTGTGGTAACTGTCTTGTGGCCTGTCAGGCCGAAAACAACGTGCCGGTAGTAGGTAAGGATGAGGTACGTCGCGGTCGCGAAATGCACTGGCTGCGTTTGGACCGTTACTATTCTTCCGATATGACCAAGGCCCGCGCTGCCGAAGAGGGAGTAGGCGCCATCTCGATGTACTCGCAGATGGAAGTGCCTTCCGACAGTCCTGAGGTGGTATTTATGCCGATGATGTGTCAGCAGTGTAACCATGCGCCTTGCGAAACGGTGTGTCCGGTAGCTGCTACCACACACAGCGACGAAGGGCTTAACCAAATGGCTTACAACCGTTGTATCGGTACCCGTTACTGCGCCAACAACTGTCCTTATAAAGTGCGTCGTTTTAACTGGTTCAACTACCCCAGCTATAAGAAATTTACCGGAGTGAACCCTGCGCAGGATGAAATGGGTCGCCTCGTACTGAACCCCGATGTGGTGGTTCGTACCCGTGGTGTGATGGAAAAATGCAGCATGTGCGTGCAGGAGATTCAGGCCGGTAAGCTCAAGGCGAAGAAAGAAGGCCGCAAGCTGGTGGATGGAGATATTGATTGCGCCTGTGCCGATGCTTGTCCGACCGACGCTATCACATTTGGCGACTGGAACGACGAAGATTCGGCCATCCGCAAGGTTTCTCAGTCTGACCGTGCTTATCATGCGCTGGAAGAAACCGGGGTGAAGCCCAACATCTGGTACATGGTGAAAGTGCGTAACACCGTTGAACAAACCGAAGCCTAACACACAGAAAGCATCCTTAAAAATTCCGGATAATGCATAAAGAAGCCGCGATACGCGAACCGCTAATACTGGGAGACAAGACCTACCACGATATCACCGAAGATATTTGTAGGCCTATCGAAAGCAAAGCCCCCCGTGCATGGTATGTGCTCCTGGCCATATCAGGGGTCATCGCCCTTTGGGGAATAGGCTGTATCCTTTACCTCATCGGAACCGGTATAGGGGTTTGGGGTCTGAACAAAACCATAGGCTGGGCCTGGGACATCACCAACTTTGTATGGTGGGTAGGTATCGGTCACGCCGGTACGCTGATCTCTGCCATCCTTTTACT